>MZGW01000002.1:40000-345700 GCA_002029295.1 Alkalithermobacter paradoxus | reverse complement strand
TTCTCAGTAAATGATCACTAGGCACAAGTTCATCAAGTGTAAATAAAACAAGTTGGTCTCTATTTATCATATCTTGCTTTCGCAACATAAAAATCACTCCAATATAAATATGTATTTTTAGAAAAATGTTTGAGCTTGCGAGTTTCAAAGTTTCTAGAATTTAGGATGTATGGAGATTTTAGAAATCTCAAGGTGAAATTTAAAGGCCGCTCATTCCATTAGAGGACGCATATTATATCTTTAATTTATATTTATATTTTACCACAAAAAGAAAGAAAGCTCTTTTTGAATTACAAAAAGGCTTTCTACAATATAATTTGTCAACAGTCTGAGAAGAATGCTCTTGCATTCTTCTAGTTCATATTTCCTATTATTTCTTTTTCATCTTCAGTTAATACTTTTTCAAGATTTAATATTATAACCATCTTATCTTGAAGCTTTCCTATTCCCTCTATATATTTTTTATCTATTCCAGATATTATCTCCGGTGGAGGATCGATGGAATTTTCATCTATAGATACAACTTGAGATGCATCATCAACTAAAAATCCAATTAACTTATCTTTTATGCTTACAACTATAATTCTAGACATCTCACTTTTATTGTCTTCTATATCGAATCTCTTTTTTAAGTTTATAATAGGAGTAATATCCCCTCTTATATTTATTATACCTTCAACAAAATTTGGAGTGTTAGGTACTTTAACAGCTTCTTTAAATTCACTTACTTCTTTAACTGTCATAATATCAACACCATATTCTTCTTTATTCAATTTAAAGATTACATATTTCTTTTCAGCCATAAGTATCCCCCTTAAACTATTTCTATATTCTCGAGTTTCTTTCTAAAATCCTCTCTAAAAGCTTGTAAATACTCTTTTCTTAGTTTTTGCTGCTCTTTCTTTTCAATTTCACTTAACCCCTCTGTCTTTGCTTTTCTAGCTAAAACATTTATTCTATCTATTTTTTCTTTAGATAACATTCTTTTCACCTCTTTTAAAAATAAATATCCTTGATTTTAAAATCCAAACTATTTCTGTATTTATCTAGGAAATATGTTAAATTTGAATTTATTATTTCAAATCCTTTTTCTATTTCTCTTTCATCAGTTGATGCTATATTTATCCTGAAAAATCTATCTTCAATTTGATTATCAAAAAAGTGCCTTCCTGGAAGTATAAATACACCATAACTTGATAGATAATTTCTGAAATCTACAGATGAATACCCCTTAGGAAGTCCTAAAAAAAAGTTTATTCCTCCTTGAGTATTTATATATTCTAACTTACCTTTAAAACTATTTTCTATTAAATATTTAGCTTTGTCAAATCTTATTTTGTATATTTTTTCTAGATTACTCAAGTGAACATTCCAGTCAAAATACTTCATATAATAATAAAGTGCTCCCTGCACCAAACTCGATGTAGATATATCACTTGAATGTTTAGCCCAAGATACCTTAGCTATAAGATCTGTAGGTATATCCATAAATCCTATTCTAAGCCCCGGCATTAAGATCTTTGAAAAACTCTTTATATATATAATTTTATCATATTTATCGTAATATTTCAGTGTTTTGTTATCATTTGAATAAAATTTAAAGTCACTCAAAAAGTCATCTTCTATTATATAAAAGTTATACTCTTTTGCAAGTTTTATTATTTTTTCTTTCTTATATTTGCTATACGATATACCCGTTGGGTTTTGATAATTAGGCATTAAGTATATAAATTTCGGTTTTAACTTTTCTAATTTTTGTTTTAGTATTCCTATATCTATCCCGTCTTCTAGTAGTGGTATTTGTACAATTTTGGCTCCCTTACTTTTAAATATATCAAGAGCTCCATTGTAAGTTGGCTGTTCAGTAAATATTACATCACCATAACCGATAAGAGATTTGCATATTATGTCTATACCTTGCTGTGCACCTGATATTATTTGTATTCTTTCTTCATTTGAATTTATATCTAAAGATTTTAGATAATCGCATATACACTTTCTAAGTTTTAGATATCCTAAGCCATCTACATATTCAAAAAGTTTAGATCCTTCATTTTCTAATGACATATTTATAGCCTTTTTGAAATTATCAATAGGAAATATATCAAGAGAAGGAGTTCCACTATCAAATGTTATGCTTTCCTTTTTTAAAGATGGATTTAGTTCTTGCTCATATTTTTTTATGCCTTTAACGTAACATCCACTTCCTAATATTTTGTATACATATCCTTCATTTTCTAATAAATCATATGCTTTTATTACGGTGCTACTATTTACATTCAAGCTCTGAGATAACTTACGTATAGGTGGAAGTTTCTGATTTTTCTCTAATTCCCTAGTTTCTATTAAATTCTTTATATGTCCATATATCTGTATATATTTTGGAGTACCATTTTCATTTATACTAAGTTTTAATTTTTCCACTTTAATCACCTATACCATTATACCAAAAAACCTTATCTTAATAAATTTATTAAGATAAGGTTTTTTGATTTTTATCCTTCTTGAATTAATGTTTTTTCATACATTTCGCATTTTTCTTTGAAGCATATCCCACCTATGCAGTGTATACAGGATACTACTCCACATTTTCTTCCTTGTAAAGATATCTTTTCTATATCAGTAACATTATTCAAATCCATTTTTTCTCTCATTAATTCTAACATTAAGACCCCTCCTTATATTTTATTATCTATATCTTATATTTATATTATATGCTTTCTTTTACAATATTATTATATGATTTATTCATTTGTTTGTCAATTGAATAATTATAATTTTATTTATTCATTTTTCGCCATTTATTTCACAATAATATATGTATTTTGCAAGTTTCGGACTAGCCTTTATCAAAAGTTGAAAACAATTACTATAACTGATATACTTTTCCTGTTGATAGTAAATATAAAAGGGGGCAAAATAGTGTTTTTCGACTACCATATACATTCTAACTTTTCTTCAGATTGTAAAACCGATATGAATGATACGATAAAGCGAGCAATTGAACTTGGTATATACGAAATTTGTTTTACAGATCATGTAGATTACGATTATCCTGACTTAAGTATAGATTTTGATATAGATCTTGATAAGTATTTTGAAAAGTTAGATAATCTAGCATTAAAATATCAGGATAAAATAAGCATAAAAAAAGGTATAGAAATGGGACTTCAACCTCATATAATACAAAAATGTAATGAAAGCATTTCTAGTTATCCTTTTGACTTTGTTATTTGTTCTATCCATTCTGCAGAAAAAAAAGACCTTTATAATGGTGATATATTTAAGGGAATTTCTCAGAAAGAAGGCTATGAAAAATATTATTTAGATGTGCTTAATATAGTAAAAAATTTTGATAACTACTCTGTTTTAGGGCATTTAGATATTATAAAAAGATATGGGAATTTTGAAAGTTTCTTAGACGATTCTAATTTTACAGACTTAATAGAGGAAATACTTAAAAATATAATTTCTAGAGGAAAAGGAATAGAGGTTAACACGTCTGGATTTAGATATGGACTTAACAGTGCATCTCCTACAGTAGAAGTTTTAAAGCTTTATAAAAATTTAGGAGGAGAAATAATAACTACTGGATCTGATTCTCATACCCCTGATAATTTATGTTACAAATTTGATTATATTTATGAATTATTAAAAAGCGTAGGTTTCAATTATATAACTACATTTGATAAAATGAATCCGAAATTTATAAAAATAAGCTAGGAAATTTCCCTAGCTTATTATTTTATCTATCTCAAAATAAAGTTTTTCTAGATCTATAGTTTTTAATTCTCCTTTTTCCATAAGAATTTTACCATTAACTATTACAGTATCTACATCAGACCCTTGTGCAGAGTAAACTAAATTCGATACAGTATCAAAATTTGGGTACAGATGAGGTTTTTTCATATCTATAAGTATTAAATCTGCTTTATACCCTTCCTTTATATCTCCCATATTATCTATTCCAAATATGTGTTTTCCATTTTGAGTTGCCATTTTTAGAACATCATGAGCTTTTATTAAGGTCGGATCCATGTTATATCCCTTATGAATTAAAGAAGTTATATGCATTTCTTCAAACATATTTACATTGTTATTGCTCGCACATCCATCAGTACCTATAGTAACTATACCACCACTTGCGTGTATCTTTTGAATAGGAGAAAATCCACTAGCTAATTTTAAGTTTGATGTTGGATTATGAAGACATATAACCTTTTTGTCTGAAAGTATCTTTATATCTTCATCATTTAAGTGAACGCAGTGCGCTGCCATAACTTTAAGATCAAAGTAACCAAGTTCATCAAAGTATTTAACAGGACTTACTCCGTATTTTTCTATACTATAATCATATTCAGTTTTAGTTTCAGCTATATGAGTATGAATATTTGCATTTAATTCTTTTGCAAGATGTAAAGAATCAATTAAAAATTCTCTTGAACACGTATACATAGCATGAGGTGCTATTGCAACTTGAATTCTTCCCCCATCTATTCCATTATATTTTTGATGTATATCCCTTATTTCTCTTTTCATATCATCTTTAAGTACATCTCCATTTATACTCACTCCAAGACTTCCTCTTATTCCAGAATCATAAGCTGCCTTGCATACATCTTCAGCTAAAAAGTACATATCATTTATTCCTGTAGTTCCACACTTTATCATTTCCGCAAGTGTAAGCAAAGATCCATAGTATATATGTTGGTTAGACATATTTTTTTCTCTTGGGAATATATGATTATAAAGCCAATCCATAAGAGATGTATCTGATCCTACATTTCTAAGCAAACTCATAGGCAAGTGAGTATGTGAATTTACAAAACCCGGCATCATCAATTTATCTTTTCCATCTATTTCATAATCCGCTGCAAAATTTTCTAAAATATTTTTTGAAATAAATTTTATTTGGTCATTTTCTATACCGACAAAAACAGACTTTTGAATCTTAACTTCTTCATCGTACTGAATTATATCAACGTTTCTTATCAAAATCTTCATAAAAACAACTCCTTCTCATCTCTTAAATTTGAACTATTTTAAAACAAAATCCACTTTTTTTCAACAGGTAATATTTTTAATTGAGTGAGAATAAATTTAAAAGTGGAGGTGGTATATTGAAAGTTCCAAATCTTTTGTATTCAACAGCTATACTTGCAATATCTAATGTAATAGTTAGAGCTTTAGGTTTTTTATATAGAATATTTCTATCAAGAACAATAGGGACCCATACTTTAGGTTTATTTCATCTAGCTCTTCACTTTCTCATGATGTGTATAGCAATTACCACAACAGGAATTCCTGTTGCTTTGAGTAGCTTGATATCTAAGGAAAAAACTTTGAATAATAAACATAATATGAATATTTTATTTATATCAACATTGTATTTATCATTTTTTATCTCAATAGTTATATCTACTATCATTATTTTAAATAGCCAATTCTTAAGTAGCAAAATATTAAATACGGATAAATATCAATTAATTATAATAACGATTACACCTGCAATATCTTTGATAACTATATCAAATGTATTGAGAGGATACTTTTATGGAATAAAAAAAGTATCAGTAACAGCAATAGGTCAAATACTAGAGCAAATATCTAGAATACTGTTTGTGTATTTTATGCTTTCATATATAAAAAATCCTAGTATGAATCTTTTGATCCCAATTGTGGCTATTTCTTTAGGTGAATTAGTTAATATACTTTTTATAACTATAAATTTGATAAAAGAACCTACACTAAAAAATAATTACTTTATAAGTGTCAAAGAATTTATATATGGTATAAAAAGCATTTGGAAAATAGCACTTCCCATAACATTCAACAGAATATTTATGGAGATTATTAAGTTTGCAAATTCTATATTAATTCCGAGTAAGCTAATTTTAAGTGGTATGTCCCATAAAGAAGCTTTAAGTGTTTATGGAACTATTATGGGTATGACGTTTCCTTTTTTATTTTTGCCATTTGTTATAATATCTGCGCTAGTTATAAATTTAATTCCTAGTTTATCTCAAGAGCTAGCTAAGAAAAATTACAGCTTTATAAACAAAAAAATAAAATTTTCTTTGCTACTATCATTTGCTATAGCAATATCATCTACAATTTTATTTCTATTATTTGGAGATGAATTATGTAGTTTCGTTTATAACAATGAACTTTCAGGAAAATACCTTCAAATTTTGTCACTAGGTGGATTCTTTATGGTCTTAAATCACACACTATCTGGAATTCTTCATGGTATAGGTAAAGAGTATAGAGCAACTGCTAACAACTTAGCGGGGCTTTTTATAGAACTTTTGTTTATATATACATTGGTTCCTATGAAAAATATAAATATATACGGGTTTATATACGGATTTATATTATGCAATTTCATAACATTCATACTTCACCTTATAACTTTATACAATACAAAAAGAAGATGGAGGTACTAACCCCCATCTTTAATTTTGTAAATCTAAAATTAATTGTAATAAACAAGAATCCCTTCCATATATTTCTTGTAAAATGTATATATTTTGATTTAATATTGCTTTATCTCTTCTTCCCCATGACTCATCTACATTGTGTAATTTAGCCATTTCATAGAAATAGTTTTTCACAAACCTATCAATCATCGATATTAAATCTTTATATTCCTGTTTTTCGCTTAATATGTCATATTCTTTTACAGCCTGATTTATAAAATTATATCCTAAATGTGATGCAAAATAAAATAAAATAACATTAAAATCACTATGTTTTTGAGTCATATATACGGAATTTTTTCTAGCTGATATTGCATTTATTTGTGAATCGTGAGGGTGTTCTTGGTGTATACTTAAAGCATCAGGATTATATATATATTTTAAACCTTTTTTATATAACCTATATCCAAGCTCCCAATCTTCCGCCCCCCACCCTCTGAAGCTTTCATCAAACATTCCTATATCAATAATATTTTTTTTAGAAACCGAAAAATTTCCAGAACATAAAAAAATCCATGGAAAATAGAAATTTCTGAAATCCTTACCATATATGTCCAGAATTTCTTCATACCATTTACTTAAATAACGCATAGGGTAAATGTACTCTAGAAATCTATTGTTATATATCTCATCTTCAAAAATTAGTTGTTTTGCAAGATCATTATATTTCGATATTTGACTATAATTTTTATACTTATATTTCATAGAGTTATAAGTTCTCTTATGCTCGATATCAAATCTCGTATAATAATATGAGAATATCCTATACGTTATAGGTCCTACCACTACCATATCCTTCGCATTATGACTTTCAACATGATTTTTTATAAAATCCCTTATGGGAATCATATCTGCATCACTAAATATGAGTATGTCTCCAGAGGATGCAATTATTCCTTCATTCCTTGCATAAGATCTCCCAACGTTTATTCTGCAGTCTATTACTTTTAACTTAAAGTTGCACGAAATTTCCTCTATCATACGCAATGTATTATCACTTGAGCCATCATCTACTATTATTACTTCGAATTTGTTATGATCAAATGATTGGTTTTTATATCCTTCTAAAGCTAAATATAGTCTTTCACATGCATTAAAAGATGGTATTATAACACTAACATAATCATACATTTTCCTCCCCCCTTTCAATAATTATATCAATCTAACTTATATGAGATAAACTTTGCATTTATTTATATTAAATTCATCAGCATGAATCCTTCACTACACTTTGAAAACCCACGAAAGATATACTTGGATAATACGTTCCAAATGCTGTATCTAATTTATATTCCCTAACATCATTCTCACTATTTGAAATAAATTTGTACCTAATTATATTTTCTGTGCCTCTATCATCTTCATTTGGTATGCTCCATGTTTTTCCATAATCTAATGAATATGAACTATAAATTCTATCCATCTGAGTCCAAATATTCCATAATATTTTATCTATTTTTATAAGGGTTGGAAAAGAGCAATTAGATTGTTCTGATAAGGATAATACATTGTTGCTATAAAAACCATCCTCTTTTAACTGTCCATTCATATATCTTACAACTAAATTTTCATTTATAAATTCTGACCATGTTATATTATACAAATTCATTTCATCACTTAATACTGATAGATATATCTTCTTATTTGATGTATTTGTAATTTGTATAGGAGCATTCCAAAGCTTTGATATAGGATTGAATTTACTTAAAAATATTTCTTCGGACCCGTTTATTTTATTAAAATAAAAGATGTTAATATTATTATCTTTCTCATTTACAACAAATGGATTTAGTACGGGGTAAGCTGTTATATTGTCTATATTATTTTCAGTCCATTTCTCCCCGTCATAGTAATGATTAAATATTGACCATATTCCTTTGTTATCTATGCTCTGTATGTAATAGAGTATATGAATAGTATCTTCATATTTTTTTATGTATGGATTGTTTATAATGTATTTTTTCTTGTCGTATTCGAATAGCTTTTTACTTAATATATTTCCATAATCATCAGTGTAAAGATATACAACTTCTCCATTTTCACAATTAGCTATTCCATAAATTTTGTCATTACTATCTATCTTAATGCAATAGTCGTTGTTGACAATATTTTTTAGTATTTTTTCTTCACTTATAGCTTTATTTGAATATTTGAATTCCTTAGTACATAAATTTTGATTATTCAAATGAAATACAATTATATCTTCATTAGACTTTTTTATAATAGTTTCAATACGGTTGATAAATGGCATAAATATCACTCCCTTCATACTTTTAATATATGTTCTATGTATATTTCATAATACTTGTTGTAACAAGAAAAAGTGATTTTTCATATATTAAATCAGAAATATAATTTTCTTAATATTAATATTAGGAGGTATATCATATGTCATGTGAAGTTAAAACTTGTGAAGTTAAAAACTGTGCAAGCAAAAAGACATATACTCAGGGTGGAACACAAGCTTGCTGTGATAATGCTAATCCAGGTTGCTTTACTCCATCAAGTTATGACCCTAACTTAATAAAAGCTGAATGTATATTTGTTGAAAAAGTATACGATTCTAAAACATTCCACAAAGAAAAAACTTATGCTAAAGACTATAGACTTGAAAATATTGTTCCTGCAGGAAAAACTATTGCAGAGTTCATTGAAGTGAAAATCAATTGTATATCTACTAAACCGATTACTGTTGAACCTATAACTGAATACATCAACTCAATAGCTGTTGGTGGATGTCCTACTGTACCAGGACCTGGTGGAATAGATCAATTAAGACTCGACTTTATAGATACATCTGCATGTGATGCTCTAGGAAAAGGAACACCTATAACTGTAGTCCAAGAATTACATTTCCACGGAAAAATTAAGTGTAGGATTTCTATAAAAGTTAAATATACAGATGGGAGCAAAGATGTTCTAACAGATCATATCGAAATAGATGCAAATAGGATTCCTAAAGAATTTCTAACTGCTAACTTGTGTATACCTTCAACTGCTGCAGCTATGAAACCTTCATTAGCAGAATTCTGCGCAGTATCATGTGATTTCGATGTAATAGGTGGAATAAATGGTTTCTCTCAAGAATGCGCTCCTCACCGTCCACGTTCAGAAGTGAATTTACAACAAGAGGCAGAGCAAATACAGTATTCTCAAAAAATACCACAACCACAGCGTACAGATATAACATTTAATGGTATCCTTACTTTATGTATAACTTGCGAAAAGAAAGTTAAAGTTCCTGTTCAACTTTGCGTCTTATCTACAGGCTTCTGTGATTCAGGGGCAATACAACCAACAGCATGTGCAGAATTCCCTAAATTATTCCCTGATCAAGTTAATATGGGTTGCTGTTAAATAAAAGAAGGCTCTTGAGCTTCTAGTGTTGCATCTAGGTAAATATTAAATTTTGACATTAAAAGGGTGATAAAAATGAAGATATATCTTCATTTTTATCACCCTTATTTTAATTACATAAGTTAAATGTAAAAATATTCCACGCAAACTAGACAGACTTATCCCGTAGGAAAGGAGCGAATATATTTCATTTTACTGGATATTTAACCACTTAATAGTGACAAAATATCTACATGCTCTAATAAATTTACATTGATTATTCTAGTAAAAGAAAGCATAGACATTTTTAAATCTAGATCAAGTTTTAGTAATGCTAATAGCAAGTATGCTATTAAAGCAGAATATACCTGGATTTTAACAGCATTTGCATTAAATCCTAACCATTGTTTTATTCTTAGATTTTGCTTTATCCTTTTAAAGAAAACTTCTATTTTTATCTTAGCTTATATAACTTTATTATTTCTTCCGCTGGAATATCAAAGATATTTGTAAGCAATCTGATTTCTTCTTGTTCTTCATTAAAAGTCAGAATTTCTCTGTAACTATTACGAGTTTTATTTCTACTATAATTAGTACCTAAAGTAATCTCTGAGTCAAATACTAAATCATTTTCTACATAAGTGCTTCTAATTTCTTCTACAGTAGCATTTGAGACTTGTCTAGTAATAAACTTAAAACCATCATCAGTTAATTTGTCATACCATGAATAATCAAAATATCCTCTATCAAACAAATACAAAACATCTTTATCGCTAATAAATTCCGAAATGCATTTTCTGTCATTAACTCTAGCGGGAACTATGTTAACCCTTTCGGGTAATGCCCTGGAAACATTATAAAGCGTGCTTATCTTTATACCCGATTTATTATTTTCATAATTTAAATTAGGAGCCAGGGAAGATGCAATTTGAATAACTGTAGAATCAAAAGCTTTTATTTTATTAAAATATTTGTTCTTTAAACTAAAACCTATTTTTCTATTAGCGATGTCCATAAGATAAAAATATAAGTCTTCAAAAACTCTATAGTCTCTTGATGCATTCTTTCTCGAAAGTTGAGAGACACTTGGCACGTTAATGATATTTTTTAGTTTAGGACTAGACTGTAATTTATCTATTAATCCTCTTAAACTTTTAGTCTCACTTAGTTGTAGATAAAGCATTGAGTATATATGAGATCGTGTATTAAAGTGCTGAGATCTAAAATCACTATTATATTTTTTAACAATGTTATTAATGCAGTTTCCATCAATTACATGTGTTATTTTCTTGAAAATTGTTTTATCATTAAATATAGACATAGAAAGAACCTCCTTTATTGGTTGTATTGGCGTACTTCCATTAAATCAAAGGAGGTTCTTTTTTTCATCACATAATTTTTTCCATTGTCAAGTTACATTTATTTCTTTAATGCAACACTAGAACTCTTGAGCCTTCTTTTATTTTATAAAATTCATTATTCTTCTGAATATACTTTCCTTATATGAACCTGCCTCGTTACAACTATTATCAATATATCCATTTTTATTATCATTTAAATCATCAACACCTAGAAGATATACACTATCATTTTTTATTATTCCGTAAGTATCTATATATTTGTTATTAAATTCTCTTCCTAGGCATACAATGTCTACAGCAGTGTCCAACTGAATATCAATAGTGTTTAGTTGATTTTTATCAAATTTACATACCCTCTTTGTGTATAAGTTGTTACTTTTAGATATTATTATAACTTGGTTTTTTATCTCAAATATCTTAAGTGCTGTGCCATTTATATTCCCAATCAAATGGGTATTCCAATCGCTTGGTTCGTATATATTTTTGTATGAATAATACGTATTATCAGTTTCCTCATCCTTTATATATACTATGTGAATATTATTTTTAGAGTCTATAAGGAAATTTTTCACCCTGATATTCCCTTTTCTCAATTCCAGACTAAATGGCAATTCCCATCTATTTATTTCATTTGAATATATAATAAGTGCTAATTCTTTCTGAGCACCTTTCATGATTTTCGATAATATAAATATTTGTTCTTTTTCATTTGTATCAATAAAGTATACATTGTTATCTTCCATCAATGAATCTACATTAATATGATTTACCCTCCAGTTTTTGGAATACCCATATACGTGAATCAACTTTTGTGAGATATTATAATTCTTATTTTGTAAGTAGTAAAATATATGCACTATATTTTTTAAATTTATTATTTTTAGATATTTTACCACACTACCTTTTCCTAATTTTTTCAAGATATTCTTTTCCCATATATTGTTTACATATGTTAAGTAATATAGTTCCCCATTATACGTTGAACAAACTATGTGAATATTATTTTTACAGTCTAAGCTTATATCGTATTTTTCTACAGTATCCATCAGTATATTATTGCTATCTCTTGACCTTATATATAGAGAGCTATCTTCATAATAAATATTTGAGATGCTAGGATTATGTGAATTTATAACAATCATCTTATTCATAACCTTTTTCTCCTTTTTTTATATAATATTAATATATATGTATGTAATTTAATGATAATACGAATATAAATTTTAAAAGGAGATTTCGCATATGTCTAAGGTAAGTGTGATCATACCAACTTATAATTATGCTAGATTTATATCCAATGCAATAGATAGTGTGTTAAACCAAACATATACAAATATAGAAATAATCATTGTTGACGATGGATCAGTAGATAATACTAAATATGTCCTTAGTCAGTATACAGATGTTATAAAATATTATTATCAGGATAATAAAGGTCCTGCTAGTGCTAGAAATCTAGGTATAAAGCATTCTACTGGAGAGTATATATGCTTTCTAGATTCAGATGATGCATTTATTGAAGATAAAATTGATATTCAATTAAATGAATTCTCGAAAAATAAAAACATCGGTTTAATATACTCAGATTTTTATATTTCAAATAATAACTTAGATTCTATTTATAGATATTACAAATGCAAGAGTTTTAAAGATCATGAGTCTGCTTTTAAATATTTACTTTATACAAACTATATAAATACTTCTAGTGTAATGCTACGAAGAGATTGCTTATTTAACGTCGGTCTTTTTAACGAAAGTTATAAATATCTAGAAGATTATGACTTGTGGATAAGGCTAGGTATGAAATATGAATTCTTGTATATAGATAAACCACTTGTTAAAACTAGAGCACATTTTAAAAGCTATAGTAAAGCAGTTGATATATACGAGAAAACCTGGTGTACAAACGAAATCAGAAAAAATATTTCAAGGTATAATTTATAGGTATAAATTGGAGGAATTTATGAAAAATAATCTCATACGTAGAAAACCTCATTATGGACAAAAAATTGTTTATTTAACCTTCGACGATGGGCCTAGTAGCCATTTGAAAGCCATACTAAATATACTTAATTTTTATAATATTAAAGCCCACTTTTTCTTTTGCGGTATTTATATGGATGACTCTAAATCTAACGACATAGCACAGCTTTTGGCGGACGGACATATTATAGGAAACCATTCATATACACACCCACATTTTTCAAGTCTATCATATATTGAACAATGTAACGAGATAAATCTTCAAAACAATAACATTCATAATTATACACATCACAAAACTAAATTTTTCAGACCCCCCTTCGGCTGCTTTAATGATAATACATTGCGTGTTGTAAATAATTTAAATATGGAAATAATATTATGGAGCATAGACAGTAGAGATTGGGAATTAGAACATGAACCAGAAAAAATAATAAATAATGTTTTAAACAATCTTCATGATGGTGCTATAATATTACTTCATGAAACAGAACAAACACTATCAATTCTCCAACCTCTAATAGAATCTATTCTTAAAAAAAGATATTCATTTGCACTGCTTAATTACTAAAGGCTACTTACTAATCTCTCCCAGCCTTTAGTAATACCATTATATTTTTTATATATCCTCTTAATTTATTATAATATAAATATCCTTGTGATTTTTCATGACGTTTACGATTTTGAACTGATAGAAGTTCAATTTTTTCGCTTAGCTTGAAGTAATTTTTTCTAAGATCATTTATATCTTGCTCAAATTCATATTCAAGTGATCTTAATTCTTTATTTATTCTTTTTATTTCATAGTCGAAATCTTCCTTCGATAACACCTCTTCTTTAGAAAGTATATCAGAAATTATGTTACTTGCTCGAATATAAGGATTTATATCTCTACTATGTTCAATAATCATACTCTCAAAATCAAAGCATAAGTTTTGTTTATTTAAACTAATATTAAATTCTTCTAATGTATTTAATTCTTCCATCTTCATATTAAGCATAGCCGTTTCAGCTATCTCATTTGCTACGGGCGTAAAACATTTAGCATCTATATTGTTACATTTTTTTTCTGTGTATATACTATGTTCTAAATCATAATTTATACTATAATTTGATGTTTTTATGTTATCCCACATATATTCTCCAACTTTTGCTTTTATGCAGTATGATTTATTACTTTGTTTCCAAAAAAGCTTTATATCATCGTTTAATTGAATTAATATAGGATCTTCAAACTCTCCCATTATAGGTTTGAAACTATCAGATGTTTGCCAATTTGAAAGTGAATTTCTATCTACCTTTTTAAATATGTAATTTGAATTCATTCTTTTTCCTTTGATTGATGACCAAAATATATGTATATAATCATTTGTATCAATAATCAAATTCATATGCCTAGTATCTGAGTTTCTATCACTTATTTTATCAGGAATTAACCATCTTTTATAAGACTTTTTGAACATTCTATAATATAATTGTACCTTATCACTATCAAAAGACCTATATATTAAATGTATATTACTTTCACTATCTACATCAATAGCATAAACATCATATTCATCATCTACAACTTCTCCTAATTTGTATTTCTCTAAAGTATTATTGCTAATTAAATAGTGAATAAGACTATATCTACTACCTAATTCCATCTTCGAGGTAAGTATAAATATATTTAAATTTTTATCACTTATAATGAATTTTATGTTCTTAAATCTGTTATTTTCTATATCTAACATTAATAAATTATCTTTTTTTATGTCTACATCTGAATATCTTAAATACACTAGATTTCCCAATAAATCCACATACACTATGTTTATACACTCACCATAATCTTCAACACAAAAACATTTTATATTTTCTACGATAATTTTTGTGTCTATCAACTTATGTTCCTTGATAATTTCCATATATAAAATATTATCTTTTATGAAAAATGAATATATATTTGAATCTTTATTTATTATATATTTCTTAAATTGATTTAAATCCATCCCTACACCCCCTTTAGAAACAGATACTTTATAAATTATATTCACAGTTTGTCAATAATATTTTAATGCAAAATAAAAAGAGGCTCATTTTGAGCCTCTTTAACCCGAAGTACCGTTTACCTACTAAATTCACACCCAGGTTCACCTAGGTGGGTGCTTTGTCTATACATTCTGTCTTCCACTTCCTAAGGTGGCATGTCATCCAGTATAGAACTCAAGCTCCCGTATACAATTTGTAGGTTGAATTTATATAGGCATATACGAATACTTCAGGATGTGATTTATTTGTTATTATTATATACCAATTTGTAATTTTTTAAAACTATTTTCACATGGAAATTTATGAAAATTTTAAACATATTTTACAGTTTTATATTTCTTCTTTCTCTTCTTGCTTTTGTTCTCTGAATAATTCTCCAAGCATTTTCATATTTCCTATATTTTTAGAGTTAAGCAAGCCCTCTCCATCACCTAAATCCACTAAAGATTTTAGCAATGAAATTTTGCTCCTAATATCTAAAGCTTTACTTATATTTCTTTTGCTTCCTTCAGGTAGAATATCTATCATTTCCTTTATCATCATATCTCTTTTGTCTTTTTTATCCATACTTCTAAAGAATTCTAATTTATCTACACCTTCATCTATTTCCTCTACATTATTTAATTTTCTTATCTTATGTACTAATTCTAGTGCATTTTCAGCTCTACTAAGCAATATTCTTTCTTCCTTATTAACATACTTTTTGCTTCTAGATAAAAGTTCTATACTTCTTTCCATACTCTCATCATCTAAATCTATTAAACCTCTAAACTTATTATCTTTAACTATATCTTTAATATTTCCATCTTTTAGTAATAATATAGATAATCCTATTAACAATGCCTTATTATCCAATACATAACACCTCCTATTAAATAGTATTATTCATTCTATATATTATGTTGTTTTTCTTAATTTGGTTACTTTTTTTTTGATTGTTTCATATACATATAAAAAGAGGGGGTGTATCTATGAAAATGGATAAGGAGAAACTAAAAAAAATCAAAAATAAATATGAAGGTAAATCTGAAGATGAACTGCTAAATGAATTAAAAAATCTTAGTAAAGGAAAAAACTCTGAAGAGCAAGCCAAGATTCTTGAAAAGTTGAAAACATTACTTAATGATAATCAAAAGAAAAAATTAGATCAAGTTTTAAAGAAGATAAATAAATAATATTAATAATAAAGTGTGTACCTAATACGTATAAGTACACACTTTATTGTACTACAAATTATTATACTCTTTCAGAGCCTTTATAAAATTATCAACATTTTTTTTATAGGCTTCAGATTTTGTCAGTTCATATAAATCTAAATTTTTCATATAATTTTCTTCGTTTTCAGTCATAACATCAACATATTTTACTATTTGGGTTCTAACAAAATTACGATACTTTTCCGGTAATATTTCTATAGAATGGCTATACCATTTCTCTGCCCAATCTAAACTTAGAGTATCTCCTTGTGTTGCTTTATTTAATAAACTCATTAAAAAATGCTCTCCTTTGTATCTCGAACAAATATACGCAATAGTGCTCTCTTCTTTAATAGGAAATTTAAACAAAGAATATTGTACATTGCTTTTAAATAACTTATCTAAAAGCATATCGTCTATATCTTCTTGAGATAGAATCTTCATCAATAATATTTTTCTAAAACATTTCCAACACCCCAAACAAGGATTTTTTATTTTTCCTCTCATACACGATTGTGTAAAGTCATAATAAGGCGATTTAATAGCTATTTTAGTGGAACATATCTCAGTTAATCCTAATGTTACTTGATTAAAAGGTATTCCTATAATTTCAAAACATTTACCCCACAATCTATAATGGAATGCCTTAGAATATTCTCTAAATGTAGGATTGTATATTTTATATGCACCCGATAGTGTGCCAAAAGCAACACTATCAAATCCTATATAATCAGCCAATAGAAGTATAGGAACAGCAACTGCTATATCTACTGGAAACCCTACAGGTTCTCTAATATACTCTAAATCACTTTCTATCATATATACACTTCTTCCAAGCTTTCTTAACGATTTACAAGCATAATGAGCAGCTTCTTTGTTATATATATTTTTTTTAGCTTCCGGCTGTATTCTGTCCAAAAATACTGCAACAGTTGTTCTAGGCATAAGTGTTAGTGCTGCAGTCGAGTCTATACCTCCACTGTATGCTAAGGCTGGTACACCGTTTAAAGGTACTTCTCTTGGCTTAAGATTATAATCTATAGGAAATATTTCTTTTCTTCCAACATCTTCAAAATGGTCGTGGAAAACCTTGCTTACTCCAAATGGTAATGTTAGTTTACTTTTTATAAATGGATAACTTATGAGTATAATACTGAGTGCTAATATATCAGGATGAACTTTATTTATATCTAGATCTTTAGGAAGTTTTATTTCAACAATGTTTTTAACCATTTTTATATTCTGATAAATAGGTGTGTCATCTTCATCAATTGTAAAATATAATTTTAGTAATCCTTCATTGTATGTGTAATTAGCTTTCAAACCAATCTCCCCTTTATATGGAGCTTAGATTTGTAACAATAGCTCAGCTACCTGATCAGCTCCATTTTCACTCATCAAAGATTTTGCAGCACTTTTCATTTTATTATTATTTTCTGGATCGAGTGCTTTCTCAATTGCTTTTTCAAAATCTACTTCTGTTGGATTTATCAAAGAAATTGCTGCTCCTATATTTTGTGCATACATAGCTCTTGATATCTGATCATCTGCTTCTGTATATATATTAGGAACTAAAATTGATGGTACCCCAAAGTGCATCAATTCATGATAAGTGTTATATCCAGCTGCCGATATAGCTAAATCAAAAGCCTTAAAATACCTTGAGTTTGGATAATCTCTAATCACTTGTATTCTTTCATCAGCAATATTTAGCCTTTTCCCTATTATAGACTCTCCTATAACTATGAATATGTCTTCCCTTTTCCTTAAAATATTAAGTATAATATATATCGTAGACTTAATGTCATTAATATTTCCTGCTCCTAGCTGTACGTAAACAATTTTATACTCGTTTGGGATTTTCCATTGCCTTCTTATTTCATTTGCATCTAAAAGTTCTTTTTCTTCCAACAAAATAGGAGGATCACAATAATAATACCCATTTTTTTCTACTAATGAATGTTTTCCTGCTTCTCTAGTTTTTATTATATGATTAAAATATCTTTCTCTATCTATTGATATACTTTCAGTTATCCCCTTATATTCATGTCTCTTTATCCAAGCTCCTTTTAATTGTGCTTCTTTCATCGAATTAATAAGCCCATTGTATGGATATGCTCCATCAAAAACTAATACACTTGGTCTGTGTGACTTAAATATCATCATTAAATGTTCTTGTAATAGATGATCCCACTGCCTTGGTGTAGTGTCTTTAGGGAATAGTTCTTTTGAGGGAAGGTGATATCCAAAAAAACCCTCTTCTAAAACTAAGTGCATAGCTGGACTTGTAGAAAAAAATATTATTTCTCTTCTAGGATCCAGTTTTTTTACTCTTTTAGCAATGCTCAGTGTTCTTGTAAGATGACCAAGTCCTACCCCATTTGTTGGTGCAAAAACAATTCCATTTCCACTTGATTTTATAGGTTCAATATATTTACTCAGTTCAAACACCCCCTTTTTAATGTGTATAACTATTTATATGCCTACCTAACAATATGCTCTTATCACTACTATATTTTGATGTGACATTTCTCGTGTCATAAACTATTTCAGAATTACTTAATATAAATTCATAGTCAATATTGCTATGGTTAGTTGTTATAATGACTAAATCAAATTCATTTAAAATTTCTTCTGTTAGTTCAATCGAGTATACTACTTTACCATTATTAGTGAAATAACTAATGTATGTGTCGTAATAAGATACACTAGCGCCTTTTTCTTCTAAAAGATTAAATATCTCTATTGCTGGAGACTCTCTTAAGTCATCAATATCCTTTTTATATGCAACTCCTACTAACAATATATTTGACTCTCTAATGCATTTTCCTAAGTTATTAAGTATATCTGTAACTTGACTTACTACATATCTAGGCATATTAGAATTTATATCGCTTGCTAACTCAATAAATCTATTATAATAGTTAGATTTTTTAGCTTTCCAAGATAGATATATAGGATCTAATGGAATACAATGACCACCTATACCTGGACCTGGATAAAAAGTAAAAAAGCCGAATGGTTTAGTACTTGCAGCATCAATCACTTCCCATATATTTATTCCTATTCTCTCCAGAGTTTGTGTTAGTTCATTTACTAGTGCAATATTTATACTCCTAAATGTGTTTTCAAACAACTTAACCATTTCAGCTACTTTTATACAACTTACTGGAACTATCTTTTCTACAAACGAGCTATATAAAAGTATACCTAGCTCAAGACATGTCTTAGTAGCACCTCCAATAACTTTCGGGGTATTTGTTATATTGAACTTTTTATTGCCTGGATCTACCCTTTCAGGTGAGTAACATACAAAAAAATCCTTACCTATTTTAAAGCTTTTTTCTTCTTCTATAGAATTTATAATTAATTCTTCAGTTGTGCCGGGATACGTAGTACTCTCTAGTATTATTAATGTTCTTTTTTTCAAATATCTTCTTATTTCTTTTACTGAATCCACAATATATGATAAATCTGGTTCCTTTGCTTCATTTAACGGAGTTGGTACACAGATTATTACTATATCAAGGTTTGATACTATAGTAAAATCGCTGCCTACAGATAGTTTTTTATCTATTAATTCTTCGATAACTTCACTATTGATATCTATTACATATGATTTCTTGGATTTGAGCATATTTATTTTTTCTTCACATATATCAATTCCAAAAACATTAAATCCACTGTTTGCTAGTTCAACTGCAAGAGGTAACCCAACATACCCTAACCCTACTACTCCTACTTTAGCTTCCTTATTTTTTATTTTTTCTGATAGTATATGATCCATACACATCCCTCCTTACTTCAATATATGAAACGGTTGTACTTATGGATACATTTCCCAAGTGCCCACCTTCTATTTAACATGCCTAAGTTTTTCCGAATTCTTTAGACTCAGTAACATCAAGTTTTAGTAGTTATAGTAGTAATTGTTTTTTAACGTAAAAATCCCCATAAAGTGATATTAACAACTATGTACCACATGCTAGATGGTTTCTTTTGTTAATTGTCTACTTTAAGGGGATAATATCATTCATAAGTTTTCTTTTTATATTAAGCTAATTTATTATGTACTTTTTCTAATAAGCTATCTTTTATTTGTTTTCCTTCGCTCATTATTTGTTCGCACTCAGTTCTTAATTTATCAGCTAAAGATGCATCATCTAAGCCAGATAAATTTATCTTTACATTAAGAATTGCTCCTTCAAGTCCAGTATACACTAAAAGACTTCCAACTCCTAAATCTGTTACTGCATTTTGATTTCCATAGTCAATAAAATACTCCATGCATTTTAATGATTCTAAAGAAAGTTTAGCCGTCTTTAAAGGAACTTCTATAGATCCTATAGTTGCACTTTGTATAGCTTCTTTTCTTAAGCTTTTTTCTTCTTCAGTTTCTTTAGGAAGCTTAAATGCTTTCATAACTTCATTGAAAGATTTCGTATCTTCATCTACAAGATTTAGAAACTCATCTCTAATTTGACCTAATTTATCAAATCTAGATTTGAATTCTTCTTTTATATCTTCTTCTAAAGCTTCATATTTTTTCTTCCCAAAGCTTAAATTTCCCATCATTCTAGCCAAGCTAACACCTAAATTTGATGCAAGTGCTGAAACAGATCCCCCACCAGGAGCTGGAGATGATGAATCTACTTCATCACTGAAATTCCTAATTGTTAAATCAACTAAGTTCATGATTACCTCCTTTAATACACTACATTTCCATTCTCTACAACAAGCTTACCTTCTTTATACACTCTATCTACATGATTTATTCCAAAATGGTATATTATATACTCTATATTAGGAGCATCAAATATAACTAAATCTGCCTTCTTTCCTATATCCAGTGACCCTATTTGATCTGCTTTATCTATTGCAAATGCAGCATTTATTGTAACAGCAGTTAATACTTCACTTGGGGTCATTTTAAGACCTAAAGAGCCTAGCTGCATTATGAATTGAATATTTTCAGTAGGGCAACTTCCTGGATTATAATCTGTAGATAATGATACAGGTACCCCAAGTTCTATCATTTTTCTTGCATCAGCATAGTTTTTCATTAGACTAAAAGAAGTTCCTGGCAGCAGATTTGCTATTACGTTATTTTGGGCCATTTCCCTCATTCCTTGCTCACTTGCAGCCATCAAATGATCTGCAGATATCGCTTTTAATTCTGCTGAAAGTTCTGCTCCTCCTAATGATACTATTTCATCAGCATGAAGCTTCACTTTAAATCCAAGCTCTTTTGCACTATTAAGTATTCTTCTAGTTTGGTCTACTGTAAAAACAGCATCCTCGCAGAATACATCACAAAACTCTGCTAAGTCTAACTCTTTAACTCTAGGCATCATCTCATTTATGACTATATTTACATATTCTTCAGGATTACCCTTATATTCTGTAGGTATAGCGTGTGCTCCCATAAAAGTAGATACTATATCTACAGGATGATCTTCATTCAATTTCTTAGCAACTTCTAGCTGTTTTATTTCAGTATCTATATCAAGTCCATAACCACTTTTAGCTTCAACTGTTGTAGTTCCATATGAAAGCATAGTGTTTAGACTTTTCTTTGCTTTATTATATAATTCATCAAATGATGCAGATTTTGTTGCCCTAACAGTACTTAATATTCCTCCACCATTTTTTAGTATATCAAGATATGGAACTCCACTTATTTTTAGTGAAAATTCATTCTCTCTTGAACCTCCATGTACTAAATGCGTATGAGCATCTATAAGGCCAGGGGTTACAGTTAACCCCTTAGCATCATGCACCTGTGTATCATTTCCTATTAAATCTTCATTTAATCCTTTTCCTAAATCTAAAATCTTTCCGTCTTTTATAGCTACATATCCATCTTTTATTATTTCTATATCTTTCATGCTTTCTTTTACTCTAGGCTTATTTTCGCCTCTCATAGTAATTAGGTTTCCTATGTTTTTTATAATTAAGTCAGCTTTCATTTTTATCTACTCCATTAAACTAGATTCTAATACTTTGTCCATAGAGAATCCTTCAAGTCCTAAATAGTAAGAAGCACAATCTACTAAAGCTTCCATAGGAACAAGCCCTATTATCTCACTACCCACAACAGGTACTCCATATCTCTTAGCTTCCATTTTTACAGTTTCAAAAACTCTATATATAGATGTTTTTGTATAATCTGTTAGATTCATGGTCACTTGAACTATTTCTCTTTCTGGCATTTCTACAGCTCCAGCTTTGCAATATCTAAATCCACCATTTGAGTGTCTTATAGCCTTTGCTATTTTATTGGCTATTTCTATATTTGTAGTTCCAAGATTTATATTGTAAGCAACTAAAGGCATTCTAGCTCCAACTGCTGTTACACCTGCTGTTGGATGAATAGTATTCGGTCCAAAATCTGGCCTCCAATTAGGATCTTTTAACTTTTCCTCCATTCCCTCAAATTGTCCTTTTCTAACAGTTGCTAAATTTTCTCTTTCTGGAGTTGTTGCTGACTTTTCATATAGAAACACTGGTATATTATACCTTTCACTTATTTCCTTTGCAACTTCTTTAGATAATTCTACTGCTTCAGAAACAGTCATATTCTTAACTGGAATAAATGGAACTACGTCAGATGCTCCCATTCTTGAATGTTGTCCAGTATGCTTTGTCATATCTATTTCTTCAGTTGCAACTCCTATAGCTTCAACAACAGCCTTTTTCACAGCTTCAGGTTCTCCAAGAACAGTTACAACTACTCTATTATAGTCCTTGTCTGGTTCATAATTTACAAGTTTTACCCCTTCTTTACCTCTAAAAGGCTGAACTATTCTTTCTATTTTGTCTAAATCTCTACCCTCACTAAAGTTTGGAACGCACTGTACTACTTTTTTCATAATAAATCCTCCTTTTTATTTATTTTCAAATGCTTTATCAACTAAATTTGTTATTAAGCTATCGCTAGCTATATAAGGAAGCGTTATATGATCTTTTCCTTTGTTCATTTCGTTGTATTCCATACAAGTAGATATAGAATTTTCATTTCTTGCCCAAGCACGTCTTGAAACACCACACATTGTATCCCAAGGCATAGCTCTTTTTAGTATCTCATCAACTCTTTCACTGCCATCTAAAACCATACCAAATCCACCATTTATTGATTTTCCTATTCCAACTCCTCCACCATTATGAAGTGCTATTAAGCTCATACCTCTTGCTGCATTCCCAGCAAAACAGTGAGTTGCCATTTCAGCCATTATATTGCTTCCATCTTTAATATTAGAAGTTTCTCTAAATGGTGAATCTGTTCCTCCTGTATCGTGGTGATCTCTTCCAAGCATTACAGGTCCTATTTCTCCATTTCTAACCATTTCATTGAATTTAAGAGCTATCTTAGTTCTTCCCATAGCATCTTGATAAAGTATTCTAGCTTGTGTTCCGACTACTAATTTATTTTTATCAGCATCTTTTATCCATATATAGTTATCTCTATCTTGATATCTTCTGTTTGGATCTATACAATCCATGGCTGCTTTGTCAGTTTTTAGTAAATCTTCATGTTTTCCACTTAGACACACCCATCTAAATGGACCATATCCATAATCAAATAATTGTGGGCCTAATATATCTTCAACATAAGATGGGAATATAAATCCATCCTTTTCATTTATTCCATTTTTAGCTATTTCCTTTACACCTGCATCATAAACAGCTTTCATAAAGCTATTTCCATAGTCAAAGAAGTAAGTTCCTCTTTCACTCAAAGTCTTTATTATTTCATAGTGACGTATAAGAGATTTATCTACCAATTCTTTGAATTTCTTTTTATCCCTAGAAAGTAATTCTGTTCTTTCTTCAAATGTCAATCCTTGAGGACAATATCCACCTTCGTATACAGCATGACAGGAAGTTTGATCAGAAAGCAAGTCTATATGTATGTTATTTTCTAGTGCATACTCTAGAAGGTCTACTATATTTCCATAATAAGCTATTGCACATTTTTCTTTTTTATCCATATATTCTCTTGCAATAGCAAATGCTTCTTGGCTACTTCTAGCTATTTTACTTACCCATCCTTGAGAGTATCTAGTTTCTATTCTTGAGTAGTCAACCTCAGCTATTATTCCTACTCCATTTGCTATTTCTACAGCTTTTCCTTGTGCTCCACTCATTCCCCCAAGTCCTGAAGTTACGAATAACCTACCTCTTAGGTCACTATCTTCTGGTATTCCAAGTATAAGTCTTCCTGCATTTAGTATAGTGTTATATGTTCCATGAACTATACCTTGAGGTCCTATGTACATCCACCCTCCTGCAGTCATTTGACCATAATTTGCAACACCAAGTGCAGCTGCTCTATTGAAGTTTTCACCATCATCGAACATTCCTATCATAAGACCATTTGTAACTATAACTCTTGGAGCTTCAGGGCTAGACTTGAATAATCCTACTGGATGTCCTGAGTTAATTACTAATGTCTGCTCATCAGTTAATACTTCTAAATATTTTTTAATCAATACATACTGCATCCAGTTTTGACAAACTTGACCTGTTTCTCCATATGTAACAAGTTCATAGGGATAAAGTGCTATATCAAAATCTAAGTTATTATCTATCATAACTTGGAATGCTTTTCCTTCTATGCAATTCCCTTTATACTCATCTATAGACTTTGCTTTTATATTGCCTTGTGGTCTAAATCTATATCCATATATTCTACCTTTAATTAAAAGTTCCTCTAAAAATTCTGGAGCTAATTTTTCGTGAAGCTCCTCTGGTATATATCTTAGTGCATTTTTAAGTGATAATTTTATTTCGTCTTTAGTTAAAGTAAGCTCTCTCTTTGGTGCTCTTCTAATGCCTTCTACAAATTCTGGCATATCAGGCAAAGTGCTTTCTAGTTTTATAGTCATAGCATTTGAAATGTCAATATTTGAAATCATTTTTTTCCCTCCTTAATCTAGTTTTCCTATAACTTTCTCTATTTCTTCAACTAATATATTAGATTTTACTATTTCTTCACATTTGTTTATTTCTGTATACATAACTATGTCATCTTCTATTGTATGTGTATGCTTTCTTACTATGTCGTAAGCTATTTTAGTACCTACACCAAGACCTTTATTTCCTGCTAAATCTATTCCTTGACAAGCTCCTAATATTTCCATTGCAATAACTGATCTAACATTTTCTAATATTTCCCTAGCTTTTCTTGCTGCAATTGTTCCCATAGATACATGATCTTCTTGATTTGCTGAAGATGGTATAGAATCAACAGAAGCAGGATGTGCTAAGACTTTATTTTCTGAAACAAGTGATGCAGCAGAATACTGAACTATCATAAATCCAGAGTTAATTCCACCATTTTTAGTTAAAAATGCAGGAAGTCCACCTAATGCTGGGTTTACTAATCTTTCTAATCTTCTTTCAGAAACGTTTGCAAGTTCTGCAAGAGCTATTCCTAAAAAGTCAAAACTAAGTGCCATAGGCTGTCCATGAAAATTTCCACCTGATATTACTTCTTCTTGTTCTGGGAATATTAATGGGTTATCTGTAGCTGAATTTATTTCTATATTTATTTTTTCTTTTACATACTCTATTGCATCTTTACTTGCACCATGAATTTGAGGTATGCACCTTAATGCGTACGCATCTTGAACTCTTATTTGCCCTTGATTTGTAGTCATATTACTTCCCTCAAGAAGTCTTAACATATTCTTAGCAGTATTTATCTGACCCTTGTGAGATCTTACTTTATGTACTTTTTCATCAAAAGCTGTAACTATACCATTTAAGGCTTCCATAGTAAGAGCTGCAGATATATCAGCAATCTTTAAAAGATTCATAGCATCATATACAGTTAGTGCTCCTACAGCTGTCATTACTTGTGTTCCATTAATTAGTGCCAGTCCTTCTTTAGAAGTAAGGTCTATAGTAGAAATTCCAGCTTTATCTAAAGCAGCTTTTCCACTTAATCTTTCGCCTTTATATATGGCTTCTCCTTCTCCTAGCATTACAAGAACCATATGAGATAAAGGAGCCAAATCACCTGAAGCCCCTAGCGATCCCTTCTCTGGAACTATTGGGTGAACCCCTTTATTTAGCATTTCTACTAATGTATTTAGTGTCTGAAGTCTAACTCCTGAATTTCCCTTTGAAAGTGCATTTATTCTAAGAAGCATCATTGCTCTTACTATATCTTCAGAAAAATGTTTTCCAACTCCACATGCATGACTTATTATTAGATTCCTTTGAAGCGTTTTTGTTTCTTCTTTTGATATGGTTACATCTGAAAATTTACCAAACCCTGTAGTTATACCGTATACTATTTTTTCTTCATCAACAAATTTATCTACTAACTCTCTAGCTTTTCGTACATTATCTATAGCTTCAGGAGTTATCTCTATTTTATAATTTTCTCTTGATACCTTTACAATATCTTCAATTGTAAGATCATTTCCTGTTATATATATTGTTTGCATACATTCCCCCCAATTTCCAAAATATTTTCAACCAATTAAAAATATTCTATATTTTTTGCATTTTTCCTTCAATTAAGTTACTTTTTATTTAACTTTAAGCAAATTAAAAAGAAGTAAGCATATGCTTACTTCTTTAGCATATGCTTACTTCTTTTCTTTTACACTTTGTCTTTCGATTAGTTCATATGGTAAATATGTATGTTTATCTTCTAATTGCTCTCCATCTATCATTTTTACTATCATTCTTATAGAAACTGCTCCCATATCATATATAGGTTGTTTTATTGTTGTAAGACTTGGTCTATATAATGATGCTAGTTTTATATCATTAAATCCTACTACAGATATGTCATCTGGCACTTTATACCCCTTATCTAATATGCAATTTATAGCACCTATAGCAACTTCATCATTTGTTGCAAACATCGCATGTGGCATATCATTAGATTCTAATATTTCATTCATTAGATAATATCCAGATTCACTTGTAGTGTCTCCTTCTTTTATTATTCTCTGATTTATTTCTAAGCCACTGTCAGTCAAAGCGTTCTTGTATCCTCTAAATCTTTGAGAGTCTACTAAATCATCCTCTATAGAAGATCTTATAAATCCTATATTTGTATGACCTTTTTGTATCAAATACTTAGTCATTTCATAAGCAGCTCTTTCATTTTCTATACTAACAGAGTATACATCAAAGTTATGAGCATTTTTACTTATGTATACAGCTGGTAAATTCCCTTCTTCTATTGCTTTGACATGTTCATCACTCATTTTCCAAGTTACAAACACTATTCCAGCTACTTGCTTAGATTTTAATAAATTTATGTACTTTAATTCTTCTTCCATTTCTCCGTAACTATTACAAAGAAGAATATCGTATTCATATATTTTTCCCACTTCTTCTATACCGTTCAATAATTCTCCTATGAAAAAATTCGATATATCTGGAACTATAACACCTATAAGTTGACTTTTCTTGGTTACCAAACTTCTAGCAACAGGATTTGGTACATATCCTGTTTCTTTTATAACAGACATTACTCTTTGTCTTATCTCGTTACTTACAGGCTTTGAATTATTTATAACTCTAGATACTGTAGATATCGACACCCCTGATTTCTTAGCTACATCTTTTATAGTAACTGTCATTTTTCCACTCCTTTCTTATTTTTGAATTCTACCCTTATTTTTAATTTGTATTCTCACGATTGTCAAAAACTAATTATACCACTAATCTGTTCAAAAAAAAAGGATTTATACTAGTACAATCCATGTATATTTTTTATTTATATAAATATAATGTAATATACATAAAAAAGTCTTTCTTTGAAAGATTTTAAAGGTAGACTTTTTTGAAATTCATAACGGAAATTATAAAAAAAGGGCTATAGTTAGCCCCTTAGGTATTAGCATAGATCGTCACATGCACAAAGTATTAATATTATTATTAAGAATGGTATCCAGTCCTCTAAGCATATATCGTCTAGACAATCTTGGAATACTAAGAATAAGAAGAATAATACTATAATCCACCAGCATTCAAAATCTTTGAAGAAATTACATCCCATAATCTTACCTCCTATAAATTTTTTTAGTTTATTTTTACTAAACTATTTAATACATAATATGTTTTGAAGCCTAATTTGTTACTACAATGATATTAGCAATCTAGATTGTCACAGCAGCATAGTATTAATATTACTATTAAAAATGGTATCCAATCTTCTAGACATATGTCTGAACACTCTTGGAATGCTAAGAATAAGAAGAATAATACTATGATCCACCAACCATCAAAATCTCTAAATAATCCACAACCCATAATATAGCCTCCTTTATATCAATAGACTTTATGAAGAAAATCTTCTTCTTCATACTATGCAGGTAAGTGTAAATGTGTTATCAAAAAATAAAAAAATAAGGAGCTAATATTTTAGCCCCTTACTTTGTATTAGCAGCAATCTCCTATTTCTTCACAAGAACAAAGAATTAATAGTATAATTAAGAATGGTATCCAGTCTTCCATGCATATATCATCTAGACAGTCTTGGAAAGCTAGGAATAAGAATAGTAATACTATGATCCACCAACCATCAAAATCCTTAAAGAAATTGCATCCCATAATATAACCTCCCATTTCATTTAATAAATTTAATGAAGGCTAACCTTCTTACTTCATATTATGCAAAGTAATATAAATGTGTGAAAAAAAATAAAGGGCCAATCAGCCCTTTATCAATCACTAGCAGCAATCTCCTAATTCTTCACAAGAACAAACTATTAGTAGTATTACTAAGAATGGTATCCAGTCTTCCATGCATATATCATCTAGACAATCTTGGAATATTAGGAATAAAGCGAATAATATTATGATCCACCAACCATCAAAGTCGAAACATTTAGATTTGCATCTACTCATTGTCTTACCCCCTTATTTTTTATCAGAAGGCAATCCCTTCTTTTTTTATACTATGCAGATTAACATAAATGTGTTAAAAAAATTAAAGGGCTTTTAGCCCTTTATTTTTAGCAGCATCCTAAATCTTCACAAGAACAAAGAATTAGTAGTATAATTAGGAATGGTATCCAATCTTCCATGCATATATCTGTACAGTCTTGGAAAACTAGGAATAAGAATAGTAATACTATTATCCACCAACCATCAAAATCATCAAAGAACTTAGATTTTTTACAGCAGCTCATCCCTTTTACCCCCTTTTATATTTACTTGAATGCTACATTTTGTGTAGCTTCTTATACATAATATGCATATTTGCTTTAAGGTGTTAAGGTTTTAGAAAAAATAAAATGAGCTAGAATTTCTAGCTCATTTATTTAATCATCACATCCTAATAATAGTATCACTATAAGTAGTATCCATATAAAATTATTATCATCACAGCAAAATCCACCGAAATTACACTTATCACTACAACATAAAAGCAACAGTATAACTATAAGTATTAAAAACTCGTTGTCATCATCGCAAAACAATCCTCCACGAAGAAAGTTAAGCTTATCTAACATATCAGTACCTCCTAACAACACTTATTTAGCACTAGCTATTTTCTATAATATGTAGGAGTCTGTAAATATGTTACCCTTATAAAAGTACTTTTTAATATATTTTCTATTTCTTTTTGTGATGCATTTGAGTGATAATTATATTTATCTATGTAATTTTGTATATTTTCTTTATCATTTATATTTTCAAGTAACATTAATAGATATTTTAGTGAGTCTATTTTCATGCTAAAATAGTTATTTAGTATATTTGGTCGTCTATTATTTGAAAATCCCATCTTTATATTTTTAACTCTATTTATGTACTCATTTACATTATTTTCATTAATTAAATCTTTATTATAATCACTTACTATAAAGTTTATCTCTCTATTGTATGATTTTATTCCTTGTACAGAAACTATTATTGAATTTTGAGAATACCCTAAAAGTATAAAAAATAAAAATACACATAGTATAAAAAGGCTCACAAATTTTTTCATGTTTTTCCTCCTTTGTCCTAATTACACTATATGTATATTCAAATTATATATTATTATTCCAACTATATGCCTCTAGCTTGTATATATTCATTCCCATACCTTTGAATTTTTCTTCATATTCTGTAGTTACAACATTCCTTGATATCTCTTCATTCTTGTGTAGATCTAGGTAAATATTTTTTAATCTTAATCCAAAATCACAGCATTCATTTATCGAAAACTCAAACAAATCTTTATTATCAGTTTTAAAATGTATCTCTCCATCTTCACTCATTAAATTTGTATAAATTTCTAAAAATCCTTTATAAGTTAATCTCCTCTTTGAATGCCTTTTCTTCGGCCAAGGATCGCAGAAGTTTATATATATTCTTTGTAACTCCTTATGATCAAATATTTCTTCAAGTTCTGAAGCATCTGCACATATGATTTTTATATTTTTTATATCTTTTTCTTCTATTTTCTTTGCACAATCAAGAAGTATACCATCTAACTTTTCTATAGCTATATAGTTAATATGTGGATTGTTTTGAGCTAAAGTAGTTATAAATTTTCCTCTTCCACACCCTATCTCTAGATGTATATGATTAGAATTCTGAAATAAATTTTTCCATTTACCTTTATAATTTTTATACTTTTGGATAAAAATATCATTGTACGTAGTCAATTTTTCTTTTGCACCTATTTTTTTTCTATATCTCATTTTAGTTCTCCTTTTGTATAACTTACTAAAAAGTTTATAAATTTTTTAAAAATTGATTGAAAAATATCCCAACATGTATTAAACTACAATTAAAAATTTAAGCATAACACTTAGGGAGGTAACGCAATATGTTTGAAAGAATAAGAGAAATTATAGCAGAACAACTTGGCATTGAAGATGTAGAATCTATAACAAGAACTACTTCTTTAATGAATGATTTAGAAGCAGACTCTTTAGATGCTGTTGAAATAATGATGGCTTTAGAAGACGAATTCGATGTTGAAATTCCAGATGAAGAAGCTGAAAAATTCAAGAATATAGGAGATATAGCTGACTATATCCAAAACAATAAATAGTAAAGAGGGATTTTTCCCTCTTTATTTTTCTTCATAGAATTTTACATTCTTAATTATAATATCTATACTTCCATCATCATTTTTCTTAGTCTGATACTTAAAATAATCTTCAAATACTTCTGAGCTACCTTTTATCTCAAATCCTGTATCAGTCTTTATAACTTTATTTTTAAGATTTTTATCTACCCATTTCTTGTCTATATTAAAGTTGCCTTCTTGTATGCCTTCTTTCGATATATGCTCTACAAAACTTTCCCTTAAATTATCTTCTTCTATAACTTTGTCTGCAAATTCTTTTATATTTATTTGTTCTTTATCTTTTAGAGTTTGTGTTAAGCTTTCTCTAATTATAGTTGCAGCCTCAATATCATCATATAGACTTGTCTTTACCCATTTTTCAGCTGAATTTTTAAATATTCTAGTTTTGTCCTTATCATCTAAAATTATCTCACACTTTAAAAAGCTCGAAACAAAATAATTCTCTAGGTCTAGGTTTTTTATAAGATCTTTATCTAAAATTATTAAATTATAATCATCATTAATTCCAGATAATCCTATGAATGCACATCTTTTTAGCCTCTGTGAAGAATTTGGGAGTGCAACTTCGTTTTCTACTATTTTTATATTAAATTTATCTTCTACAAACTCTATAGAATGTGTGTATGTTTTCTTGTAGTCAAGCAATAAAAGACCTATATAATAATCATCTTCTATAGAGTAAAGACATATAGCTAAATCACAAGATGTAGTATTTTCACTTTTTTTCATACTTTCAAATAAATTCATAGCTATCTCTTTTGAATTATCTAAAAATGTGCTACTATCGTAAATTATTTCTTCACATAACTGCTTTATATCACTTTGACTATCTACAAACTTAGCCTTTTTGTTGTTATCATCTCTTATAGCTCTATATATATGCTTTTCAAAGAACTCGTGAACTTGTTCATTAATCTCGCCCTCAAAGTCATTCAAAATAGGTGTAGGATTGTTTTTGTCTAATATGTGAATTATAAACTTGTGTATTTGCATTTTCTCACCCCTTAAGTTTATTTATTAAATTGGCAATATCATCTGGAATATTAGCCTTCACCTTAATTTTTTCCTTAGTTCTAGGTTGATAAAGTTCTAATTTTACTGCATGAAGTGCTTGTCTTTTTATTAAATCTTCATCTACATACCCATAAAGTTCATCTCCTATTATTGGATATCCCATATGACTTAAGTGAACTCTTATTTGATGAGTTCTCCCTGTTTCTAATAATAGTTCTACAACAGTTGCATCATTCAATCTTTCTATTACCTTGAAGTGAGTTTTGCTACTTTGCCCTTTTTCATCTACAGTTCTACGTATACTATCTTCAGTTTCTCTATAGATAGGAGCGTCTATAGTTCCATAATCATCTTTAATAATACCTTTTACTACTGCCAAGTATTTTTTTGTTATTTTATTTTCTTTCATATCTTCAGAAAGTATATGATGTGCATATGAATTCTTAGCAATTATCAAAAGTCCTGAAGTATTCATATCAAGTCTATTTACAAATCTTATTCGTGGGTTTTCTTCTTTATCTTTAAAGTAATTTGTAATTCCATTAGCTATAGTTTTATTTGGATGACTTTTTGTGGGGTGAACTACTATATATGGGGGCTTATTTACAATTACCAAGTCAAAATCTTCATATATTATTTCGATATCCATATCCTCAGCTTCAAAATGACTAGGTTCCTCTATAATTTTTATATCTATGATGTCGCCTACTTTTGCAATATAGTCATACTTTTGAAATTTATCATTTACAAATACACTCTTGTCCCTTTTAAGTTTAGATAAAAATCTCATAGATAGATTTAGCTTATCTAAAAGTATATCCTTTAAAGTGCCTTCTTGTTCTACTTTATAAGATATTAGATTATATTTTTGTAAATCTTTTATTATCAAAATTAACACCTTCCTCTTTGGCATTAAACCTAATAAAAGTATTATATTATTTATATTTTCAATAGGCAAGCTATTAGATTTTATGTTTTGTGCTATAATATATTTATGGTGATTAGTTGAGGAGAGATTTTTTAATGAAAAGAATAATAAATATCACAAATAATGACTATAAAAGGTCTATTCAAACTGCTCAGATGCTCAAGCAAAAATTAGAGTGTATAGGCTTTTATGTCCCAGATGTATTTAGTTATGATGCTGAACTTATAATATGTATAGGTGGAGATGGTTCTTTCTTAAGAACAGTTAGAGAATATAATTTCCCTGATATACCTATAGTCGGAATCAATACAGGTCATCTCGGTTTTTTTCAGGATATTCAAACACATGAAATAGATGAGTTTATAGATTTATATATGAAGGAAGAATATTTTATTCAAGAAATAAGGCCTATAGAAGCTGCTATATGCACTAGAAAAAGTTGTATAGAAACCATAGGCATAAACGAAATTGTAATAAAGGGAGATAAGTCTAGAACTGTGCACCTAAATATAAGTGTTGACAATAACTTTATAGAAAGGTTTAGTGGAGATGGAATACTAATATCAACTCCTGTAGGTTCTACAGCTTATAATTACTCAGCAGGAGGTAGTATAGTTGATCCTAGATTGAAATTAATTCAAATAACTCCATTAGCTCCAATAAATACAACTGCTTACAGGTCATTTACCTCTAGTATAATATTATCAGATGATTCTATTATAAAAGTTGCTCCTGAATATAGATTCGAAAACTCTATATTAATAGTCACAGATGGAATAGAGTATAGATTTGATGAAATAGTTGAAATAGTAGTGCAAACATCTAAAATTGGTGTTAAACTACTTAAACTCAAAAATGGTGAGTTTTGGAGTAAGGTGTCAGAAAAATTCTTATAAATGGGAGGTTAAATTTATGAAAATAGGCGTTATGAGTGATACTCATGGAAGTTTGAAGTACTTTGAAAAGGCCTTAGATGTTTTAAAGGACTGCGACTACATACTACACGGGGGAGATATCTTATACCATGGCCCTAGAAATCCTCTTCCTGATGGATATTCTCCTATGGATCTTTCAAAAAAAATAAACACTTTAAACAACATAATATTTACGTGTGGTAATTGTGATTCTGATGTTGATCAGATGGTGATAACTCATCCAATTCAAACCCCTTATGTCTTTTTAGAGCTTGGTAAATTCAGAATGTTTATGTGCCATGGCTATAAAAAAGAAAAAGAAGAGTTTATACAAATGGCCAAGAATTTCAAATCTAATATTTTTATATCTGGACATACTCATATAAAAGAGCTATACAAAGACGGTGATTTAATTGTACTTAATCCTGGAAGTACATCAATTCCTAAGGATGACTCTCATTCTGTTGCAATAATAGAAGATACATATATTAGCCTTATAGATATAAATACATTAGAAACTATAAAAACTCTATCTATATAATAAAAAAAGTCTTTCTTTGAAAGATTTTAAAGGTAGACTTTTTTGAAATTCATAACGGAAATTATAAATTATCCATGGTTCAAAAAGTTTATAATTTCCTATTCATTACAAATAAAGAGCCTAGCGGCTCTTTATTTGTACTCTTCTTCTTTATCTTTTATTTCTTCGTATACACTATCTAATTCTTTTTTATGTATACTTAATATTTTATTTAATAATTCTTGCATAGACTCATGTGAATCTATAAATCCAAACTTTAATTTCCAAGCAGGATTGTACTTATCATGTATCTCTTCTACCGATATAACTACATCCTTAAATACCTCTTCATCATAATAATCAAATATAGCAGAGTATTCCCAGTCACTTACATCTTTATCTGTTGTAAGTATAAGATATACAATCTCTTTACTATCTTCATTTATCATATATATACTCTGTACTAAATTTTCATTTCCTTTTATTGAGTAACTTTCTATCTCCTTAGATAAAAAACCTGTTTCTATTTCTTTTTCCATAAGCACTAATTCAAAGCTATCCATAAAACTCTCTCCTTATTCTTCATCAAAATAAGAGTTATAATATTCTAATACTTTCTCAAACTCATCTTCATCTTCTATAACTACATATTTTTCTTTTCCATCTTCTTCTACAAGCTTATATACATAAGCATCTTCATCATTTTCACCTTCTACAAACAGAGCGTACTTCTCTCCATCTACTTCCAAAGTTTCAACTAATTCTAACTCTATTTTTTCTCCTTTTTCATCTAAAAATGTTAACTTATTTGACATTTTTATCCTCCTTATATTTTTTAATATTCTATATTAAATAAGTAAAGCCCTTTAGGTGATGCGGTAGGTCCTGCTAGTGATCTATCTTTCTTTTGAAGTATATCTTTTATATCTTCAGGTCTTTTCTTATAAAGTCCTACTTCAAGTAATGTACCAACAATTATTCTAACCATATTATGTAAAAATCCATTTCCATGTATAGATATTTCTACTATAGATTCATTTCTAGTAATATCTATTGAATATACTGTCCTTACATTAGATTTTTTTTGAGACCTACTAGATTTAAAACTACTAAAATCATGCTCTCCTATCAAATAAGATGCACCTTTTTTCATAGCCTCTATATCTAGCTTTTGATCTATATGTTCATAGTATTTTCTAAGGAATGGATTATGATATGTATCATTCCATATCTTATATATATATGTTTTTGATTTAGCATTGTATCTTGAATGAAATCTTTCATTAACTTCCTCTATCTTTGTTACTACTATATCTTCTGGAAGGTATTTGTACATATAGTCCATAATTTCAGATACACCAATACTGCAGTTAGTCTTAAAATTGGCTACTTGAGCTATTGCATGAACTCCTCCATCAGTCCTGCCTGAACCTATTATTTCTATATTTTCACCAGTCATTTTAGACAGTATATTTTCTATTTTTGATTGAATTGTCATATCATTATTCTTAAGTCTTTGCCATCCCTTATACTTAGAACCGTCGTATTGAATAGTCATTTTTATGTTTCTCATTTATTGCTCCTTATACAGTTAATCATAATTACTTATTTTATTATTATACTTCATATTTATCAAGTAAATTTTACCATATTTCAATTATATAATCTCTTTATATCTTCATATTTTGACTTTGCATCTTGGTATCCTAAGTTATATAATTCTTCAAGTTTAGATCTATTTTTATCTACTATTCCCATTTTTATATGTTTGCTAGGACTTATAACAATAGCCTTATTTTCACATTCTAAGCTATTTATATAGTCTAGAGCATCATTATTAATTCTATGCATATCAAATACCCAATCTATAAGCTTTGTATCTTTTGGGTACATTTTATAAGCTAATCTTTTAATATTCCTAGGTTTATTCATATAATTTCCATCTGTCAGAACAACTACATTCGATTCATTTCCATCTTGAAGTGACTTTTTTATAGGTATAGGATCTGATACTCCGCCATCTATAAGCTGCATTCCCGAAAAGTTTACTGGAGGTGTTATAAATGGTATGCTACTTGACGCCCTTATAGCCATAAAAATATCATCGCATTCATCTTTATCAAAATACACAGGCTCACCTGTTGTGTAATCTGTTGTAGTTACTATAAATCTATGATTAGAAGATTTGAACGATTCAAAGTCAAATGGATTTACACTATTAGGTATTTCATCGAATATAAAATCCATTCCTAATACACTTTTTCCTTTGAATACATTTTTGTAATTTATATATCTCGGGTCATAAATATAATCTAAATACATTTTCTTAGCAAAACCGATTTGTTTAGATACGTAAGCACAACCATTACACGCTCCTGCAGAAACTCCAATTATATAAGGAAAGTAAAGATCTTTTTCCATAAAAAAGTCTAATACTCCAGATGTATATATGCCTCTCATTCCTCCACCTTGAAGCACTAATCCTACAGAACTCATAACCTCACCTTTTAATTTAAGTCTTTTTGTAGGATTATTGACACATATTCTTTTATATATACTATATTTGTCTTGGCTCTGCACTTATTTTTTTCATTTCATTCTTTAGTAATACGCTAGTAACTATAGTGGATAACAAATCAGCTATTGGAAACGATATCCAAATACCTGTGAGCCCAAATATTCTTGGTAGCGTTAATACTAAAGGTATTAGAAAAATTATTTGTCTAAGAAGTGATAGTATTATAGACGGTACTGCCTTTCCTAAGGATTGAAATAATGCAGCACCAACTACTTGAAAACCAACTATAGGTACCATAGCTATTACAATTCTTAGCACTGTTGATCCATCTTTTATTAGTGTATCATCCTGTGTAAAAACAGTCATTATAGCTTGTGGAAACAGTTGTCCAATTATAACTCCAAATGTTGCCATAGCAGTTGTACTTATTATAGATAGTCTAACTACTTCTTGTACTCTATCAACTCTCCTTGCTCCATAGTTAAAACCTGCTATAGGCTGCATACCCTGTATTATTCCAAATAGTGGCATAAACAAGAACATAGTTATTCTGTTCACTATCCCAAATGTAGATATAGCAACATCTCCTCCATAAAGTTTCAATGAGTTATTTAATACTATAGCAACTATACTTCCACCTACTTGCCTTACAAATGCAGAAAAGCCAACAGTAAATATTTCTGATAAAATTTCCTTGTCAGGCTTCATATTATGAAATTTTACGTTTAGCGAACTTTTTCCACTATATAAATATTTAATTATAAATATGAATGAAGCAAATTGAGAAATTACTGTTGCGATTGCTGCTCCCTTTATCCCTAGTTTAAATATAAATATTAATATAGGGTCTAAAATTATATTAAGACCTGTTCCTATAATCATTGTAAACATCGCAACTTTTGCATTTCCCTCTGACCTTACCAGATTATTTGAACAAACTGCAAACATAGAAAATATACTTCCTAATAATATTATAGACATATAGTCTTTAGCATAAGGTAAAATAGTTTGTGTAGCACCAAAGAATAGTAATAAATTGTCTATAAAAATAAGCCCAAATAATGTTATTACAAGACTTATAACTATAACAGCAAAATAAGCATTTCCTACAGCCTTATCTGCTCTTTTATCATCTTTACTACCTAGGCTTCTAGATACTGTAGAAGCTGCACCTATACCTATCATCTGTGAAAACCCCATTATTATTACTTGTATAGGAAATACAACAGCAAGCCCCCCTATAGCAAGTGTTCCAACCCCTCTTCCTATAAATATAGCATCTACTATATTATAAAGAGCATTTACTATCATTCCCACAGTCGCAGGTAGTGATAGATTAATTAAAAGTCTACTTATCTTTTCATTTTCTAATATTATACTTCTCTCACTCATAGTTCTCCCCCTACTCAAAGAAAATAAGACAAGGGTAATACCCTTGTCTTATAATACATTATTAATAAGCTAAGTTACAAGCTACAAAGTGTCCATTTCCGATATCTTTTAGAGGTGGCTCCTCATTAAAGCACTTATCATGAGCATGAGGACATCTCTTTGCAAATCTACATCCTGGTGCAGGATTTATTGGAGATGTTATCTCTCCTTTTAAAAGTATTCTCTCTCTCTTATGAGTTAAGCTAGGTACTGGTATAGCTGAAAGTAACGCTTTTGTATATGGATGAACTGGATTTTTGAATAATTCTTTTGATGATGTAAGCTCAACTACTTGTCCAAGGTACATAACTGCAATGTTATCAGATATATGCTTTACAACTGATAAATCGTGAGTTATAAACATGTATGTTAATCCAAATTCTTGCTGAAGATCTTGCATTAGGTTTAGTATCTGTGCTTGGATAGAAACGTCAAGTGCAGAAACTGGCTCATCACATACTATAAACTTAGGATCAACAGCTAACGCTCTTGCTATACCTATCCTTTGTCTTCTTCCACCGTCTAGCTCATGTGGATATGCATTGTATAGTCTTTCAGCAAGTCCAACAGTTTCCATAAGTTTAGATACTTTGCTATCTAACTCCTGCTTACTGTTTACTAATTTGTGTATTTTAAGTGGCTCTGCTATTATCTCACTTACTGTCATTCTTGGATTTAACGATGCATATGGATCTTGGAATACTATTTGCATCTCTTTTCTCAAATCTCTTAATTGATTACTGTTATACTCTCTTATGTTTTTTCCTTCGAATAGTATTTCTCCGTCTGTAGCTTCAAGTAGTCTTAAAACAACTCTACCAGTAGTAGATTTTCCACAACCAGACTCTCCAACTACCCCTAAAGTTTCTCCTTTATTTATAAAGAAATTTACATTGTCTACCGCATGTAAAAGACCATTCTTAACTTTGAAGTACTTTTTAAGATTTCTTACCTCTAGTAATTTTTCTGCCATTTTTTCCACCTCCTATGCTTCTACAAGTCCTTCATATATTAAACATCTTACTTTATGACCATTTCCCAAATCAGTATTTTTAGGAACTTGAGTTTTACATAATTCTGTTGCTTTCGGACATCTTGGATGGAATGGACATCCAGATGGTAAATTAGTTGGGTCAGGCATTAATCCTTTTATAGGACTTAAACGTTCAACTTCTTCATCTAAGTTAGGGATAGATCCGAATAATCCTACTGTATATGGGTGTTTTGGATTATTGAATAAATCTTCTAAATAAGCTGATTCTATAACTTCTCCACCGTACATAATTGCTACTTTATCACATACCTCAGCAACAACTCCTAAGTCATGTGTAATTAATATCATAGCAGTTTCAAATTCTTTTTTAAGATTTTTCATCATTTCAAGTACTTGAGCCTGAATTGTAACGTCAAGTGCAGTAGTTGGCTCATCCGCTATTAAAAGCTGAGGATTACACGCTAGTGCTATAGCTATTACAACCCTTTGCTTCATACCACCTGAGAATTGGTGTGGATAGTCAACATATCTAGCTCCTGGTATACCAACAAGTTCAAGCATCTTTTTAGCTTTTTCCATCGCTTCTTGTCTACTTAATCCTTCATGTATCTCTATAACCTCTGAAATTTGCTCTCCTACAGTCATAACAGGGTTTAAAGATGTCATAGGATCTTGGAAAATCATAGATATTTTATTACCTCTGATTTTTCTCATCTCAGCTTCAGAAGATTTTAATATATCTTTTCCTTCAAAGTATATTTCCCCACTTAAAACTTTTCCTGGAGGATTAGGAACTAATCTCATTATCCCTAAAGCAGTAGTTGTTTTTCCTGCTCCTGTTTCTCCAACTAGTCCTAATGTTTCTCCTTTTTTTAGATCTAAATCTATTCCATTAACAGCCTTAACAATTCCATCTTCAGTTATATAGTGAATAGTCAGATTTTTTATATCCAATAATTTATCGCTCATATTATACACTCCCTTCAAGCTATGGTACTATTGCTTTAATTTAGGGTCTAATGCATCCCTTAATCCGTCACCTAGTAGGTTTAATGCTAATATAGTAATCATTATTACAAGACCTGGGAATGTTGTTACATGCCAAGCATCTCTAAGATAAGCTCTTCCCCCTGCAAGCATCGATCCCCATTCTGGTGCTGGTGGTTGAATACCAAGTCCTATAAAGCTAAGTCCAGCTGTTGAAAGAATTGCCCCCGCAACTCCTAGTGTTCCTTGAACAATAACTGGAGCTAATGCATTTGGTATTATATGTCTTGTTATGATTATAAAGTCATTCGCCCCTATAGCTCTTGCAGCTTCTATAAACTCTTGATCTCTAATAGATAAAACAGATGCTCTAACTATCCTTGCATAAGATGGTACAGAAGATATACCGATTGCAAGCATTAAGTTAAATAAGCTTGGTCCTAATGCTGAAACTATTGCAATTGCAAGTAATATACTTGGAACAGCAAGTAATATATCCATAAATCTCATTATTATATTATCTAAAGTTCCACCGTAGTATGCTGCTATAGCTCCTAAAGTACCGCCTATAAGTATAGATATACCAACAGCAACAAGTCCTACTTGTAAAGAAACTCTCGCTCCGTGGATAATTCTAGCAAATATATCTCTTCCGAATTCATCAGTTCCTAATATATGTTGTGCACTTGGGCCTTGTAATCTAAGTGCAAGATTTTGCTTTATAGCTACTTCATCATACGGAGCTATGATATCAGCAAATAATGCTAATAATACTAATATAACTAATATTCCTAATCCAATCATAGCCATTTTATTTTTACCCATTCTTCTAATAACTTCAGCCCATATACTTCTTTTCTTAGCTTTGCTCGTTTCTATAGCTTGTCCATTAACTGTGTTATCCATTTTTCAAACCTCCTTTACTATCCGATTTACTTATATTGTGATTTTATTCTTGGATCAACGAATGAATATAATATATCAACACCTAAGTTTACTATACTGAATGTAACCGCTATAAAAACAACAGTTGCCTGAACCATCGGTGTATCTTTTTGTCTTATTGCATCAACAAGTAATCTTCCTATTCCTGGCCAAGAGAAAACAGTTTCTGTTAAAACAGCTCCTCCAAGTAAGTACCCAAACTGTAAACCAACAACAGTTATAATTGGAATAAGTGCATTTTTAAGAGCATGTTTGTTTACAACCTTATTTTCTGCAACCCCTTTAGCTCTAGCCGTTCTTATATAGTCTTGACGTATTACCTCAAGCATAGAAGAACGAGTCATACGAGTTATTATAGCTGCTGAACTTGTACCAAGTGTAAGTGCTGGTAGTATAAAGTATTCAAATCCACCATATCCACCTGATGGTAATAATCTTAAATTTACTGCGAATAATAGTATAAGCATTAGACCTTGCCAGAAGTTAGGCATCGAAACTCCAAGTAATGCCCCTATCATACTCACGCTATCAAACCAAGAGTATTGCTTTGTAGCTGATATAATTCCAACAGGTATACCTATAATTACAGCAACTAATACTCCTGTAGTAGCAAGTTGAAGCGTTGCTGGGAATCTACCAAGAATTTCAGAGAAAACTTCTCTCTTTGTTATATAAGATCTTCCAAATTGTCCTGTAGCTGCATTTTTTACAAATCTTCCGTACTGAACTATAAATGGATCATTTAATCCCATCTCTTCTCTTAATGCTTGTAAAGATGCTTCTGGTGCACTTTCACCTAATATCATTTGTGCTGGATCTCCAGGTGTCATGTACATAATAGAAAATACTATAAATGTTACTCCAAGCATTACTGGAATAAGCATTAACAATCTACGTAGTATATATTTATACATTGTCTTCCTCCTTCCACTTTTTGAAGATGTTACATTATTTTCATTTTTTCTTCATTTTGTTACATTTTCTTAAAACTTTCTTCATATAGTAAAAGTGAGACCGCAAGGTCTCACTTTTTATTTATTAAGTTATATTCTTAGTAGCTTACGCCGTATAATCTGTGGTGTCCAGCTGGATGTAATTTGAATCCTTGGATTCCACTTTGCATACCAACGTTTTGAGTTTGATAGTAAAGATTAGCAACTGGAGATTCTTCAACTATTATTTCTTGAGCTTCAAAGTATATTTTTTCTCTTTCAGAAGCATCTGTTGCTACTCTACCTTTTTCTAATAATTCATCTACTTTAGCGTTCTCAAAGAATGTTCTGTTACCAGCTCCACCTTTTGCTGAACTGTGGTATAAGTTGTATAGACCGTAGTCAGCATCTCCTGTTACAGAAACCCATCCAAGTATGAACATATCATGTTCTCCTCTTGAAGTTCTGTCAAGATAACTTCCCCACTCTAAAGTTTCTATAGATACATCTATTCCTATTTCTTTTAATTGCGCTTGAACTATTTGTGCTATTTGAACTCTAACTGGGTTATCGTTTGTCCAGATAGTAGTTGTGAATCCATTTTCAAGTCCAGCTTGTTTTAATAACTCTTTAGCTTTTTCTACACTGTACTCGTAAGGCTTGATATTTGGGTTATGTCCAAATACTCTTGGTCCTATTGGTGCTCCAGCTTCTTCTCCTGCACCATTTAATACTGCTGTTATTATATCGTTTCTGTTTATTGCATGGTTAATTGCTTGTCTTACTTCTTTCTTATTGAAAGGCTCTTTATTGAAGTTAAATCCTATATAAGCTATTGATAATGATGGCTCTTCTATTAATTCTAATTTGTTGTTATCTCTAACTTTTGGCTTGTCGATTGGCTCGATATCATATGCTATATCTATTTCACCAGTCTCAAGTGCTATTGTTCTGTTTGTTCCTTCAGTTATGTTTCTGAAAGTAAGTTTGTTTATTTTTGGAGCTCCTTCGAAGTAATCAGCATTAGCTTCAAGTTCGATTCTGTCTCCTGATTGCCAAGATACAAATTTGAATGGTCCTGTTCCTACTGGCTCTTGTCCATAGTTATCTCCTGATGCTGTAACTGCTTTTTCATTTAATATAGATGCAGCAGTGTGAGATAAGTGGTGTAGTATAGGTCCAAATGGCTCTTTTAATTTGATAACTACTTTGTAATCTTCTGGAGCTTCAACTGTGTCTATAGCTTCTACTATAGCCTTAACTTGGTCTGAAGCTAACATTCTATCAAGTGTAAATTTAACATCGCTTGCTTTTAATTCTTCTCCATTGTGGAATTTAACACCTTTTCTTAAAGTGAATTCCCAAGTTTTGTCATCAGTTTGTTCCCACTTTTCAGCTAATCCTTCAACTATTTCCATTTCTTCGTTAGCTGTAACTAAAGTGTTGTAAATTTGTTTCATAACTCTTGAAGATGGTTGGTCATTTGTTGCATGTGGGTCTAAAGATTTAGCGTCTGCCCCCTGGCCAACTATTATGCTGTCTTTTCCTTCTGTTGTTCCGCCACCTTGATCAGCACCTTGTCCGCATCCTGTTAACACAAGAGCGAAAACCATCACTGCTGCTAAAAGTGACATAAACTTTTTGTTTTTTAGCATTTTCTTTCCTCCCTTTTTTATTGAAATTTATAAAAAAAGCTAGTGCTTTTTACAGCCAATTCTAATTTTTCAATAACTAGAATTTTCTAAAAATTCTAATTAATATTTTGTATCTGGCTCGGTCATACTATTATATTAAATAAATTTTCTTAACTTTGCAACACTTTTTTTACATATATTTTTCTTTTTAGGATATGCCGTTGAAATTTCAACGATATATCATTGTTTACAATTTCTTAACATCTCGTATATATTTTTTATAAAGTATTTTTTGTATGCTTTATTCAGTTTTTATATTTCCATTATCGAAAATATGTATTCATATTTTTGATGTGGAATTTATTTAATTGATTGTATATTTTTATATTTGCATCTAATTAATTCTATACATTCATTGTGTAATATATTCCAAAACAACTACAAATTTTTACCTTTGAATATAATTTGTTTCAAATGAATAAACTACGATTTGGAGGCAATATTGTGAAATGGAGGATTAATGCTATGAAATTAACTTCTGGTGATATGCTTTGGACAAATTTAGATCCTGTTTTAAATAAATATGATTATCTTAGCGAAAATATAACCTGTGATATAGCTATAATAGGCGGAGGAATAAGCGGATCACTTTGTGCTTATTATCTTTGTCAGGCCGGAATAGATACTGTTATGGTAGATAAAAATATAATCGGGTATGGAAGTACCAGTGCTTCTACTTCTATTCTCCAATACGAAATAGATTCTGACATAACAGGACTTAAAAAATCCATCGGAGAAGAAAATGCTATAAAAGCATTTAAGCTGTGTGAAAAATCAGTATATGAAATAAAAGATATAGTTAACTCTTTAGGTGATGATTGTGGATTTTTAATAAATGAATGTTTTTATTATACTGATAGAGAATCTAAGATAAAAGATTTTGAAGACGAATTTAATATTAGAAAATCTAATGGATTTGATGTCGAATTTATTGATGAACATAAAGCTAAAGAAATGTTTTCTTTTCCTGTTAAGGCCGGAATATATTCAAAATCTGGATCTGCTCAAATAAATCCATATAAATTCACTCATAAGCTTATATCAAAATCAGTGCAAAGAGGCCTTAGAGTTTATGAAAATACAGAAGTTATAAATATAGAGAATATAAGTGATGGCGTGGTGCTTCTAACAAGAAATGGCTTTGAGATAAAAGCTAGTAAAGTTTTGATAGCAGCCGGATATGAGAGTGTAGATTTCCTAAATGAAAACATATCTAAATTTTATAGAACATTTACATTAGTTACAAAGCCTATTAATAGATTTAATGGTTGGCATAACAAGTGTATAATTAGAGATGACAAGGACCCTTACACATATCTTAGAACTACATCTGATAATAGAATAATAATTGGAGGACAAGACGAAAAAGTAGGTATGATAAATAACTTTATCAGTAATTTGTCTAGTGATGAGAAAAAATATGAAAAACTATTTGATAAACTTAAAGATATGTTTCCTTATATAAATGATATAGAAATAGAATATAAGTTCAATGGATTATTCGGAATAACAGATGATGGACTTCCATATATAGGAGTTCACAAAGACTTTCCAAATTATTATTTTTCTCTTAACTATGGATCTAATGGTATTTTATATGCAACAATCTCAGGGCGTTTAATAACAGATTTGCATTTAGGAAAGTTCAATAAAGATTTAGATTTATTTAGGTTTGGGAGGTGATTTTTTGAAGCTCTTTACTCCAGATACTGCCTATATAAATCCTAAAGCTTTAGAATATGAGTGTGGAAAAAAAGCTGAAGAATTTCTTAAAAAGTCTAATGTTCCTATAATATATTCTAAAAATGTAAAAATAGATGAAAAATCAATTTCTAAAAACTATGCAAAATCTAAACAAACTATATTAATAACTACAAATTTTCAAAAAAAGCTTCAAACATGCAAACCCTCTGCAGATTATCAATTTTCACTATCTAGTTCTTGCCCAGCTAATTGTGAATATTGCTACCTTCAGACGACACAGGGCGAAAAACCTTATATGAAAATATTTGTAAATATAGAGGATATTTTAAATGTAATCAAAGATCATATAGATAAGAATATACCAAGCATTACTACTTTCGAGTGTTCAAGTATAACAGATCCTATAGCACTTGAACATATAACTGGAAGTTTAAAAAAATGTATAGAATATTTTGCAAGTACAGAGTATGGCAGATTGAGATTAGTTACGAAATTCGACAATGTAGATTCTCTCTTAGATATTAATCATAATAAACATACTAAATTTAGATTCAGTATAAATTCTGAATATGTTATAAATAATTTTGAACATAACACTTGTAGTTTAAGCCAAAGAATAGAAGCCATAAGAAAAATTGCAAACTCTGGATATCCTATAGGTTTTATAATAGCTCCTATAATGTTGTATGACAATTGGGAATATGAATACAAAAATCTTATTGAGAATTTAAAAGATGCTTTAAGTGATTATAGCGAAGAAATTAGCTTTGAACTTATTCAGCACAGATTTACATCTACTGCAAAAGAGCTTATTTTAAACAGATTTCCAAATACTAAGTTAGATTTAAACGAAGATAAAAGACAGTTGAAATGGGGTCCATACGGTAAGTTTAAGTATGTGTATCCAAAAGACGATAGTTCTAGAATTAAAGATTATATGACAAATCTAATAAATAAAAATTTCAGTAATAGCTTTATTGAGTATTTCACATAAAAAAGTCTTTCTTTGAAAGATTTTAAAGGTAGACTTTTTTGAAATTGATAACGGAAATTATAAGTTATCCACAATTCAAAAGTTTATAATTTCCTATTCATTATAAAAAGTGCTAGAGGTTAACCTCATAGCACTTTTCTTACATCATATAGATTTTCAAGTACAAGCCAGTTTTGTGGGAAGTATCTTGCTAATGTCCAATAACTTACTCCACCAAGATTGTAATCTTTCACAACTTGCATTTTCGCTAGTATGCTTCGAGCATCTTCAAACCAAACTTCATGAAGTTGTCTATCAGAATCATAGTAGTTAAAGTAAGGACTTTGGGATCTTTCATTGTATTTTATTGCAGCATTATTTCTACGCGCAATATCTACAGCTTCTGTGTTTGATATTGCTCTAGCTGGTCTTCCTTGTTCATAAGGAAGCATCCAATCATATCCATAGTTTGGAATACCCATTAATATTTTTTCTGGTGGTATAACACTAGCTGCATAATCTATCACTCTTCTCACCTCATTAACTGGTGCAACTGCCATAGGTTCACTATATGTGTATCCCCATTCATATGTCATAGGAACGACATGATCTGCATATTTCCCATGAACAGGATAATCATGTGCCTCATATAAAAGCCCTTTCTGGTCTCCTGAAAGTTTTGGTGCTAATGCAGTTGTAACAGAATATCCTAAAGGTCTAAGTTTGTTTACTGTTTTGATTAAGAAGTTATTATACTTTTCTCTATCTTCAGGATAAACAAATTCAAAGTCTATATCAAGACCACTGTATCCTTTACTATCTAGCGTACTAACAATATTATTTAGTAAATTTTCTTGCACATCTTCATTAGAAAGTATAGTTCTTGCTAAGTCACTACTAAATCCTCCACTTTCATCTAGATTTGTAATAACCATTAAAGGTGCTACCCTTTCTTCTTTTGCAGCCTTAATTATCTCCTCATCGTTTATACCCTTTAGACTTCCATCTGGCTGCACTTCATAGCTAAATATAGCTATATAAGTAAGGTGTGGAAGAGTCTTTTTTAAAACTGCCATATCTATATTAGGTAGTACATATCCATTCACTTCTATAGTTCCATGTTTTTTAGTGGGTATTCTTATAACTTGACCAGGATATATTAATGATTGGCTTTTTATTTCAGGATTTAGTGATAATATATCATCAATACTAACCCCATATTTTCTAGCTATCATATAAAGAGATTCTCCAAGTTTTATTACGTGTCTTTTGTTATCATCTAGCACTACTATTGTTTGGCCTACAACTAAATTATTTGGATTTGTAAGTTCATTATCTCTTATTATTTTTGCAGGAGATACATTGTACATTCTAGCAATTGAATATATACTATCTCCAGGCTTTACAACATGAATAACCAAAAAAATCACCTCTTTCATTATAGTGCTAATTTAATATATGAAAATATATCAAATTGAGATACAACTATAATAAAAGAGGTTTTGTTTTATAATAATCTATATATAAAAAATGTAGTTATCAAGTTAAATAAAAATATTATTGGAATTCCAATGTAAAAGCTACGCTTACTAGTTTTGTGTCTAAACACTGTCATTCCCATTACTACTCCTAAAGCTCCACCTATAAATGAAATTATGAAAAATTTTGCTTCTCTCACTCTAAATCTTCTATTTCTAGATCTACTTTTATCTATTCCTGTAATTATATATCCAATTATATTGATTATTATAAGATAATAAACTAGTGTCAAAGCCTTATTGTCTAGTATAATGTCAAAATTTATATTTTTTAGATATTCTATAGAAGCATTAAGAATTTGCAAATGTATCAACTCCTCTTTAGTAAACGTATATTTTTATTATATCATTTTTTCATATAATTAATATTTTTTATTTTTGAAATTATCTTTTTATTTATAACTCATCCATAAATTTGTCGAATGATTTTTTTAGATTTTTCCAAATATCCTTGAGCGACTCTTTAATTTCCTCTATAGGATCTTCTTCTATTAAATCATCGTGAGCGTCTCTTATTTCAATTAATTTTTTCTTAACTTGCTCTTTTCTATATCTTAATTCAGCTATAGCTTTTTTAGACTTAGCTCCTGCTCTACGTTGCATCTTGTTTATAACTTTACTTAAGTACTCTATATCTCTTTCTAACTCTCTTATGATATATTCTTTATTTTTCATTTATAATCACCTCTTAAATCAAAATGAGCAAATCCCGTACTATATAGTATGAGATTTGCTCATTTAAGAACACATATTATACTCTTTGTTCATATTTTTGAACTATTTTAACTATAAGTTCAACAGCCTTATTCATTGCAAAAGTTGGAATATATTCATATCTTCCGTGGAAGTTGTGTCCACCTGTGAATATATTAGGAGTTGGAAGTCCCATAAAAGAAAGTCTTGCTCCATCAGTTCCACCTCTTATAGCTGTAATTTTAGGAGTTATTTCTACTTCTTCCATGGCTTCTTTTGCTATATCTACAATAAATTTAACAGGCTCTACTTTTTCTTTCATATTATAGTATTGATCTTTCATATTAATAATTACTGTTTCTTGTCCATATTTTTCATTTATTGTATCTACACACTTTTGCATAATATTTTTTCTTTCATTGAACTTATTCATATCAAATTCTCTTATTATATAAATCATTTCACATTCTTCAACACTTCCATTTATATCATTTAGATGGTAGAATCCTTCATATCCTTCTGTCTTACTTGGTACTTCATCTTCTGGAAGAAGTCTATTAAGTTCCATTGCTATAAGTAATGCATTTTTCATTTTATTTTTAGCTCTTCCTGGATGGACATTTGTGCCATTAACTTTTATTTTAGCAACTGCTGCATTAAAGTTTTCATATTCTAATTCTCCAATTTCTCCACCATCTATTGTGTAGGCGTATTTTGCTCCAAACTTGTCTACATCAAATTTATCAGCACCTCTGCCTATTTCCTCATCAGGTGTAAATCCAACTCTTATTTTTCCATGCTTTATTTGAGGATTATCTATTAAATATTCCATAGCTGTTATGATTTCTGCAATACCAGCTTTATCGTCTGCACCTAAAAGAGTTGTTCCATCTGTTGTTATTAGATCTTTTCCTATGTAATTTAAAAGTTCTGGAGAATCTTTCGCAGACAATACTATATTCTTTTCTTTATTAAGTATTATATCTTTACCGTCATAATTTTTTACTATTTGTGGCTTAACGTCTTTACCAGACAAATCTGGACTTGTATCCATATGTGCTATAAACCCTATAGTATCAACATCTTTGTCTGTGTTAGATTCTAAAGTTGCCATTACATAACCATTTTCATCTAAAGTTACATCTGTCATACCTATTGACTTTAGTTCTTCTACAATAATTTTCGCAAAATCCATCTGAGAAGATGTACTTGGGCATGAACTAGAGTTTTCGTCTGCTTTTGTATCATATTGTACATACTTTATAAATCTTTCTACTACTTTTTCCATTAATACCCCTCATTTCTTATTTTTCTGATATCGTTTTCATAATTATAACATATAATTTCACAAAAAAACAAAAGGTATTGAAACCAATACCTTTTAAGTTATTATTCTAACCTTCTTTATCCTATTTTTATCTATGCTTTCAACCGTGAATTTTATAGAGTTGCACTCTAAAGTCTCTCCTTGTTCTGGAAGTCTTCCTAATTCACCTATTATAAATCCTCCGATAGAGTCAAAATCCTCAGATTCTATACTAACACCTATCATATCATTAACTACATTTATTTTCGTACTTCCATCAACGATATATTCATCTTCTTTTATTACCTTTATTTCATCTTCTTCTTCATCGTATTCATCTTCTATATCTCCTACGATTTCCTCTATCAAATCTTCCATAGTTACTATTCCTGATGTTCCTCCGTATTCATCTAAAACTATAGCCATATGAGATCTCATAGCTCTGAGTTCTCTAAATAAATCTGTTATTTTCTTAAACTCATATGTGAATACTGGTTCTCTCATATATTGATCTAATTTGAATTTATCTTTATCTATAAACATAATGTCTTTTACATTTAAGATACCTATTATATCATCTATTTGTTCATCATAAACTGGCATACGTGAAAATTGTTCTTCTTTAAATATATCTATTATTTCATCGTATGTTGTAGTTTTATCTATGGCAACTATATCAGTTCTTTGGACCATTACATCTTTAGCTTGTAAATCTCCAAATTCGAACACGTTATAGATCATTTCCTTTTCTTCTACTTCTAAAACTCCTTCTTCATGACTTACATCTACTATCGTTTTAAGCTCTTCTTCTGTAATAAACGGTTGATTTATGTCAACTTTTCCACCTAACATCTTTATTATAAAATTAGTTATATAAGTCAATATAATTACAATAGGATTTAATACAATAACTATAAAATTTATTATCTTTGAAATTCTTAGAGAAGTTTCTTCTGAATTTTGAGCAGCTAATGACTTTGGAGTTATTTCTCCAAATATCAAAACAAATACTGTCATAAGAATAGTTGCAATTCCAACCCCACCATTTGGATAATATCTAATGGCTAAAGATGTAGCAAGAGCTGATGCCCCTATATTTACCGCATTATTTCCGATAAGTATAGCTCCAAGAAGCTTGCTAGGATTTGAGATTAACTTCTCAACTAATTTTGCACCAGGTACATCTTCATCTACCATATGCCTTATTCTTATTTTACTAAGAGACATCAGAGCAGTTTCTGAAGCTGAGAAAAATGATGATAAAAATAAAAGTACTATTAGTGCTATGAACTGCCACAAACTACCAAGATCCAAAACATATCACACTCCTATAAAATATACATATTATTTTAATTATACCACGATTGTGCTATTTTGCTATATAAAAAAGATTTGTTTTATTAATATGTAATTATCAAAAAAAAAATACCCTAGCCTAAAAGTTAGGGTATTTCAATTTATTTTAAATCGCTTTTGGATTGTATCTGTTTTTTGAATGCGTGAAGTCCTAGTGATAATCCTATTACTCCATATGCAACAAATACCCTAAAATACTCTCCTATTTGTGCACTACCTAATAAATTTTTTCCTGCTTGGGGAGAAACTATAAATAATGTGTGAAATAATATAGTGCCTACTATCGCCTGACCTATAGTAGCTTTTGAAACAGAAGCTCCCCCTATGAGTAGTGCAGCTATTGCAAACATACCTACTTGCTCATGACTTCCATAAGTATTCAAAGTTCCTATATTTTGAAGGAATATAAGCTGACCAATTCCAGCTAGTAATGTTGATATTGTTATAGCTATAACTCTTATCTTGTCAACATTTATTCCAGATACTTTAGCTATATGCATATCTTGCCCTACTGCCTTAAAATCCTGACCTAATTTTGTATTTAATATGAACATATTAAATATGCAAAGAATTAATATTACCAAAACTGTGACTACCGGAACATTTATCATATTCAGCATAGGTATTATTTTAAGTGATCTTATACTTGAATTTGATAATAATCCTTTTCCGTATATTGCTACTAATGAAATTAATACTAAAATCAGATATGGTGTCATCTTATATAAATGTTTATAATTAATACTATCTTTGTTGTCTGATTTTCTTTCTTTAATAAATTTAAATATATAGTAAGTCATAAATAAAATAGATACGTAAAGTGTAAAATTAAATAATGGAACTTTTAGTATACCGTCTAGAGCATATTTTATACCTTCAGATAAATCTATTGTGTTTTTTATTCCTACACCGCCACTTAATACTAATACCGGATTATTCATAGGTATTAGTGTGCCTACTAAGAATAAAAATAAAAGTTGGTAAAGACCATTTGCAAAAAATCCTAGTATCATACTTGCTATCATCTCTTGCCCTTTAGTCTTATTTAACAATTTTCCAGTTAGATATCCAAATAGTATTGATATAGGTATAGTTAAAACAACACTCATCAAAAATCCATATATTCCTGTGATTTTAAAATGTGTAACTGCAATTATAGCAATTTGAGCTGCCATAGCTCCTATAACTATCCCAAAATTAAGCCCCATTCCAGCAAGTACAGGTATTATAAGAGATAATACTATAAATGAATTTCTAACTATTCTCTCAACAAGTTCATTAAGTATATATACCATTGGCTGATTAGAAAATTTTATTCCAATAAGACAGAGTATCACAAACAAAATTGTTACCATATTATCAAATAGTATCTTTTTAAGTTTATCCATATTAATCACCCGCCCCTACTTTAGTTAAAGCGTAAAGTATTATTCCATTTTGAACTATTATTCTTGCAACTTCTGATAGATTTCCTTCTGTGACTATCTTGTTTGCAACAGGAAGGGAGACAGTTAAAAGTCCTTGAAATAAGAATGTTCCCAAAATAACATGAGATATTTTAGAACTTCTAGCAGAAGACCCTCCTATTAATATAGCTGCAACTGCCGCAAACCCCATCATCATAGGAGCTTGATATAACTGGTAAAATCCATAACTTTGAGCATAAATTATTATGCCTACTGCACCTAGAATTGTTGATATCATCGTTCCTAATATCCTACTTTTATCTACATCTATTCCAGATGCTATAGCAAATTTTGGATTATCTCCACAAGCTTTCATTGCAATACCACTTTTGCTTCTTAAAAATAACCATACTGCAAAGCAACATCCTAAGAAAAATAACCAAAGCCCTGTTGGTATTATTATCTTGCCTATTCTAAATGACAAGAAAGAGTTCAATACTTTATCATATCTTGATGTCAATGCTATTGTAGTTCTTAACCCTTCTCCTATAGGCCACTTTATTTCAGCACTTGTAAAAGGCATTACAAGCCACCCTATGCACATTAAAGATATAGCAGAAAAACCAACATATGTAGATACCATCATTTCTGATCCTTTTACCTTATTAAGTAAAAGTCCATAAAAGTATCCCACTACAGCTGATATCGGGATTGATATTATTATCGCTACAAATAAACCTGTAAAACCACTAAGATTAAGCTCAATGCTTATAAGTCCTCCTAAAAGGCCGCATACTATCCCAAGAGGCAATCCAAAATTAAGCCCTATTCCAGAAAGTATCCCAGGAACCATAGCAAGAACTAAAATTCCATTCATACCTGTTCTAACCAAAGTATCTGATAAAATCATACTTATAGGAAGTTTTAATATAACTGCTAGGATACAAAGAGTTATAAAAAATGATATTATTATAAGCCTAGGTACTCCCAAAGCTTTAGTAATCTGCTTTATCTTATCAGCCATATTATAAAACCTCCTTACTATTAATTTTTTTATAATCTCCTGACATCATAAGCCCAAAAGTAGCGTCACTGTCGGTTGGATTTAATATTCCTTCTATTTTTCCTTCTGTAACTATAGCTATTCTATGACAAATTGACCTCAATTCTAGAAGTTCACTAGATGTAATAACTATAGTCATACCTAACTCTTCGTTTAATTTAACTAAAAGGTCTAGTACTAATTTTTTTGCACCTATATCTATTCCTCTTGTTGGCTCTGATATAAATAATATATCTGGGTTCATTGTCAACGCTCTTGCTATGCATACTTTCTGTTGATTTCCACCACTTAACCTTCTTGTTATTTGATCTGATCCTGTACATCTTATATCTAAATCTTTTATCATTTTAGCTGCGTGATCTCTTATTTTTTTATGATCTAATTGAGTAAACGGGCCATATCTTCTTATAAATTCTTCATTTATTTGCATAGATGTGAATACTATATTGTCTTCTATTGAAGTATCTAATAACAAACCTACTCCTCTTCTATCTTCTGATACAAATGCTAACTTTTTCTTTAATGCATCTTTTGGACTATTCAACTTAAAGCTTTCACCATTTAAATATACATCTCCTTTTGAAGGATAAATACCCATTATACCATTTGCTATCCCTATTTTACCTTGACCTGCAAGTCCCCCTATTCCTAATATCTCACCTTTTTTTATATCTATATTTACTCCCTTTACTTCTTCACCTGGCATTGAAACTCTCAGGTTGTTAATTGACATTATTATTTCTCTATTTTCTTGCTTTACATTGTCTTTTTTATTAAGACTTTCTATCTTTCTTCCTACCATAAGCTGTGCAAGTTCTAATACATTTGTGTCTTCTTTTCTTAATGAAGCTACTTGCTCTCCATCTCTTAATATGGTTATATTATCAGCAACAGCTATAACCTCATCTAGCCTATGTGTTATAAATAGTATAGCTATTCCAGATTCTGCTATTTTTTTCATAGCACAAAGTAAGTTCTCAGCTTCACTTTCAGTTAAAACTGCTGTTGGTTCATCAAATACTAAAAGCTTTATATTTTCTTTATCTATCTCTCTTGCTATTTCAATGAATTGCATATGTCCAACTGGTAATCCTTCAACTTTTAGCCATTCATCAATACTCATTCCAAGTGTATCTAAAGCCTTTCTTGAATCACTATTCATTTTTTCAATATCTAAGCTTTTTAAACAGTCAATTGATATTTTGCTTATTATGTTGTGCTTTGTTATTTCTCTATTTAACTTAATATTCTCTGTAATAGTAAAACCAGGAACCAACATAAATTCTTGATGCACCATTCCTATTCCAAGCTTCATAGCTTCATTAGGAGATTTTACATCTACTTTCTCTCCATCCATTAATACTTCTCCTTCAAACCCTCCAGTTGAATGTATTACTGGCATACCAAACAATATGTTCATCAATGTTGATTTGCCTGCTCCATTTTCTCCTAAGAGTGCATGAATTTCTCCTTTTTTTACGGATAGATTAACTCCCTTAAGCACCTTATTTCCAAAGTAATCCTTTTGTATGTTTTTCATTTCAAGAATATAGTTTCCCCTACTCAATATTTATCTCCCCTTTTATAAAAGGCTGCCATATATATGGCAACCTTTACATTTTGATATTTAGAATGTTATATAATCTGAAAGTATCATAAAGAAATTGTCAAAAGTATTTCCTGTACTTTCGTTTGTAAATGTATCTAATTTTATTTCCATTCCAGCTATTTGAGAGAATATTTCTTCTATCTTATCTACGTCTACTTTTCCATTTGTATTTCCTTCTAAGAATGCTTTAGCATATTCAACTCCACCTTCTATAAACATCATACTTACAGGTACTGGCCAAGTTGAGAATCTTCCCTCTCCTCCTTGCTGTGCAATCTTAGATTTTATTTCTTCTATAACAAAATCTATATCTCCCTTTTTGTCATCAGGAATTTCTATACCAAGTGCTCCTGGATAAGCATGATAAGGAGATGGACAACATTGTTGAGGATATATAGCTCCTTCTTGTAATACAGATTTTATTAAAGGTTCTTGCATAGCACAGTTTGTGCTGAAAAATGCTGTATCTTTTCCAAGTTCAGCAATTTTTCTTGGAACATCTTCTAATATAAATTGTTGTGCTCCTGGAACTCCTGCATCACCTGTTGGGTCTGGAGCTGTTGCATCTACAAATTCTATTCCAAGCTTTTCGCATGTCTGTCTAAATAAATCTCTTCTCATAGCTAATAATTGATATGACATATGTCTTGGGAATGAATAGTGAACAAATGTCTTTGCTCCCATTTTATGTGCCTGCTCAATTATTGCAGTACCCATTCCAAGCTCGTCAGCTTGTAAAACTAAATCTGCCTTTGAAGCTATCATATCTGGATCTTCTCCTGGAACTCCTACTATGAATAAAATATCAGGTCTTATTTCTCTTGCTTTATCTATTGCAGCTGAAGTTCCTGGTATAGCCTGAACTATAACTATTGCTTTAACATCAGGATCTGATGCCATACTCATTACATTAGCTATAGTAGTTTCTTGCTCTTTCATAAAGTTATCTGGATATGTCTGAAGAACTATCATATCTCCATATTTCTTTTTCATATTTTCAGCTGCTCTATATTCTTCTTCTCCTTGCGAAACTGTACCTGTCATTATACCTATTTTGAAGCTTTCACTTTTTTGATCACCAGTTTGATCGTTTCCTCCACACGCAACTAATCCCAATGCTAAAACTATACTAAGGATTAGCGAAAATAATCTTTTAAGCACTCTAAAACCCCCTCTAATTTTTATATCTTATAAAACTGTTAATTAATAATTATGCAACGTGCTTTATGTTTAGTATTTAATAAGATTAATAATTTTTTAAATATGTAAAAAAGTATTTATTTGAAAGATTTTAAAGGTAGACTTTTTTGAAATTCATAATGGAAATTATAAAAAAGTATTTATCTAAAAATTGCATATAATACTAATTGAGTTTTATGACGTATTTTGACTAATTTAACTCTATTTCCAAATATACATATTATGATATATAATCTATTTAGATACATTTCTTCCCAGGAGGTGCACTGTGAATAACAGTATTTGCGCTAAAATACATAACAATATTTTAAATACACTACTTAATTCTGATTTTCTTCAAAGTTTTTCATTAGACAAAGATTTAATTAGTAATCATGTCTATAAAAGTGAGTTTTTAAAAAATATTGAAACTATGGTTTCAAGAAATGACTATTCTTGTAGCAGCGTACTTTCTTTATGCCAAGATATATTAAATGAAATACATAATGATATTGCTAACGATAACTGGCTTATTTCTATATATAACATAGCTTTATCTAAGTCATTTCCTAGCGCTCTAAATATAGATTTAAGAGCTATTCCTCAAAGTCTTTATACTGCTTGTCACGTTTATCTAAATATACTTAGGGTTTTTTGTGATTTCGAAAAATTATCAAATTCTTCTTCTTGGCAAAGTAAATATCCATTGAATTTTTTAAGCTACGACGAAGAAAGTAGGCTAGAAGATTCTAGTGAATATAAGATATTTAAAAAAGCATTTGAAGATGAATATGTATATGAAATGATGAAGCTAAATCAAGAAGTATTAAACCATAATACATTAGATCATATTTGTGGAGTACATAGTTTAGCACTTTTTATATCTAGACAGCTCAATTTGCTAAATATACCATTAGATTTAGGTAGAGTTTCAGGTGCCTGTGCAGGACATGATATTGGAAAATTTGGATGCAGGGCTGACGAATCTAATAGAGTTGCCTATCTTCACTATTACTATACTGATCAATGGTTTAAAAAACATAACATAACGTATATAGGACATATCGCGCTTAACCACTCTGTATGGGATTTAGAACTTGAGAATCTCCCTCTTGAATCGTTAATACTGATATATTGCGATTTTAGAGTTAAGAACAAAAAAGATAGCAACGGCAAATATAAAATGCATATGGTTACCTTAGATGAAGCCTTTGATGTTATTTTGAATAAGCTAGATAACGTAGATTACGAAAAAGAAAAAAGATATAAAAAAGTCTACGCTAAGCTTAAAGATTTCGAAGACTATATGATAAACTTAGGAGTTAATGTAGACATAGAAAATAAAACTTACAAGTATAAAAAAGCTAAATATTACTATTCTCTTATGCATGATCAGGAAATAATTCAAAATATAAAATATCTTTCTGTAAATCACAACATAAATTTAATGTATAAATTAAGAACTGAAGCTTCATTGAATTCTATATTAGAAATATCAAGAAGCTCTAATGAAAAAGATAATTTACGTGAATATTTACAAGCATTCAAAGAATACTCTACTTATTTAACTCAGAATCAAAAATTAATAATGCTAAAATTCTTATATGAACAACTTATAAATCCTGAAGATGATATAAGAAGAGAATGTAGCGAACTTATAGGAAATATAATATCTATATTTGATGAGGACTATCGAAAAGAAATCCCTAAAGATGTATCTGTTGCTTCACAAAATATAACTAGTTACGATCTTTTAGATGAATACATAAATCTTTTTATAAATCCAGACCATAAAATTATAGAACTTCACCAAAAATGGATAGGATACAGTTTAAGTAATATGATATCATCTCTTTTTTCAAGTTGTAGAAAAGATCAAATGCAAGGATATATATCAATACTCTCAAAATATTATAATAAAGAGTTATACAATTATTCTAGCATAGAGCTATATCTTCTAAACTGTATAAAGCATATACCTATTCAGTATGACAGCGAATACAAGCATATTTTTCTTGAGTATACTTTATTTATGATAAAACATAAAAATGATAATTTAAGGCTAAGTGCTCTTAATACAGCGTATACTTTGCTTTATAAAGTAGATAAAAATAGCGACTTTATTAATAAGCTTAAACATATCTTGATTAAGAAAAATTTTCCATCCCTTATACCTTCTGAGAACTTTATAAATATGAAGATAGCAAGGGCTATAGGTTTAGATAAAAATACTGTAAATAAATATATTGATTTTTACAATAATGATGAGTCTGAATTTCCAAGAATTTATCTGACTAATCTTAAAACTTCAACACCTTGGATAATAAAAAAGATTAATATAGAACTTCTTTTAAGTAATGCGTTAAAAAATAAATCTAATATAGCATACACTGCAATACATTTTTGTAACATATTGAAGGTAAGCGGTATAGAAAGTGTACGAAATACTGCAGGAGCTGCTCTTATTAAACTTATGCCTCATTTATCCTTAGAACAAAGAAATGATATAGCTATAGAACTTCTTCGTTCCCTTGAGATAGAGGGTCATCAGTTTAGTAAATATATACCATTTTATCTTGGTCAAATAATACTATATCTTCAACCAGTAGATCTTGATGAGCTTATAGAGGATTTGAGATTAAAAATAAAAAAATCAGATTCTAATCTAAGTTCTTTGCTACTTAAGACTATAGCAATTGCTATTAAGTATTACTTTGATTATAAAAATAGATTTGCTGAGGCTAAGACTTTATACACTCAAAGGCTGAAAAAAATGCTTGGAATTTTATTAAATGGACTTGCAAATTATAACTCTAGCATAAAACGATTTTCGTTCAAAATTATAGGTACAGATATATTTGGATGTTCTGTTTTAGATGTTGAGGAAAAGAAAAATATATTTAGGTTAATGGCAAAGAAGATGCTTAACTTATTAGGAAATATAAATGCTAATGAGCTTGATTTTCTTTCAATATCTGTTGGACTTAACAATATATATAGATTTATATCAGATCTAGAATCTAATATAAGCCTTACTCGCCCTACAAAAATAGCTTTTTTCCCTGGAACTTTCGACCCTTTTTCTCTAAGTCATAAGGAAATAGCTAAAAAGATTGAGTCATTAGGGTTTGAAGTATATCTAGCTGTAGATGAATTTTCGTGGTCTAAAAGAACTCAACCTAATATGTTTAGAAGAAACATAATCAATATGTCTATCTCAGATGAATTAAATATATTCTTGTACCCAGAAGATTTCCCAGTAAATATAGCAAATCCTAAAGATCTGAAAAAATTGAAAGATAATTTTTTAGGCTGTGAGGTTTATATAGTTGTTGGAAGTGATGTTGTATTAAATGCATCTGCATATAAAAAAGATGTCTGCGAAAATTGTATACAAGATTTTAATCATATAATATTTGAGAGAAGAAACAGTGACTCACCACCTGATTTTGATGAACAACTAAAAATATCACTAAAAAAGTTAAATGGAGAAGTTCTTCTTTTGAACCTCAAATCTCAATATGAGGACATAAGTTCAACACAAATTAGAGATTATATAGATGATAATAGAGATATCTCAAATCTTATAGATTCTTTAGCTCAGAAATATATATACGAAAAAGGTCTATATCAAAGAGAGCCAAGGTATAAGTCTTTAATGGATATATCTTCTTTAGATATAGATATATTTGATAATATAGATGATAATCTTATAAATATCATCTGTTCTAAATTTTTAGACGACCTAGGTTTGTTTCATTCAATAAAAAGCTCTATTTTAGATATTAACTCTAAAGTTATGATGATTAAAGAAAGTAATGAAGTGTTAGGATTTTGCATATTCAAAGAGTTAAAACAACAAAGAAGCAATAAAAAGACAGTTCTTATTAATGGTATATTTACTATTGACGATTTTCAAGATGATTTAAACCAAATCATCCTAACTGAAGTTTTGTCTATTTGCATAGAAAAAGGTTTTACATTTGCTATATATAAGAATGAATTTAATGATGATTTGAATAAATCTATATACGAAACATTACATCTTTATGGATTTTATAAGTTTGAAACTGAAAATGGATTTATGTTTGGAGTTGATATGAGTAATCCATGCATATTAAATTTAGATGTTGAATCCGTTATAAAAAATCCATTTAGAAGCAACTCAAATATTAAAAAGTCCATCGTTTCATCTAGAAAAAAACTTCAAAAATCAATAGCTTCTTTGTATCCTGGACATCTCGTTCTACCTTTTGATAGAAATGTCCTCAATAAAAAATTAGTAAATAAAATTTGCATAGAAAATAATGTTTTGCCATTCACTACTAGCCCTAGAGTATTAGGAGATAATATATGTGTGCCTTTTGGAGCTATTTTAAATGGAACTATAATTCCTAATACTGTAACTAAGTCTTTGCACACAGAAAAGTTGTTTACTCCTGATACTAAGAATTTTTGGATAGAGTCATTCCCTTACTATTTAGATCTTGAAAATCAAGTAAAAACAATATCATCTTTCGATAGACCAGTTATTTTAGTGGATGATATTTTGAATAAGGGATATAGAATAAAAGCTTTAGATCCAATATTTAAAAAGCAAAATATAAACATAAAAAAAATCATAGTAGGTATATTGTCTAAAAGAGGCAAGGACTTGATGATTAGCCAAGATAGAGATGTTGACAGTGTATATTATATTCCTAATCTTAGAGTATGGTTCAATGAAAATGTTATGTATCCTTTTATTGGTGGAGATACTTTATGGAGAGGTTCTTATCCTTCTAGAAATCTGATACCATCTATAAATTTGATACTTCCATATACTTCACCTTATTATATTAAAGAAGCATCTGTTAAATCTCTTTATACTTTATCTAAAACATGTATAGAAAATGCTATATCTATTTTAGAAACTATAGAAAGTGAATACCTTGTTATTAATGAAAGAACTTTGACTCTTAATAATTTAGGAGAGGTATTTATTCACCCTAGATATCCAGATATGGGGAAAGACATGCATTATAATCTTAATCTAAATCCTTCCCATTATCTTAAAAATCATCTAGAAATGCTTCTTCGCATGGAAGATATGTTGAATATGCTTTAAAATATACAATAATTTTAGGGGGTTATTATGCTTTATTACAAGACAAATGGTAAAATACTAATCTCAAAATTTAAGTATGACAATTTACAACCTATAACCGAAAATGACGCAAGAAAAACTCGTGGGTATATTTATGTTTTGAATAAACAAAATCCGTTATATTCAAGAAAAACATTTTGTATCTGTCACCCATCACTTATGTTTTTAGAGAATGAAGATATTAATTTGCTTCAAAAAAAAGATACCCAATTTAATGATATTCCTAAATGGATATTAGGTAAGATAAAAGAAAGAAAAGTTGTATCTATAAATACTGAATATCCAAATTGGGAAGAAGTTTTAAACTATAAACATCCTCAGAAATGGAGAATAAATATCATTGGCCTTGGAGATGTTGGTGGTACCCTACTTACAGGCCTTCGTATGCTTGGTGGGGATTGCATATCTAGTATAGGTATTTATGGAAATGATATGAATGGGTTAATGAGATGGGAGTATGAAGCTAATCAGATTGTAGATCCTTTTAATGAAGATAATTACCCTGATGTTAAAATTATTAATGAAAGTGATATCTTTGATTGTGATATGTTTGTTTTCTGTGCATCTAAGAATGTTCCAAAGGTAGGATCTGATGTTAAAGATGTAAGAATGGCTCAATTTGAAGAAAACTCTAAAATAATAAATGTATATGCAAGAAAAGCTCGTGAAAGTAATTTTAAGGGAATATTTGCAGTTGTTTCAGATCCTGTTGATTTACTATGTAAGGTTGCTTTCTTAGAAAGTAACAAAGACTCAGATGAAAATATGGATTTTAAGGGACTATCATCAGATCAAATAAGAGGATATGGACTAGGTGTTATGAATGCACGTGCTTTATACTATTCAAAACAAAATCCTGATACTATATATTATGCAAATGAAGGTAGAGCATTTGGACCACACGGTGAAGGACTTATAATTGCAGATAGTATACAAAGCTACGATGAGGAATTGTCTAGCTATCTTACACAAAAAGCTTTGAATGCAAATATGGAAGTTCGAAAAACTGGCTTTAAACCATATATTGCACCTGCACTATCTTCTGGAGCTTTATCTATAATAGCTACAATTAAAGGTAAATGGCATTATAGCTCAACTTATATGGGTGGTGTTTTTATGGGATCTAAAAACAGACTCAATCCTTCTGGTACTGAAATTGAAGCTTTAGATATGCCAGATAAACTAATCAAGAGAATCGAGACAACATATCAAAATCTAAAAAGTATTTTATAAGGACTAGATTCTAGTCCTTTATTTTAAAGGAGATGGTTTTTATGGATTGTCTGTATGTAATTATGCCAGGAGGTACATCCCAGTTTCTTAAAAATATGGTTGAGAAGGTTACAGGTAAAGTTCCATATACCTTAATTGATAATTCATGCCAAATTCCTGATCTTAAGGATAAAAAGATACTATTTGCAGTTGAACTTGATGAGTGTGGGTCTAACTTACCATTATTAGAGATATTCTCAAGCTTATACAAAAGAGGAAGTGATTCTTTATTAGGATCAAGTGCAATAATTCTAATAAGAAGCTCTAGTGCCTTATATACAAAAAGTGCAGCTAAAAATATCATATTCTTAGCAAACGGGCTAGGTTGTTCTTTCAAAGGGCATCCTTTAATTGAAGCTACTGGAGATTTAAGTAATTTTAAAACATGGCAAAAAACTCTAGATATGTCTCTTGAGAATATTTGTTTTCATCTTTGCGAAAACTTAGGTGAGTCATTCATTAATGACTTACCACCTATCATACAAAGTCCAAAAATTTTAGCCCTTCATTCTAGCTCATACAAAACATCTAATACTCTCTTACTTTGGAATATGACTAAAGAATATCTTAAAGATTACTGCTACATTGATGAATTTCACGTTGAGAATGGAACAATAGTAGATTGTAAGGGATGTTCTTATAAAACTTGTACTAATTATAGCAAACAAAATACATGTTTTTACGAAGGAGTTGTAACTGATAAGCTACTACCTTCTATAGAAAATGCTGATTATATAATATGGATTTGTCCTAATTATAATGATGCTGTATCTGCTAAATTGATGGCTGTAATTAATAGACTAACAGTACTTTATAAAAAAACAGATTTTTACAATAAGTATTTGTTTTCAATTATAGTGTCTGGAAACTCTGGAAGTGACTGTGTTGCAAAGCAACTCATAGGGGCTTTGAATATAAATAAAGGCTTTAGACTTCCGCCTTACTTTTGTATTATGGAAACAGCAAATGATCCTAAAAGCATATTAAAAGTTCCTAATATAGAAGAAAAGGCTAGACTCTTTGCACAGAACATACTCAAAAACATAAAAAAGTCTTTCTTTGAAAGATTTTAAAGGTAGACTTTTTTGAAATTCATAACGGAAATTATAAATTATCCACAATTCAAAAAGTTTATAATTTCCTATTCATTATAAAAAAATAAGGTGAATTCACCTTATTTTTTTTGCACATAAATAGCTTTGCATATTTTGTCTATTATATATTCGTACCCTTTTTCACAGTGTGGAATTGTACAGTTCATACAATTTTTTATTCCGTCTGTAATTTCACAGTTCCCACCACAATTCTCTAAGAAATATAGTGGACAATAACAAAATAGACAGTTGAAACTTTCCTCATTTTTTACTTTGTGACATGGAAAGTATTCACACTCTTTGTTTTGAAAAAACTTGTAAGAATTTTTCATTTTATCCCCCTTCTTGTGTTGTGTATTTAATTTTCAATGTATCTATATATTCTTCTCATCAAGGCTGCCATTTGTGCTCTAGTAAGTGCCTCTATAGGTCTAAATGTTCCATCTTGGTAGCCTGCAAATATACCTAGGTTTGCCATTCGTATTATAGAAGTATAAGACCATCTATTTTTATCAATATCTTTGAATGTTATATTTTTATGTTCTATTTTCTCGTGATTTAGTATCCTTTCTAGGATAACTGCCATCTGCTCCCTAGTAACTAATGTATTTGGAGAGAATATACCTTCTCCCATTCCTACCATTAACCCGTTACTATATGCTATTTCAATGCTATTCTTTGCCCAGTGGTTACCTATGTCATTAAAGTAAGAAGTTTCAACTCTTGAATTTTCTAAATTCAGTGCACGCACAAATATTGTAGCTGCTTGTGCTCTTGTCAAAGGTTCATTTGGTGAGAAGGTTTTATTGGTGGTTCCAATCATCAATCCTTTATCACTTGTCCACAATATATCGTCCTTCGCCCAATGTCCACCTATATCCATGAATTTATTTATATTCATTACTAAATACGGAAATTGAACAAGTCCATACCCATACATTTCATCTCTTCCAGCAAGACCTAAGTCTATAGCATTGTTAGTTAATAGACTTCGTATCTCTTTGTGACTAGAATTTCTATTAGCCTCAATCAACAATGCAATATTTCCTGTAACATATCCAGATGCCATTGATGTTCCACTTAATTTTTTATATTTATTGTTTAAGTGTGTACTTAAAATACTTACTCCTGGTGCTGATACCTCTATCTCTCTTCCAATTGCAGAGAATGAAGCTATATTATTTAAAGAATCTATAGCCGATACAGCAATTACAGAGTCATACATAGCAGGATAAGTTATAACTCTTTCATTTCCAGCTGCCGCAACAACTAAAATCCCATTATCATATGCTCTATCTACAGCACTTTTGAGAGCTAGTGAATGAGTATTAGATCCTAGACTAAGATTTATAATATCCATTTTGTTAGTTATTGCCCAGTCTATCCCTGCAATTATATGAGATATATATCCTATACCATCTGAATTTAAAGCCTTTACTGCATATATTTCAGAATCAGGTGCAACTCCTACAACTCCAAAATCATTATTTTTAGCTCCAATAATACCAGCTATATGAGTTCCGTGACCATTATCATCATTATAAGAGCTCGTATAATCTACAAAAGATGCTCCTCCTAATATCTTAATATCTTCATGGTTTTTGTCTACTCCTGTATCTATTATAGCTATTTTTACTCCCTTTCCTGTATAACCTAAATTCCAAGCTCTATTAGCATTTATCCTTTCTATTCCCCAGTCTATTACCTGTCCTTTAATCTCAACTATATTGTCATACTCTATAGCCTCTATCGCTGAATTATTCATAAGATATTTAGTTCTTGACGACGGAATAATTACACTCAACATAGGAATATTTTCGAATTCGCTTACTATCTTGCCATTCAAATTTTCTATTATAGACCTGTCCACTTCGTCTTTAAAAACAACTAGTAATCTATCGTCGTAGGGCTCATATTCATGAGAGTATAAATTAGTACTAAATATATAAATCAAAATCACAAATATCGACACAACTTTTCTCATAAAATTCCCCCCCATTTCATTTATTATATCTTAAATATATTAAAACATTAATATTCTTAGTACAACATATCTCATAATATATTATATTCTAGTTTTTTAGTATCGCAAAGAAGGTAAATATTATATATAATATAAATGTATAAGGCTGTGGTTTACCATTCCACAGCCCTATTTTATTGCTCACCTTTTTCATTTTTTCTACCTTGTTTAACAGCTCTTTTAGCTTCCTTGACCTTTTGCCCATTATTATTTTTCATTTCCTTAATATTTTCTTTTTTCTCTTTATGTTCCATTTTAGCTTCCTTTATTTCTTGAACTGCTCTAGACTTATTTTTAAGTATATTGTTATTACTATTTTGAGTAACTATATCATCTTTCTTGTTAGGCTCTATTTTGTCTTCTTTAACTGTAACCTCTACTTCTTCATTAGGTAGTTCTTCTTCAATCCCATTTACCTCAATATTTGCTCCTTCATCAGCTAAGTTTAACCTTTCCATCCTTCTAGTCGCTCTTTCGATATTTCTTGCTAATGCCTGTTTAGCTTTAGGGTTTTTTACTCTCTCCATAGCTTTTGTAAGTGCTAAGATATTTGTTGAGATTCTAGATTCTACTGTATTGTCTTGATTATCGATGTCTTGTTGTATTTCTTCTTCTTTTTCTTCTATTTTTTCGCTATATTCAAGTGCCAAATCCTGATGCTTTAATGCCCTCTCTAACGTTTCATAAGCTAATTCCTCATCACCATTTATAAATAACTCTTCAGCTTCTTTTATACGTTCTTCTGTAAATTCAATTAGTAATTTAGCTTTTTGTACATCATCAAATGTTAGTGCCATCCTAATTTTTTCAGTTAATATCTTAAATAAGTAAAATATATCTCCAGGTTTTGTTACAACATCTTCTACTACTACTTTTACTATTTCTTCATTTTCTTCTTTATCAACAAATACACTGTCCTCTTGATTTATATCTTCTTCAAAGTTTGCTTCTTCTTTGAAGATTTCAGTTTCGCCATATTGATTTGCATAAATGCCTACTGAGTAAAACGGACCTGAAAGTGTAGCTATAATAACACTAGCTACTATAATTTTACTAATATATCTCTTTAGTTTCATAATAAATACCTCCTGTATTATGTATATCTTAATTTTCACTATAGATATACGAAGGTATTAAATAGTTTAGGGGCCTATTTTATTGTTATTTTTATTTATTTTTTCATCACTTCTATTAGGCTTCACTGTATCATCTTTTTTGCCTCTTACCTTATTTTCTTTTTCATTATTTTTCATTTGCTGAATATGATCTTTATTTATTTTAATATCTTTTACTTTCTCTATAATTTCATTACTTTTTTTATCAGATTTATTTTTCTCTTCCTTTATTTCATCATTCTTAATTTGTTCAACTTTGCTATTAATCTGATTTATATTACTTTTATTTTCTTGCTTGAGTTTCTCATACTTTCCAATAGATATTCTCTGACTCTTCGCGTCTTTAATATCTTCTTTTGATGCTACAGTATACACAATATTTAGTTGTTTTGTAACTTCTTGACTCTCTATTCGCTTTTCTATATTCTTATATATAAATTCTTCGTCTTCTATAAATTTATCATCAATAATGGCCGTTCCTATAATAACCTCATTTTTTTCGTCAGTTATATAATTTTTATCTTTAGCATTATTAACTACTGAAAGTATAGCTTTATCTATTTGGATTCCTTCAAGTGGTTTAGAAATTACATCTTGCCCTTCACTGTTCAATGGAATTGCTTTTATTACTATATAATCTTTATCGATTTCAAATTCTATACTTGGATTTATATCTATACTCACTATAGCTACAGCACTATGTATAGATGTATTTAGATTTCTTAATAAAGGTATGGAAATAATCACTAAAAATAACATAGCTGCTATCAAACCTATATATCTATTTACATATCTTTTTTCTACATATATATCATCTTCTAAAAATATTATCTTGTTTCCTACTTTCATTTCTTCTTTATTAATGATTTTTATATACTCCATTTTTTCCGTAATCACAACTGAGTAGTTTTTTTCAACACTCACTATGCATCCTTTATAAATCATTTCTATCACCTCCTAAAATCCTCATTGGATAATTCTTTATTAACTGAAAATCACAACTCAATATTAAAACGGTTGCAATTATAAACTTCTTACTTCTTTTTAGCACTTTCGGAGAAACTTGTAACTCCCTTGATATCTTGACAATAGGAAATTTCTTCTTATTAATTATCTCATCAATTATGTCTTGGGAATTTACAATACTATTAGAAATTTTAATAGCATTTATTCGTGTATCATCATGCTTTGGTGACTCTTTAATTAAGTCACTAAAGGTAATATTGTATTCACTTAGCTTTTCTTTAAATTCTATAATCTCTTCTTTCATATCTATATTATCTTCAAAGCTGTTACTTATCGATTTATATTGAATATTTGTCTGATCATCATCACTTAACTGGCTTAACTGAGTAACTTTGTTATACTTTTTATTTTTCCTCAATAAATCTGTAATTCTACTTTGTATTACTAACTGTGCAAATGCAACAAAGCTTCCTTTGCTAATATCATATTTATCAATAGCCTCATTAAAGGCCTCTAGTCCAATGCTATACTCATCACTATTTTCACACTCTATATATCTATTTGTTATAGTTGTTATAGTTTTTATTATAAATGGTATATATTCTTCAATCAGCTTTTCTCTTTCTATATTGTCATTATTTTTTATTTTCTGTAATCTCTTACTGAAGGAGTCTTTTTTGAATAACCCTGTATGCATACACTATATTTCACCTCCAATTACTATAGTAATACGTTAGTATATATCCTTTTCGGTATCCATTTTAAATAGTTTTTGCCAAAAGTGTTTTTTATTATTTCATATATTGTTACAAAAAAAGAAGTAGGCATTCCTACTTCAACTCCTGAATTTATTATCTACTTGTAAAACTACCAGTGACGCTGCCACTGAAATTGCTTACTTTTATTATCTTTATATTATCTAATATGTTATCACTAACTTTATCTGTATATCTATATCTGTAAATAATTCCATTAAATGAATTTATATTTTTTTCTACTGACAAAACTTCTACTGAATGATTTTTAGGCGGTATTAGTATAATATATGTACCGTCTCCCATTTTAATTGTAGAATCTCCCCTGTCTAGAATTAATTGATCATTTATTATATCTTTCAAAAATTGGGGTGCTTCCTCATAATTAAGTATATCATATGACATCTCTGGGTAATATCTATCTTGACCTTGCCTAGTAATAAATACAATTGAAACTAATACCATCATAGAAACTGCAAAAACTATATATTTTCTTTGCATAGAACCTATCCTCCCTAAAAATTAGAATCTATATAGTAAATATATGAATAATCTCACTTTTATTTTATCACTTACACATATTTTCCCACAAGAACAAAGAAAGCCTTCTGAATTGCAAAAGGCTTTCTTTTTCTATACTGGATGTGTTTTTCGTTCTAAATCAACACATACACTATCAATTTTGTATTTTTGTGATCTTCTAAATTTAAAATATTCTATTGCAACTTGTGGAAATAAAGCATATGACAATACATCTTCTTCCTGCTCTATAAATTCCTTTATATCTTCCTTAAATCCATTCAGTTGAGGTGGAATACGATCCGCAGGTCTTCCTTCAATTACTTCATCACTACCAATAATTTTTTGCTGAATTTCTTTAGATATAGGTGCTGCTGGTTTACCATACTCACCTTTAACGTATGCCTTTATTTCTTTAGGCACAACCTTATAACGTTCTCCCAGAACAACATTAAAAACTGCTTGTGTACCAACCATTTGACTTAAAGGTGTAACTAATGGTGGATAGCCTAATTCTTCTCTTACTCGTGGGATTTCTTTTAGTACCTCCCCATATTTATCAGATGCATTTTGCATATTTAATTGAGATACAAGATTTGATAACATTCCTCCTGGCACCTGGTATACTAATGTATTAATATCCACCCCTAAAACTTTAAGATCTAGTTGCCCACTCTTAATATATTTTTCTCTAATTGGTATAAAGTGTTCAGCTATTTGATTTAATATCTCTAATTTATATTCAGTATCATACTGTGTTCCTCGTAAAGAAGCCACAAGAGATTCTGTAGGAGGCTGAGATGTTCCTAATGCCATTGGTGAAATTGCACAATCAACAACATCAACACCAGCTTCTATAGCTTTTATATATGTCATTGAAGCCACTCCACTTGTATAATGTGTATGAAGCTGAACAGGCACCTTTATGAATCCTTTAAGATTTGTAATTAATTCAAATGCGGTGTATGGAGTTAAAATTCCTGCCATGTCCTTTACACAAATAGAATCTGCACCCATTTCTTCCATTTGCTTTGCTAATTTAATGTAGTAATCTATATTATGTACAGGACTGATAGTGTATGAAATAGCCACTTGAGCATGCCCACCTGCACTTTTTGTTGCCTTAAGTGCTGTTTCTATATTTCTAACATCATTTAGAGCATCAAATATACGTATTATATCTATACCATTAACTATCGACTTATGTATAAATTCAGTTACTATATCATCAGCATAATGTTTATACCCTAAAAGATTTTGACCTCTTAAGAGCATTTGAAGCTTAGTATTTTTTACATGTTTTCTAATTGTTCTTAATCTTTCCCAAGGATCTTCATTCAAAAACCTAAGACAACTATCAAAAGTTGCTCCACCCCAAACCTCTAATGAATGGTACCCTACCTTATCAAGAGTTTCTAATATCGGTAACATCTCTTCTATATTCATACGAGTAGCAATCAATGATTGATGGGCATCTCTTAATACTGTCTCTGTTATTTTCACTCCGGCCATACTTTTACTCCTTCCCTTTATAGTTTCTGATAAAATGTAAATATAGCAGGTAGCAACTGTTTCTACCTGCCATATTGAAATATCTATAACTTTTTAGATTGTTAATTACTTAATAGAACATCCCAAATACAATACTTGCAATTACTAGCATGATACCCCCACCAAGTCTTGATGAGATTTGAGCCCAAGAAATTAAATCCATTCTCTTTGCTGCTCCTAGAACTGCTAAGTCTCCAGAACCACCTCTATTTGCCATACATAACCCAGCTGTAATAGCTGATTCAATTGGGAAGAAACCTACTAAATATCCGAATGCAGCACTTCCAAAAGTAGCGCCTAGAACAATAAATGTCGCAACTATAACATTTTTAATAGTAAGCGCAGCTATTATTTCTCCAAGATCTGTATAAGCTACCCCTACACCAATCATAATTACCCATAAAAATTGTCCTGAAAAGAAACTTTGTAATTTCTTAGCACCCTGCTTTAATTCTTGAGGAATAATGTTTAGTGCATTGAATAGTGATACAAACAACACCATGTAAGCAAATGTATGAATTTGAACACCAAAAATAGTTGGTAAAATCTTTCTACTCACTAGCGTTGCTAAGATAAAAAATCCTGTTGATAATACTAATCCTGCTCCAAGTTCACTGTTTGTTACTTTAATATCTACTTTAGCTTCTTTAATATCTCCACTTTTACTTCTAACTAATTCTCCATGACCTGTTAATTCACTTCTCTTTTCTCCTAATTTATTTAACAGTGCAGCTACTATAATAGCAACAATATTAGCAATTGTTAAAATAGGGAAAGCAAATGATAAGAAATTACTTGGATCATTCCCTGTTGTTGCAGCATAAATTTCACTCATTGGTAATGCTCCAGCTCCAGTTCCTCCTCCCATAATAGGAAGTACATACATTGTTATTACGTCTCTTACAGAAATCCCTGTCATAAGTCCACCTATTGCTCCAAAAACCATTGCTCCGATTACACCAAAAATTATTGTTGGAATATACCCTGCTAATGCTCTTAGTAAAAGTTTTCTCTGTACAGATAATATACTTCCAGTTATTAATACAGAAATAAATAAGTTCAGAAAATTCGTAGTTTCTATAAAATTAGAGATCGTATCAGCAGTTTTTTCTGGCATGATACCAGCATACACTAAATAAGCAGATCCTAGAAAAGCAAGAATGGCTCCTCCACCAACGTACTCATTCCAAATTGGTATTCTGTCTCCAACTTCACCAAATATAATTCCTAAAACCAAACTAATACCTAATGCTCCTACAATGTTCCCTGGAAGAACATCTGTTAAAGATGCTGCAATAACAGCTGCTGCAAATAGAACAAATAATGACATCGGTATACCATAAACCTTAAAGCCTTTCATTTGTTCAATTGCACTTTTTCTTTGAATCTTTTCTTGATTAACCATAAATTTACCTCCTTTTGTTTAAATTAAAAAAGGTCAACACAGAAATATACATTCCTGTGTTGACCTTTTTAAGCTAAATCAATAGACTTTCTTAAATAAGTTCAACATATATTAATTATCGTATTAAATTCACTTTTTATATATTAGCTATTCTGAAAAGCCTTTCTCTGAAAACCTTTTCAAACTTAGCTATACTCATAATATATATTATTTTATAAAATTTGTAAAGTTTTTTTTAAATAAAGTCAAATTTAATTCTATTTATGTCTTTCGATGTGTCTATTTCAACTGTTTTTAATCTTGATTCCCATTGGAGAATATCCTTTAAAAAATTAGTTAGTTCACTTTCAGAGTCTTTGTATAGAATTTCCCTGTTATACTTTACTATAGATATATTTTTTTCATTTCCTAACAATGTCTTTTCCATTTTAGTAAAAGCATCCATAACTTCTACTTCTAAACTATCTCCATGAATAAAAGCCTTAACATTCTGAGGACCTTTACCTGTCTTTTCTTTGATAAATCTTGCAATTCCATTTCTTATCTTTTCTTCTAAACTATTCTTTTCTTCGATGGACATGGCTGTACTTCTTACTTTTAACAAAGTACCCCTACTTCTTAATACTTTAACAGCAGTTTTTTCTAAGATGTTTACTAATTCTCTTGCATCTAGAGGTTTTAAAATATAATTATCAATTCCTAAATCCACTGCCTTTAAAATAATATCTTTATCAGAAAAGGCTGTGGTAACAATTACGGGTACATCACTAATTTTTCTTATTTCCTTTATCATAGCCATACCATCCATGACAGGCATCCTAAGATCAGTTAATACTAGATCTGGAAGATGATTCTTAAATAACTCAAATCCATTCATACCATTTTCTGCTACAATAAGTTTTCCTACTCTTTTCTTTAGAAAGAAACTCATTTGTTGGATTACTTCTAACTCGTCTTCTACATAGAGTACCTTCAGATTTTTCAATAAACTACTATCAATACTCATTTTATCCTCCTTATGAAATATTTTGAAGAAGTAGAATAGACCATTACAAAACATCATAATCAAACTATTACTTTTCAACCAAAAAGAGGATTTTTTCTAAAATCCTCTTTTGATTCTTATTCAGCTAGTTTTAAGTTATTATTCAATTCATATTTTCTAATTATGGCATGCACAGCATTTAACAATTCATCTAGGGAGTGTTTTTTACTTCGGATACACACTATGGGTTTCTCGCCACACAAAAGACATTTACGTCCTTGTAACCCCAGTGATTCTCTGCTTATTTGATGTCCATCTTCACTAAGTATATCAAAGTCAAACAATCTCCCTAAATCATGGTTCTGTTCGATTGATACAGTTAGCCTTTTTATAGAATCAACATCCCAATCTACACATAGAAATTTTTCAAGTCCAGCAAAGCTACTGTTAGACTGACTATAAACAATATGTATATTTCTATCTTCTAGTTCTTTTTCCAAAACATGTACACCAATACTATGTATTTCATTAAATAATATACTATTTTTTTCCGGTCCAGGAATATTTAGAGTGAATGAGATTAAGGGAACTTTATAATTCTTTAATAATTCTCTTTGTAGTTTGACCCTTTGTTCTCTTCCATAAAGAACCTTTTGCAACTTTTGTATATCTATACTAAGCATTGAGTACCACCTCTGATTTATTTTACCTCTCTGATAACATCAATAATTGTTCCATCTCTATATTCAACAAGTGCAACAATCTTTTCTCCATACTCAATTGCCTTTGGCTTACCTGCGATTTTTTCAGCTTTTTCTTTTAATTCTTCTATAGTAAGTAAAGGTAAATTTGTATTTGATAGCTTCTCTATTAAGTCAGTCCTTAATGGATTTATCGCAATTCCTCTATCTGTTACTACTACATCAATCGTCTCACCCGGAGTAGTTACAGTATTTACACTTTCTACTATAGTAGGTATCCTACCTCTAATTAATGGTGCAACTATAATAGATAGTTTTGATCCTGCAGCAGTATCACAATGACCTCCTGACGCTCCTCTTAATACTCCATCCGAGCCTGTTATAACATTTACATTAAAGTCAGTATCTATCTCTAATGCACTTAGAATGACAATATCTAACATGTTTACTGCACAACCTTTGTTATGTGGATTAGCATAGAATCCTGCATCTATTTCAACATGGTTAGGGTTTGTTCCTATTGATTTAGCAGCAGTTAAATCGAAGCACTGAGTATCATATAGTTTACCAATCAATCCCTCTTCTAACATTTCTACAAACTGGCCTGTAATACCTCCTAACGCAAAGCTCGCTTTGATATTTTTTTCTATCATCGTCTGCTTAATAGACCTAGCTACTGCAAGAGATGCACCTCCTGTACCACATTGCATAGAAAAGCCATCTACTAAGTATCCAGATTCCTTAATAACCGTTGCAGCATATTTAGCAATTAGTAATTCTCTAGGATTTTTTGTATATCTAGTAGCACCAGAAACTATCCCCTTAGGGTTTCCTATAGCATCAATCTTAACTACAAAGTCTACATCAGTTTGTGAGATACTTGCAGGAACATTAGGATATGGAACTAAATTATCAGTAATTAAAACAACTTTATCAGCATATTGTGCATCTACTTTAGCATAACCTAATGAACCACAGAATGATTTTCCTGAATGCCCATTTGCATTACCATATTCATCACATGCAGGTACACCTAAAAATGCTACATCTATCTTCACTTCTCCTGCCTCTATTGCTCTAGCTCTGCCTCCATGGGAGCGGATCTTAACGGGATATTCTAAAATACCTTTTGAGATAGCATCTGCAAGAGAACCTCTCAACCCACTAGTTTCTATTTTAGTAATAACGCCATTCTCAATATGCTCAATAATTGGTGCATGTACACTATTCAGAGAACTTGGAGCTAAGGTAATGTTTTTTATACCTAGTTTAGCAATGGCGTCTACTACCATATTTATGATGTAGTCCCCTTCTCTAAAATGATGGTGAAAAGAAATTGTCATACCATCCTTTAATCCAGTTTCAATGATAGCTTCTTCGATACTCTCCAACATTTTACTCTCTTTAGGGGTTATTGTTGAAATTTTTCGACCAAATTTACGCGTTGTAGGTTTGATACTAAAAGGTCCTTTATACGCCCTCAGCTCTCCAATTCCTTCTATATAATCTGGAATTTCTCTTCCTATTTTATTAGTAGCCAATTTTTTCCCCTCCTTCAATTGTATATACACCGGCTGCTTGAGCTAAAGTTAATACTCTTTCTGCTCGCTCAATAATAGGCTTATCTATCATCTTACCATCAAGCGAAACAACGCCTAATCCCTTCTTTAGAGCCTCTTTACTTGCATTGATTATGCGTATAGATTTTTCTATCTCTTTATCAGTAGGTGTATATATATCATGTACAATATCTATTTGTCTAGGATTAATAACAGATTTACCATCAAATCCTAGCTGTTTAATGTGCTTAACTTCATTTGCGAAACCTTCCTCATCATTTACATCTGAAAACACCGTATCGAGAGCGTAGATTCCAGCTGCCCTTGCAGCTAATAATAGTTGACTTCTCGCAGTTAATAGTTCAACACCATCTAAGGAACGAGTAGTTTTCATATCAGTAACAAAGTCCTCTGCACCAATAGCTATTCCAACTAATCTTGAGCTAGCAGTAGCAATTTGATGAGCATTAATAATACCAAGTGCACTTTCTACAGCTGCCATCATTTTAATTGTTCCAACTTCCATACCTATTTTCTTTTCGATTCCTTCTATAATTTTCTCTACCTCAATTACATCTTGAGGCGTCTCAGTTTTAGGTAGACGAATAATGTCTGGCTTTGCTCTAACAATAGCTTCTAGGTCCTGCAATCCAAATGGTGTATCTAGTCCATTAATTCTAACTGCTATTTCAGTTCCCTCGTAATCAATATTTCTTAACGCATTGTAAATTAAAAACCTTGCAGAATCTTTTTCATTAATTGATACTGAGTCTTCTAAATCAAACATAACTGTATCAGCACCAAAAATATGAGCATCTTTTACCATACTTGGATTATTTCCTGGAACATACATCATAGTCCTTCTTAATTTCAACATTATTTCTCCTCCCCCCAATTGAAGGTTTCTATCTGTGCAGCTCTTGATACTGCTGTTTGTAATCTTGCTATAATTACACAGTCTAAAGCCCCTTTATCATTAATCTTAACAGTTGCATTCTTCACTTTTAACTCTTCAAGGGTTTGCAACACAACACTTTTAATCTGTTCACCATATTGCTTTTCTACAAGACTATTTAATTCTAGTATTATTCCTTCGCCATGATTTGGTTCAACAATAATTGAAACATCACTAGATTCCAATGTCCCCGCCATTGCAATAGTTTTTATCTCCATAGTTTACCTCCTATATTTGACTAGCCTAGCTATTTTATTTTTTCTATTATTTTTTGACCCTCTTGAGATGTAAGAAATTGATAAGTTGTTATTGGTAGCAATTTCTTTGTGTCAATTAACTTACCTTCTCTTAGTAATTTCCTTACCCTTGATGCACTGATAACTTCTGTGCCTTCTTTCATTCTAGGCACTTCAACAACTTTAATACCATATTTTGGTAGTACTATCTTCATAGTATCATTGTATGTTGAAGTTAATTGGCAAAATGGTTCTTCTCCAACATATCTATGATTAATGCCTAAAGCTGGTACAAAATATCTTGCGAAAATCTCAATATCTAATAATGCATGAGTTTTTACTATATCATCATATCTTTTCATAAAATACGATGGAAATGTAGCACTGGAAATTAAATAGTTTTTAGTTTGATGCACTACAACATTTTCCAGATGTTTAGTCCCTTCTTTTACTAGTCTTAAACGGATTTCTGTAGGGAAGTCTGATTTATCTTCAGACACAACAAAGATATGTAAAATATCACTTTCCTCAGCAGCCTTCTCTATCAAATACTGGTGCCCTAATGTGAATGGATTGCAGTTAACCACAATAGCTGAGATCTTTAAGCCATCTTTTCTTGAAGATGAAATTTCTTTCATAAAGTTATCGATGCCTCTATTTTGGTTTTCTAACAATACAACCATTCCTGGAACTTGTGCTATTTCATAAAAACCTAAATCTAAGAAAATATTTAAGTTCTTTGGATTTGTATAAACAAATAGATGTTGTGTTCCTTTTCTATGAGCTTCATTTATCAGGTTTGAAACGATCTTGTTTGCAATACCAATCCCTTGATAACTTTCATCTACTGCAACATATTTTATAACTTTACCATCTAATGAACCAGTTGCTACAACACTTTCTTCATTTAACAAAGCAAAAGTGTATTCTACATTGTCTTCAACTTTCAATCCTTGATCTACAAGGAATTTATTTATTAATCTTCTCTGAATAATATCATTGTTTTCAATAATACATTCCCTTAGATTTAAGAATTCCACTTCAGCCACCCCCTTAGACTTTGTATAAAAGTAATTTTACTGGTGTTAGCTTTTCTTTAAATTCATAATACCAAAAAGATATCTATTCGTCAAAACATTTGTTTTGAACACTTAACATATGTTTAGTTTTTTTTTTTTTACTTGTATCTACTTTTTTTCAATAAAGCCTGTTTGTTATTATTAATTTCAATGTATCTACACATATTTCTATAACATTCGTTAATTTGTTTATCATTTGTTAGAAATTAAAACATATGATAGAAGTCCTTTTACCTTGTTAGTCAATAATTTGTAAGATATAATATTATTAATTAACAGAAATAAAATAATTAAAATTATTATTTGAGGAGTCAATATTATGAAGGATTACGAAAAGATGAGTGACGCAGAAAAATTAAAATTTCTCGCAAAACTTGCTGATATGTATTACGAAGGAAATATGACACAATCTGAAATTGCTAACCATTTTTCTACAACACGTTTTAAAATATCTAAACTACTTCAAGAAGCCAGAGATAGAAATGTTGTTGAGATAATCATAAATCAACCTAATGAAAGATCAACAGAAATTGAAGATTTGCTGATGAAGCACTTTAAACTAACCCATGCAATTGTACTAAACAATCATACTATGTCCCACGACGAAACAATCCATTACTTAGGAAAATTAGGTGCTGAGTATATAGATAGTATAATAACTGAGAATTCAATCGTAGGTATATTGTGGGGAAAAACAATTTTTAACGTGATTAAGCACCTACATCCTAAAAATAAAAAATCCATCACAGCAGTTCAGGTTCTTGGGGCAGCAGCAAAAGATAACCCACTTATTGATTCCCATGAATTAATTCGCAACTTTGCGAATGCTTATGGTGGTAGATATAAATATTTATATGCACCTTTATATATAGATAATGATTATGTGAGGACAGCTTTACTTCAAGAACCAGTTATCAACGACACTCTATTTTTAGCTAGCAAATGTGATGTTATTCTAACTGGTATTGGAACCATAGATGCAGTTTTCGCATCTACTCTATGGTCAAATTATTTAGTTGAAAATAAGAATTTTTATATAAATTCTAAAAAATCGGTTGGCTGCATATATGCTCGTTTATTTGATATTAATGGAGAAGAAGTAGATATAGATATAAATAAAAAGATAATTGGAACAGACTTAAGTGCAATTCGCCAAGCTAAATACACTATCGGAGTTGCCTCTGGAAAGTATAAGGCTGAATCAATATTAGGAGCATTAAGAGGAAAGTATATTAATGTTTTAATTTCAGATGCTTCAACTGCTTCAAAAGTTTTAGCCCTAGCTGACATTGATATAGACTAAACGGATGAAAAGTCAACTTGGTAAATCCTAAGTTGACTTTTTCATATATTTCTCAACTAAATCAAAAAATACTGTCACTCCTAGTAAGTCCGCACTTCCTCCTGGGCTTATGTTTCTTTCAATAAATTCTATGCACAACTGGTCAATTTTTTCTTTACCAATACTTGTTTTCATTCCACCACTAGCTATAATTTCTCTTGATTTTCCTTTTACTTCATTTAGTACTTGAATAGAATGCCTATGAAGAATTGTTGAGTCGTCACATTTTTGCATAATCGCTATTAAAGTATGAATTAATCTATCATTTATCGATAAACCACCGCAATCTTTGTAAATATCTAAGGAAAAATCGAAAACAGTTGGTATTCCACTTTCTACTTCCCCTCTTATTCCTGCTACTTTATGCTTTAGATATAATCTCTCACCATTTGACAAACCTTCTCTTTCATCCAATGTTAAAAGTTCTTCTTTTACAATACCTTCTGTCATCATCTTAATAATACCTTGAATTTCACTAAAACTTCTTTTCTCATGTATAGCTTTTGCTGTTGCTGCACAAGAAATGCCCATAAGAAATAGCATACCTTTATGAGTATTAACCCCTTTAGTCTTAGCAAACATATCTTTCTCAGCATCGATACCTATTTTTCTAATTCGTTTAAACATTTCCTTATATGAACAATCTGTGAAACCTTCCTGGGCAAATAGAATAAAATATTTACTAAGAGCCATCGTACTATCAATAAACGTAAAATAGTTCATATCTTTGTGAGCTCCATTTGATACTGGAGAAACAAGTCCTGGCGATGGATAACACGAAACTTCATAAAGCATTGCTTCTACCGCAAAATTCCCTATAATAAAAGCAGTATCATTTACATTATATATTTTTTCATTATTCAACATCTAAACAACCCCTTAAATCAATTATTTGCATAGGAAAAACTTACTAAATTTGTTAATACCGCTTTTCTTTTGGTATAATAATCTTTCCTTTCACTCCATCCATTACATTCTCAACAACTAATTCTCCATTAAATTTTTCTTTGATAATATATCTAGATATATATAAGCCAAGCCCAGTTCCTTTGTTCCCCTTAGTTGTAACATACGGCTTCCATAAATTCTCAATCACCTCTTTTTTTATACCTCCACCATTATCTATAATTTGTATAATGATTTCCGTTTTCTTATCCTCTATATAAATTTTTATACTTTTATTCTCTTTAATTTCTTTTAGTGCATCTATGGAGTTGTTTAATAGATTTAGGACGACTTGTGAGAAAATATTACTTTCGCCATTTATCTTTAACTGTTTATCCCCGTAGATATCGACTTTTATTTCTAACTCATTTATTCTTGACATATTTAATTCAATCGCAAATTCAATCGCATCATATATATTGAATATTTGATCCTCATCTTGTGGTTTGAAAAAGTACTTAAAGTCATCTATTGTTTTAGAAATCTTATCTACGAATTTATAATTCGATCGTAGTAGTATATTTAAATACTCTTCATTATTCTCCTTGTAATTATAGTAGTCCTCAATATTATACAAAGATATCTTTAAAGCATTTAATGGCTGCTTGAGTTGATGTGCTATTGCTGCAAGCATTTCTCCCATTGCGGCAAATTTAGACTGATGCATAATTAGAGCATTCTTCTCTTTAAGTTCATTGAAATAAATAGACTCCAGTACAATTTCATTTTTTTTCATTTCTACCCTATAAATATATATAATAATAATCAAACTAGTTATAATTAGTAGAATAGCTATAGCTATTGTTGCATTAGTAATACCTTCAAAACTTACCATAGTTTCTTTATAGTCTGCAGAAAAGTTTAATATAATAAATGTATCCCCTATATCTGCAAAGGTAAACCCATTTAGCTTTTTGACTCTAGTATCATCCCCAGGCCATATTGAGTGATATATTCCCACTCCCGTTTCTTTATTTATCTGCCTCCTAACATTTTCCTCTAATTCGCTCCAATCATAATTTGGATATTGTTGTTTCCTAGCATGTACAACTTCCTCTCCTATAAATTTCATAGAAGGATGTAAAAACAATCTCCCCTGATTATCTTTAAGAGAAATATACCCCTTCTGGTTCAATTGATAGTCCGCTAAATAAACGTGATATATATAGTCTGAATCTATTTTTACTCTTACAAAACCTAATAACTCATCGTCCGATTTAACAGCTTGAGTAATATTAATGCTTTGATTTCCAAATACATCTATGAAATATACATCTTTATGAGTCCTTATAGCTTTAGCAATATCTTCCCCTTCCTTATATTCATAATCATTATAGTCGGTATAAACCTTTAATATATCTCCATCCCTATCAATCAATTCAATTGCTATATATTCATTCTTTCCTAATCTATATAGTAAATCTATTAAATTAATATTCTCTTTTTCGCCATTTGCAAGCTGTGCAAATTCTTGTTGTAGTTCTAAATCCTTTAATATTTCTCTTAAATGATGTTCTTTCAAACTGAAGTATTGCTCTAGCTGTGATGAGGCTGCAGTAACGATATTTAATATATTTTCCTGCTGTGACTTTATGACGATATCTCTATAATAGTTATGGCTATTGATTAGAACTGCTAGTATACTCCCCATAATAACAAGAGTATAAAAGATTAATCTCAATATTTTTATATCGCATTGTTTCTTTAGCTGTTGTATATTCATAATTATCACCCTTGATTAAATATAAAATCTATGTCATTATATCATCTAAAATTGTGTTTTGTAATAGTAAAGTGATAATAATTTCTATAAGAAATTTATGAAGATATAAAAAGCAATCTTTTGCTATTGCTATATTAGCGTAAGCAGGCCGTGTTTGAGAATACCCTTTTGTCTGATTTATAGGTTGACAGCAAAAATAAATGCAAATAGAAACATGTTCTCTCACTCTCTGCTTCTTTTTTTATATCAAATTGCTGTGTCATGACTTTTAAGTCTTATGTCTGTAAGAAATAGCTCTAGATTACATAATTAAATTAGCCAAAAATTCTAATCTCAAAGTACACAGATTTGTACACTTTTTAGTATAATATTTCAAAAACAATTGGGGAAATATTATGCATAAAGATATGTCTAATCAAATAAAACTTATGAGAGAGGAGTTTGGACTATTGAATAAAAATGAACTAGCTAGAAGATTTAACTGTGATAGAGGAACTTTAGGTAGATCCATTGCCAATCTAGGAAATGAATTAAGAAAACCAAGAAAATTAAAAAGTAAACTTGATTAATATAAAGAAATCCTAATAGATAACGTTGATAACTCTAGTTCAAATTCTATGGCAGTTTTTAAATTCATTCAAAATGGATATGATGGAGGTTACTAGACCGTAAACAACCTTATTAAAAGGCACAAAAAATCTGAAATAGAAAAAGCAACTATTAGATTCTATACTAGTTGTGGTCTTCAAGCACAGGTTGACTGGAAGGAAAGTATAAAAATGATTAATAGGCATGGAGAAATATTTAAATTAAATATATTTTTAATAGTCTTAGGCTATTCTAGACTTAATTTCTTAAAACTCATAACTAATAGAACTCAAGAAACACTATTTGAGTGTTTGTTTGAAGGTTTTAGATACTATGAAGATGTGCCTCTAGAAATTCTATTTGATAATATGTCAACAGTTGTTGATAGAAATAATAATACCTTTAAAAATGTTTTAATAAATAAAGTTCTTAAACATTTTTAAATGGATGCTGGGTTTGAAGTAATAACATGTAGTCTTTACCGACCAAAAAGTAAAGGAAAGGTTAAGGCACTTGCAAAGCTAGTAGATAAGCTAACGCCGTATAATGGAGAGTTTGATACATTGATTAGTTAGAAAGTATCGCTAAATCTTTTAATGAAGGAAGATATAAATAATTAAATTCCACAAGCAACAAACAAAATCCCAGCCTTAAGATATGAAAAAGAAAAAGAGTATCTAAACCCTTTACCTACAATGGATATCCTTTTATCATATTTCCACCAAGAAAAACAATATAAGATACTAACGAATCCATGATCAGATATAAAGGTAAAAAATACTCTGTTTCAACCAATTATATTGGTAGCTATTTAACAGTATAACAAATTGATTCTCAATTATACATTTATTTTAATAAAGACTTGGTTGTTTGTCATCAAATTTCCGATAAAATTCTCCAGTACAAAAAAGACCCATGCAAAGCACATATTGCAGTCAGATGCTTTTAGGCACTGCTCTGACCAAGATATTGAGTTATTCATTGAGCAAAATTTTAAAAATACGGATGTTCTTTTTGAGGATTAATTGAATGAGTTCATATACTAAACTACTCAATAACTTAGAGTCTCTTAAATTAGAGAGGTTTAGAACCTTTTTACCTAATTATTTAAATGAGGTAGCTAAGCGCGAAATTCCTTTTACAGACGCCCTTCTAGAGCTAGTTGGAAAAGAACTTGATTTTAGAAATGAAAGGGCTTCTAAAATACAAATAGCCGTTTCTACTTTCCCCTACAATAAAACTCTATCAGATTTTGATTTTCAACCTTATATCAATAAATCTCGGTTATTAGATTTAGAGAGTTTGAGATTTATGGAAAATAAAGAAAACGTTTTATTTTTGGATCTTCTGGGGCTGATAAAAAACTCACTTAGCTGTGCACTAGGAATAGCTGCAGCTAAGAAAAGATATATTAACTACTTTATTTCTTGTAATGATCTAATCATGCAATTAAATAAAGCTCATGCAGAAAATCACTTATAAGCCCTATATATAAAGACTAAAATAGTTTTTTCTATACGTTAATTGTATATAATCCTTAGTGTCCCTTCTTCTTACTATGTATTTTTAAATAAATGTTGAGACGTATCCCCAGTATATTTTTTACGCAAAATGTGCACCTGCTTTAGATACCTGGTAAACTAAATTACACACAAAATACTATCTGAAAGGAAGTATCCAACAAGTGGACATTAACAATTTCATCATAAACCACTTCCGTTGCTCTTTTTGTCATGTAATTTTTAAGGTAGATGTCTCCCTTTCAAGCCTATCTTTCTAAAATACTTATCAAATAAGAAAGGACAGGCATTTTAATAAACGCCCACCCTAGCTATTAACAATGAACCAAAAATAAATTATTTAAAGTGCACAGATTATTTTAAATACTTACACTACCAATTTTGCACCTTTTCTACGATTGCATTTCCAACGAAGTGTCTGTAAATTTTCTACTTCTGTCTTTCCACCCCTAGATATAGGCACTATATGATCAATTTCTAATAACAAATTAGGTTCTTTTTCTGTTGAGTTATGACAAATACGACATGTATAATTATCTCTTTCTTTTATAAATTCTCTTAATTTTGGTGTCATTAAAGCTCTTTGTCCTTCTACACTATTTTGCCATTTAATCTTTTCACTCAGGTACTCAATAAATTTTTCTAAATTTTCGAGATCAAATTTAACATCTACACTCATAGAAGAATTTCCACCAGGACTAATATATTGAAAGGTATACTTTGGAAAATACAAATCTGAAAAATCAATTTCTTCAAATCCCAACTTTTCTTCTAATTTCTTTTTTGAAAGATGCTTTATTAAGAACGTAATTCTATTTTTAATATCTTTAAGTATTTTTTCTTTCTTGATCATCAAATAATTTTTACCTTCTTCAACAGCAGAAAAGTTATTTAATAACTCTTCAAAGTGTTCAAGTGTCTCTTCATTTTTATCAATATTAAAGTATTTGGAGATATATTTAAATGGTTGTACCTGTGCATTTCTACATACACTTAAGCTACAATTATAGACATGCTTTGAACATGAAAATTTATCTAATTCTTTTCTCTTATAATTATATTTACTATTATCTTTTACCTACGCTAAACCATAGTCTTTTTTATTTAAAATTACATAGGATTGCTTTAATTCTTCAATATGTTGATTTAAATCATTGCATTCATTAACATAAGCTTCTATTTCCTCTTTAATTTGATTAAATTTTTTACTTCTAAAGTACAGAGACTCATAAATTTTATAAATAATAAACATTACAAGTAAAAAAATAAAAACAGGTGCCATCAATAAAAATAGTGCTAATCCTATTAAAAGTGCAATAATATTTAACATTGTATCACTCCTCTTATAATTAATTTAGTAGTCAGTTTTAAATTAATTTCCTGTGACTAAGCTTACCATTAAAACAATAAAATTGGTGGAAATTATATAGTATAAGACTAGTGCAGATATACCCCTGCATAGTAGTAGAAGAGATGAATCAGTATATGTATATTCTAACTCTACCTTTTGGCCACTATCGTGCTGCTTCTGTTTAAGAGTGTTTCCTTTATCATTTTAGGCAACAAATAATCAACCATATAGTGTCAAAATACTGCACTACCTTCAGGAAAGAATCTGTCATATCTTACCTTAGTTGTGGAATCAACCCTACTCCATAGCTGACACTTAGCAAATTTCTTATCATCTCATGGGGAATTATCGGTTTAGATCAAAAGTTACTCTCTGAATCCAAAAATTATTGCTGATTACAAGAATTCCTTTGTAGATATTGATAAAACTGACCTTAAAGATGCTCTTGTTATTGCTGACTCCGATAGAATTGTCAAAATAATAACATCACCGTAACGTGAAAGTCAGTATATATCTTTACAGCGTCTCACCAGGTATATACTTCATCTTATTGAAAGTATAGCTAGAGAAAAGTCTTACATAAAGTTATAGAACATTTCAATCCCTCATAGGTAGTCTACAACCCTTATGATTATCTATTTTTCGTATGTTTTCTAAATTGTCAAATTGTTTCTTTTTCTTAGTTAATAGATGATTTTCTAAGTTTTTAAATACTTCAAGCCCGCTTTACCGCCCCCTAGTTTTTTGGAAGATTATAAGTCAGCAGGCAAAAATAAAGGCAGGTAGTAAACATGTTCGTTCACTATCTGCTTCTTTTTTTTAATATCAAATTAAAATGTCATGACTTTTTAATCTTATATCTATAGAAAATACTAATCCCTTCAAACATGTCACATTTACTTCCTCTGTACCCATCTTAAACCATTGAAAGATTTAAGTCCTATAGGTCATTTTTCAAAACTCCCCAAAATCAGTTTTTTCAACTGTTAAATTAAATCCTATCCATAATATGTATAAGAATTTTATACTGCTCTAGACATTAATCAATCTATTTTGACTAAGGTTTCAAAAAAACTATGTATAAAGACTAAAATAGGTTTTTCTATGCGTTAATAGTATATAATTTTCTATGCCTCTTGTTTTTAATATATATTTTAAAATCACCTTTGTGAACAAATTTCCCAAAAACAGAAGAACCCACTAAAATCAGCAGGTTAGTATCGTATCAATAGGATATAGCATATTGGTGGAGGCGAGGGGAATCGAACCCCTGTCCGAAAGTCCTTTGCCTAAAGCTTCTACGAGCGTATCTATTGTTTTAGAGCTTCGCATCACCCAACGCCCAATAGAAGGCTTTGAGATCAGCTAGTCTCAATCAATCCATCTTTAGTCGAGACACCCTAAAGATAGTTCCCCACTGAGTCGACGCCCTAGTCTAGCTTGTGGGCAGCTAGGTAGGACGAGCAGCTACTAAGCTGCTAAAGCGTAATTATCGTTTGCGTTTATATTTAATCCCCAGTTTTTTACGTGTCCAGAGAAACACGACTCGCTACTCTAGGGTCCAAACCCCCGTCGAAACCTTTACGCCCCCATGTTAAGGGTTTAATACTTTCCTGATAATTCTCTTTGCATACGTCTTTGAGCATCTTTCTTAGCTATATCTTCTCTTTTATCGTATAATTTCTTACCTTTCGCAAGTCCTATAGATACTTTAACTTTTCCTCTTTTTAGGTACATACTAAGCGGAACTAGTGAGTATCCTTTCTCTTTTATTGCTCCTATTAATTTTCTTATTTCATGTTTATGAAGTAATAACTTTCTAGGTCTAACAGGATCAACATTAAATATATTTCCTTGTTCGTATGGGCTTATATGAACTTGTTTTAAAAAAACTTCACCATTATCTACAGATGCAAAACCTTCAGCAAGATTTACTTTTCCACCTCTTATAGATTTTACTTCGGTACCTTTTAGCTCTATCCCTGCTTCATATGTTTCTTCTATAAAGAAATTGTATTTTGCTTTTCTGTTTTGTGCTAAAATCTTTATTCCTTCACTCATAAACCCACCCTCTATTTGTTGAATCCTTACTGTGAAATCTATCTTACCACAATAAATTTTAAGTGTCAAGACTAGGGGGTCCTAGTCTTGAAGTATTGAAAACTCTATCTCTTTAAGCTCTATATTCACTTTGCTAACTTTTACCTTAACTTCATCTCCTATTGTATATGTCTTCTTAGTATGTTCTCCTCTTAAGGTATAGCTATTTGCATCAAATATATAGTAATCATCATCTAGCGAAGATAATCTTACCAGACCCTCTATAGTATTGTCAAGTTCTATAAATATTCCAAAAGAGGTAACACTTGATATGATACCATCAAATTCCTCTCCTATTTTACTTGACATATACTCTGCTTTTTTGAGATCTTCTACATCTCTTTCTGCATCTTCTGCTGCTCTTTCTCTTAGTGAAGATTGTTCAGCTGAATATGCTACTATATGCTTTAAAGCTTCACTTCTTGAGCTAGTTATCTTTTTGTTTAAGAATTCTTTAATTATCCTGTGTATCTGAAGATCAGGATATCTTCTTATAGGAGATGTAAAATGTGAATAGTATTTTGCAGCAAGACCAAAGTGTCCTATACATTCAGGAGAATATCTTGCTTGTTTTAAAGACCTTAGCATAAGTGTATTTATAACTCTTTCTTCTTTTTTTCCTTCAACTTCTTCAAGAAGTTGTTGTAAAGCTTTTGGCTGTACGCTTTCAAGATCTCCTTTTATAAAATATCCAAAAGCCGATAAGAACTTATTAAAATTCTCAATTTTCTCTACGTGTGGAGTTTCATGAACTCTGTAGACAAAAGGAATTGATAACCAATAGAAATGCTCAGCTATAGTTTCATTACTTACAAGCATGAATTCTTCTATTATCCTATTAGCTATTCTTCTTTCATATTTTACTACATCTTCCACACGACCTTTTTTATCTAATAATATCTTAGCTTCTGGGAAATCAAAATCTATAGCCCCTCTTTTATATCTTCTTTCCATTAGTATTCTTGCTAACTTTTCCATATTTCTAAAATAAGGAACTAAATTTTCGTATTTTTTTATTAAATCTTGATCTTCATTTTCGAGTATATCAGATACATCCGTATATACCATTCTAGCTTTAGAATTTATAACTGTTTCTGCTATGTCATAATTTAATACATTTCCATTTTTATCAATTTCCATGAATATAGATAGTGTCAATCTATCTACATTCGGATTCAAACTACATACTCCATTTGAAAGTTTCTTAGGAAGCATAGGTATAACCCTATCTACTAAATATACTGAAGTTCCTCTTTTTAAAGCTTCCTTGTCAAGTTTAGAGTTTTCTTTTACATAGTGAGTAACATCTGCTATGTGAACTCCTAGTTTATAATTTCCATTTTCTAAAACTTCAATTGATACAGCATCATCTAAATCTTTAGCATCTGCTCCATCTATAGTAAATGTTATTTTATCTCTTAAATCTAATCTTCTTTCTATTTCTTCATCAGGTATATTTTCATCTACCTTGTCAGCCTCTGCTAATACTTTATTAGGAAACTCTTCAGGAAGGTCATGTTGTCTTATTATAGATAATATATCTATACCTACATCTTCCTTTTTACCTAAGATCTCTATAATTCTTCCTTCAGGGTTTCTTCCCTTTTGTGGCCATTGGGTTATTTCACATACAACTTTGTATCCATCTCTGGCATTCATATTTTGACTTTTTGGTATATATATATCCATTCCAAAACGCTTATTATCCGGAACTACAAATCCAAAATTCTTGCTTCCTTCATAAGTTCCAACAACAGTTTTGGTTGCTCTTTCTATTATCCTTATTATCTCTCCTTCAGCTCTTTTGCTTTCTGTTGAGCTTTCCATTATTCTTGCTATTACTTTGTCGTTGTGAAGTGCTCCATTCATACAATTAGCAGGTATAAATAAGTCTTCCATAGCTTCTTCATTTGAAATTACAAATCCATACCCCCTTTGATGAGTTAAGAGTCTTCCTACAAATAAATTCATTTTACTTGGCAATCCATATTTATTCTTTTTAGTTTTGTATATATACCCATCTTGCTCCATTTCATCTAGCATATTAAAAAACATAGCCTTTTCTGATTTGTGTATATCAAATATACTTGCAAGTTCTTCTGCACTTAAAGGATTGTATGCCTTTTCTTTCATAAATTGAAGCAATGAGTTTTTTAACTCTACATTCATTTTATTTCCTCCTAATAAGGTGTATATTAAAACATATATTTAATGTATATATTTTATCCATTTCTAAATTAATTTATATTATTTTTCAATCACTTTAATATTTCCAGCTCCCATTTTAATATCTATATTTACTTTTTTCTGTGAAGTATTATAGTTTGGGGACAAATAATAGGTATCAAATTTTTCCCAATTTGAATTTGGCAATTCTATATCTTTAACAAGACCCTTAAAATCTACTTTAAGTCCTAAATCTTCTTTTGTAAAAATTTCTATATTACCTGCACCCATATTTATATTAATATTATTATTGTATAATTTATCTCCTAATATTAACTTAAAGTTCCCAGCACCTGAATCTATATTTAAATCTTTTACTTTTAAATTACTAAGATCAAACTTTGAATTTGCAGCCCCTATCTTAGCATCTATATTCCATAATATATCTTCATTTATATAAAACATATAGTCTTTTTCTCTTATTCTATTGTACATATTCAAATTATTATTTTCCTCAAAGCTTACTATAGCTCTTTTATTATCATTTTTAAAATCCACATTATAATCTACTCTTCCTTTTGGAACATACCCCTTAACTAGTACACTTTCAGTTGAATCTATATCTAAATTCACTGCACCAAGCTTTAAATCTAAACTCCCATTTTCTACATCTAACTTATTCTCTATAATTATGCTTTCGTTGCCCATAGCATTCATATTTATATATTTTTCTTCCTGTATGTAGCCGTAAGCTACAAGAATCAAAAAAAATAAAATCCAGCTTATAGTATTTATCATTTTATTTTTGTTAAATATTATATTTATCCCAATTATAACTAATACAATCGGCCAAAGATCAAATATTCCTGGTATTATAGACCAAGTAATAATATTTAAATTTTTAAGTATCAAAAATCCACCTAACATAACAAGGAATATACCTAAAGATGAATTATTTTTGTTCAAGTTACTTATCCCCTTCCTTTTTTAATATAAGAAAAGCACCTGCACATATCATTATAACTGGAATTAGACTTTTAAAATCTATCCACCCTAAATATCTTCTACTCATAAATCCTATACCTAAAAAAATTAACACTGCTCCAAATAAAATCCTATTTTTATCATTTTGACCATTATATTCCTTTTTATACTCATTTTCTTTAACCAATGCACTAGCATCTTTTCTTTCTGGTATTATTATAAGACATATAATATATGCTCCTACCCCTACTCCCATAGTAGAAATTAAGACCCAAAACAATCTAACTAGCGTAGGATCTATTTCGAAGTATTCTGCTATACCTCCACATACTCCACCTATAATTTTATTTTGATTTGATTTATATATCTGCTTTTGCATATATATCTCTCCTTTCTATATTAACTATATGTTACTTTCCAATATATTCTACTTGTATTAATACTATTATACTACTAAATGTAGTATTTCTATAATTAAATTTAACGAAAAAAGCTTCTGGGTTATAACCCAGAAGCTTTTATTTTTTATTCAAAGAATTTTAGTAGCATTCCACCATATTGAACAAATAATGGAGCGAATACTAATGCAACTATTGTCATAAGCTTAATTAATATATTTATAGATGGTCCAGAAGTATCTTTGAATGGGTCACCTACAGTATCTCCAACAACAGCAGCCTTGTGAGGATCGCTACCTTTTCCACCGTGATGTCCTTCTTCTATATACTTCTTAGCATTATCCCATGCTCCACCAGCGTTAGCCATCATTATAGCCATAAGAACTCCTGATACTAATGATCCAGCAAGTAATCCACCTAATGCTTCAGTTCCAAGTAATAATCCTGTAGCTAAAGGAGATAATACTGCTAAGAATCCTGGGATTCTCATTTCTTTTAATGCTGCTCCAGTTGATATATCAACACATCTTGCGTAATCTGGCTTTCCTTTACCTTCCATTATTCCTGGTATTTCTCTAAATTGTCTTCTAACTTCTTCTATCATTTGGAATGCAGCTTTACCAACTGCTTCCATAGTTATAGCTGAGAATAAGAATGGAAGCATTCCACCTATTAACATACCTGCTATAACAGCTGGGCTTGTTAAGTTTATAGATGATAAATTAGCAGCTGCAGTATAAGATGCAAATAGTGCAAGAGCTGTTAAAGCAGCTGATCCTATTGCAAATCCTTTACCGATTGCAGCTGTAGTATTACCAACAGCATCTAGCTTATCAGTAACTTTTCTAACTTCTTTTGGAAGTTCACACATTTCTGCTATACCACCAGCATTATCTGCTATAGGTCCGTAAGCGTCAACTGCAACTGTCATACCTGCAGTAGCAAGCATTCCAACTGCTGCTATAGCTATACCGTAAAGTCCTGCAACACCATAAGCTAATAATATACCTATTGCTAAAACTAATATCGGCCATGCAGTAGAAACCATACCTACAGCAAGTCCTGAAATTATTGTAGTAGCTGGTCCAGTCTCTGATTGATCAGCTATCTTTTTAACGTGAGAATATTCTCCAGATGTATATACTTCTGTTAATTGTCCTATTATCATACCTACAGCAAGTCCTATTACTATTGCCCAGAACCCTTGTAGATTTCCTAATAATTGTCTAGATAAAACAAATGCTACTACTACTGTTATTATACCTGATACATAAGTACCCATTTTTAAAGCTTTGTGAGGATCTGAATTTTCATCACCTTTAACAAAGAAAGTTCCTATTATAGAAGCTACTATTCCTACAGCAGCTAAAGCTAATGGGAATGCTGCTCCATTTACTCCGTAAGCTATTAAACCTAAAGTCACTGATGATATTATTGATCCTACATATGATTCGAAAAGGTCTGCACCCATACCAGCAACGTCTCCAACGTTGTCTCCAACGTTATCTGCTATAACAGCAGGGTTTCTTGGGTCATCTTCTGGTATTCCTGCTTCAACTTTACCAACAAGGTCTGCACCAACGTCTGCAGCCTTTGTATATATACCTCCACCAACACGTCCAAATAGTGCTAGTGATGAAGCTCCAAGTCCAAAACCTGTTAATATATTAGCTGCTACACTTGGATCATATCCCATATTAGTAAGAATGAAATATAATAGCCCTACTCCTAGTAATCCAAGACCAACAACTGACATACCCATTACTGCTCCACCTGAGAAAGCAACGTCTAAAGCTTTGTTCATTCCGCCTTCTTTAGCTGCATTAGCAGTTCTAACGTTAGCTTTTGTAGCAACTTTCATTCCAAAGAATCCTGCAAGTGTTGAGAATAAAGCTCCTACTAAGAAACAAATAGCTGTCATTACGTTGATTCCAGCTGCTAAAACAACAAATAAGATTGCAATGAATGGTACAAGAGTTTTGTACTCTCTAGTTAAGAATGCCATCGCACCTTCATGTATGTAAGAAGAAATTTCTTTCATTCTATCATTGCCAACGTCAACTTTATTTATTTTGCTTGTTAATGTATAAGCAAACAATAAAGCAACAAGGCCAACTACAGGTGCTAAAATTGTGTAGTTCATGTTTTTTCCTCCTCTATTAATTTTTGTTTTTGCATTTAAATAATAAATCCCAATTTAATGGGATAACTCACTATTGTATTGCGACAAGTGCTATAGCAACTACTATAAATAGTGTCGCACAAACAGATGTTACTTTTGCAAGTATAGCATCCGTTCCTCTTCCTCTACTTGCTGCCATTTGATTTGAATTTCCACCAAATGCCTCTGACATTCCAGAACCTTTTCCAGATTGTAACAATACACTAGCTATTAAAACTATACTAGTTATTAGCTGTATTACCATTAGAAATGTCCTCACTGTATACCCCCCTTTATCAACAAAATCAACATACCTATTTTAACACATCAATACCCATAAATCAACAGAAAAACAAGGCAAAACAAAGCTATTTACATCGCTTTATTCTGCCCATGTATATTTTAATTTATTCTATTTTCTGTAAATTATTTCTTTATATTGTAGAATGCTTCCATTCCTGGATATTGTGCTACTTCACCTATTATTTCTTCTATTCTTAATAACTGGTTGTATTTAGCAACTCTATCTGTTCTAGATGGAGCACCTGTTTTGATTTGTCCTGCATTAACAGCAACTGCTAAATCTGCTATTGTAGCATCTTCTGTTTCTCCTGATCTGTGAGAAATAACAGCTGTGTATCCAGCTCTTTTTGCCATTTCTATAGCATCTAGAGTTTCTGTTATTGTACCTATTTGATTAAGTTTTATTAGTATAGCATTAGCAGTTTTATTTTGTATTCCTGTTCTTAATCTTTCAGTATTTGTAACGAATAAATCGTCTCCTACTAATTGTACTTTGTCTCCTAATTTATCAGTAAGTAATTTCCAACCATCCCAATCTTCTTCATCTAATCCATCTTCTATAGATACAATTGGGAATTTAGATACTAATTCAGCATAGAAATCTACCATTTCAGCTGAAGTTAATTCTCTTCCTTCTCCTTCAAGAACATATGCATTTTTCTCTTTGTTGTATAATTCTGTAGCAGCAACGTCAAGTGCAAGTTTAACATCTACTCCTGGCTCATATCCAGCGTTTTTAATAGCTTCTACTATAACTTCTAACGCTTCTGTATTTGATCCAAGGTTTGGAGCAAATCCTCCCTCGTCACCTACTGCAGTGTTTAATCCTTTTCCTTTTAATACAGTTCTTAAGTTGTGGAATATTTCAGCTCCCATTCTTAGAGCTTCTGCAAATGACTTAGCTCCAACTGGCATTACCATGAATTCTTGAATGTCTACATTGTTATCTGCATGAGCTCCACCATTTAATATATTCATCATAGGAACTGGAAGTTGCTTAGCATTTACTCCACCAATATATTGGAAAAGTGGCATTCCTAAAGCTTCTGCTGCAGCTTTTGCAACAGCCATAGATACTCCTAGTATAGCATTTGCTCCTAATTTTCCTTTGTTTTTAGTACCATCAAGTTCTAATAATAATTTGTCTATTCCTACTTGATCTAATGCGTCCATACCAACAAGTTCTGGAGCTATTATTTCGTTAACATTGTTAACAGCTTTTTGAACACCTTTACCTAAGTATCTATCCTTTTCTCCATCTCTTAACTCAACTGCTTCGAAAGCTCCTGTAGATGCTCCTGATGGAACAGCAGCTCTACCCATTACTCCATCTTCTAATATAACTTCAACCTCTACAGTTGGGTTTCCTCTTGAATCTAATATTTCTCTAGCAAATACATCTTGAATTGTTGTCATATTTGTTGCTCCTCTCTTTTTATGTTTTTATATTAATTATTTTATTATTAAACTTTGTCCTGTCATTTCAATTGGCTTATCAAGTCCCATTATATCTAATACTGTAGGTGCTAAATCAGAAAGTCTTCCACCTTCTCTTAGTTTAACACTCTCATTAGTTACAACTATACATGGAACTTCATTAGTTGAATGAGCTGTTACAACCTCTCCAGCTTCATTTAGCATTTCTTCTGCATTTCCATGATCTGAAGTTATTATAACACTTCCACCTAATGAAACTATCTTTTGAACTACCTTTTCTAAGCAATCGTCTACAGCTTCTACAGCTTTAACAGCTGCATCTATAACTCCTGTATGACCTACCATATCAGGATTTGCATAGTTCAAGACTATAAAGTCATACTTATCTTCATCTATTTTGTTTATAAGTTCTTCTGTAAGTTCATAAGCTGACATCTCTGGTTTTAGATCGTATGTTGCAACTTTCGGAGATGGTATTAATTTTCTATCTTCGCCTTCATTTGCCTCCTCAACTCCGCCATTAAAGAAGAACGTAACATGAGCGTATTTTTCAGTTTCTGCTATTCTAAGTTGCTTCATACCTTTTTTGCTTAGATACTCTCCAAGCGTATTAGTAATTTTCTCAGGTCTAAACGCAACGTGTACATTTTGAATAGTTATATCGTATTGAGTCATACATACAAAAACTGTTTTAATGTGTTTTCTTTCAAATCCATTAAACTCTTCATCAACAATAGCTCTTGTTATTTGTCTAGCTCTGTCAGGTCTAAAGTTAAAGAATATAATAGAATCATTTTCTTTTATTTTAGATACTGGATTTCCATTTTCTAATATAACAGTAGGATCTACAAACTCATCAGTTTGACCTTTATCGTAAGAATCCTTTACTGCTTTTAGTGCACTTTCACAAGTTTGCCCTTCTCCATTTACCATAGCTTTATAGGCAAGCTCTGTTCTTTCCCATCTTTTATCTCTATCCATAGAATAGTATCTTCCAGAAACAGTAGCTATTTTACCTATTCCTATTTCATTCATATATTCTTCTATTTCAGCTATATACTGTAGTGCACTGCTTGGTGGAGTATCTCTTCCATCTAAAAATGCATGAACATACACATTGTTTAAGCCTTCTTTTTTAGCAAGTCTTAGCACACCCTTTAGGTGATCTATATGACTGTGTACTCCTCCATCTGATAAAAGTCCCATAACATGAAGATTGTTTCCTTCTTTCTTTGCATTTTCAACTGCTTTTAACAGTTCAGGATTTTCAAAGAAGTCCCCATCTTCTATAGACTTTGTTATTCTAGTAAGTTCTTGATAAATTATTCTACCTGAGCCTATGTTTAAATGTCCTACTTCCGAATTTCCCATTTGTCCATTTGGAAGTCCAACATCCATACCACTTGTTTTTATTGCAACATTTGGATAAGTAGCAATATATTTATCAAAATTCGGAGTATTTGCTTCCTTTATAGCATTTCCAGTTTTAGAATTGCTGATGCCCCAACCATCTAATATTATTAAGGCTACAGGTTTTTTCATACTTAATCACTCCTTAAAAATTAACCAGTTCTACATAATCTGCTGGATTTAAGCTAGCTCCTCCAACTAAAGCTCCATCTATATCGTCTTCGTTCATTATTTCTTCTACATTGCTAGGTTTTACACTTCCGCCGTACTGTATTCTAACTTCTTCTGATACATCTTCACTGTAAATGTTCTTTATTACTTCTCTTATATATCCGATCACATCATTAGCATCTTTGCTGCTTGCTGTTTTACCAGTTCCTATCGCCCAAACAGGCTCATATGCTATAACTACTTTCTTAGCATCTTCAGAAGATACACTTTTAAATGCTTCTTCAACTTGAACCTTTACAACATCTTTAGTTTTGTCAGTTTCTCTTTCTTCTAAAGTTTCTCCAACACATACTATAGGCATTATGTTATGCTCTATAGCTTTTAATGTTTTTTTGTTTACAGTTTCATCAGTTTCATTAAAATACTGTCTTCTTTCAGAATGTCCTATAACCACATAATCTATACCTATCTCTTTAAGCATTAAAGGAGATACTTCTCCTGTGAATGCACCATTTTCTTCAAAGTGCATATTTTGAGCTGCTAATTTTATGTTAGTTCCTTCAGTAGCTTTTTTAAGTTCTGTAAGCATAGTAAATGGAGCACATATCACAGCTTCAACATCAGTATTGTTTATTTTGTCTTTAACTTCATTTACAAATTCTACGGCTTCTTTTATAGTTTTGTGCATTTTCCAGTTTCCAGCAATTATTGGTTTTCTCATATTTAACACCCCTTAGAATTATTTGTTATTTAAAGCAACTATACCTGGAAGCTGTATACCTTCTAAAAATTCTAAAGATGCTCCCCCACCTGTTGAAATATGAGTCATTTTATCTCCAAAACCTAATATGTTTACAGCAGCTGCACTATCTCCTCCACCTATAACAGTTGTAGCTTCACTCTCTGCCATAGCTTTAGCAACAGCTTTAGTTCCATTTGCGAAGTTTTCAAATTCAAATACTCCCATAGGTCCATTCCATATAACTGTTTTAGCATTTTTTACTGCATCTGAGTAAATTTCACTAGTTTTCGGTCCTATATCAAGTCCCATATATCCATCTTTTATATTTTGATCTTCCGTTGTTACAGGCTGTGCATCAGCTGCAAACTTGTCGGCTGTAATATGGTCAACTGGAAGTAATAAATTAACTCCCTTATCCTTAGCTTTCTTAACCATTTCATTAGCGTAGTCAAGTTTATCTTCTTCAACTAATGAGTTTCCTACTTCGAAACCTTGAGCTTTTAAGAATGTATAAGCCATTCCTCCACCTATTATTAAAGTATCAACTTTTTCAAGTAAATTGTTTATTACATTTATTTTATCTGAAACCTTAGCTCCACCTAAGATAGCAACAAATGGTCTTTGTGGATTTTCTACAGCTTCACCTAAAAACTTAAGCTCTTTTTGAATTAAGTATCCGCATACAGAAGTATCAACAAATTCTGTAACTCCAACAGTTGAGCAGTGAGCTCTATGTGCTGTACCAAATGCATCATTTACGAATATATCTGCTAAAGATGCTAATTCTTTAGAGAAGTTTTCTTCATTTTTAGTTTCTTCTTTCCTGTATCTTGTGTTTTGAAGAAGTACTATATCTCCGTCTTTCATATTTTCTACTGCTTTTATAGCATTTTCTCCAACTACATTATCATCTTGAGCAAAATGAACTGCCTTTCCTAAAAGTTCATAAAGTCTTTTAGCAACTGGTTCTAAAGAAAGTTCTGGTTTAGGTTCTCCTTTTGGCTTTCCAAGATGTGAGCAAAGAATTACTTTAGCTCCTTTTTCTATTAAGTATTGAATAGTAGGAAGTGCTCCTATAAGTCTATTTTCATCTGTTATAACTCCATCTTTTAACGGCACGTTAAAGTCACATCTTACTAATACTCTCTTACCTTTTACATCTATATCTTCTATTGTTTTTTTATTAAACATCGACATAAATTAATCCCCTTTCATAAAAATAGTCCGGTCCCGTAGTAATCACTACAAAACCCGGACCATTTTGTGTCTTATATTTTAGGTAATTATTTTGAAATATTTACAAAGTGTTGTAAAGTTCTTATTAATTGAGCTGTATATGACATTTCATTATCATACCAAGCTGCAACTTTAACTAATTGCTCTCCGTTTACTTCCATAACTTTTGTTTGTGTAGCATCAAATAATGATCCATAGTGGATTCCTATTATATCAGAAGATACTAATTCTTCTTCAGTATATCCGAATGATTCATTAGCTGCTGCTTTCATAGCTGCATTTACTTCATCTACACTTACTTTCTTTCCTAATGTACAAACAAGTTCAGTTAAAGAACCAGTTATTACAGGAACTCTTTGAGCTCCTCCGTCTAATTTTCCTTTTAATTCTGGTATAACTAATCCTATAGCTTTAGCTGCTCCAGTTGAGTTTGGAACTATATTAGCTGCTGCAGCTCTAGCACGACGAAGATCTCCTTTTCCGTGAGGTGCATCTAATGTATTTTGATCATTTGTGTAAGCGTGGATAGTAGTCATGAATCCTTTTGTTATACCAAAGCTATCTTCTAAAACTTTAGCCATTGGAGCTAAACAGTTAGTTGTACAAGAAGCTCCTGATATAACTGTTTCTGAACCATCTAATATTTCGTGGTTTACGTTAAATACAACTGTTTTAAGATCTCCTGTTGCTGGTGCTGATATAACAACTTTTTTAGCTCCAGCTTTTATATGACCTTCTGCTTTTTCTTTAGAAGTAAAGAATCCTGTACATTCAAGTACTACATCTACTCCTAGCTCTCCCCATGGTAAGTTCTCTGGATTTCTTTCAGCTGTTACTTTTATTTCTTTTCCATTTACAAGGAATGCTCCTTCTTTAACTTCTATTTCTCCATTGAAACGTCCTTGAGCTGAGTCATACTTGAATAAGTGTGCTAGTGTCTTAGCATCTGTTAGGTCGTTTATTGCAACAACCTCAAACTCAGGCTTATCTAGCATTAATCTTAATGCTAATCTTCCTATTCTTCCAAAACCATTAATAGCAACTTTAATCATGATTATTCCTCCTATAATTTTAATTTTATATAAACTAATATAATTAAACTAAATTAACTCTAATATTTTGTTTGCTGCACCTTGATCTGTTATCAATACTAAATCTTTTTTTACTTTAGATATAGCTATTATAGCTTCTGCTTTTTTACTTCCACCTGCTATACCTATGGCATTTTCTATTGACTTGAAGTCCTCAACAGTTATTCCTATCGTGCTAGTTTCATAGACTTTTTCTCCATTTCTATTAAAGTAATGTCCAAAAGCCTCCCCAACTGCACCTCTTGAATTTATAAGTCTAATTCCTTCTAAATCCATCTTCCTTCTTTCAGCCATATCTTCTGACTTTCCTATTCCAAATATTAATATATTGACATTCTTTATATATTCTAATGTGGTATTAATATCTGGCTCACTCATCAAACTTTCCATTATATCTTTTCCTACATTATCAGGAACATGAAGTAGTCTATAGCTTCCACAAAGTTTTTTGCCTACTGTAGCGGCTATAGTATTTGATTGAATTTCAACTTCTCTACCTAGTCCACCTCTTGCCGGAACTACTAAGATATTCTTTTCTTTTTTGAACTCTGGCAAACACTGTGCAAATTCAAACATAGTATTTCCACCAGTGACTCCTATTATTACATTATCTTTTAAGATGCTCATTAAATATTTGTATGTAGATTTCCCTATATCCTTTATAACAGCTTTGTTATCATCGCTATTTCCAGGAACTATTATTACTTTTTTTATTTTAAGTTTTTGCTTAATTTGCTCTTCAAGATGCGAAATTCCCATAACTTCATCCATTAGCTCTTTTAAATCATCAAGTACATCTAATCCATTTTGATTTATAGTCATTCCAGATACTTGAACTTCTATAAGGCCTTGATTTTTTAAAAACTCAATTTCAGATCTTGTAGTTCTCTCGCTTAGTTCTAGTAAATTAGCTAATGCTCTTCTACCTATAGGTTCATTTAATGATATTTGTTTTAGTATAGAATATCTTCTTTCTGTTACCTCTAAAATTTCTGGAACTAGTTTTTTTTGGATTTCTATTAACTTTCTCATATCTTTATCCCCCTGGGGTTGTTTTTATCCCAGTATGCGTTTTATGTCCCAAAGAGACAATTTTTTTGTGGGACATTTATTGCCCTATATCAAGCTTGCGTCCCACATTTTTAATTTTATAATACTATATATTTTTTTTCAAGTTATTTTTGTGTAAATTAGAAAGTTTTTCTTCTCGAGGAAGATTCTATCCCAAGTTCTTCCCTGTATTTAGCTACAGTTCTTCTTGAGATGTTTATATTTTTCTCTTTGAGAATATTACATATTTTTGCATCACTGTGTGGGCTACGCTTGTTCTCAAGGCTTATTATATCCTTTATTATATTCTTTATACTTGTAGAAGCTATGTCCTCATTTTCCTTTAAATGGGAGCTAAAAAAGTATTTTAATTCAAATAGCCCATATGGTGTGTGTATATATTTTCCATTTACAGCTCTGCTGACTGTCGATTCATGAATATTAAGATTATTAGCTACATCTTTTAGCGTCATAGGTTTTAGATGTTTTTTTCCATGCCTAAAAAATTCGAGCTGTTTATTTAGTATTTCATTAGATACTTTGAGTATTGTATTTTTTCTACTTTCTATATTTTTTATTAATGTAATAGCACTATTTAATTTTTCTTTTATATATTCTCTCGCTTCATCATCTTTAGTATTTTTTAAAACTTCTTCATAAAAACTATTTATGTGTATTCTTGGTATATTTTTTTCATTGATTCTGACAAGAAATTTATCCCCTAATTTTTCAACTATAACATCAGGTACTATATAAGTGTTATTATGTATATCAAATTTTCTTCCAGGTTTTGGTTCTAATTTTTTAATTATATCACATATTTCCATAAGTTCTTCTGTTGTTATTTTATATTTTTTACAGATTTCTTTATATTTCTTTTTAGCTAGCAGATTCAAATCTTCGCCTATTATTTTTTCTAAGACATTATTATCGATTCCTAATTGCTTAATTTGGATCAAAAGGCATTCTTCTAGATTTCTAGCTCCTACTCCTGATGGGTCTAGTGTATGAATAAGTTTTATATTTTTTAGTATTGCGTCATTATCAACATTAAGATCTTTTTGTATATCTATTATATCAATTCTTAAATATCCATCTTCATCTATTGAGTCTATTATATACTCTAATATTTTTTTATTTTCTGTATCGAGTTTTATATAGCTTATTTGCTCTTTTAAATAATCATATAGTGTCACATTGTAATTGATAATATTTTCTAAACTATAATTTTCATCGCTTGTATCTACACTACTTACTATTTTACTTTTTTTAGATAAATCATTTATATATCTATTCCAATCTATATTTTCATTTTTTTCAATATCCATCAAAGGATTTTGTTCATTCTCTCTTATTATTTTTTCTTCAAGTTCTATACTGCTCATATTCAAAATATCTAAAGATTGTTTCAACTCTTTAGTTAATGTCAATTTTTGTGTTTGCTTTAAGTCTAAGGAAAATTTCATATCCACAAGCTATCACCATTTTCTAATTTTATAGTGTTTACATTCATTATATCAAAAAAAGTCTTTTTTAGCTTGTTTTTAATATCCATATATTTTTAACATATACTGTATCTTCCAATATATTTATACGTCTTCAAGGAAATAATGTTATTGTAAGTTACTGTAAATAAAATTATGAGGAGGTATTTTTGTGAAATCATTTTCAAGAAAGATATGCACTTTGATTTTAATTTCTTTTTTCACTTTGACTAGTTTGAATATGGTATTTGCAGACACAGTGTATACAGTCGTAAGTGGAGATAGCATGTGGAAAATAGCTGTTAGATATCAAATAGGTCTTTCAGAGATAATAAATGCAAATCCACACATAAAAAATCCTGATTTAATATATCCTGGAGATAAACTTACAATACCAAATATAGATAATGTTAAAGCTATGGAGCAAGAAGTTATAAGACTTGTTAATATAGAAAGATCTAAGCATAATCTTCCTCCACTTTCTCATAATTGGGAGTTATCTAGAGTTGCTAGATATAAATCTCAAGATATGATAGATAAGAACTATTTTTCTCATACATCTCCAACATATGGAAGTCCTTTTGATATGATAAAAAGCTTTGGTATTAAGTTTTCTGCTGCAGGAGAAAATATAGCTTACGGTCAGAGAAGTGCTCAAGCTGTTGTAAATGCATGGATGGGTTCTGAAGGTCACAGAAGAAATATATTATCTTCAAATTTCACTCAAATAGGTGTTGGATATGCCGTTAATAAATCCGGAGTTCCTTATTGGACTCAGATGTTTATAAGACCGTAAAAAAGTCTTTCTTTGAAAGATTTTAAAGGTAGACTTTTTTGAAATTCATAACGAAAATTATAAATTATCCACAATTCAAGAAGTTTATAATTTCCTATTCATTATAAAAAAAACTCCCTTTTGGGAGTTTTTTACAATCTATCTAATCCTTGTTTTAAATCTTCTATTATATCTTCAACATTCTCAAGTCCTACGGATAATCTAACAAGTCCATCACTAATTCCTGCTTCTAATCTTTCTTCTCTTGTATATGGAGAGTGAGTCATAGATGCTGGATGCTGAATTAATGTTTCAGTGTCACCTAAACTTACAGCTAATCTACATAATTCTAGTGAATTTAATAGCTTTTTACCAGCTTCAACTCCACCTTTAACTTCAAATGCTATAAGCCCTCCAAATCCATCCATTTGTTTTTTAGCAAGTTCATGTTGAGGATGACTTTCAAGACCTGGGTAGTAAACTGTTTCTACTGCAGGATGAGTTTCTAAAAACTCAGCAACTTTTTGAGCATTCTCACAGTGTCTTTGCATTCTAAGTTCTAAAGTCTTCATTCCTCTTAATATTAAATACCCATCAAATGGACTAAGCGAAGCTCCTGTCATATCTTTAACTCCAAATAATCTAACTTGAGTTAAGAATTCTGCACTTCCTGCTACGAATCCAGCTATAACATCTCCGTGTCCATTTAGATATTTAGTTGCAGAGTGCACTACAACATCAGCACCAAGTTCTATTGGCCTTTGAAGGTAAGGAGTACAGAATGTATTGTCTACAACAAGAATACACCCTTCTTTTTCATGCGTTGCTTCACTTATAGCTTTTATATCTACTATTTTTAAGTTTGGATTTGCAGGAGTTTCTATGTATACAACTTTTGTATTGTCTTTCATTGCATTTCTTATATTATCAGGATTAGATGTATCAACAAAAGTTACTTCAACACCGTATCTAGTAATTCCATGACTTAAATATGCATATGTACATCCATATAGTGTTTTATCTGCAATCATATGATCTCCAGCTCTTAAAGCAGTCCATAACGCAGATGTTATAGCTCCCATACCTGAAGCTACAGCCATAGAAGCTTCAGCTCCCTCTAATGCAGCCAGTTTTTCTTCAAGTTGAGTCAATGTAGGATTTCCAAGTCTTGTATATATATATCCACCTTCTTCTAGTGCAAATCTCCTCCCCCCTTGCTCTGCACTATCAAATATATACGTTGAAGTTTGGTATATAGGAGTTGCTAAAGATCCTGATACAGGGTCCTTAGTATATCCTGCGTGTATAGCTTTAGTAGCAAAACCTTTGTTATTTAAGTTTTTCATATTTTTACCTCCCACTAAATATAGTTCTTTACAATTTTACTAAAGCAAGTTTTATGCCATTCTAAAAGTTAAGCATTTATCAATATTTATTACAATCAAAAAAAGATGTGGAAAAATTTCTTTCCACATCTTTTTTATATTGTAAATTTTTATTTCCACATGTAAATTTTTATTTCCATTTTATATCGTATTTTCTTATCTTATTAACTAATGTTGTATGGGATACCCCTAGTGCTTTAGCACTTTTTCGTATAGTATTATATTTTTTCAAAGCTTCTAATATAGCTTCTTTTTCAGCTAACTCAACCACATCAGATAGAAATAGGTCTACACCTAATGACTTATTTTTATTATTTTCTATAATTCCATTTGTAAAGTCTATCATAAGGTCTTTACATTTTAATATTTTTTCATCACATAAGTTCATAGCTCTCTCAACTACATTCTCAAGTTCTCTTATATTTCCAGGCCATTCATACTCCATCAGCTTATTTATAAACTTCATATCAAACCCGATAATTTTTTTACCTAACTTTTTATTTAGTTTATCTATAAAGAAGTTAACTAGCAAAGGTATGTCTTCCTTACGACTTCTTAAAGGAGGTAAATATACAGGTATTACGTTTAGTCTGTAATAAAGATCTTCTCTGAATGTACCATCTTTTATCATTTTTTCTAAATTTTTATTAGTAGCAGTTATAATTCTTACATCTATATCTTCTTCTTCACTACTACCAATTCTTCTTATTTTACCCTCTTGAAGCACTCGAAGAAGTTTAGCTTGGAGAACCATAGAAAGCTCCCCTATTTCATCTAAAAATATAGTCCCACCTTGAGCTTCTTTAAAAAGACCTTTTTTTCCACCTTTTAATGCACCTGTAAAACTCCCTTCTTCATACCCAAACAGTTCACTTTCTAATAACTGTTCTGGAAGAGCTGCACAGTTTACAGGTACAAAAGGTTTGTCACTTCTTTTGCTTAAAAGGTGTATACTCTTTGCAAAAACTTCTTTACCAGTACCACTTTCTCCTCTTAACAAAACTATAGAGTTACCACTTGATATAGCTTTAATCAGTTCCTTTATTTTATTTATTTCAATACTATTTCCAATAACATCTTTAAATACACTCTCATCAGTATTAGATACTATATTTGCAAGTTCTATAACCTTGTTTATATCTTTTATGGATGCTACTGCTCCTAGTATATTTCCATAATCATCTTTTATAGCTCTTCCAGTTGTTAAATAGTGACTTTCTCCTCTTTTCGTTTTTATCTTCATTTCTAGATTGTTATAACTTTGACCTTCTTTTATTAGACTTATTATAGGAGCGTCACTTGAAAGAAGCTTAGTTATATGCTTTCCTACAAGTTCTTCCTTTGTATAGTTAAATATTTTTTCACAGTAATTATTGAATATTTCTATTTGTCCAGTTTTATTTATAGCTATTATTCCTTCTTCAACAGAATCTATAAAAGCTAATATTCTTCTCTCATGTTCCTCACTTGGCATTAGTTTTATTTCTTTTATATTCAATACACCGTTTAAATTCCGTATATTTCTTATTAGTATATCTTTTTTATTTTCATCTATTTTATCTATCTTTATATATACCTTCTTTAGAAATACCTCCGTAGATGTAACACTTATGTTTATTGCAAATATTTCTTTTAGTATGTCAAGAGCCATACCTATCCTATCTTCTGTGAGTATTTCTAATCTAAGACAGCTATACATAGGCTTACCCCATGTTTTTTATTATTGTTTTTATATTTTCTTCATCAAATTCATATTTTTCATTACAAAAATGACATGAAATCTCAGCTTTCTTATCTTGTTCTAAAATTTCATTTAATGTGTTTTTTCCTAAAGTTATCAAAGCTTTCTCTATTCTTTCTCTATTACAATCGCACTCAAATCTAACATTGTGTTTTTCTAAAACTTCGTATTCAATACCTTCTAAAACTATAGCGACTATATCTTGTGGTGTTTTTCCTTCTTCTATCAATTTAGATATTGGAAGCATATTAGATAAATTCTTCTCTAAAGTTGATATAATTTCTTCACTAGCATCTGGCATAAGCTGAACTATAAACCCTCCAGCAGCTTTAACAGAATAATCAACATCAACTAAAACCCCTAAAGCTACAGCAGACGGTTGCTGCTCTGAATGTGCAAAATAAGCTGTAAAATCTTCAGCTATCTCACCACTAACTATTTGATATTTTCCTACGTAAGGCTTTTTAAGTCCTAAATCTTTTATAACAGTCATACTTCCAGTATTTCCCACGGCAGCTGAAACATCTAACTTCCCAGCATACTTTAAAGGCACATCTACATCAGGGTTTGAAACATATCCCTTCACAACTCCTTTTGAGTTTGCAACGGTAACGATACTTCCAATAGGACCATTACCTTTTATAGTTATAGTTAATTTATCCTTTTCACCCTTCATCATAAGCCCCATAATAGAACTAGCCGTAAGAGTTCTTCCTAAAGCTGCAGTTGCAACTGGAGTAGTGTTGTGAGTTTTTCTTGCATTTTCAACCATTTCAGTTGTAAGTGCAGCAAAAATTCTAATAGTATGTTCTTTATTGGTTGCTCTTATTACATAATCTTTCATAAAAATTACCTCCTTAGTGTAAACTAACAAATACCCTGACACATGTCAGGGTTATAAATTAATTATTTCTTAGCTATAAAAAATACTCTTTCACCTTCTCCATCATCTCTTTGGAATGTGAAGTCTTTATATACCTTTATATCTTTAAAATTAGCATTTTTAAGTAGCATCACAATTTCTTCATTTGTATATGCCCTTTGATAGTGAGTTTCTTCGAATCTCTTGAATTTGTCATCTTCTTTAACAAAGAATGCTAAATTCATTTCTACCAGATTCTCATTTTCATCAAAGTAGTTTTCCCATATATATGCTATATCTTCTCTATTTTCTCCAAATGTATTATTATGAAGAATGTTTGATAACTTAAAGTAAGAGCTTATATCAAATACAAACAAACCTTCTTCTTTTAAGATAGAATATACTTTTATAAACAATTCTTCAAGCTGTACATCATCTAATATATAATTAAATCCATCACATCCACAAAGAACACAATCCATATCATACACATCAAAATCAAGCTGTGTCATATCTTGATTCAAAAGAACTATATCTAATCCTTCTTTATTTATTTTTTCTCTAGCTATACTAAGCATTTCTTCAGATATATCTATACCCACTACATTATACCCTCTTTTAGCTAGAGGAATAGTTAAGTTTCCTGTTCCACATGCAAGTTCTAATATGTTCTTTACTTTTACATTTTCTTTTTTATATATACTCTCTATGTAGTTTGTCCACTCATTATAGTCAACTTCATTCATAAGTTCATCATATATAAATGCAAAATCTTCATATTGATTCATCGATTTCTCCTTTATTTTCTACTTTCTTTTTCTTTTTAGAAGTCATTATTCCTCCTATTTTTCCAGCTTCCTTAGCAGTAAGACCACCCCAACCAAGTTCATTAACCTTATCTATAAGCCCAAGTTCATTTGCTATCTCGTATTTCATTATATCATTTTCTGTAAGTATTTTCTTCTTTTTATTTTTAGACATTAATATCCCTCCGTGATTTTTATATTAGAATATATATTTGATTTTTAACTTTCAAATATTTTTTTATTCTTATTCTCTTTCTGCTTTTTTCGATTTATTTCATCATTTTTATCTAAACATATTGATTTTTCTTAAATAAATGATAAAATAATATTATAATATTTTCCCACTCCCCCTTTTAACAAATATATACAAATATAAAAAGGCCCTTAGGGCCTTTTTATATTTGTATAGAAAAATAAACATAAATAACTATACATGCGATAACAGGAATATATGCTTTCCAATTCATCTTTTCTTCATCTTTATTCTCATTTTCTACATTACTTTCCATCATACCTATCAGAAATCTCAATATAATAAACGAAACAATTGATACAATTCCCCAAAACGCCATCTGAGCTAGTGCAACTTGTGGTGGTATATCAACAGGGCCTATATCTTCTACACCTCTAAAAAGTACATACGAGAGTGTTGTCGCTATAGAGTTGTTAATTATATGACCTATTATAGCAGGATAGATAGAATTTGTTTTTATAGTTATATAAGCGAATATAATTCCAAGAACAAACGGTCCCATAAAATTAAATGCATTAAAATGAAATAAAGCAAAAAGAAAAGAAGAATATATTATAGAGTACCTAAAGCCCTTTTCTTCATTCATTCTAAGAAAAAATCCCCTAAATAATACTTCCTCACATATACCTGGAGTAACTCCTATCAATATAAGAAACCATAGATATTCACTTAAGTTAGATGCAAGTGGTATATAGTGAGAATCGTATATGCCAATACTATTTAATATAAACATAAAAACAACATTTCCAAAAACTGCTATAGGATAAGAAAAAGCAGGTATAAATATCGATATTATAAATGTTTTAGTATTTATCTTATTAAATCTTAGAAATGTCTTTATGCTTTGCTCTTTCTTTAACCAAAGTGAAAATAGTATAGCAGGTATAAGAATTATTCCATACTCAGTTATAAGTAACCCAGTATTTATATCCATTCTTTGAAAGTAAGCACCCACCGTCAAAAACAGTACTGCCAAAAACAAGTAAATTATATTAGATATTGTAATTTTCCTCATTATTATTAATCAACACCCCTTTATGTGTAAGTATATTTATATAGATATATATTCCTCTTAACAGAACTTTATCATCAAAATCAAAGTTTATATTGTGAAGCCCGTGAACAAATCCTTTTTCTTCATTTTTAGAACCAAGCATAAAAAACAATCCAGGTATATACTTTTGATAATAAGAAAAATCCTCCGATATCATAAGTGGTTCTAGTACTTCTAATTCCTCACCTAAAATATTTTTCATTTCCTCAAACATTCTTTCGTCATTGTATACAGCCGGATAATCATCTTTTATACTCACATTTATCTTACAATTAAAACTTTTTTCGAAACCTTCACTTATTTCAAGTATTCTATTTTTTAACTTGTTATACACTTCTTCTTTAAACGCCCTTATAGTTCCTTCAATGTTCACTCTTTGAGCTATAATATTTCTTCTACTTCCCCCATTTATTTTTCCGATAGTTAAAACTGCTTCATCTAAAGGTCTTATATTTCTAGATACTATAGTCTGAATAGAGTTTATAAAGTTAGATGCTATAACTATTGAATCTATAGTGTTTTGTGGCATAGCTCCATGTCCACTTTTGCCTATTATTTCTATATCTATTTCCCCAGTTTGTGCTAAAAAATACTTAGGCCTTACACCAACTATCCCTTCATCGATTTCTGGGTATATATGAAGGCCATATATTTCATCTACTCTGTACTTTTCCAAAACACCTTCTTTTATAAGTGGCAATGCACCCCCTGGAGATTCCTCAGCGGGTTGGAAAATAAATACTATATTTTCATTTAAACTATTTATATTAGCTTTTATATACTCTATCAACCCTAAAAGTATGCTCATATGTCCATCATGACCGCATAAGTGTTTAACTTTGCCACCTACATCTAGTCCATCCATATCAGCTCTAAACGCTATTGTTTTATCTCCTTTTTTTCCTTTTATCATCCCCACTATAGCTGTGTCTAAAAATTCCTCATACTCTACATCTATACTTTTTAGATATTCCTTTATATATCTAGATGTGTTGTATTCTTTCATTCCTATTTCTGCCATATCTCTTAGCTTTTTTCTATGATTTATCACATTATCCTTTATTTTAAATATATTAATCATAAATGCAATCACCCCTTACAAAATAGTACTCACCTATTTTGATATCTAGAATATATTTATAATGAACTATACTATATATAAGTATATTATCATATATTCTTTATAGGGGGTATGTAAATTGAAAATGGCTAATATAGCAATAGTAGGAGCTACCGGAATGGTAGGAAGAACATTTTTAAAGGTTTTAGAAGATAGAAACTTTCCTATAGAAAACCTTTATCTGTTCTCATCTAAAAAATCTGCAGGATCTTCTTTAGAATTTAAAGGTAAAAATTACATAGTTGAAGAATTAAACGAAAACTCTTTCGATAGAGATATAGACATTGCTTTATTTTCAGCTGGAGGAAATGTAAGCTTAAAGTACGCTCCTATAGCTAAGGAAAAAGGAGTTATAGTTGTTGATAATAGTAGTGCATTTAGAATGCATAAAGATATTCCTTTAGTAGTACCTGAGGTTAATCCAGAAGATATAAAAAATCATAATGGAATAATAGCAAATCCTAACTGTTCAACAATTCAAGCAGTCGTTGCCTTGAAACCTCTTCACGATAAATTCAAAATTAAAAGAATAGTATACTCTACTTATCAAGCTGTTTCAGGTTCTGGGGTAAATGGTATTAACGATCTTGAAGAAGGATTAAAAGGAAATAAAAATATATTTTATCCTCATCAAATAGCAAATAACTGTCTTCCTCATATAGATACGTTTTTAGAAAATGGATATACAAAAGAAGAGATGAAAATGATAAATGAAACAATGAAGATATTGAATGATTACTCATTAAAAATAACTTCTACAACTGTTAGAGTTCCAGTTTTTAATTGCCATAGCGAATCTGTGAATGTGGAGTTTGAAAAAACTTTTGAAATTGAAGATATATTTAAAACTTTAAGAAATGCACATGGAGTGGTTGTTTTAGATGATCCAAGTTCTAACGAATATCCACTTGCTTTAAATGTTACTGGCAAAGACGAAGTATTCGTTGGAAGAATTAGAAGGGATTTTAGCTTAGATAATGGAATTAATATGTGGATAGTAGCTGACAACATAAGAAAAGGTGCGGCTACAAATGCAGTTCAAATTGCTGAATATATATTAAAATATAATTTAATCTAGAAAGGGTGGTTATTTATGCTATTTAAAGGTTCTGGTGTTGCTCTTGTTACTCCTTTTAAAGATGGTAAAATTGACTTTGATGCTTTCGAAAAAGTAATCGAATTTCACATCAAAGAAAAAACTGATGCATTTATAGTTTGTGGAACTACTGGAGAAGCTTCCACTATGACTGATGATGAGAAGTTATCTGCTATAAAGTTTGTTATAGAAAAAACTAATAAAAGAATACCCGTTATAGCAGGAACTGGTTCTAACGATACTGCTCACTCTATTCACCTTAGCAAAGAGGCAGAAAGATTAGGTGCTGATGGTCTTTTAGTTATCACTCCATATTATAATAAAGCTACTCAAAAGGGACTTATAACTCATTTTGAGGCTATAGCAAATTCTGTAAATATACCAATAATAGTTTATAACGTTCCTGGAAGAACTGCCGTAAATATATTGCCATCTACTTTAGCTAAGATTGCACAAATCAAAAATATAGTTGGTGTTAAAGAAGCAAGCGGAGATATTTCTCAGATTGCTGAAATAGCTAGAATTTGTCCTAAAGACTTTGCTATATATTCTGGAAACGACGATATGATTCTTCCTTTATTATCATTAGGTGGAATTGGAGTTATTTCAGTTGTTGCTAATATATGTCCACGTGATACTCATGATTTAGTTTATAAATTCTTAGAAGGAGATATCGAAGGGTCTAGAAAGCTTCAACTTGATATGAAACCTCTAATAGACTCTCTATTTATAGAAGTAAATCCTATACCTGTTAAGACTGCTATGAACCTTTTAGGATTTAATATGGGAGAATTTAGACTTCCTTTAACAGAAATGAGTGAAAATAATTTAGAAGTATTGAAAAAAGAATTGATAAACTACGGATTTAAATTATCATAGGAGGTTTTTATGATTAATGTAGCTTTGAATGGATGCCTCGGAAAAATGGGAATGGTTTTAATCAATTCTATAAGTAGGGATCCTGATTTTAATCTAGTAGCAGGTATTGATAAAAAAACAGATATTTCATTAAGTTTTCCTGTTTATAATAACCCTTTAGATATTAAAGAGAAAGTAGATGTCATAATAGATTTTTCAAGACCTGAAAGTTTAAATGATTTGCTATCATATGCTAAAAATAGCAAAACTGCACTTGTTATAGCTACAACAGGCTATAGTAATGAAGAGCTTGATGATATATTAAAAGCTTCAAAAGATATCCCAATATTCCATAGCTCTAACATGTCAATTGGTGTAAACTTAATCCTAGATTTAGTAAAGATAGCTACTAAAGCACTTTCAGGTTTTGATATAGAAATAATCGAAAAGCATCACAATAAAAAGGTAGATGCTCCAAGTGGAACTGCTTTAATGATAGCAAATGAAATAAAATCAGCTTTAAACGATGAATGTGAGTTTAATTATGGAAGATATGGTAAGGATGCAAAAAGAAACGAATCTGAGATAGGTATTCATGCAGTAAGAGGTGGAACTATAGTTGGAGAGCATTCAACAATATTTGCAGGTCCTGATGAAATAGTAGAGATAAATCATATGGCTTTATCTAAAGAAGTATTTGCTGAAGGTGCTAAGAAAGCTGCCAAATTTATAGTTACTAAGCAAGCTGGTTATTATAATATGAAAAATATGATAAATACATTATAAGGGGGGATTTGTACTAATGATGAATATGACTGATCCATACGAAATCGCAAGGTACATCAAAAATGTTAAGAAAAAAACTCCAGTTAAGCTTTTTTTGAAAGGAAAGATAGCTTCTAATAAGTATCCTAATTTAAAAATATTTGGAGATGAGAATCTGTATACTATCTTCGGAGAATATGAAGATGTAGATATGTTACTGAAAGAAAATAAGGATACTATAATAGATTATCACTTAGAGTATGATAGAAGAAACTCTGCTATACCTATGTATAATCCATTAAATACTGAGGCTAGAATAGAACCCGGTGCAATAATTAGGGATATGGTTTCTATAGGAAAAAATGCAGTTATAATGATGGGAGCTGTAATAAATATAGGTGCAGAAATAGGCGAAAATACAATGGTTGATATGAATGCAGTTATAGGAGCTAGAGGAAAACTCGGAAAAAATGTACATCTTGGTGCTGGTGCTGTTGTAGCCGGAGTTTTAGAACCCCCTTCTGCTAATCCTGTTATTATAGAGGATGATGTATTGATAGGAGCTAACGCTGTAATACTTGAAGGTGTTAAGGTAGGAAAAGGTTCTGTGGTTGCAGCCGGAGCTATAGTAACATGTGATGTTCCTGAAAATGCTGTTGTTGCAGGTTCTCCTGCTAGGGTAATCAAAATGAAAGATGATAAAACCAAAGAAAAAACAAAGCTTTTGGATGATTTAAGAGGATAAAAAAAGGTGGCATACGCCACCTTTTTTATCTATCTTCATCAGTTACAACAAATACATATGGAACATTTCTATAGTAATCTCCATAGTTTAATCCATATCCAACGACAAACTTATCTTCTATAGTAAATCCTACATAATCAGGAATTAATTCAACTTTTCTTCTACTTGGCTTATCTAAAAGAACGCAAGATTTAACACTTGCAGGATTTTTTGTTTTTAAGTGATCAAGAACATATTTCATCGTAAGTCCTGAGTCAGTTATATCATCTACAACTAAAACGTCGTATCCTTTTATATCATCAGTAACATCAGCAAGCATGCTAACAGAACCTGATGTTTCTTTTCCATGACCATAACTTGATGTAGTCATAAACCCTATTTTCACAGGAACACTTATATTTCTCACTAGATCAGCTGCGAATATAAAACTTCCTTTAAGCAAAGAAATAACCATTAAGTTTTTATCTTTATATTCATCTGATATTTCTTTGCCTAATTCTTTAAGTCTATTAGCTATATCATCCTCTGAACATAGGATTTCCCACTTCTTTTTTTCTATATCCATTTAGGTACCTCCAATTAATAATTTTATACTCTATTTTAATTAAAAAGTAGAATATTGTCAATTGAATTAATTACTATTCATGCTTTCCATAACATTTATTATAACCTCATCAGTTATTATCATTCCTTCAGTACTTATTTTTCCTAGGTTTTTGATGCTTTCCTCAACTTGATTTCCAACTATTCCATTAAGCGGGGGAACTATACAGTCGTATTTAGCCATAAGTGCACTTTGAGCTGCAGCAGATGCGGCAGATGCAAGTTTCAAAGCACACCCAGCTTTTGCACCATCACATATCATTCCACTTAGATTTGCAATCATATTATCTATACACCCTTTGATCTTATCATACCCACAATCCATAAGCCATACAATACCAGCTGACGCTCCTGTTGAAGCTGCTACACCACAGCCACAAACAGCAGATAATCTTCCAGTGTAATTTTTTATATACGCAGTAACCAAATGGCTTATAGCAAGTGCCTTAGCTAGTCTTTCTTCACTTTGTGGATATAAATAATTGTATGCTGCTATAGGAAGTATTGCTGTGATACCATGATTTCCACTTCCATTTGAGCTCATAACAGGCATATTTATACCACTCATTCTAGCATCAGATGCAGCTGCGGTTATCATCATAGCTCTATTCATCAAATCATCTGATAGTATATTATCTTCTATAGCTTTTTTTATTCCATATCCTGCTCCAACACCCACTTTATTATCTAAAGCAAATTTAGCTATAGACTCATTCATTTTTATACCTTCTAAGAGAAACTTTATATCTTCAAAATCAAATTTTTCTATCTCTTTTATAAGCTCACTAATCGTAATTTCAGCTATTGGACTTTGCGTTATACCTTCTTCTATTTCTAAATTTATATCTTTACCAATTATGATGTCATCATTTTTTTGTATATGCACAAAATTATCATGTTTTCCCATTATAATAACACTAGATGTGTTATTTTTTCCTTTCAAATCAACTCTTACATATACTTTTTCCTTTGTATTAATAGAATTTATTTTTATCATATTTTTGTCTGCAAACTCTTCAGAAGCTGATACTTCTTGTTTTGTAAGATTTTCAAGCACTCTAAGTCCATCACTGGACTTTCCAGCAACTAATCCCATTGAACATGCTATTTTTAGACCTATTCTTTCTGTTCCTGGTATTCCAACACACATTCCATTTTTGTATATATTAGAACTTACAACTACACTACATTCTTTTATAGTATCATCAAGTATTTCCTTCGCTTTTGAACATGCTAATGCTACAGCTACAGGTTCTGTACAGCCAACAGCTGGCTTAACCTCTGACTTTAATATTTCTAAAAGTATATTTTTCATATCAAAACCCCCTAATTGATCTTTATACTATATCTTTTAGCAATAATCATGCCAAATTTCATGTGCCTAAATTTCAATATATACGCAATTAGGTTATCGGTTTTTGTATCATATTATAAACAAAATAGTCTCAAAACGATACTGAGTATCATTTTGAGACTATTTTGTACTCTTTTAACTTTCTATATAATGTAGCTCTAGATATCCCTAAAGAATCAGCTACTTTTTCTTTATCTTTCTTAAAATCCTTGAATTTATCTAATGCTTTTATTATTTCTCTTCTTTCAAGCTCCCAAAGAGGAGTTATTTTTTCATAATTATCATACATAAAACTTTTGTCATTATTTTTTATTTTTTCTGGTAAATCATCATATCTGATAATACCTGTACTGCACATATTTATACTATACTCTATTACATTTTCAAGTTCTCTTACATTTCCATACCATTGGTATTCAAAGATTTTATCCATAGCTATATCATCTATTTTATAAATTCTTTTATTTAGCTTATTAGAATATTTTGAAATAATATATTCTAATAAATCAGGAATATCTTCTTTTCTTTCTCTTAAAGGTGGAATATTTATAGGTATTACATTTAGTCTGTAATATAAATCTTCTCTAAATTCGCCACACCTGACCATCTTTTCTAGGTCTTTATTAGTAGCTGCTATTATCCTTACATCAACAGGTATACTGATACTCCCCCCTACTTTTTCAACTTCTCTTTCTTGCAGTATTCTTAAAAGCTTTCCCTGAAGATGTATACTCATATCTCCTATCTCGTCTAGAAATAATGTTCCATTATTCGCAAGTTCAAACTTTCCTACTTTCCCACCTTTTTTAGCACCAGTAAATGCACCTTCTTCATATCCAAAAAGTTCGCTTTCTAAAAGTGCATCTGGGATGGCTGCACAGTTTATAGCTATAAAAGAATTATTAGCTCTATCACTATTATTATGTATAGCTCTTGCAAAAATTTCTTTTCCAGTTCCACTTTCTCCTGTTATAAGAACTGTAGAAAGAGACTTTGAAGCTATATTAGCTTTAGTTTTAACTTTTCTCATCAACGGACTATTCCCTATTATATTGCTAAACTTTACACCATATTCATTAGCTGTGATTTCATTAAAGTCCTTTATGGTAGATAAATTATCCACAAAGTAAAAAACATATCCTTGTATAGCATTATCAATCATTATAGGATTAGCATTATAAATTCCACTAAATGTATAATCTTGCTTTGAATACGTAAAAGAAGAGCTATTTTTTTGATCAGTCAAATTATTAATATCTATAAAACTTAATATGCTAGATATGTTCAAACTTCTGAGATTACTATCTAATTTAAATATTTCAACGAATTTTTCATTCCATTTGTCTATTTTTCCATACTTATCTATAGAAACTACAGCTTTATCCATTGTGTTTAAAAGCATCTGAAGTTTCCTTGTTTCTACTTTAAGCTCATATGATTTATTCTCACCTATAATCTTACTACATATAAGATCAGCCATTTTCGTTAAAAAGTCCATTAACTTTATTTTATTTTGTACTATGTTGTTCTTTTGAATTTCGTTAAAAGCTATAAGTCCTATAACACCGTAAACTTTTTCATCTAACTTTATTGCACAGGACACTTCTGCATACTCATTACAAATGTCTTTTATTTTACACATATTACATATGTTATCTTCTCTTGGATTCTCTATTATAAAGTTTTTGCCACTTGATAATGATATTCCAAATGCAGATCGTTCACTTACTTTTTCTCCTATTTTATTCTTATAGTGGCCAGTACCTGCTATTCTTATTAAATCTTCATCAACTATAGTAACATCTACATTAAGAACTGTTGATATTACTTTTGCTATATTTTCAATATCTTCTTTTATGTGCTTTAATCCTATCATATTACATCTTGTCCTTTATTTTAACTTCACATAGTATGTTTCTTATCTCTTTTAGAATTACTATAATCTTATTTATAGAGTACTGAATAGATATTAATATTATAAGTAATAGCACAAGAAATATCTCATTATAGTATATCTTCATAGTTTCCTCCTTTGTTCAAAAAAAGGACTAGGAAATCCCTAGTCCATTGTTTCTTTTATTTTTCTACCTACGTAGATGAAACTATATTTATCTATATTTTTGCAAATCCCATCAAAACCACTAGCTTGAAACATATTCATAATTTCATCTAGGTTATAAAATTTACACTTGCATCCAGAAACCTTCTTACTAATAGCTATTAATTTACTATATAGACTTTTAGGGTTATTTTCTTGTATTATTATATTTCCATTATATTTTAGTACCCTGCATAATTCCTTTAATACTTTCTCTTCATCCTGAAATGAATTGAAATAATTTAAAAATATTATCTTATCAAAATATCCTTTTTTAAAAGGTATATACTCAAGGTTTCCTTTTATAACATTGCAGTTGCAATTTTGCAATGCGGCAGACTTGTATATATCGTTTTCATTTTCTAATATAGTTACTTCTACACCTAGTTTATTTAGATATTTACCATAATTAGATACATTACCTACTAGCAATATTTTTTCTCCTACAGTAGGGTTTATACGCTCTACGAAATTCTGTACGTTGTTTCGTTTTTTATCAGGACAAATACTTCCATTTATCTCAATTTTACCCTCTGTGCATATACTACCCAAGTCTTTTCACCCACTACTTTCTCTTTCGTATTAATGTATGTAAACATTATAATAAATATAATTCCATTCATCAATACAATTTATTCTTTGGCATTATTTTCAGGCATCTTTTTCATTTTTGATATAGATATTTCGTATGCTACTTTACTCTCTACTTCTCCATTTTCTGTTTTCTTTTCATATTCCCTACTTTGCATTCTTCCCCAGATCTGAACTCTATCTCCTACTTGAAGGTTCTTAGAAAACTTGGCATTTCTTCCCCATGCAATAGAAGGTATGTAATCAGACTTGTTGTATGACCTATTAACAGCAATTAATAAATCTGTTATCTCTCTACCTAAAGGAGTATTTCTATAAATTGGATGTTTACAAACATATCCATCTAAAAATATAGTATTTGGATCTTTAGTATCTTCAAAGTCTTCAGATATCTCCTTTACAAACACTGTCACTACAAGTCTATTTTTTCCTTCTAAGAATTTATTGTAAGACCTTATTTGACCAGTAATACTAACTTGTTTTCCAAGTGTTAGCTCCATATCTGTTATAAGCCTTTCAGATATAGTTATAGGTAAAACATCATCTAGATCACTTAATCTTTTAACTCTTATTGCAGTGTTATAAAACTTTTCTCCGAATATTTCGTGGCTCATTTCTAATTCACTACATATTTCACCACATAGATTTACAACATTTGTGATTTCTTTTAAATTACTCATTTTCGCTCCCCCCAATGATCTTATGTGTTATCTAAAATAATTATATTATTCCAATAATTGTTTTATTCTAAATATTTGATATTTTTTGATTGCTATTTAACTATTTACCGTGATAAAATCTTAATGAAATATATCTGAAAGGTGGGTAAACAACTTGATAACAGAGAGAGAGTCAGAGAAAAAAAGGGTCAAAGCAGTTAATTTGGAAACGTTTTCATTTTTGTTAGTATCTATGTGCATATTCTTATATCTATCGCAGAAAATGGGTGTTGGAACAATGTTTAAAGTCATAATGTATACTGCACACGACCTGCTTTTGAACACGGTTTTCTTTATCATGGCAATAGCAGTTCTTGCTGGAGCTATAGCAAATTTACTATCTGAGTTTGGGGTTATATCGCTAATTAATTACATGTTTGCTTTTCTTATGAAGCCACTTTATAACCTTCCTGGTGCTGCTATAGTCGGAGCAATAACTACTTATTTGTCAGATAACCCAGCAGTAATATCTTTAGCTAATGATAAAACATTCAAAAGGTATTTTAAAGATTACGAGTTACCTGCTTTATGCAATCTTGGAACTTCATTCGGTATGGGGCTTATAGTAACTACTTTTATGATGTCTCAAGGAAAAGAGTTTATTAAAGCAGCTATAATAGGCAATGTAGGGGCAATTATAGGTAGTATAATAAGTGTTAGACTTATGATTTACTTTACTAAAGAGCATTTTAAAAATACTTCAAACACTGAAGATACTTCAGATTACGACCCTGAGGTATTTAAGTATAGAGAAATAAAAAATGAAGGTCTATTTCAAAGAGTTCTAGATTCTATACTAGAAGGTGGAAAAACTGGAGTTGAAATGGGACTTGCTATAATACCTGGTGTTTTATTTATATGTACTTTAGTTATGATTTTGACATTCGGTCCTTCTATAGATCCTGCATCTGGAATGGAAGTATATAATGGTGTTGCTTATGAGGGTGTTGGACTTTTACCTGCAATAGGAAAAAGATTTATGTTTATATTAAATCCTTTATTCGGATTTACATCATCTGAGGCTATAGCGTTTCCTATTACTTCTTTAGGTGCTGTAGGAGCTGCTATATCTTTAGTTCCAAAGTTTATAAGTGATGGGATTGCAGGGCCTAATGAAATTGCAGTGTTTACGGCTATGGGAATGTGCTGGAGTGGATATTTAAGTACTCATGTTGGAATGATGGATGCTTTGAATTGCAGAAAGCTTACTAATAACGCTATATTATCTCATACTATAGGTGGTATATTCGCTGGTATATCTGCTCATTACATACATTTGCTATTAAAATAAGCTGTTGACACATGTCAACAGCTTTTTATTTATTCAGCAGGTTTTTCTGGTAATTCTCTATTCTTTGATGCTGCTCTTAACATTGTTATTGAAGTATATAGTATAACTCCTATAACTAACCATCTTAATGTTTCAAGCGGTAATTCCTTAACTATATATGCTGCTATAATAACTCCTATTACTCCACCTATTGTTATACCCATAGAAGCCTTTCTATCATATGCTCCTTCTTTAACAAATTTAATAGATGCAACTGGCATTAAGAATGCACAAGATCCCATCATTATAGGGAAAGCAACTCTTGGAGACATTCCTAAGAAATATACAAGTGCCATACATGGCGCGTAAAGACCTATTCCAGCAGTCATTAAAGCTCCTAATATAAAGTTAGCAACTATTGCTATTATTAACTTTCCACCTTCAAGCCCTATAGCGTCTCCACCACCTGGCATCCATCCCATTTTAGATGAGAACATTAAAAATGCAGTAATAAATAAAGCTATACCCATTGCGTACTGAACTGTTCTTTCTGGTAATTTAGAAACTATACCTGCTCCTACCCAAGCTCCTACAGTTGCTGCTAAAAGCATACCTATTAAAGTTACAGCTTCAACTTCTATAACTGTCATGAATATAAATGCTTCAAGAACAACAGGAATAGTATGAGAAACATTAAGTGTTCCTGGTATAATTCTATCTTTTGTCTGCTTTAATCCTTTTAAAAGTGCAGTTGTAGGAGCAAACGACCCTATTCCTAAAGTATCGAAAAAGTCTGTTATAAATCCAATTCCGAAAACTTTAGCCCATGAGTTATCCTCTAGGTTATTTTTGTTTGCAGCAAAGTCCCTTACGAATACAACTGTAAACCAAAGAGTAAGGACAGCTAATATTCCTAAAACAATATTTATCATTATGATACCTCCTTATAAAATATTTATAATTATACCATCTATCTCATTATATTCAATAGATTAATAAAAAGTGCATATTTTGTTAAAAATCAGACTTATTTTAGTATAAACCCATATTTAACTGGATCGTCTGGATCTATAACAAAATGATTGAATCCTGTTATATACGCAGAACCTGTTATTTCCGGTATTACAGCTTCATACTCTCCTATATTTTCAGTTCCAAGTACTCTACCTTTAAATATAGTTCCAAGTATACTTTCATACACAAATAATTCTTCTTTTTTCAGTTCTCCTTTTGAATAAAGAGTTGCCATCTTAGCTGATGTTCCCGTTCCACAAGGAGATCTGTCTACTTGACCTTGGCCAAATACAACTACATTTTTATAGTTAGCTTCAGGATGTGTAGGATCATCGTATATTTCAACTAAATCAACAGTTTTTATATGCTCTAAAGTTGGATGAGATATTTCTATTTTTTCATTAACTATATCCCTTATTTTAAGACCTAGTTCTGTTAGTTTTTGGGCATTTTTTGGTTCTACTTTAAGTCCTAATTGATTTGCATGTAATATAGCAAAGAAACTTCCTCCGAAAGATATATCAAGAGTTATTTTCCCTATTTCTGGGACATCTATTTCTACATCTTTTTTATAGTGGAATGCAGGAACATTTATTATAGATACTTCCTTTACTTTTCCATTTTCTACTTTTGCCTTTGCTTTAACTAAACCTGCTGGAGTATCCATAGTAACTTCTGTTATAGGTTCTAAAGGAGTTACCATACCTGTTTCAATAGCTACAGTTACAGCTCCTATGGATCCGTGGCCGCACATATTTAAATATCCTCCACCATCCATAAATATTATTCCAAAGTCAGCTTCTTCGTTAACTGGAGCTGTAATAATCGAACCGAACATATCATTGTGACCTCTTGGCTCTAACATAACAGCAGTTCTTAAATTATCCATATTTTTTTCTAGATACTCTTTTTTATCTGCCATTGTCTTTCCTGGAATATTTGGAATACCTCCAATGATTATTCTTGTAGGTTCTCCCATAGTATGTGAGTCAACTGCGTGAATACTTCTTATAGCTATCATTTATATTCCCCCTTTTTGTTTATTTTAAGTTTCAATAGTGCTAAAGCTTTTCTTGAATCTAAGGAATCTACGTTGTTCTCTCCTACAACTTGAGTTTCTATTCCTTCACTTGATTTATTAAAGTCAACTATTGTGTCCATATATTTATTAGTTACTACAAATTTTGCCTGCTTACCTACAAAACTTAGTCCAACTACAGGGATATTTCTTTTTCCTATTTCTTCTATGGTATTAGCATAATCAACATGAGAGTTTCCCCATCCATCTACAGAAATTATAACTCCATCTGCTCTTAATGCCTCTACCCATACAGCTGCTCTTTTTCCTACAAAATATTTTTCCTTATTATCTTGTGGTGTCCCAACGAACATGATCCCTAGCAAGTCTATATCTTTATCATTAGCTACTATATCAAGCAGTGGATCTTTGAAGTGATGAAGAGTAGTTTCTTTTGTTGACGGTCCTATTCCCATAAATACACCACCTTAAGTCATGGCCCTTAATGCGCCATCTCTGTATTCATTAGGAGACATCATAATAGGAACATTTCCTATATCTATTATAGATTTGCCTCCAGCGAAACCACTTGGCTCAGATGGAAATAGCATATTGTCATACATGGTTCCCTGACCTGCTATTTGCTTTATTATTACTACTTTCTTGCCTTGTGGTCTTATCTTATCAAAATATTCATGTGAAGAATCTGCGCTTTTTCCTTCTAGATCTTTTAGAACATTTCTTATCTCCTGAATAAATAAATCACACGCTCTGTGTGCTGCAAGTGGATACTCTCTACTTGACATAGCACCTGATTTTAATTTTACATCAAAATGAATTATATAATCATTTATTGATGGAGTTCCTGCTTTATTCAGTTTTAGCTTTTCTTTTAGTATTCCTTCTGATGAGCCAAATTCAGCCATTTGATTTCCATCAACATCAGCTCCAGTAAGCATTACATAAACTCCTGTTAAAGTATGAGTAATTCCTTCTCCTAAGCTTCCAAGAACCTTTGTAGATACAGGAATAATGTCCATTATACTGTTTACATATATGTCATGCTCTTTTGGATTTATTATATTTACAGTTATATCTTCTATCAATTCTTCTTTTTCACATATACGTTTTGATATTTTTTTATCAATCATCAATACTTTATTTTCTATTTTACATCTTTCATCCATCATAACTTTATTAATATGAAAGGCTCTTATAACAAGCCTTCTCAATATTATTTCATTATCCATATTTTTCACCTTCAATTTTATTAAAACTTTCCCGCTCCTTTAATTAATGAAGCGGGAATTTGTTCTAAACTTTAGCTACATATTCATATGGAAGTGGTACTATTTTTCCTGGTGTTTGTATCTCTATTAATTGCTTTAGAGTGTCTCTTACTATAGCTGTTTGCATTTCTTTGTTATTTGGCTCACCAGCATTAGCACCCATTGGAACTAAAGGAGCAACTGCTCTTGGAGTTCCATTTTGTCTTACTACAGGAGGAAGAGCTGCTATTATTATAGTTGGAATTCCAGCTTCCTCAATTGCTCTCTGCACAATCACGGCAGAGCGGTGGCAAGTACCTCAGCCAGCAGTAAGGAGTACAGCATCAACGCCTTCTTCTTTAAGTCTTCTAGCTATCTCTGGGCCAGTTTCTTCAGTGAATTTTTGTTGGTCTCCACCACCACCCATGAATCCAAAGTTCTCTGGGGCAACTGCTTTTATAAATCCTTCCTCTGCTAATTCTTGAAGTCTTGTTAAAGGGAACATACAGTTAATATCTTTATTAACATCTGCATTGTCATATCCTCCATGAGATACCATCATTTCTTCAGGTTTAGCATCTCCAGGGATTACTCTGTATGTGAAATCTCCTGCTAGATTGAATCTTTTATCACTTTTTAAGTGCACACCAGCAGCTGTGGCAAGTGCTATAGTCATATCTTTCAGTTCTTTAGTGACCGGAGTCCAAACTGATTGAGGTGTTATAGGAACAAATATTTCTGATTGTAGTCCTTTTACCACTGTAAAACTCATATCGTTACCTCCTTTATTTATTTTCGTTATGCTTTACATTTTGGGCATACTTTTCGTTTATTTCTTCTCCTAATACTTCAGGGTAGCTCATTAAAAAACCAACTTCTTGACCAAGTTTTAGCTCATAATTAGTTATCAGCATTCTCTTTGGTATTTTTAGATGACCTATTCTTCCCTTTAAGTCTATACCAACTGCTCCATCTCTTATTTCTACTATTACACCTTCTACATATCTTTCCGTAGATGCATATTTTAGTTTTTCCATTTTTATCACCTATTTTTATGCCTCTTCTTTTTCGTATATCTCCATTCTCTTTTTGCTCTTTGGTAGAACTTGCTCATTTTCAACTAAATCTACCTTAGAATTAGTAGCTTTTTCTATCATTTCTATATTGTTTGACTTAACATTTGGATTCCATTTTCTTTCAGGTGCTTTAACTTCTTCACCAGCTATTACAGCTTTTACCATCGCAAGTGCTCTTATTGCATCTTCCTTACAAAGAGTGTTGTTTGATAATATTTCGTTTTCTATTCCTTGCTTAGATTTGTTGTTGTCTATCATATATTTCATATATTCATTTCCTACAACTAACGCACCTTGAACAGCTGCAAACGTCATACCTACAACAGCAACTCCTCTAGATCCTATTTCTTCATGATGACTTGCAAAATCTATATGATTGTTTCCAAATCCTTCAGTAGTTATTATAGCACCATCTACATCCATACCTTCTACTAACATACCAAGTCTTTTAGAAACATAGAATTTCTCTGAGTTTACTTGTGGAGATCCTACGAATATTACTGCAGCTAAGTCTATTTCTTCATCATTCATAGCTTCTATTACTAAAGGCTCTCTAAAGTAATGTCTTGATGTTTCTTTTGACGCAGGTCCTATACAAGTTAATGCATGTATTCCACCATCTAAAACTTCAAGAGGAGATAATACAACCGGAACATTTCCAAGGTCAACATTTGGTTTTGCTCCTAAAGTACCTACTGGCTCAACAGGAAGTATTAGATTGTCATGCATTGCCCCCTGACCCATTATTTCTTTAACTATAACTATTTTTTTCTTTCCTGGTCTTCTATACTGAACAAGTTCCTCAGTTTCTGTAACTAAAGAATCATCTACTTTCTTTAAAGCTTCTCTTATTTCTTGAGTTATAAAATCAGAAGCTTTATGAGCAGCTAAAGGTCCAGGTCTTTCCATATTTGTATGTTCTTTTATAACTACTTCTGTTTTTATAAATATTTCTCCTTTGTCAGGAGCACCTGGTCTTCCCCACATTATGTTTCTGTCTAATTCACCTTCTGAAGAACCGAATTCCCCTATTTGAACTCCGCCTTCATCTACTCCTGTTACCATCATTATAACTCCATCTAAAACTCTAGTTACTCCAGTTCCAAGTTCTCCTTCTTCTTTAGTTGCTATAGGTTGAACATCCATAATTGTTTCACTGTAAGTGTTGTATTTATCTGGAGTTATTATATCCACTTTAAGATCAACAACTAACTCTTCACTATCAATAGCGTCTTTAGCTATGTCTTCTCTTATGTAAAGAGTTGTTCCTTCAATCTTAGTTTCACTACCAAATTCTACTTTATCTATTTTAAAGTGCTTCTTAGTAAGTTTTCTAACTGCTTTTGGCTTTACTTTGTCAGCTACAACTTCTTCATTTACTTGTACTTGTGGTTTTATTTCTTCTTTTACTTCATAAGTGTTAAAAGATTGAGCTTGACTAGCTACACTTAAAGGAATTTCTAAATTAATATCTCTTCCTTCTCCTATGTGTATCTTAATTACTCCACCTAAGCTATTAACAGGAGCTACCGGAGTTACTGGAGCTACTGGCTTTATTTCTTGAGTGGTTTTTTCTTCCTTAACTATCTCTTCTTTAGATTCAGACTTAGATACTCCCTCTAATACATCTTCTGTTAATGGAGTTAATGCATCTACTGTCTTTTTTAGTTTGGCCCCTAGAACCTGACCTATTTTTAAGCAGTTATCAGGAATTTCTAAAAGTCCTGAATCTACTAAGTCTGGGAATATTGCTGGATCTTCTAAGTTTGATGCTTCAATCACAGTACCAGCTTCAAATCTACAGCAAGATATTGCTGGGTCATTAGCATGAGCTTTCGCTGTTTCTTGTGTAATTGCCATGAGAAATCCTCCTTTTATATTTATTTTTTTCTTCTATATAATCTATATCCTGAGGCTCTTAAGACATGATCGGTACTGTGATAAACTGGCACTCCTAACCTAGGAGCTACATTCATAACTGTGTTAGTTCAGTCCTCACATGTTCCTGTTATTATAACCTCAGCACCCTGCTTTTTAAGAGATAATACTTTTTCCGCTTGTCCTGGGCATATTCCAGGCATATCGCATCTATATCTTCCATTTACCTCAACCATTCTCTTGCACTTTTCTTTAGCTACTACTTGGGTACCCATTCCTTTTGCTATTTCTTCTAATCTTTTTTCGTCTGCTCCACATTCACAAGCGATTATTCCTACTTTTCTTTTTTCATTAGGATATGGCATAGCTACAAGTATACCACCTAAAGTTTTATCAATAGGTATATCTTCTTCTCCATGTCTTCCAGTGAATGGGCCTCCTAAAACTATTTCTCCATGCGGAATTTCATATCCTCCACATTTTTCAATAAAGTATTTTACTGGCATTCCAATAGGAACATCTAAAAATACCTTACCTTCTCTTGCATTTTTTATTCTTCCACCTAAAGTTATATCCTTAGATATAACTGGCTTTCTATCTTCTATAGCCAAAACTATGTTCTTAAGAGTTTCTACATTTGAAACAACTGCATTTGCAGAAAGTGGAAGTTCACCAGGTTTAAGTTCTATTCCCAAAACTTCTCTTACTATAACTCTCTCATCTCCAGCTGGATACATATCGCTTAAGAACTTAATTTTTATATTATCTTCATTCTTACAAGCCTTTCCTAAAGCTATCACAGCTTTTTTGTACTTTGGCTTTATAGCTATATATCCATTTGAAGCATTAGTAATTTTCATTACATACTTTAATCCCTTTACAATAATTTCAGGGTTTTGCTCCATAAGTTCTACATTATGACTTAATACTGGCTCACATTCAGCTGCATTAGCTATGACGCATCCACCATTTAAATTGATGTTAAGCTTTACATGAGTTGGAAAACCTGCTCCTCCAGCTCCAACTATTCCAGCTTCTTTTATGCTTTCTAGCAAATCGTCAGTATCTTTTATTTTTACATATTCTTCTGGTTGCTCATCAAATGCATTTATTATTATTTCATGCTCGTTTATATCAACTACTTCACCATACACACTAGAATGCATATTAACTCCTAGTCCATCTGGCACTGCAACCAATTCTCCTTTTTTAACTTTCTGACCTACCTTAACTATAGGTTTGCAAGGCGATCCTATATGTTGTTTTAATTTTATTACTATTGTCACACTATCACCTCCCATCCACACTATATATCTAAAGCAATTATCATGCCAAAATATATAGTTATAGATATAATTTTTTATAATACTTGAAATTACTTCTATTAATTTTATTTATCTCCATTATGAAATTTTATTAAACAATATATAAAAAATAAATGTGTCAGTTTTTCGTCATATTTTATGCAACATTCTATATATTAATACTAAATTTCTAGCATTATATACTTCCAAAAATAAAAGTGTCAGTAAGTTGACATATGCCAACTTACTGACACTCTATTTTGTAAGTATCTATTTTATAATACAAAGTACTTCTTGGTATATTTAGTAGTTTTGCAGCTTTCGCTTTATTTCCACCAGACATACTAAGTGCTCTTTTTATTGTATTTATTTCGATTTTCATTACAGCTTCATTTAAATCAAGTGGATACTCATTTTCATTTTTATTCTCATTAACTGACTCTACTATATAATTTGGTAATAACTCCTCATCTATAATATTGTCTTTACACAAAACAACTAAATGCTCAATTGTATTTTTAAGTTCTCTTATATTTCCTTTCCACTCATATTTTTGCAATATATCAATTACATTTTTGTTTAACTTAGGTATTTCCTTATTATTTTTAATACATATTTCTCTTAGAAATTCATTTATCAGTATAGCTATATCACCTTTTCTTTCTCTTAAAGGTGGCAAATCTATCTGAACAACATTTAATCTGTAATATAAATCTTCTCTAAACTCTCCTTTTCGGACTAATTCTTTTAAATCTTTATTAGTAGCAGATATTATTCTTACATTTATACTTACCGTTTTCTCACTGCCTACTCTTCTTATTTCATTTTCCTGAAGTACCCTAAGAAGTTTTGCCTGCATATACATAGGCAAATCTCCTATTTCATCTAAAAATACTGTTCCTTTATTTGCAAGTTCAAATATACCCATTTTTCCTTTCCTATTAGCTCCTGTAAATGCTCCTCCTTCATATCCAAAGAACTCACTCTCAAATAATTCAGACGGTATAGCACTACAATTTACAGGTACAAACAAACCTTCTCTTTGACTATTATTATGTATAGCTCTTGCAAACACTTCTTTTCCAGTTCCACTTTCCCCTTGTATAAATATACTTGCACTAGTTTTAGCAACTTGTCTTGCTACATCGATAGTTTTCATCAGTTTTTCACTTTTTCCGATTATATTACCAAAGTTATCATTAGAAAACTTCCTAACCTCATTTTCTAGAAATTTAAGTGTATCATTAGCTTTTTCAAGTTGGTATGATAGCTGTTTAACTTGAGTAATATCTTTATCATTAGAAACCACTCCAACTAATTTCCCCTCTAGAAATATAGGCTTTGCACTTACTACAACATATGTATCTTTTCTAGGTGAATGATATATGTTCTCTATAGGCTTATGAGTTTTGAGAACCTCTAACATTAAAGCATTAGGAAAAAATATCTCCATATCTTTACCTATTATTTCTTCCTTAAGGACTCCATATAATTTTTCTGCATTTTTATTCCATATAACTACTTTTCCATTTTCATCTATAACAGTTATAGCTTCATGTACACTATTTATTACTTGATTTAGTTTTTCACCTAATTCTTCTATTTTCATATAAAAGTAATCTCTTACTTGTTCTTCTCTTATAACCCCTATTAAACTATTGTTTTCAACTACAGGAAGTCTGCCTATCTTATACTTTAGCATTGTATCCCTGCATTTTAATAAGTTATCATCCTTGCTTACAGTTATTAAGTCTTTAGACATAAAATTTTTAACTTCTAGCTCTTTATTACACTGATTTATATTAAGTTTAGATATATCCGTTAAAGATATTAATCCTATAAGTTTATCATTTTCATCTATTATAAAAATGTCATTTGATTTATTTCTAAGCATTAAAGATATAGCTTTTTTCAAGGACTCATTTTGCTTTACAACTATCATTTGTGTAGACATTACTTTTTTTACTAAAGTCGTTTTAGGAAATAAAAACATTTAAATCACACCTTTTTACAATTAATAAATACCCATGTCACTATATTAACATAATGACATGGGTATATTTAAGATATTTTTAATTATTACTTTTTTGTCTTCCCGTAGAATCTATAGTGTAGTTATCCTTATATATAAGATCTGATACTGGAACTATTTCGTATCCTTGCGATTTTAATTTTTCTAGAACTAAAGGCAAGTATTCTCTTACATATTTAGCATTGTTATGAAACAAAACTATAGATCCATTTTTTACATTTTTAACTACTCTATCTACAACATGATTTGCACCCAATTCTTTCCAGTCTAATGAATCTACATCCCATTGAATAGTATAGTATCCAAGTTCAGAGGCTGTTTCTAATAAAGTGTTATTGTAATCTCCAAACGGCGGTCTAAACACTGTAGTTCTTTTCCCTATTATTTTTTCTATCTTTGATGAAGTATTCTCAAGTTCTCTAATTATCTGATCTTTATTTAAAAGAGACATTTTAGGGTGAGAAGTTGAGTGATTTCCTACTTCATGACCTCTATTGCTAATTTCCTTAACCATTTCAGGATATTTATCTACCCAAAATCCAACTAAGAAGAAAGTTGTTTTTACTTCGTATTTATCTAATATATCTAGTATATCTTTAGTATATGTTTCTCCCCATGCAGCATCAAAGCTTATAGCTATTTTTTTATCTCTAGTATCAACACTGTATATAGGAATTTTCTTTTCCGGAACTAAAGCCATAGTATCTTTTACCATATATAAACCAACAAGTAATACTATGATAGCCAATGCAAATAATAATAATGATATAATTGCTTTTTTGAGTGGTATTATAAATATTCTCAATTCAAACCCTCCTTATATGATAATCTTTCTATATTAATCTTATTTTTTTCATCTTCAAAAAATTACTAGAAGATTAATATTATAAAGTGGGAAAATTAGTAATGGAGGTGATTGTATGTCTAATATACGAAGCGAATTCTCTAATATCAAAGGAAAGCAAGTTGAATTTGGAAGAGTTACTAACAAATTAGAACCTAGACACTATCTAAGAGAAGCTCATCCAATTCACGAAGGAATAAGAAAGGATAAAAAAATAAGAATTCATAAAAAGTTTTCTTAGAGTTTATATATAAGATAGGGAATTTTTTCCTATCTTATATTTTTGAATAAAATCACTCTAGTTTTCACAATATAATCTTGTTGTGTTCTGTATCAAAACATTATACTAAATTGTATATTTTATTCCATATATATGTTTATATTTCAACATTTACCAACATATATTTTCTATAATTGGTTAAATTAATACTACAACATCAGAAAAGGTGTTGAAACAACATAACAACTAAGGGAGGAATTTACTATGGCAAGCAGAAACAGAAAAGTAGTTCCTGAGGCACAAGCAGCATTAAATCAAATGAAGTTAGAAACAGCGACAGAACTTGGTATATCAAACTATGACACTGTTGACAAAGGTAACTTAACAGCAAGACAAAATGGTTATGTAGGTGGATACATGACTAAGAAGCTAGTTGAGATGGCTGAAAGACAAATGTCAGGAAAATAACACAAGATAAAGAGATTGCCTAGCAATCTCTTTATTTTTTTCTTTTATTTTTTATAAAAATGGTTTAATATATATATAGAACAATTACACGGAGGATGATGTGCTATGTTCGAAAGATCATCTGAAGAATTAGCAATAAATAAATTATTAATACTTTATGTTTTAAATAAAATGGAAATTCCTTTGACTAATTCACAAATAACACAAGTAATAATGGAAAATGAGTTTGTAAATTATTTTTCTCTTCAGCAATTCATTTCTGAGCTTACAGACTCTAGATTTATTAAAATTGTTAAAGAGGATGGAAAAGACTACTACTCATTAACTCAAAAAAGTATAGAAACCTTAGAGTATTTTATCTCTAGAATACCAGATGATACAAAAGAAAAAATAGATTTATACGTAATGAACAATAAAGAAAATATCCTAAAAGAAACTCAAATTAAATCTAATTTCTCCAAAGTAGGAAATAATGAGTTCATAGTAAATTTAAAGGTAATAGAAAATCAAACAGAGCTTATAAATATCGATTTAAATGTACCTTCTAACAAACAAGCTAAACTCATCTGTGATAATTGGAAAAAAAATGCTCCAGACATATACGGAGAGATTATACAACTTCTAATTAATAAGTAGCCTACTTACATATAACTGTGGTAGGCTCTTTTCCTACCTTTATACTTTTTATAATTTTATAGTCTAAAGTATCTAATACTTTAACATCGTCTTCTTTTATGTCAGATATAAATACCAATTTATTATCACTTGAGATATCTATTCCTAAAGGCATTCCATCAATTTCTATTTTCTTTATCAAATCGTAATTACTTCTGTCAATTATACTTATGCTTTTATCATAAAAATCAGTTATATATAATTCATCTTTAAAATCATTTATAGCAATTTCTACAGGCATCTTAAATCCTCTTAAAACATTAATAACTTCACATTTTCTAGTATTTAGAATAAGTATTTTTCCACACTTTGTAACTACATATAAGATATTTTTATCTATTTTTAAGTGCCATGGTTTGTAATCTAAATTTATTCTTCTTTCAATTTGTTTAGTTATTGTATTTATAACTACTATAGACTTTTCACATGGAACATACAATTCATTAGAACTTTTATCTATAATCATACCGTGTGGCATATTATCAACACTTATTATGCCCACAGGAATAAGTGTATCTATATTTAATATATATATACTATTCGAATCTTCATTAGCTATGAAAAGTTCTTCATTAAATAACACTACTTGACTTAAATTTCCACCTATAGAAATGCAATCTAATATGTTTTTTTTATTTATATCTACTATATACAATACTCCATCTATACTATTTGGTATATATATCTTTTCATCATTTTCATCTATACAAAAGTGATGAGGATATATATGTGCATCTAAATATATCTTCTCTTTTTCGATAAGACATTCACCATCTATTATTGATATACATCCATCTTGAAAATTAGAAATATATACCCTCACTACAATTCCCCCTTTAGTATAATAATACATTATATTATATATATATTTGTTTAATGAATTTTAGTTACCTTTTAAATCGGTATATAGTATGATAATATAGTTAATATAAATATTCTTGAGGAGGTAGCTATTATGTTAAAATTCAAAACTTCTGGAGTTTGTGCTAAGGAAATAATTTTTGAAATTGAAGATGATATAGTTAAATCTGTAGATTTCGTAGGTGGATGTCCTGGAAATTTAGTAGGAATTAAAGCCCTTGTTGAAGGAAGTCACATAGATGATGTTATAGCTAGACTTAGTGGAATAAGCTGTGGTAAAAGAAAAACTTCATGTCCTGATCAGCTTTCAAAAGCATTAGCTGAGTATAAAGTTAAAATAAAGACTAAGGCATAAATATAGGGCTTGTTGTTAAGCCCTATATTTCTTTTTTTATTCCTTTATCTAGTATATTTCTATACTCTATAAATTGATATATATCTTCTTCAAATAAATTGCTGAACTCTTTAAGCTTATCTATCTTTAATTCTTCTATACATAAATTATTACTTTCACAGTATAATACAATCAATCCTACAATTTCATGTGCTTTTCTAAAAGGAATTCCTTTATTCACAAGATAATCAGCAACTTCCGTAGCATTCAAAAATCCTGTTTTAACTGCTTTTATCATATTGCTTTTTTTGATTTCCATACTCCCTAGCATACCAGTCATTATTTTTAAACAACTAATTACGGTATTTATAGAATCAAAAAATTGTTCTTTATCTTCTTGCATATCCTTATTATAAGCTAAAGGAAGTGCCTTCATTGTAGTAAGTATTGACATTAATGATCCATAAACTCTTCCAGTTTTGCCTCTAATTAATTCTGCACCATCTGGATTCTTTTTCTGTGGCATTATACTGCTTCCCGTTGAGTATTCATCACTCATTTTTATAAAATCAAACTCTTTAGTGCTCCATATAATGATTTCCTCACTTAATCTACTTAAGTGCATCATTATTATAGAGTACGCACATGTAAGTTCTATAATATAATCTCTATCACTTACACCATCTAAGAAATTTTCTACTGGTTTTTTGAAACCTAACTCTTTGGATGTATAATCTCTATCTATAGAATATGTTGTTCCAGCAAGTGCACAACATCCTAAGGGACTTTCATCTAAAATATCAATTGCATTTAATATTCTCTTAATATCCCTCTCAAACATATTATAATATGCCATAATATGATGTTTAAAAGTTACTATCTGAGCCCTTTGAAGGTGTGTGTATCCTGGCATTAATACATTATTTTTTTCTCCAATTTCTAACATTACAGCTTGTAAATCTTTAATATTCTTAATAACTTCATACGCTTTGTCTTTGGAATACATTTTCATATCTACTGCTACTTGATCGTTTCTGCTTCTTGCTGTATGAAGTTTTTTACCAACTTCCCCTACTCTTTTAGTAAGGTTAATCTCTATAAAACTGTGTATATCCTCGTAATCTCCTTCTATTAATAAATTTCCACTTTCTATATCATTAAGTATAGAGTTTAGTCCATCAATTAAGATTTTACATTCTTCATCTGTTAAAATATTGCATTTATTTAGCATCTTAACATGTGCTATACTACCTTTAATATCTTGAAAATACAATACCTTATCAAATTTAAGAGATGAGTTAAAATCCTCCATTAGTTTACTTTCATTTGACTCAAATCTTCCACCCCATAATTTCATATTTTTACACCCTCTTTTATTCTTTGATTTTTTAAGCCCTTTATCTTAAACGGTAAACTAAATAAATTTATAAAACCTTGTGCATCTTTATGATTATATAAATCACTTTCTCCAAAGGATGATATGTCTTCATCGTATAATGCAAAAGGTGAATCCATCCCTGCTATCATTATATTCCCTTTATAAAGCTTAAGCTTTACACTTCCTGTAACAGTTTCATGTACTGTATCTATAAATGAATCTAAAGCTTCTCTTAATTTACCAAACCATAATCCATCATAGACTAATTGTGCATATTTTTGAGAAATTCCTTGTTTATAGTGAAGTGTATCTCTATCTAAAGTTAAGTATTCTAACTCTCTTAGTGCCTGAAATAAAATGGTTCCTCCTGGAGTTTCATAGACACCTCTTGATTTCATACCTACAAGTCTATTTTCTAATAAATCTATAACTCCTATTCCATTTTCTCCACCAATTTTATTCAATGTTTCTAGCATTTCGACAGGACTAAGCTTATTGCCATTAAGCATATTTGGTATACCTTTTTCAAAGTATATTTCAACATAAGTTGGCTCATTTTTAGCTTTTTCTAAAGGTATAGTCATCATGTAAAGTATATCTGGATTGTGTTCATTCTTAGGATTTTCTAAGTCTCCTCCTTCATGACTTACATGAAGCAAATTTTTATCTCTTGAATATATTTTTTCCTTAGTAACTGCAACTTCTATATTCATTAAGTTTGCATAATCTATTGCTTCTTCTCTTGATTTTATATCCCATATTCTCCAAGGAGCGATTACTTTTATACTAGGATCTATAGCTGCAATTCCTACTTCAAAACGAACTTGATCATTGCCCTTACCTGTGCATCCATGACAAATATATTTAGCTCCTTCCTTATGTGCTATATCAACAAGTTTTTTTGCAATTAAAGGTCTTGCTAAAGATGTGCCTAACAAATATTTATATTCGTAAATAGCTCCTGCCTTCAAAGCTTTATAAACATAATCAGTCACAAATTCCTCTTTAACATCTTCTACATAAACTTTTTCTGCACCTGACTTTATAGCCTTTAATTTTACCTGTTCCATTTCTTCTCCTTGACCTACATCTACACATACAGCAATTATATTAAAATTGTAGTTTTGCTTAAGCCAAGGTATTATTATTGATGTATCTAATCCTCCTGAGTATGCTAAAACAACTTTCTCTTTCATATTTTTTTACCTCCCATTTATAAATTTTTATATAAAAAACTCCCGCCTCTTAACAAATAAGAGACGAGAGTTTTTCCCGTGTTACCACTCTTGTTGGTATAATAATATACCCACTCCATTGCCTTTAACGACGGCTACCGTATCTTCATACTAATATTTCAAAAGATATCCTCTAGGGCTCTTTTCATTATAGCTTTGTTACTAGACTTCCACCAACTCTAGCTCGCTGAAACACATACTATAATTACTCTTCCTGTCATAGGATTTTCTATGTTTTATTTTTATATAAAAAAACTCCCGCCTCTTAACAAATAAGAGACGAGAGTTTTTCCCGTGTTACCACTCTTGTTGGTATAATAATATACCCACTCCATTGCCTTTAACGACGGCTACCGTATCTTCATACTAATATTTCAAAAGATATCCTCTAGGGCTCTTTTCATTATAGCTTTGTTACTAGACTTCCACCAACTCTAGCTCGCTGAAACATATACTATAATTACTCTTCCTGTCATAAGATTTTCTATGTTTTATTTTTATTATTACACATTTAATTCAAATTTATTATTGTATATTATAAATATTTTAATTTTACAAGTCAACAAAAATATTTATCTATTTAGGTGTTCACTAGCTATCCTTATTGTTTCTTGATGCCAAGGATCAACTCTATTAGTTCCATGTGTTCTACTTCCTAAGAAGTGAATGTCAAAATGTCCATTCATTCCATTGTTGTGTATAAATTGTGATCCATGTGGCATTCCAGCCATAGATGCAGGTATTCTCATTCCATTAACTTCAACAATTATAGGTCTTCTATCCCACGACCAAGTTCCTCCATAAAGAGATAACATTATCTGTGTATCTTGAGTAGTTACTGTTTCACAATCTGCATGATTAGTACCATAAGTTCTTCTTACATTAAATGTTCTACCTGTGTAAACATCTATAACTCTAAAAGTAGTTCCTCTTGGTATTATATTTGTTATTCTTTCAAACCACGTTAATTGGGAAACTGCTCTATCAGTGGTATTTCCTCTTGATACTGATCCAGGCTGACTTTGATTTAGATGATTTATTGTTTGTGGGCCAACTATTCCATCAACAGTTATTCTTCTATCTCTTTGGAAATTTTGAACTGCAGTTCTTGTTATAGTCCCAAAATACCCAGTCACATTATGATTAAAGTATCCTAATTCTCTTAATCTTCTCTGAAGGTTTGATATATTCTCACCCCTCATTCCAATTCTCATTACAGTAGATCCTACTGTAGTTGATGATGTATTTACAGCAACTGGTGAGGCTTGTGCTATTTGATTTTGTTGATTCAAAAGTCTTATTGTCTGTGGTCCTACTATTCCATCAACAGTTATTCTTCTATCTCTTTGGAAATTTTGAACCGCTGCTCTTGTTATAGTCCCAAAGTATCCAGTTGTACTGTGATTAAAGTATCCTAATTCTTTCAATCTATCTTGGAGTAAAGATACTGAGTTACTTCTATTTCCAATTCTAAGTACCCCAGTATTTGGAACTATTGTGTTTGCATATATTTCCGATAGATTAAACGGACTAATAACAAGACCTAACCCTATTACTCCTGTTATTAGCTTTTTTCTCATTTGTTTATTCATCCTGTATCCTCCCTTGATATATTTTTAGAGTACACTCTCATATACTCAAAGGGGAACTCCCTTATATTATAATAATTATACTAGACATTCAGAAAATTTGTCGTAGCAATATTTAGCACAATAAAAAAAAACTGCCTAAAGTGGCAGTTTTTTGTTTTTATATTTATTTCTTATTATACTTCTGACTTCTCCTATCATATAAAGAGATCCTGCAAATATAACAACTTCATCTTCTTTAGATGTATCTACTGCATACTCTATAGCTTTACTTATATCATCTATAGCTATAGAATCTCTTCCTATCTTATTTATTTTTTCTTTTAGTTCCTGTGCAGTAAGAGATCTATCACTATTTGGTTTTGTTGTTATTATTTTCTTAGTTCTAGGCATTAATATTTCTATTACTCCATCTGCATCCTTATCTTTTAGCATACCTAGTACAAAAGTCACATCTTTGTTTTTAAAGTATTTATCCATAGCCCTAGCAAGAGAATTTGCTCCATCTTCATTATGTGCTCCATCTATAATTAGTGTTGGGTTTTTAGTTAAGATTTCTATTCTTCCTGCCCATTTAGTTTCTTTTAATCCTTTATAAATATTTTCTTTGCTAATATTTATATTGTGCTTTTTTCTCAATACATTTATAGCAGTAGTAGCCACTATTGCATTATTAATTTGGTGATCTCCTAAAAGGCTTATTTCTACATTCTCATATATTTCATTATCTAATTTAAAATTAAATTTTTGCCCTTCTATAGAACTTTCAATTACTTCCCTATTGTCTATATCAGCAATATACACACAGGCGTTTTTTTCATCAGCTTCTTTGTATATAATCTCATGAGTTACTGCTTCTTGAGGATAGACTACAACATCACTACCTTTTTTTATTATACCTGCTTTATGGTAAGCTATTTTTTCTATTGTGTCTCCTAGTTCATCTTTATGATCTAGGCTTACAGGTGTTATAACGCAAAGCAAAGGGTCTTTGACTACATTTGTAGAATCATATCTTCCACCCATACCTACTTCTAATACAACAAAGTCTACATTTTTTTCTTTGTAATAATAAAATGCTATAGCTGTTATTATCTCAAATTGTGTAGGATGATTATATCCATTTTGCACCATATATTCAGCCTTTTCTTTTATTATGGCTGTAATTCTAGCTAAATCTTCTTCATCTATATTGTGACCATTTATCCTTATTCTTTCTGTAAATACTTCAAGGTGGGGAGATGTAAACAGCCCAACGTTGTATCCTGCATTTTTAAGTATCGAAGTTATAAATGATGAGGTAGAGCCTTTTCCATTCGTTCCTGCAACATGTATTATTTTAAGCTCTTCATGAGGGTTTCCTAGAAGCTCTAATAACTTACTTATATTGTTAAGTCCTAACTTTATTCCAAATCTAGATGCTCCATAAATATAATCTAACGCCTGTGCGTACTTCACGTCAATCTCTCCCATTCTATACTAATTATTTAATTTTTGATTGTAGATTTTCTAACCTTTCTAAAACTGATTTCATCATTTCTTCGTACTTATCTTTTTTAGCTTTCTCTTCTTCAATTAAACTTTCTGGTGCTTTGTCAAGGAAACCTTTATTTGAAAGTTTTCCATTAACTCTTTTCAGTTCTGAATCTATCTTTGCTTTTTCTTTTTCTAGTCTTTGTATTTCTTTTTCAAAGTCAACAAGTTCATCAAGAGGTATATAAATTTGTACTCCATCTATAACTGCTGACATAGCATCTTGAGGAATATTAGTATTATCATTTAATATTTCAACGCAAGATGCACTAGCTAAAGTAGCAAAGTATTCTTGTCCTTCTTTTATAGTGCTAATCTTTTCATCGGCAGGAACTATCATAACTTTAGCTTTTCTTGAAGGTGGAACATTCATTTCTGCTCTTATATTTCTTATACTTCTTATACCGTCCATTATTAAGTTCATCTTTTCTTCTTCTTGCTTCATATTGTCTTTTTCTTTATACTTTGGCCAATCTGAAACTATGATACTTCCATTAACTGTAGGAAGGTACGTGTAAATTTCTTCTGTTATAAATGGCATAAATGGATGAAGAAGCTTTAGAATATTGTCAAGAACATATGTCAATGTATAAAGAGCTGCTTTCTTACTATCGTTATCATCACCATAAAGTCTTGGTTTTACCATCTCTATATACCAGTCGCAATATTCTGACCAAGTAAAGTCGTATATTTTTTGAACTCCTATTCCAAGCTCAAACTTCTCCATATTATCAGTCATTTCTTTTACAACACTATTTAATCTAGATATTATCCACTTATCGCTAAGAGTAAGGTCTTTCTCAACATCTTCTCTTTTAATATCTTTTATTAGTGCTTCATCTACATTCATAAATACAAATCTAGATGCATTCCACAGTTTATTTGCGAAATTTCTCGATGCTTCTACTCTTTCATTATGGAATCTCATGTCATTTCCTGGGGAATTTCCTGTTGCAAGAGTAAATCTTAATGCATCTGCTCCGTAGTTTTCTATTATTTCAAGAGGATCTATTCCATTTCCTAATGATTTACTCATTTTTCTTCCTTCAGAATCTCTAACAAGTCCATGTATAAACACATTCTTAAACGGTACTTTGCCTGTACAGTAAATTCCTGCAAATACCATTCTTACTACCCAGAAGAATATTATGTCATATCCAGTAACCAATACTTCCGTAGGATAGAAGTATTCAAGTTCTTTAGTTTTATTTGGCCATCCTAATGTAGAAAAAGGCCAAAGTGCAGAACTAAACCACGTATCAAGCACATCTTCATCTTGTTTTAAATTCTCGCTATTACATTTTGTACATTTTTGTGGTCTATCTTTTGATACTATAGTTTCATCACAGTCTAAACAGTAATATGCAGGTATTCTATGACCCCACCATAACTGTCTTGAGATGCACCAATCTTTTATATTTTCAAGCCAGTGAAGATATATTTTATTGAATCTTTCCGGAACTAACTTTATTTCTCCACTTTTTACTGCCTCTATTGCAGGTATTGCTAATTTATCCATTTTTACAAACCACTGCTTAGAAAGTCTTGGCTCTATAATTGTATCGCATCTATAACAATGTCCTACATTATGAACGTGGTCTTTTGTCTTTATTAAATATCCAGCTTCATCTAGGTCTTTAACTAAAGCTTTTCTACATTCGTACCTATCCATGTTGCTGTATTTTCCACATTTGTCATTCATAGTTCCATCTTCATTCATGACATTTATTCTAGGGAGTGAATGTCTTTGAGCTATTTCAAAGTCATTAGGATCGTGTGCAGGAGTTATTTTAACAGCTCCACTACCAAATTCCATATCAACATAATCATCAGCAACTATTGGTATTTCTCTTTCAGCTATAGGAAGTATAACCATCTTTCCTATTAGATGTTTATATCTTTCATCATCTGGATTTACTGCAACTGCTGTATCTCCAAGTATAGTTTCAGGTCTTGTTGTAGCTATTTCTATAAATTCATCGCTATCTTTTATAGGATATCTGAAATGATAGAAATAACCACCTTTTTCTTCATGCTCAACTTCTGCGTCTGATAAAGAAGTTTTACAATCTGGACACCAATTTATTATCCTATTTCCTCTGTATATATGTCCATCTTCATATAGTCTCAAGAAGAACTCTGTAACAGCCTCGTTACAACCTTCATCCATTGTGAATCTTTCTTTATCCCAATCACATGAATCTCCTAACTTTTTCATCTGATCAACTATTTTTCTTCCGTATTCATTTCTCCATTCCCAAGCTCTTTTTAAGAACTCTTCTCTTCCTATCTCATATTTACTTTTCCCTTCAGTTTTGTTTATTTGCTCAACTACTTTTACTTCTGTTGCTATACTTGCATGGTCAGTTCCAGGCTGCCAAAGTGTAGCAAATCCTTGCATACGTTTAAATCTTATAAGTATATCTTGAAGAGTATGATCAAGAGCATGTCCCATGTGTAATTGACCTGTTATATTAGGTGGTGGAAGCATTATAGTAAAAGGATTTTTACTTTCATCCACCTCTGCTTTAAAATAACCTTTTTCCATCCATTCATTATATATTCTGTTTTCGAATTCCTTTGGATTATATGTTTTTGCTAAGTTTCTTTCCTCCATAAAACACCTCCATATAATTTAAAAAAACCCATCATCTCAATTAAGGACGAAGGGTTTTGTTTCGCGGTACCACCTTATTTCCAGAACTTCTGGCTCTTAATTTATTGTAACGGATTTCCCGTCTAAGTCTACTACTATTTCAACCTAGAAACTCAGAAGCTACCTTCCATGATTTCTTTCCTAGAAAGCCTTTCAGCCAAGGGCTTTCCTCTCTTTTGGTGAACTTCATGTACTCCTCTTCTTCACTGTCTTTGATGTATTAAATTATGTTTATTTTAAATTATATATATTTTTTTAAACTTTGTAAATATACTAATACATTCTTATTTTATCAATAACTCTTTAACATATATCACCTATTTCGAATAGTATATTTTGAGGTGATATATATGTTATATTATGTTAAGAGTGGAGATACTTTACCTAAGATTTCAATGAAATTCAATACAAGCATGGAGAGTATAAAAAATGCTAATGTAATTTGCAATCCATTTTTACTATATCCAGGTCAAGTCCTTATTATTCCTGAAAACGGTATGAATCTTCCAAAATCTCAAGGCCAAGGCCCATACTATATAGTACAACCTGGAGATAGCCTTTGGTGTTTATCTAGAGAATTTAATATGCCTATTAGGACTATAGCTTATATAAACAGATTAGCTAATCCTGGTATATTATTTGCTGGTTCTGAACTGCTTATGGGCCCATTTATGGCTAATCCTAATGAACTCAAAGAACTTTGGGAAGCTACAGGGAATATGTATTGCAATGAATTGTCAGAAGAAGAAATACATGATATCTATTATCACGGTACTTTCACTTGGGAGGCTTTAGGCTATAGAGCGATTCCATATTTGATGGAACTTATTAAGCATCCTTGCGATATAGTTACTTTCTACTCGATAGTTTCTCTTGGAAGAATAGTGCCTACAAATCCTAATATAATAACTATGCTTCAAGATTTGAGTAATGATCCAAATGAAGCTATAGCAAATGTAGCCCAAACAGCACTTAAGAGAATAGATTATGCTTATAAATTTAATAAACGAGTTCACGTAACGCTCCAAGAAACAAGAGCATATAATCAGCCTAGTCTTGACTCTGAAAGTATATTACTACCTGCTTCAAGTGAAGTTATGTCTTTAAACTGGGCAATACCAAGCCCTACTGGAGAAAAAAATGAAGCTGGAGATATACTTTTATACGATAGAGTTTATATATTCAATACTGGTACTGAAGAATTTATACCTAGAACTAAGTTAAATGAAATAAACATGATATAAGGTGGAATTAATTTCCACCTTATTGTTTTATACATATTCCATTTTCTTTTAATTCTATTTTCCCTTCTTTATACAGTCTTCCAACTGCATCTTTAAAATTCCTCTTACTTATGTTAAATTCCTTCTTTATCTCTTCTGGTGAACTTTTATCATTTAATGGAATAAACCCATCATTTTGAGATAGCTTTTCCATTATCTTATCTTTATTCATATCTATTTCTTCATAATTCCTTCTTCTTAATGTTAGATCTATTTTTCCATCAGGCCTTATTTTCTTTACGTATGCCTTTTCTTTATCTCCTAATCTTAAGTTTTTGTATACTTCATTTCTGTATAGCATTCCATAGTATTTATTGTCTATAATAGCCCCTATACCTATATCATTAAAATCACATACGAGAATATCTACTTCATCACCTTCATTTAGTAATATTTCATCATACTCTAAAAATTTACTAATTTTAGTTGTAGCAAGTATTCTTTGAGTTACCTTATCTAAGTGTACTCTAACTATATAACTTCTGCCCTTTTCCATTTTAAGTTTTTGCTGTCCATAAGGAACTAACAAGTCCTTTTCTAGTCCCCAGTCTAAAAATGCCCCGTATTTATTTACGTCATTTACTTTAAGATAAGCAAAATCACCAACTTTAGCCTTTGGAGCTAATGTCGTAGCTATAATTCTATCTTCTGAATCTTTGTATATAAATACCTTTAATACATCATCTATCTTAGCTTCCTTTGGCACATACTTTCTTGGTAGAAGTATCTCTACATCACCACCATCTAAATAAACTCCAAAGTCTACCTCTCTTTTTATTTTTAGTTCATTGAAATCTCCTATTTTTACCATATATCTACTCCTTATCAACAATTTAATCCTGCTAAATATCCAGTTGAGAATGCTATTTGAAGGTTAAATCCACCTGTATAAGCATCCACATCTATTACTTCTCCGGCAAAATAAAGTCCTTTTACTAGCTTTGATTCCATAGTGCTTGGGTTTATTTCACTTACCTTAACTCCTCCTGATGTTATTATTGCATCTTTCAATGGTCTATATCTTTTTATATGTAAAGTTAAATTTTTGAGTAGGTGAACAAGCTCTAATCTTTCTTTTCTTGTGATTTCATTTACAACCTTATCATGTGGAATTTGAGATAAATTTATTATCACTGGTATTAATTTTTTAGGCAGTAGGTCGTTTAAAGAATTTGAATATATCTTATTTATATATTTGCTAAAGTCATTTTGAATTCTTTTATCTAACTCTTCATCGCTTAATGCAGGCTTTAAATCTATAACTAATTTGTAATTTTCATTTTCCAATCTTTTCATATACGAACTAGCTGATAGTATTATAGGTCCTGAAACTCCAAAATGTGTAAATATCATTTCTCCAAAATCATCGTATACTTTCTTATTTTTCCCATTTAGTACCTTTATAGATACATTTCTTAGTGACAATCCTTGTAAATCTTTAACCCAATCTTCCATAGTTTCAAGTGGTACTAAAGATGGCTTCAAAGGAACTATTGTATGCCCATTTTCTTTTGCAAATTTATATCCATCTCCTGTTGATCCTGTAGCTGGATAAGATGCTCCTCCTGTTGCAATTATTACACTGTCACATTTTATAGTTTGTCCATCACTTAATACAACACAAGAAACCTCTCCATCTTTAGATACTACTTTTGAAACCTCACCTTTAATTACTTTTACATTATTTCTTTTTATATATTTTTCTAATGCATCCACTACATCTTTTGATTTATCAGAAACAGGAAACACTCTACCTCCGCGTTCTACTTTTGTCTTTACACCAAACTCATTTAAAAGCTCTATAATATCTGTATTTGTAAATGCATAAAATGCACTGTATAAGAATTTGCCATTTACAGGAGTATTTTTAATGAATCCTTCCATATCTATATCATTGGTTATATTACATCTTCCCTTACCCGTTATTAGCATTTTCTTTCCAAGCATAGGATTTTTCTCTATTAAAGTAACATCTATACCTCTACTTCCAGCAACTCCTGCTGCCATCATTCCAGCAGCTCCGCCACCGATTACAACTACTTTTTTGTTCAAATATTTCACCTCTTATTAGATAATTGCCATAGTTAGGCTGTTATATTATACCATAGTTTTTATATTATAGTACAAATACCTATTGTTTTGTTAAGTGTATGAATAGAATTTATTATATTCTTAATGTGATAATTGTATACTATATCTAAGTCACCTTCATCATAATCTAGATATTCAAATCTGAAATTGTAAAGCTTATTCAAATTATTACAATTTTCTTTATTCAAGAAACCTTGATCATCTAAAGAAGCTATAATTTCTAAGTTAAAATAAATTTTCTTGCATTCATTTAGTACTTTTCTTATTTTTTCAATTTCTACTTCTTCATCTTTTCTAACCCTAAATTCTTCTATGTATGTGTCAACAAGCTTTTCAAAATTGGAAATATCCTTATTTATTTTACTTAAATCTATAGGTTTATTTTTAGATACCTCATCTTTAAATAATAAAAATATATCATTAACTATTTCTTTGTACTTTTCGTCTATCTTCTCAAAGTACTTTGGAGGAGCAACAAAATAATTAACTAAAATAGCAATTGCAATTCCTATAAATGTATCTATTATTCTACTAAAACTATAAACTATTACACTCTGACCTTCTAACTTTAACATAATTGCACAAAATACAACCCCTGCAATAGAAAGTGATTCCTTGCTTTTTAGAATATTAGATATGTGTATAACACTCATAATCCCTATCCCTGATAAAATTGCACTTTCTGGCATAATACTTGCACATATAAATCCAACAAATGCTCCTATAGTAGTTCCTATCATTCTATTTTTTCCAGCTTTAAAAGAAGAAATAACAGTATTTTGCATAGATATTATAGCAGCAAGACATGCATACATAGCTGAACCCATATTAAATATTTCAAATACTATTACACATAAAAATACTGCTATTCCTGTTTTTATAGTTCTCATCCCCAACTTCAAGCTATCACTTCCTTGATAATTCATTTAATTTATTTAAAAAACTTGGAGGCAAACCCCCAAGCTTTAATAACAATCGTAATATCCATATCCACCAAAAGGTCTTCTTCCAAAGCATCTACGTCTTCTATCAAATAAATTCCTCAAAATAAGAAATCTTACAAAGTCTCCAAATATACCTCTTCTTCTTCGTCTATACTCATCATCACCATCATAATCATCTCTTGTCTTATTTTGTTCATCATAATATTTACATACTTTCTCAACCATATCATCAACTGCTTTTTCATTTGGGAATACATATATGTTATTATCATCTTCCATGCATACTCTTACAACTATAGGTGCTATTTCTCGATATACACTTGGGCACATAGCTTCATACCTTTTTTTGCAATGTTGTAGATAATTATCATAATAGTAGTTATACATATTAATCCCCCTTTTATATATTGTTAACTTTCTCAGTATTCATAATATGTAACTACTATTATTTTGTTATTGTTTTATATAATTATCTCTTCACCATAACTTGATATACGAATAACTTCTACTTCTTTACATTTGATAATATCTTTGAACTCGCTAGTTATACCAAAATTCTCTCCAAAATGCATAGGTATAAATACCTTAGGTCTTAATTTTTCTATAAAATACTTTCCACCACACATAGCATATTCTTCTAGTCTAGGATCAACTGGAAAAAATGCTATATCTATATCTTCACCTAATATGTTATCTATTTCTTTTTCGAACCAATCTTTTGCATAATTTTTGTTTTCTTCAGTATCTTCTTTCCAGTACCATAGATTTAAATCTCCTGCATGAAATATATTTAGATCATGTACGTTTACTAGAAAAGACACACCTTCATCTGTAGATCCATATGTTTTTACTTTTATATTTTCTATTTGTAACTCTGAGTACGGATTTAAATAATAATAACCTTCCTCTTTTATTTTTATATCGCTACTTAATATATAGTGTATATTATTATTGTATTTTTTCCAATTAAATATTTCTTCATTGAAATGGTCATAATGAGAGTGGCTAACAAATACAAATATACTCTTGCTTTCTATAAGTTCATTTATGTCTATTACATTAATTTCATCTTTGTAGTAATCAAATATAAAAAGACTATCTTTAATTCTCACCTTAAATCCACTATTACATATATAATTTATTTTTACCTTGTTCAGCATTGTATCCTCCATACTATTTTTATTCTACAAGACTAGTACTCCAAGTATCAGAAATTTCCATGTTGTATGGATATATTTGGTTGTTACCCCCAATTAATTTTATCTTATTTGCGTATAATCTTCCATACACACTTGAATTTGAACAGCTAAAATTTATTTCGCCTGAATATGTGTAAAAAATACCTGAATATTGTGATTTTGTTCCAGAAAACCATATATTCCTACCTGCCATAAACATTATTTCATCTTTATCTGTTCCATAGATTATATCATTTCCAGTGAAGGTTATGTTACCAGTTGCAATAATTTTTCCTCTACCTTCTGTTTTAGCTTTTACTGTTATATCTCCGTTAACAAATATTATTTGATCCTGATTTAGGGTAAGCTTATTATCTATAGTTATACTATTATTGTAATATATAGTAGCTTTATTTCTGTAGTCTTGTATATTATAGTAAGGCATTTTTATATATGGGCAATTTTCAATGAATTGACTTACATTTGTTGTTCTTGAGTTAATTTTTCCTACCCCTTCAACTATTCCATTAACAATTATATCTCTTGACTGCAGATTTATATCTCCATTTGAATGTATATTTCCTTCTACTCTTATTGCTGTATTTATATACAATACATCATTACTATTTTGAAATATCGCATATCTTAAATCTCTATTTAATTTTGCAATAGAATTGACCAGTACAGTTGTTTCTTTAAATCCGAGTATTGATAAGAATGTTAATTTTACTTTTCTACTTGCTGATATTTTAATTTTATAATCATCTCCATCATATGGATAAATTATTTTAACTATATCTATATCATTTATTCCATTTTTATTAAGATATTCTCTAGAGGTTCTAATTACTTGGCTCTTATTTTTAGTGGCCTCTTGAATAGATGATATTGCGGCAAAATCAACCACATCTTGGAGATGTTGTTTGTTATAAACCACAATCGATAGATCAATTGCAAGACCTATAAACCCAAATAGTACTATAAATATTATAGGCAAAAAAACCATTACATATCCTTTTTTATCCATATTATCACCTCTTTTTGTTCTAATACAGATTATGTATATATAAATGTTTTGTACCTAATTTTATGTAACTTTTAAATGCCTAAATAATATATTGTGATTACAGAGAAAATTTTTGTAAGGAGGGAGTTTTGTGAGATTGTCTAGAAAGTTAGTTTTTATTTTATCTTTTATATTCATGGTTTCCTTAACTTTAAGTGGATGCACACCTAAGGAGTTAACAAAAGTTAAACTTGCAGAGGTTACTCACTCTGTATTTTACGCACCTCAATACGTAGCAATTAGCGAAGGTTTCTTTGAAGATGAGGGATTAAGTATAGATCTTATAAATACTCAAGGAGCAGATAAAACTATGGCTGCACTTTTGTCAAACGAAGTGGATATAGGATTTATGGGACCTGAAGCTTCTATATACGTATACAATCAAGGAAAAGAAGACTACGCTATAAATTTTGCTCAACTAACTCAAAGAGATGGATCTTTCCTTCTTGGAAGAGATAAAGATGATAACTTCACTTTTGACAAGCTAAAAGGTAAAACTATAATAGGTGGAAGAAAAGGCGGAATGCCTCAGATGACACTTGAGTATGTCCTAAAAAACAAAGGTCTTGAGATAGGTAAAGACGTTATAGTTAGAACTGATATTCAATTTGCTGTTATGGCTGGAGCATTTGTAGGTGGAGAAGGTGATTATGTAACACTATTTGAACCTACTGCTTATTCCCTCGAGAAAGAAAAGCAAGGTTATATAGTAGCATCTATAGGTAAAGAATCTGGTTATATTCCTTACACTTGTTATTCAGCTACTAAATCCTATATAGAAAAAAATCCACATATAATTCAAAAATTCACTAATGCTATATACAAGGCTCAAATATGGGTTCAAAATAACACTCCTGAAGCTATCGCAAATTCTATAGCTCCTCACTTCCCTGATATAGATTTAGAATCTTTAACTGAGGTTGTAAGAAGATATAAAGATCAGGATACTTGGTCTAAAAATCCAGTTCTTGAAAAAGAAAGCCTAGATCATCTAATGGATATAATGCAACTTGCAGGAGAGCTTGATAAAAGAGCTCCTTATGAAAAAATAGTTAATACAGATTTTGCTAAAGTATCTATAGAAAACATAAAATAAGCAAAAGGGCAATGCCCTTTTGCTTATTATACTATACCTTGTGCCATCATAGCTTGAGCTACTTTTAAAAAGCCCGCTATGTTAGCTCCTGCAACATAGTTTCCTTCAAATCCGTATTCTTTTGCCGCTTTCTTAGCTGCACTAAATATATCAACCATTATTTGATCTAATTTTGCATCAACTTCTTCAAATGTCCAAGATAATCTCATACTATTTTGTGACATTTCAAGAGCAGAAGTTGCAACTCCACCTGCGTTAGCAGCCTTAGCTGGAGCAACTAATATATTGCTTTCTATAAGCAAGCTTAATGCTTCATTTGTACAAGGCATATTAGCTCCCTCTCCAACAGCTATAACTCCATTAGCTATAAGAGCTTTTGCATCTTCAACATCTATGTCATTTTGAGTAGCACATGGTAAAGCTATATCACACTTAACAGACCAAAGTCCTCTTCCCTCATGATACTCAGCTTCTGGATGATGTTTTATGTACTCACTAATTCTCTTTCTTTCTACTTCTTTTATTTGTCTTATAGTGTCTAAGTTTATTCCATCTTTATGGTATATGTATCCACCTGAATCTGACATTGCAACAACTTTAGCACCATAGCTTTGAGCCTTTTGGCAAGCATATATAGCAACATTACCAGATCCTGATATAACTACTTCTTTTCCTTCTAGGCTATGTCCATGCTCTTTAAGCATTTCTCTTACAAAGTAAATAAGTCCATAACCTGTAGCTTGTGTTCTAACTAATGAACCACCGTATGTAAGTCCTTTACCTGTTAAAACTCCTGCTTCATAAGCATTTCTTATTCTCTTATATTGTCCATACATATATCCGATTTCTCTAGCTCCAACACCTATATCTCCTGCAGGAACGTCAATATCTTGTCCTATATGTCTATACAGTTCTGTCATAAAGCTTTGGCAGAATCTCATTATCTCTCCATCTGATTTTCCTTTAGGATCAAAGTCAGCTCCACCTTTTCCTCCACCTATCGGAAGTCCAGTTAATGAGTTTTTGAATATTTGTTCAAATCCTAAGAATTTGATTATTCCTAAGTATACAGAAGGATGGAATCTAATTCCCCCTTTATAAGGTCCTATTGCGCTATTGAACTGTACTCTAAATCCTCTGTTAACGTGAACTTTACCATTATCATCAACCCATGGCACTCTAAACATTACTTGTCTTTCTGGCTCAACTATTCTCTCTATTATTCCAGCTTCAACATACTCTGGATGTTTTTGTATAACTGGTTCTAGAGAAATTAAAACTTCTTCTACTGCTTGATGAAATTCTGTTTCACCTGGGTTTCTTTTCTTCACTTGTTCTAATACTTCTTGTATTAATGACATGTTTGTCCCCCCTATATTCGTTTTTTAAGAGCAAAACCTCTTATACTTGTAATTATACAACTTATGGTATATTTTTCAACATATATATATCAAATTTTCTGAAAAAAACATACCTACATAGGTATGTTTTAGTTTATATCTACCTTTTCTCCTTTAGTTATGTATATTATTCTTTCACATACATTAGTTATATGATCTGCCATTCTTTCTAAATATCTTCCAACGAACAACAATTTAGTTCCTTGATTTATATTTTTCTCATCTTTATGTATTAAAGCTAATATATCTCTATATATGTCTTTATATAGATTATCTATAAGCTCATCTTCTTCTCCAACTTTGTAAGCAAGTGTTACATCTTCCATCTTAAAGCTTAATTTAGTATTTCTTAGCATATTAAGAATTATATCTCTCATCTTAGGTATGTCTATAAGTTCTTTTATATGATCCTCATTTCCTATCTTTATAGTTTCCTTAGCAACATTTACACAATAATCCCCTACTCTTTCTATATCAGTAATTATTTTAGATATAGAAAATATTACCCTCAAATCCTTTGCCATAGGCTGCTGAAGAGCTATAAGTTCTATAGCCTTATCCTCTATTTTAGCCATACATCCATCTACTTCATCATCTAACCTTATAACTTCTCTTGCAAGGTCTACATCTTTGTTTATTAAAGAATCTATAGATTTTTGTAGTATTATTTCTACTTTTTCAATCATATCAATTACTTCTTCTTTTAATTCTAGTACTGAATTATGGAAATTGTCTCTACCCATAATAACCCCTCCTTAGATTATGTATTTTTAATAATATGCTTATTTATGGAATATTTATTCATTTATTGCCATAACATAACTAATTTAACATTATATTTACTATTAATTTTACAAAATATTATTTGATTATTGTTATATTTAGGTGTAGAATATAGTGATGCAATCTTATAAGGAGTTGACAATCATATGTTAAATAGACAAAATATAATCAATATAGCTGTTATAGCACACGTTGATGCCGGAAAATCTACTTTAGTAGATGCTTTTTTAAGTCAAAGTGGAGTGTTTAGAGAAAATGAACACGTTGTAGACTGCGTAATGGATAGTAATGATATAGAAAGAGAAAGAGGAATAACTATATATTCTAAAAACTGTTCTATAGAATATAAAGACGTAAAAATAAACATCGTAGACACACCAGGACACTCTGACTTTTCGTCTGAAGTTGAAAGAGTAATAAAAACAGTAGATACCGTTATACTACTTGTTGATTCTAGTGAAGGCCCTATGCCTCAAACTAGATTCGTTCTTCAAAAATCATTAGAACTTGGACTTAAACCTATTTTATTTATAAATAAGATAGACAAGAAAGATCAAAGGGCTGAAGAAGTTGTAAATATGGTATTTGATTTATTCGTTGAATTAAATGCCACAGATGAACAGCTAGATTTCCCTATTATATATGGTATTGCAAAAGATGGTATTGCAAAGAAAGAACTAGATGATTCTTCAACAGATTTATCACCTTTATTTGACACTATACTAAATCACGTAAGCGTATATCCTAATTTTAACACCGATCCACTTCAAATGCAAATATCAGCACTTGCTTATGATGAGTATATAGGAAGACTTGGTATAGGTAGAATATATAAGGGAACTATCAAAGAAGGACAATCAGTTTCTATATCTAAAGCTGATGGAAGTATTGGAAAAGGAAAAATAACAAAACTTTTCGTATACCAAGGACTAAAACAAGTATCTGTAAAAGAAGCTCAAAGTGGAGATATAGCCGTTATAGCTGGAATATCTGATATATCAATAGGTGAAACAGTATGTGATGAAAATAATATTATACCTATGGAAATGATAAAAATAGAAGAACCTACTTTATCTATGAATTTCTTAGTTAACGATTCACCTTTCGCTGGAAAAAGTGGAAAGTTTGTAACTACAAGACACATAAAAGCTAGACTCGAAAAAGAGCTTGAAGTTAATGTAGGTCTTAAAGTTGAAGCCTTAGAAAGTACAGATGGATATAAAGTTTCTGGTCGTGGTGAGCTTCACTTATCTATTCTACTTGAAAACATGAGAAGAGAAGGATATGAAGTTGGAGTTTCTAAACCTGAAGTTTTAATGTATAAAGAAAATGATAAGCTTATGGAACCAATTGAAAGAGTTATTGTAAATGTTCCAGAAGAATACTCAGGGACTGTTATATCAAAGCTTAACGTAAGAAAAGGCATAATGGAGTCTATGACTTCAGAGAACAACTATGTTAAAATAGAATATCTTGCTCCAACTAGAGGGCTTTTAGGATATAGAAGTGAATTTATAAACGATACAAGAGGAGAAGGAACTTTAGTTCGTTCATTCGAAAGATTTGAAGAATACAAAGGTGAAATTCCTCAAAGAAATAATGGAGTTTTAATTTCTCAAGTTAACGGAACTGCTATGGCATATTCTATATGCAATTTAAGTGAAAGGGCTACTATGTTTATAGAGCCAGGAGCTGAGGTATATGAAGGAATGATAATAGGAATGAACAGTAGAAAAGAAGATATGACTGTAAATCCTTGCAAAAACAAAAAGCTTACAAATGTAAGAGCTTCAGGATCTGACGATGCACTTAATGTTCCTAATCCTAGAATATTCACACTTGAAGAAGCTTTAGAATTTATAGCAGATGATGAACTTGTAGAAATAACACCTGATAGTATAAGGCTTAGAAAAAAATTATTAAACGAACATGAAAGAGTTAAAGCTAATAGAAATAAAGGGTAAACTTACCCTTTATTTTTTATTGTAAATACTTACCTTCTCACTAAATCATTCGCTACAGATATAGCTTTTCTTGACACTTTAATTTTTATACTACTAATATTTTTGTACATAACACAACATAACAATATAAATATACTTATTAAAACTATAATACCTCCAGAAGCTAAATCAAAATAATAAGATAAAATTATCCCACACAAAACCGATATTTCTCCAAACACACAAGATAAAATAAGTGTATTTTTAAAGCTCTTTGATACCTGCATAGCAGCTGCAACAGGTATTACAACCAGAGAAGATATAAGCAAAATCCCAACTATTCTCATCGAGATAACTATCATAAAAGAAATCAAAATCATAAATATATTATTTATAAGGTCAACTTCTATTCCTGATACCTTTGCAGTTTCCTCATCAAATGATATATAAAATAGTTTGTTAAAATATATTCTCAAGAAAATCAGGATAATCCCCGCCAAAATGCACATAACAATTATGTCAAAGCTAGATATAGATCCTATACTACCAAATAAGTAAGACATAAAACTTATACCAATATTTTTAGATAATCCCATAAGTACTACTGCAAGTGCTATACCACCAGACATAACTACAGCAAGCGACACTTCTTCAAACTTACCATAATTTTCTCTTAAATTCTGAATTCCTAAAGATCCAAGAACACAAAATACCACAGCTCCTATAAGAGGATTTATACCTATAAATGCAGATAAAGCTACACCCGATAAGGCTACATGTGATAAACTATCTCCTATTAAAGACATCCTTCTTAGGACTATAAAGATCCCTATCAAAGGAGCTATAAATCCTATAATAACCCCTCCAAACAAAGCTCTTTGCATAAAATCATAAGATAAAATTTCTATCATATAACCCCTCCTAGTGACTATGATTTATAAACTCAATATTTTTACCATATATTTTATTTAAACTATTTTCTATTCCCTTAATCTCATCAGTAGGATGTATATAAACTTTTCCATTACCTATACACGCAACTTTATTTACTTTGTTAATTATAACACCAACATCATGGGAAACCATAAATATAGAAACTCCTGATGAATTCAATTTTTCTGCTATATTGTAGAAATCTTCTTGAGATTTATAGTCAACTCCAACTGTTGGCTCATCTAAAAACAATATATTAGGATCTGTAGCTAAAGCCCTTGCAATGAATACCCTTTGTTGCTGACCCCCTGATAAATCACCTATAAGTCTATCTTTATAATTTAACATATCAACTTTACTAAGCGCTTCATAAGTTTTTTGTTTTATGTCATAGTTATTTTTATATAAAGACTTCAAAGTAAAAAGTATAATTTCTTCAACAGTAGCTGGAAAATTAACATTGAAAGAATTAGCTTTTTGAGAAACATATCCTATTTTATTTCTTTCCTTTAGATCTTTTAACCTCTGACCAAAGAATCTAATTTCTCCACTACTTGGCGTTAGTATACCTAACATTAACTTCAAAAGTGTTGTTTTTCCAGAACCATTTGGGCCTACAACACCAAAATAATCACCATAATTTATATCAAAACTAACATTATCAATAACTTTATAATTTCCATAGCTAAAATTTAAATTTTTTACTTCTAGTATAGTCTTCATATAATCCCTCCTGCTAAAACCTACATCTTAACTATATATTATACCAAATTTTACTATGTATTATTCGAAAAAAATAGGGATAGATATGATTTCATATCTACCCCTATTTTTGATTAAGCTGTAATTTCTTTTTTTACATCTGAGTAATATATACTCTCATCAAATTCTCCTTCTGATTTAGCTACAACAAGTGTACAAACAGTATCTCCTGTTATATTAACAACAGTTCTACTCATATCTAATAATCTATCTATTCCTATTATTAAAGCTATCCCTTCAACTGGCAATCCTACAGACTGAAGTACCATAGATAAAGTTATAAGACCAACACCAGGAACTCCTGCTGTACCTACAGATGCTAAAGTAGCTGTTACTATTACAGTAAGGAATGCTTGTAATGATAATTCTATTCCATATATCTGAGATATAAATACTACAGCTACACCTTGCATTATAGCTGTTCCATCCATATTAATTGTAGCTCCAAGCGGTAAAGTAAATGACGCAACGCTCTTTGATACACCTAATTTTTCCTCAGCTGTTTCTATAGTAAGTGGTAATGTAGCATTACTTGATGAAGTTGAGAACGCAACGCTCATAGTTGGTGCAAACTTTTTAAAGAATATAACCGGATTTAACTTTCCAATTAAACTTAGTATTCCCATATAAGTTGCTGTTGCATGAATTGCTAAAGCTAACAAAACTCCTATCATATACTTAGCAAGAGGCCACATAGCATCAAATCCAACTGTTGCAAATGTGTTAGCTATTAATGCAAATACTCCATATGGAGCAAATAACATAACAACCCCTACCATCTTCATTATTACTTCATTTAACGACTCAAATATTTTAAATACTGGCTGTGCTTTTTCTCCAACTAAAGCTATACTAAGCCCAGTTAAAAGTGAAAATACGATAATTTGTAGCATTGATCCTTCAGCCATAGACTGAATTGGGTTTATTGGTATCATATCTATTATTATATCAACTAAAGGACTTGCCTGACCTATCGTAGGCTCTGATGTCATAACTTTAGATAAATCAAGTCCAACACCTGGATTTATAACATTTCCTAAAACTAAAGCTATCGTTATAGCTATAGCAGTTGTAACCATATAAAACCCTAAAGTTTTAACTCCAACTCTTCCTAATTTCTTTACATCTCCAATAGCTGCTGATCCACATACAAGAGAAACAAATACAAGTGGTACTACAAGCATTCTTATTCCGTTTATAAATCCTCTACCTGCTAGCTTAAATATTCCGTTGATAAGTAATGTGTCTTTAATAAATCCGCCTGGAACTTTACTAAGTATAATTCCAAATATAGCACCTAAAATAAGTCCTGCAAAAATCTTAGAAGTAAGACTTGCTTTCTTTTTCATTTTTACCCCTCCCCTTTATTTTATTTTCTTTCATTATAAAAGGGAGTTACAAAAAAACTCAAAAATATTTTGAAAAATTTAAATTATTCAGTAAATTGAATATTTCTAAATATCAACATTCATTGTGTAGCAGTAATCCTTCTATAAACTTCTTTATACTAACCTTGCCACCATATGTATTTTTGTTTCTTATGTAATCCATTTGAAGCCTTACATCTTCAAAGTTATACAATGTATTTGAGTAAGATACGAAATCTTCATTCATATAATCTTCTATTCCCAAACTTGCAATATTAGTAAGTCCTTTATTCAAAGCTCGTCTTATTCTTTGTTCCATGGCCTTTGGATTGTCGCTTAATTTTTCACATATCTCACTTACTTTATAATTAAACATTTTTTGCTTGCTATTTATTAAATATTCACAGATATTTATTATATCTTTACTTCCTATTTCTCCTAATATACCAAGTTTTGATAGTATAAATCTTATTTTTTCAGTGCCCGATTTGTTACTTTCCTCATCTTGTTTTAATTCTAAGTTAGTGAACATATTCTTTATTTTTCCAAGAGTTTTTTCCATTTTTATCTTGTCTATTACATTTTCTATAACTTTCACAACTTCAACTATATTTATAGGCTTACTTATAAAAAATTCAATTCCCTTTGAATATGCTTGTTCTATTAAATCCTTAGAAGAAACCTGCGATATCATTATAATTTTAAAAGTATTATTCATACTTTTTATATCTTCTACAACTTCTATTCCATCTTTACCTGGCATCAACAGATCTACTATAATTATGTCTGGTTTTTTGAAATTTATGTCATCAACGCATTCTAATCCACTTGTAGAGTATCCAACAACTTCACCTATATTCTTGTCTTCAATTATATTTTCAAGTATCTTTACTATATTTATATCATCATCAACTATGTAAAACCTCATATTCATCACCATCCCCCTCTTGTGACTTAATATACTCTATCTTTATCTTTGGAATCTTTATCTCAAATATAGTTCCATCTTCATACTGAGAGTTGACTTTTATTCTTCCACTAAATTCATTTTCAACTATATCTTTGACTAAAGTTAGACCTAGACCCCTATTTATGTCCCCTGTTTTGTTATTGAATTTAGTGGAAAATCCAGGGTTAAATATATAATCAATATCCTTTTGTTTAATTCCTTTTCCATTATCATACACTATGAAATTGTGAACATCATTATCTTCAAAATGTCTAACCATTATAGTTCCCTTTTGACCTATAGTATCTATAGATTCTATTGAGTTCTGTATTAAATTCCTAAGTATAGATATAAGCGTATAGTGATATTTAGTATAAAAATTTCCTTCCCTTTGAAAAATAATGTCTATATCTTTTCCTTCGGCTGATATATACTTACTCGTGCTATCTTCTAAAATATAAAATATATCCTTTAAACTCATCTTAGTATATTCTATTTTGTTTACAGTAAGTTCTTCAATTCCTCTTATAACCCTTATATAATCTTTCTTTATTTCATGAACATCCTTAGCTATAGAAAGAGCTAAGGATGTTTGATTTGCATTTTCATCTGACATATCTTTGTATAATTTGAAAGCATTGTTCATAACAAGCTCTATATTATCAATATTTTTGTTCATTAAATATATTTCTGATTTTAAGCTAGATATCAATAAAATAAGCTTTCTATATCTTTCTTCATGTTCTTCTTTCATCAGAAGTAGTTTATAGTGCTTTGTCAAAGTAATTATAAGAAATACTAGTATAACCCTTATAAGTGCTATTATCGCAAGTATCTTAGATACACTGTATATATCTATATTAACAATATTTTCAGTTCTAATTAATACTTCAAATAAATTAGAAATAAAATCGCAAATCCAAAGACTTAATATTACTTTAATTGTATCTTTTTCATTCCTTATATCAAGTATATAAAAACCTATTCCATATAATATATAAAAAAATATAACAGGGTAGTTGATTATAAATGCTGCTTCACTATAAACACTATAATAATGTATAACACTTCTAAATATAAATACAGTAAACGAAGTGATAATTGATGTAGCAATAACATTTAATTGACTGTAATTTAGCAAAAATATAGGAAAAAATATCACAGCTAAAGATATTCTAAAATTATTAGAAAATAAATTTATATATACCTGTGATATTAAAGCTATAGAAAAAGCTATTAAGAGCATCTTTTTAATCTTGTTCATAAAATCACCTAATCTAAAATTGTACTTTCTAATTGTTTCTCTATAAACAGTGTCTTTTCCTCCAATAAATCTATAAATATGTTTTTGTGACCAATACTATATCCTTCTTTACTTACTAATAACTTTATAATAGGTCTATCAAGTGCAGATTTATTTTGAGAGTAAACTATTCCTTTAGATCCATCCGATAACTTAACAATACTTCCTTCCTTAAATCTAACAATTTTAGATAAAAATAATTTTGCTATTTCAAAGTCAAATTCTATATTTCCAAGAGAATATATATATTCAGATGCTAAATAAATAGGCATAGGATTTCTATATACCCTCTTAGATGTCAATGCATCAAACGCATCACATATACAACATATTCTAGCCATTTCATATATTCTTTCTCCAGATAGTTGATTAGGATAACCGCTTCCATTCCATTTTTCATGATGTTGAAGTATAATTTGTTTACTCTGTGGTTGTATTTGATTTCCGTAGTTATCTGATATAAATCTATATCCAAGTTCAGGATGCTTTTCTATTTCTTTTCTTTCTTCAATAGTTAAATTTGAAGGCTTGTTCAATACTTTTGGATCTATAAATAACTTTCCTACATCATGAAGAAGAGCTCCAACAGCTAACTTATGAAGCTTCATTTTGTCATACTTCAAAAGTATACCTGTATAAAGGCAAGATATAGCAACATTTAGGCTATGTTCATATAAATAATCATCCATATTTCTCATCTCATTTATACTCAAATATATATCTTTGTTTGAAGTTAGCATAGTCAAAATATCATCCACAGTATTATTTATGATATTCATATTAAGTCCTATATTCACATTTTTCTTAACCTTATTAAACTGATCTTTTACTACATCTTTCATTTTAAAATATTTATCTGGTGATATAACTTCCTTGATTTCTATACCTTCAGATACTTCATCTATAACATATATATAATGTATTCCTTTTAAATTTAGTTGTTTTACATAGTTCTCATTTAACTTTACACCTTGCTTTAATAAAACAACACCTTCACTACTAACGGTTCTACCAAGATAGTATTCATACTTATCTACGTCTATATAATTTATATTTACAAGTCTCATAAACCACCCCATACCTAAAAACACCTATAATTAATTTTATTATAGGTGTTTTATTTATTACCTTTCTTGTTCTAGTTTATTTATTAAGTCTTCAAATGTTCTTAAAGCTATCTCGATAGAAGTTTTATCTTCCATATCTACACCAGCTTTTCTTAATTGATTAAGTGGATAATCAGATCCTCCACTTTTTAAGAACTCTATATATTTATCGACAGATTCACTCTCTTTGTTTAATATTTTAAAACTAAGTGTAGATGCAGCGGCAAATCCAGTTGCATATTTATATACATAAAAATTAGAATAAAAATGAGGAACTCTAGCCCACTCAAATTGTATATCTTTATCTACAACCATGTCTTTTCCATGATATTTTACATTTAAATCGTAATATATATCACAAAATTGTTCAGAAGTTAAAGACTCTTTATTTTCAATTTTCTCATGAGTTATTTTTTCAAATTCAGCAAACATTACTTGTCTATATACTGTAGTCCTAAATTGCTCTAGATAATAATTTAGTAAATAAAGTCTTTCTTCTTTACTACTAGAATTTTTTAGCATATAATCCATAAGAAGCTGTTCATTTAATGTAGATGCAACTTCTGCTACGAATATCTTGTATCTAGAATCTATATATGGCTGGTTTTTTCTTGAATAATAACTATGAATAGAGTGACCAATCTCATGAGCTAGTGTAAACAATGAATTTAAATCATCTTTATAATTCATTAATATAAATGGATGTGAATCATAACTTCCCCAAGAGTAAGCTCCACCTTTTTTCCCTTCATTTTCATAAACATCTATCCATCTTTCATCAAAACACTTTTTAACCAAACTTACATATTCATCACCTAAAGGCCTCAAAGCATTAAGTATCAGTTCTTGTGCTTTTTCGTAGCTTACCTTCATATCAAAGTTCTGTACTAGTGGAACGTATAAGTCATACATATGAAGTTCATCTAGTCCTAGAAATTCTTTCTTTAACTTAAGGTATCTATGAAGTAAATTTATATTTTCACTTATCACATCTAATAAATTATCATAAACCTTTATATTTATATCGTCCTGAAACAAAGATGCCTCTATAGCAGAGTTATATCCTCTTATCTTAGAGTAAAATATTTCTCTTTTTATTCCACCTGATAATGTAGATGCAAATGTATTTTTATATTTACTATAAGTTTCGTACATGCTTGTGAATGCACTTTTTCTTACATCTCTGTTTTTACTTTGCATAAAAGTAGAATAGTTCCCGTGAGTTATCTGAACCTTTTGCCCATTTTCATCATTAATTTCAGGAAATTTAAGATCTGCAAAAGAAAGCATCTCATATGTGTTTTCGATAGCATTTGCTACATCAGAAGATGATGCTAAGATTTCTTCTTCTCTAGGAGATAATGTATATGGCTTTTTCCTAAGTATTTCGTTTATAAATCTTTTGTAACATTTTAAGTTTTCATTTTTCATGAATTCATTTATTTTACTTTCATCTATACTTATAATTTCTGGAACTATAAATGATGTAGCAGTAGATATCTCTGTAGATAACATTTCAGATTTACCAGATAGTGCTTGATTTTTAGTATTTGTGTTATCCTCATGCTGCTTCATATGAGTATACACATATATACTTTCAGATGTTCTTGCAATATTTTCATAAAGAGATAACGCATTGTATAAACTTTCTGCATTATCTCCTAATTTACCTTTGTATTTTTCTATATCAGATAAAAGTTTTTTTACTTTTTCAAAATCATCTCTTAACTTTTCTTCGCTATCGTAAATACTCTCAAGATCCCATTTATATTTGTCGTTTATCTCATTTCTCTTTTTTCCCATACTTTACCTCCAAAACTTTATTATCAAATATATTTATAGTTATTTCCTTTTTTAATTATTAAATTCTCACTAAAATATCTCCTACATTATAACATTTTATATAATAAATATACCATATTTTTACTCTATATAATCTACCTTTACAACATCTTGAGAGTCTAGTATTCTCTCTAGTATCTTTTTTATAGATATTTTGCTATTGTAGGCTATTGTTATATTTATAGCCCAAAATTTATTAGAGCTTTCAGTATGAGATATTTCTATATTCTTTATTATTACTTTATTTCTTTCTAATGTTTGAACTACTGTAGATACTGTGTCTGATATATTAGTTGTATATACATAAAAGTTAGAAGTTTTGCTAAGTACTATCTTTTTTTCCATTATCCTTAACATGTACAATGTTATAAGCAAAAATACTAAAACCATTATACTAAGATAATAGTATCCATATCCTATAGCAAGCCCAACACTTGCCATAACCCAAATGCCAGCAGCAGTCGTTAACCCTCTTATACTGTTTTGAGTTTTTAATATAGCTCCTGCACCTAAAAAACCTACTCCTGACAATACTTGTGCAGGTATACGCCCTGGATCTAAATTTATAACACTTCTATATTCTTCAAATAACAATAAAGATGTCATAGCAGCAACGCAAGATCCAACAGCAACTAATACATGGGTTCTAAAACCTGCCCACTGATTCGACTTCTCCCTTTCTATACCAACTATCCCCCCTATAAACATAGCAAGGAGTAACCTGTATATGATGTCCGCTCTGTTCAAAGTATCACCCCTTTTTCTCATTATATTAACCATATTTCTAAAATTGACTATATTTTTTGTTGTACAAGCACCTTAATAATAAGTTGAGCTTTACTAGTGTGTATAGTATTATGATTTTATATACTAAAATAAGGAGGATTTGAATGAATAAAAAAATAGGATTTATAGGCTGTGGAAACATGGCTCAAGCTATTATAGGAGGAATTGTAAATTCTAAAATAGTTTCAAATAAGGATATTATCGCAAGCAATCCTACTAATTCTAAGTTAGAAGTAGTAAAAGAAAAATATAGCATCTTGACTACAAATAGCAACGTAGATGTAGCGAAGTTTTCAGATGTAATATTTTTGTCTGTAAAGCCAAATAAATATAAATGTGTTATAGATGAAATAAAAGATTTTGTAAACGAAGATGATATAATAGTTACAATAGCAGCAGGAATTGATATAAATTTTATTCAAAATTCATTTGGTAAAGATTTAAAAGTTGTAAGAACTATGCCTAATACTCCATCTTTAGTAGGAGAAGGAATGAGTGCAATTTCTTTTAATGATCTTTTGCTAAACCATGAAAAAGAATACATATTGAGATTATTTGAAAGTTTTGGTAAAGCTGAGGTTATAGACGAATCTTTAATGGATGTTATTCCTTCTATAAGTGGATCATCTCCTGCATATGTTTATTTAATGATAGAAGCTTTAGCTGACGGAGGAGTTTTAAGGGGCATTCCTAGAGATAAGGCTTATAAATTGGCTGCTCAAGCTGTTTTAGGTGCTGCTAAAATGGTTATTCAAACTAATGAGCACCCTGGAAGTCTAAAAGATAAGGTATGCTCACCTGGGGGAACAACAATAGAAGCCATCTACGAGCTTGAGAGAAACGGATTTAGATCAAGTATAATATCTGCTATGGAAGCATGTACTAAAAAAGCTATATCAATGTCGAAAAATAAATAAGCTTTAGTTTAAATATCCAAGAAGATTATTCATTAATATTAATTCTTCTTGGATAAGCTATTTTTATTTGCTTTTCTCTAAATTTAACTAATATTTCAAGTCTTGCATCCTTCAGTGCAGACCAGTACTTAAACGGCTCTACAACTCCTGTTATAGTGTATTTGGCTCCTATATTTTTCTCATCTATATCAGTTACTCCATATACATCAAATGGATTTGCAGGTTCATTCATCATATTTTTACAAAGAAATTCACCATATTTTTCATTTAAAGACTTACATACTTCCTCTAGAGCCTCTATAACTAAGTAAGGATCGGTTTCATAAGATACATATACATCTACTATCACTCTCATTCTCTTTCTATTGTAATTTATGATAGATTTTATCTCTCCATTCGGAATGTGTATTCTTCTTAAATTCCAATCTCTAATACTTGTACTCCTAAGCCCTATCTCCTCTACAGTTCCCCTGAAACTTTCATTGATTACTACATAATCTCCTACTTTCATCTGATTTTCAAATAATATGAAAAATCCATTTAATATATCTTTAATCAAACTTTGAGATCCAAGACCAGCTACTAAACCTACTATACCTGCACCTGTAACTATCGTTGACTTGCTCAAATCTAAAAGACCATATTCTTTCAGTAAAATAACTAAAGATGCAAAGAAAGCTACATAATAAGCAAGAGATACTATAATACTTCTAACTGTTTTTTCGTATTGAATATTAAATTTAGTAATATCAAATATTTTTTTTGTTATGTACTTTACAAATCGTACTGATAAAAAAGATAGAATTACTATTAATATACTTCTTATAATTTTTTCCATAGACACCTCCTAGTTGCATATTTTTCTTAAAATTAATCTAAACTAAATAAAAATATAATATCGGGTGATAAACGTATGGAACAAATAGTATTTAAATCTATTGTTGTTGCTAAGGAAATAAACATTAATAATGTAGCTAAAAAATTTAATATTTATAAAAAGTATAAATGGGAAGAACCTCTTATACTTCGTAACAAAGATTTGCAAAGAATATTAGGAGCTAATATAGAAAATAAAAGTATATATATCTTTTCTTTTGGTAGTATTATATTTATAAATATGGAAGAAAGTGAAATCCCTGTATTTATAGATTATATAAGAGACTCTGAAATAAAGATAAATTCTTCATATTTAAAACATTTTTCTGATGAATTCTATCTTAGATTGTTACCTGATAGTGAACTGGCTATACTTGATGATGGGATTATAGTTCCTGAAATTAAAGACTATTACCTAACCATAATATCTACAGTTTTAGGTAAATCAGTAGCACTTGAAAGGGTTGAAGAAGATATATACAAAATCTTCGACAATTTCGAACCAACTTTAGAAATTTTAGAAAGAGGAAAGCTTAATATAAGAGATAAGGTGTTAGCAAAGCACGCCGCTGACATACTTAGATTTAAGTACCAAACAATATCTTATATAATGATAGATGAAATACCTGATATTGCATGGCAAAACTCAGAAATAGAAAAGTTTTATATAGAGCTTAGTAGCTTCTTTGACCTCAACGATAGATATGAAAGTACAAACCACAAAATAGAAATACTTTTAACGGTTCTAAACTCTTACTCTAACTTAGTAGAAGCAAGAAGATCTGCAAATTTAGAATGGATGATCATACTACTTTTTGTATTTGATATTATACTTAGTTTTTTCCACTAAAAAGAGAAGGATATCCTTCTCTTTTTATTTACCATTAAGTTTTAAATATTCATTTATAAGGGAGTCAATCTTACTACTCGTCTCTTCTAATTCTTCTTTAAAAATATCTGGATACTCTATGTATCTATTGATATCATCTCTTAGATCTTCAATTTTCTTTCTTATAACGGTTATATTTTCATTTTTCATATATATCACCATTTTATTTTATAATTTGTAATATCTTCCCTAGTTGTATTTTATCAAATAAAGTAAATATATGTCAATGTATAAATATTAATTACGAAAACATTTTCATTGAATATTTATAAGTTTTAACTAAAAATTTACATACAATACCTATAAATAGTCCTGTAGGTATTGATGATAACAGTAGTACAGGCAAGTATATGAATATATTTATATTTTGTATAACTATAGAAGCTACAAGTAGCTGCCCTATATTGTGAAATATTGCACCTACAATACTTACTCCTATAATACTGAGCCTTTCTTTTAGCAACTTCAACAAAGTAGCCATAGCTACCAAACTAAGAACCCCTCCTACAAGACTAAACAGAAAGGATGACATCGAGCCCCAAAGGGTAGATAAAGCTATTCTTAATACCAATATTAATAATGATTCTTTAAATCCAAATATCTTAAGTGATGTTAGTGTTATTATGTTTGAAAGCCCAAGTTTTGCACCAGGTGATATAGCTATAAGAGGATTTGGTATAGATGATTCAATTATATGAAGTGCCATAGCCTGAGATACAAAAATTGCAATTATAACTAATTTTCTTGTCTTGCTCATATTATCCTCCTAGTATGCTATATTGTCTACTTCATTGCCTTTACCAGTTATCTTAACGTATAATTTATGAGGAAGACATGCAATTATTTGTCCAGATCTTTTTATATGACCTGTTTTTACACATATTTGATCTTTACAATCGGCACTTTCAACTTCCACTCCTCCATCATGTATATATACTACATTTTCACCAAATTCAGTCTTTACACTTATCTTTTCATTATATTCTTCATTATTTATGTATACTTTTTTATACGTTTGTCCATCTACAACTATTTCTATATATTTTTCATTTAGCTCTTTCTTGTTAAAATTCAAGAATAAGAATCCTCCAAAAGATACAATGCATATAATAGCTATCAAAATCATATCGCCTTTTTTCATTTCAAGCCTCCCAAAGCAGATTTTATAACTATTATACTTTATATTGTATAAAGTTTAAAGGTCTACTGAATTTCAGTAGACCTTTAGACTATTTCACTATAGATACTATATCTTTATCTCCAGCCTTAACTTCTTTACCAACTTCAACAGATATTTTTTCATTCTCTTTCAAGTTAGTAAATATTACAGGAGTTATTAAAGAAGGAACCTTTCCTTTTATTTTATCTATGTCTACATTAAGTATAGTTTGACCTACCTTAACCTTATCTCCTTCGCTTACTAAAGCTTCAAAACCTTCTCCTCCTAAATTAACTGTATCTATACCAAAGTGAATAAGTATTTCTTGTCCATCATCTGAAACTAATCCTATAGCATGCTTTGTATGAAATAAAGTAGCTACTGTACCATTAACAGGAGATACAACTTTGCCACAATTAGGCTCTATAGCAAATCCATCTCCCATTATTCTCTGAGAGAATACTTGATCTGGTACTTCCTCAATATTTAATAGTTTCCCACTTAGTGGAGATACAAAAGTCGTATCTTTAGATTCTACATTTACCTCCTTAACTTCGTTGTCAGCAGTCTTTTGCGTAAACGTTTGCTTTAAACTTTCTAATAATTTTCTCATGTGACTTCTCCTTTCTTTTAAACAAAATAAAAGCATGAGCAAAGCCTAGGATCTATAAATAGATATGCCCAAAATAAGCTTTACTCATGCCTGATCTAGTCAGTGACACGTAAAATTAAATTATCTCTAAAGACTTTATATATATTAACACAATTTGTCACATCATACAAGTATTTTAAAGCCTACACCTTCTGTTTAGGTGAGTAAGAAGTGTGTAGTAAATGATGAGACTTTTCACTTAATGGTTCCCATAAGAATTTTTGATATATTTCCTTTATATAAGGATTTTCATGAGATTTTCTTATAGGTTTATTTTTATCTTCTGTATATATAGCATCCGCACGTTTTTTTAGAATTTCTATATTTCCATGATGATAAGGCTGACCTCCTCCACCTATACAACCACCTGGACATGCCATAATTTCTATAGCATGAAGATTTCGTGGATTTCCACTTCTTATTTCTTCTAATAATTTACGTGCATTTCCAAGACCACTAGCTATGCCTATGTTTATATCCATATCATTTATTTTTATACTAGCACATCTTATTCCTTCAATCCCTCTCAGTTCTTCAAAATCTATTTTTTCTAACTTTTTACCTGTAAAAAGTTCATATACTGTTCTAGTAGCAGCTTCTATAACTCCTCCTGTAGCCCCAAATATAACTGCAGCTCCTGTAGATTCTCCAAGTGGTTTATCAAAGTCTTCTTCTTCAAGATCATTAAAGTCTATATTTGCAATTTTTATAAGATGTGCAAGTTCTCTTGTAGATATAGATATATCAACATCTGGATTTCCTTTTACTTTAAACTCCTCTCTAGATGCTTCAAATTTTTTTGCAAGACAAGGCATAACTGAGACTACAACCATTTTTTCTCTAGGTATGAATAATTTTTGTGCAAAATAGGATTTTGCTATTGATCCAAACATCTGCTGTGGAGACTTAGCTGAAGATGGTATATCTAATAAATCTGGGAACTGACTTTCAAGGAAATTTACCCATCCAGGACAACACGAAGTTAACATAGGAAGCTTTACACTTTCATCTCCTTCAATATACCTTTCCAGTCTATCTAAAAGTTCTGCACCTTCTTCCATTATGGTTAAGTCTGCTGCAAAGTCAGTATCAAATACATAATCAAATCCAAGTCTTCTAAGAGCTGCTACCATTTTTCCTGTAACCAAACTTCCAGCTTCAAGACCAAACTCTTCTCCAAGTGCCGCTCTTACTGCAGGAGCTGTTTGAACTACAACAACCTTGTTTTTATTTACCAACGCATCTACAACAGACCATATATTTTCTTTTTCAGTTAATGCACCAACAGGACATACAGCAACACATTGACCACAGTGAGTACATACAGAGTTTTCTAATTTTTCTTCAAATGCAGGAGATACAACAGCATTAAAGCCTCTATTTACTCCTGATAAAGCTCCTACAGTTTGAACACTATTGCACATAGTTTCACATCTTCTGCACATTACACACTTATCCATATCCCTTATTATAGATGTAGAGTAATCTTTTATATATGTCGACTTTTCACCATCGTAATAATGAACCTCTCTTATTCCAAATCTCTCTGCAAGATCTTGAAGTTCGCAATTTCCTGATTTAGGACATATTAAACAATCTTTAGGATGATCTGATAACATAAGTTCTAGAACTGTTTTTCTAGCATTCAATACTCTTAAAGTATTTGTTTTTACAATCATATTGTCATGTACAGGAGTTGCACAAGCTGGAGCTAAATTTCTTCTTCCCTCAACTTCCACAACACATATTCTACAAGATGCACATTTATTTACCATCTTTATATCGTGCAAATCAAGATGACAAAGTGTAGGTATGTCTATGCCAACTTTGTGCGATGCTTCAAGTATAGTACTACCTTCTTCTACACTTATTTTCTTTCCATCTATTGTAATATTTATCATATAATCCTCCTTACATTAATCTTTTTTAATAGCATAGAACTTACATTTATCCATACATGCACCACATTTAATACATTTAGTTTGTTCTATTACATGTGCTTGTTTAGGTCTTCCAACTATAGCACTAGTAGGACATACTCTTGAACATAGTGTACAACCGACACATTTAGATTTTATAATTCTGTATTTTAGTAGTGCATTACATTTTCCAGCAGTACATTTTCCATATTTCACGTGGTCTTCATATTCATCCCAAAATGTACTCAATGTTGAGAGTATAGGGTTAGGAGCAGTCTGCCCTAAACCACATAAAGCTGTATCTTTTATGACATCTGATAAAACTCTTAGCTGATCCAAATCTTCCATAGCAGCTCTTCCTGTAGTTACTTTTTCTAAAATTTCGTAGAGTCTTTTAGTTCCAATCCTACAAGGTGTGCACTTACCACAGGATTCATCTTCTATAAACTCTAAATAGAATTTTGCTACACTTGGCATACAGTCTTCTTCATCCATAACTATCATTCCACCTGATCCCATCATAGAGCCTCTTTGAATTAAATTCTCAAAGTCTATAGGGGTATCTAAGTCAATCTCAGTTAGACAACCTCCAGATGGTCCTCCTGTTTGAACTGCCTTAAATCTTTTATTATTGACTATTCCTCCACCTATATCAAATATAACTTCTCTAAGAGTTGTTCCCATAGGAACTTCTATAAGGCCAACATTATTTATTTTTCCAGCTAGAGCAAATACCTTTGTTCCTTTAGATCTTTCAGTACCTATTTTATTGAACCAATCTCCACCATTTAAAAGTATAGCTGGTATATTAGCGAAAGTTTCAACGTTATTCACATTTGTAGGTTTTCCCCATAATCCACTTTCAGCTGGAAATGGCGGCTTAGTTGTAGGCTCTCCTCTTTCACCTTCTATAGAATGTATTAAAGCAGTTTCCTCTCCACAAACAAATGCACCTGCTCCGTATTTGATATCAATATCAAAGTCAAATCCACTACCCATTATGTCTTTGCCTAAAAGCCCATACTCCCTAGCATCTTTTATTGCTTTTTGAAGTCTTTTTATAGCAAGTGGATATTCAGCTCTAATATATACCTTTCCTTCACTTGCTCCTATTGCATATCCACAAATAGCCATAGCTTCAACTATCGAATGAGGATCTCCCTCTAGTATTGATCTATCCATAAATGCACCTGGATCTCCTTCGTCAGCATTACAAATAACGTATTTTTGATCCGCTTTGTTTTTTCTTGCATATTCCCATTTAAGTCCTGTTGGGAACCCTCCACCTCCACGTCCACGAAGTCCTGATTTTTTAATCTCATCTATAACTCCATCATCACCCATTCTAAATAGAGCTTTCCCTAAAGCCTCATAACCATCTACAGCTATATATTCATCTATATTCTCAGGGTCTATAGATCCACAGTTTCTAAGAACTATTTTCATTTGCTTACTGTCTTTGTTTGATATAACTCCTTCGATTTCTTCTCCATTTTTTATGTAATTTTGTACTATATTTCTAGCACTATCTTCATCTACATACCCAAAAACAACATCTTCCTTTCCATTTATACTAACCTCAACAGTTGGCTCTGCATAACAATAACCCATGCAACCTGTTTTAATCACTATTACATTTTCTAAATTGTGCTTATCTATCTCATTGATTAAACTATCCATAATATTCTTTGCACCTGCTGCTATACTACAAGTTGCCATAGCTACCTTTATAATTGTCAAATCTCCCTTAGCATTTTTGGATCTTACTTCATTTTTTATATTTTTCAAATCATCAATAGACCTAACTTTGTTCATGTTCTCCCTCCAACTCATATAATTTTACTCATATTCTTTAAGAATCTTAGATACTTTCTCTGGTGTAACTCGTCCATAAACTTTCTCGCCTATCATAACTACAGGTGCAAGCCCACAAGCTCCAACACAACGAAGCACATTTATAGAGAACTTTCCATCATCAGTAACTTCACCAATAGTTATTCCTAACAATCTTTTGAATTCATCTAATACCTTCTCTGAGTCACGAACATAGCACGCTGTTCCCATACATATAGATATTGGATATTCTCCTTGAGGAGTCATAGTAAAAAATGAATAAAAACTCACTACTCCATAAACCTTAGAAGTATGTATATCTAGCTTTTTAGCAACAAACTGCTGAACTTCTCTAGGAAGATATCCAAAAATTTCTTGAGCTTTATGAAGTACAATTATTAACTCTGCTTTCTTATTTTCTAAAGAATCTATAAAATCTTCTAACTCCTTAAACTTACTTTCAATCAACTTGTTTTTGGACAATGCAAACTCCCTCATCCACTTACCCCCTCATTCATTTATGATTCATATATTAAATTAATATGTCTTATACTCGTAAATTATGGTATGACTAGATTTTATTTATTTATTAACAAAAATAGAGCCTTTGGACATCCAGAGACTCTATTTTATATAGATTTTATAATGTGTTTACACATAGTTTATTGTCAACACATAAACAAACTGTATTATATTTTACTTTCTTCCATTTTCCTTGCTTTTTCTAGTACCATATTTTCAAGATTCTCTTTATATTTTTCTAAATTATTATAAATACTTTCATTACTAGTTCCTATTATTTGAGCTGCTAGTATACCAGCATTCTTTGCACCATTTATAGCTACAGTTGCAACAGGTACTCCTGATGGCATCTGGACTATAGAATATAAAGAGTCTACTCCATCTAAACTTGTTGTTTTTACAGGAACTCCTATAACAGGAACATTTGTAAGCGAAGCAACCATCCCTGGAAGGTGTGCAGCTCCTCCTGCACCTGCTATTATAACTTTTATACCTCTTTGTCTAGCACCTTTAGCATAATCATACAGTCTATCTGGAGTTCTATGTGCTGAAACAATTGTCATTTCATAATCTACTTTAAGCTCGTCTAAAATTTGAGCAGCTTCTTTCATTACAGGTAAATCCGAATCACTTCCCATTATTATTCCTATTTTCATACAAATCCCCCTTATCTTGAAATAACTTTCATTAAGTTATATGCACTACTTACTTTTTTTCTTGCATCATCTAATGTATCAGATATAGCAGTTATATGCCCCATCTTTCTTTTAGGTTTTGTTTCAATCTTTCCATATATATGAAGACTAACACCTTCTATAGATAATGCATTATTAACTCCAACTACCATAGGTTTTCCTTTATATCCGTCCTCACCTAGAAGATTTCTCATAACTGTTGGCTTAACTAAAGTTACATCCCCAAGAGGTAGCCCTAGTATACTTCTTAAATGATTTTCAAATTGGGAAGTTACGCACCCTTCTATTGAGTAGTGTCCCGAGTTATGAGGTCTTGGTGCAACTTCATTAACAAAAACACTTCCATCTTCTGTTATAAACATTTCTATACAAAATATCCCAACATCATCAAATAAATTTAATATATCCTTAGAGATATTTATCGCTTTTTCATATTCATCTTTCGTTATATCAGCAGGAACAGATGTCTCAAATAATATACTATCTTTATGAATATTTTCTCCCACTGGATATATCTTTATATCCTTATTAATTCCCTTACAACATACAACAGAAACTTCTTTTGTATAAGGAATATATTTTTCTATATATAAAGGAATTTTCCCTTCACCAAGTTCTTTATAAGAACTATCTATTCCATCTTGATTTTTAATCAAACTATTTCCTTTTCCATCATATCCACCAAGTGCACTCTTTAGCATAGCAGGATATCCGAACTCTTCACAGGCTTTGACTATATCATTTGGAGATTTAACTTCTCTAAAATCTCCTACAGGGATATTGTTTTGTAAGAAGTATGTCTTTTGATTATATTTATTTTGAATTATATCAAGTGTCTTAGGACTTGGATATATCCTAACTCCCTCACCTTCTAAACTCTTAAGTATATCTGCACCTATATGTTCAAACTCGTAAGTTACAATATCAACTTTACTAGCTAAACTTCTTAAAGCATTCTCATTATAAAAACTTGCAACAATATGTTCATTAGCTATATTACTTGCAGGACATTTAGGATCAGGATCTAAAATCACAGTGTATACTCCCATCTTCAAAGCTTCAATTATAAGCATCTTCCCGAGCTGTCCACCACCTATTATCCCTACCTTTTTACTTAAGATATTATTCATAACATATCCCTCTCTTTATCGTAGTAAAATGTTTACGGCATTTTGTAGAAACTCCTAAACCATATCATTAGGACTATACAGATAACTCATATATTAAATATTAACATTTATAATAGTGCATAGTCAACTTTATTATGTTTTGAACTTTTTTAGTTCGGATTTGGCCGAACTTTAATTTATTTTTTTCTATTTTTGTATTGACTAATATTCTTTCATATATTATTATCTATATGTCAAACGACAAACCTCCATATAATTCGCGTAATAAGGATGCGAAGTTTCTACTAGGCGACCGTAAATTGCCTTACTATGGACTAAATATTTATTAGTCAAAGGGAGGATACATAATGGAACTAGTTAAGCAACAAATTAACACTTCTATTTTAGAAAGAACTTTCAAACTAAGCAGGCATAATACAGATGCCAAAACCGAAATACTAGCAGGTATAACAACATTTATGACAATGGCTTATATCCTGATAGTTAATCCTAGCATATTGTCTGCTACAGGTATGGACTTTGGAGCACTATTTACTGCAACTGCTTTATCTTCAGTTGTAGCTACACTTGTTATGGCGCTATATGCTAATCTTCCATTCGCTCTAGCACCAGCTATGGGACCTAATGCGTTTTTTGCTTTTACAGTAGTTTTAGGAATGGGTTATTCTTGGGAGATGGCTTTAACAGCAGTATTTTTAGAAGGTATAATATTTATAATTCTTTCTTTTTTTAACGTAAGAGAAGCTATAATAAACTCAATTCCTATAGGAATAAAAAAAGCAGTTTCTGCTGGTATAGGCTTATTTATCGCATTTTTGGGACTTTTCAATTCTGGAATAGTTGTAAGTGGAATGTTTCACGTTGGAGATGGAAAGTTAGATGGAATACCACTAACTATTGGACATATATCTTCTGGATCAGGCCTTTTAGCTGTAATAGGAATTATAATAACAGGATTTTTACTAGCGAAAAATGTTAAGGGAGCTTTACTTTTAGGTATATTAATTACAACAGTTTTGGGAATTCCTATGGGGGTTACTGCTCTTCCTGAAGGTTTAAAATTTATAAGTTCTCCTCCATCTTTAAGCCCTATAATGTTTAAATTTGAATGGTCAAATATATTTTCTATAGATATGCTTGTAATACTATTTACATTTTTATTCGTTGATATGTTTGATACTGTAGGAACTTTAGTTGGAGTTGCTACTAAGACTAATATGTTAGATAAAGATGGTAATATTCCAAATGCAAAACAAGCTTTATTTGCGGATGCGATAGGAACTACAATAGGAGCAATGTTAGGAACAAGTACAGTAACAACTTATGTTGAAAGTGCATCAGGAGTTGCAGATGGCGGTAGAACAGGACTTACTGCTTTGTCTACAGCTGTAATGTTTACAATAGCTTTATTTTTATCACCACTTTTCATAATGATTCCAGCTGCAGCTACTGCACCAGCATTAATATTAGTTGGACTATTTATGATTTCTCCTGTTAAGGAAATAGACTTTGATGACTTCACTGAGGCTATACCAGTATTTTTGACTATATTAATGATGCCTCTTACTTATAGTATAGCTGAAGGTATAGTGTTTGGTATGTTAAGCTATGTTATACTCAAGCTATTAACAAGAAGACAAAATGAAGTGTCTCCAGTTATGTATATAGTGTCTTTTATGTTCTTAATAAAAATAATACTTGGATAAAAAAGTCTTTCTTTGAAAGATTTTAAAGGTAGACTTTTTTGAAATTCATAACGGAAATTATAAATTATCCACAATTCAAAAAGTTTATAATTTTCTATTCATTATAAAAAAAGGGCAGATCTGTCTGCCCTTTTTTAACTATCTTCTGTTAAATCCTCTATTATTGCCTCTCTCAGCTTTTTTCTTATCTCTACACACTTTACATCTTGTTGGCTCGTTGTCAAATCCTTTTTGAGCAAAGAATTCTTGCTCTCCTGCAGTGAATACAAAATCCGTTCCACAATCTCTACATCCTATAGTCTTATCATTATACATCTTGATTCCTCCTAAGATTTTTAATTATATCGTAGACGTTATATTTAATTTACATTCAGCATTTGTGCATTATCTTCTTTAAGAGAACAAGAATGTATATTGAAATATAAATCTTATTCCTATTATAGACTAGTATAGGTAAATTGTAAAACATTTTTTGGTAGTGCATCCTCTAATATTTAACTGTATCAATATTATAGTTACTATTAAATTTATAACTTTATATTAGATTAATCCAGTATCTTTGGAAAACTTCTCCATTCTCTGTTCCTTCAGAATCTAAAATTCCACCATTATTTATTATTACTTTACTAGATCCAATATTATTTTTATCACAAGTTATTAAAACTTTTGATATACCTATAGTTTTACATATATTAAGTGCTAAGTATAACATTTGTGTAGCATATCCTTTTTTTCTTTCACTAGGCCTTATACCATACCCTATATGTCCACCCCTATAAAGCAATTTTTCATTGAGCCTATGCCTTATATCAATAGCACCTAGAATTTTGTTATTTTCATTTATTAACCAATAAGTTGAACATTCTACAAAACCATCTTTAAGTCCTATACCATTACTGTATCCATTTAATTTATCTATCATTGCATTAAAGTCAGTTGTATCAAGATTTAAACTCCAAGGAATAAATTCCTCTCCTGAGTCTTTCCATTCTGATATCATATCTAAAAATTCACTTTCAAAACTAGCATCAGGTTTTATTAACCTTATCATATGTATCCCCCCTTAAGATTTAAGTTATTTAACTTTCTACACAAAAGCGTTAAAAACCTTCTAGTATGGTACAAAATATCGTAATTTTTAATAGTATAAATATAAGATTTACTAAAATAACAGGAGGTGACACTTTGAGCTTTATAGTAGAAATAAAAGACCTTTCCATGAATTACTACACTTTAAGTGGAGAGCTTGAAGTTCTAAAAGATATAAACTTAACTGTAAAAAAAGGTGAAATTCTAGCACTTGTGGGCCCTTCTGGTTGTGGAAAGTCCACAATTATGAACATATTATCAGGGCTTTTAAAACCTACTAAAGGTCAAGTTCATATGAATGGTAAAATAGGATATATGTTTCAAAGAGATTGCCTTTTAGAATGGAGAACGATAATAGACAACATAAAAATCGGTCTTGAAATACAAAAAAAACTAACTAATGAATCAGTAGAAAAGATAGAGCATTTACTAAAAACATATGGACTTTGGGAATTTAAAAATAGCTATCCTCGACAGCTATCAGGTGGAATGAGACAAAGAGTTGCACTTATTAGAACACTTGCAGTTGATCCTGACATACTTCTTTTAGACGAACCTTTTTCTGCTCTTGATTATCAAACAAGGCTTTTAGTTTGTGATGATATAACTAAGATAATAAGAAGAGAAAACAAAACTACTATAATTGTAACTCATGATATATCAGAAGCTATATCTATGGGTGATAAAATAGCTGTTTTGTCTAAAAGACCTGCTACTATAAAAAGTATTCATGATGTGATTTTGAGCGTAGATACAGTTAAGACTCCTATGACTGCTAGGGAAGCTCCAGAGTTTAAGAATTATTTCAATACGATATGGAAGGAGCTGGAGATAGATGACAAAACTAGATCACTCTAATGAATATAATGAGTATTTAGCTTCTATAAAATCTAGAAAAATAAAGATTAATGTATACAGAGCTATTTTCTTGATTTTATTCCTTATAATCTGGGAAGTTGGAGCTAATTTAAAGATAATTGATCAGTTTCTCTTTAGCAAACCTTCTTCTATATTAACCTTAATGATAAGATTTTTTGCTAGTGGGGAGATATTTAAGCACATAGGCATATCTTTCTATGAAACTGTTATGGGATTTACTCTAGGAACTTTAGGCGGGATAATAATAGCTGTTATTCTTTGGTGGAATGATCTCCTAGCAGAAATTCTAGATCCTTTCCTTGTTGTACTAAATGCACTTCCTAAGACAGCCCTTGCTCCTATAATAATAGTATGGGCAGGAGCTGGTGTTAATGGAATTATAGTAATAGCTATAACTATATCCATTATAGTAACTGTACTATCTGCATACAATTATTTTAAGAATGTTGATGAGGAAAAAATAAAGATGCTAAAAAGCTTTGGAGCAACTAAATATCAGATATTAGTTAAATTAATACTACCTTCTAATGTAGGTAATATAATCAACATAGTTAAGATTAATATAGGACTTTCTTGGGTTGGTGTAATAGTTGGAGAATTTTTAGTTTCTAGATACGGTATAGGATACTTAATAGTTTATGGAGGTCAAGTTTTTAAACTAGATCTTGTTATGATGGGAGTTATAATTCTTGCTGTATGTGCACTGCTTATGTATCAAGTTATAAATATTATAGAAAAGAAAATTCAAAAATATTAAAGGATGCGACTTCGCATCCTTTAATTAATTTAGAAATTATGTTTTTTTCTACCTATAACTCCAGTAATCATAGCTCCTACTAAAGCAGGAACTATCCAGGAAAAACCTTGACTTGATAAAGGAAGTCTTCCTATCACATCTAGAATACTGTATACTTCAACTCCAGCAGCTGATAATGCTTCAAATATACTTATACATACAGCTCCTATTACAGCTCCTGAGTACACTCCTTTATTTGGTATATACTTATCAAATAAGTTCATTAATATTAATATTATTACAACAGGATAAACCGTTACCAATAAAGGTATCGCAAGCCCTACAATTTTTTCTACTCCAAAATTAGACATTATAGTACTGAATATTATTATAGTAGTAACTATTGATTTATAGCTTAATTTTCCGTTCGTTAAATTATTAAAAAATTCTCCACAAGTAGCAGTAAGTCCTATTGATGTTGTAAGGCAAGCTAATGATACTGCAATTCCTATAGCTACCTTTCCTATATTTCCTAGTATAGCACTAGTTATTTGCATAGTTAAATCTGTCTTTGGAATGCTAGGATCAAATATTGTACTTCCAGTAGCTCCTAAGTACATAAGTCCACCGTATACGAATGTAAGTCCTAAAGCTGCAACTACAGCAGACATTATGGCAAGTTTTACTTGCTCATCTTTCTTAGTATATCCTTTAGATACTAGTGTTTTTATTATAATTCCGCCTATAACTATAGACCCTAGTGCATCCATAGTTTGATATCCTTCAGTAAACCCTCTTGAAAATGAGTTTTCTAAGCCTGTATTTGCAAGAACTCCAATAGGATCTGTTACTCCTTTAAAAATAATTATAGCTAAAATCACTAATAGTGTTGGAGTTAAGAACTTACCTATTGTATCTATAACTGAAGAAGGCTTTATAACTAAAGCAAAAGTTATCGCAAAATATATTATAGATGAAATCACAGGGCTTACACTTGGGAATATAGGCCTTACACCCATCTCAAATGTAGTAGCTGCAGTTCTTGGTATAGCTAAAAGCGGTCCTAATGCGAGCATTATAACAGTACCTAAGACTTTGCTAAAAGTTGGACTAACTTTATCAGCTAAATCACCTAAGCTTCCACCTGCCTTAGATACTGCAACTATTCCAAGTAGTGGCATACCTATACCAGTTAATAAAAACCCTAAAAATGAAATTAACCAACTATCACCACTTACAAGTCCTAAAGATGGAGGAAATATCAAGTTACCTGCTCCGAAGAACATTGCAAATAAAGCAAATCCTATGATTACTACATCACTGAAAACTTTTCTCATACCATATCACCTCCGGTTATTATAAACCTATCCTTAATCTGATTTTAAACCCTAGAGAAAATTTTATCAATAGATTTGGTAATATCCGGAATATATTAAACTATATGAATAGATAAATTATTCACAAAATTTACATAGCAAATTCTTGTATAGTTTTTTTGAAAGATGTTTTGCTACTGTTATGACATACTATAACTGGTATACTTCTCTTTTTAGCTTCTTTAGATACACTAGTTGCTATTTTATGAGATATTGTATCTGTAAATATCAATACACCATCACTTTTTCCTACAGACTTGTCTATATCATTTCTCCCGTAAGTATACACCTTAGCTTTTAGACCCATCTTTTTAGCTTCATCTATGTAAATTCTTTCCATTCTATCGTGTCCACCAAATATAACTATACTCATTTTAAATCCCCCTCCAAAATGATATTGATAATTATTATTAATTAAATTCTATATCAATTTGATAACATTGTCAATATTTTTTTAATATATTAATAAAAGGGGGTGATTTTATGAAAATAGGATTAGCTCTTTCGGGAGGTGGAGTGAGAGGAGCTGCTCATATAGGTATACTCAAAGTATTAGAAAGTCATGGAATAAAACCAGATATTATATCTGGAACGAGTAGCGGTAGTATAGTTGCATCTTTATATGCACTAGGTTATTCCTTAAATGAAATAGAAAAATCAACATATTTATTTGATAACTTTGTTGATATTGATTATTTTGGCATAATCAAATCCATTATCTTTTTTAAGAAAAGTAAAATCACCGGAATATTAAATGGAGATAAATTAGAAGATAGTTTAAGAGTTTTATTTTCAGATAAAAAAATGTACGATACTGAAATTCCTCTAGCTATTACTTCAGTAGATATAAATAGTTGTAAAAAAATAGTATTTTGTTCTAAACAAAATTTTGATCTTTCCCTTAATTACGATGTTGTTACAGATATAGATATTGCTAGTGCTGTTAGAGCTAGTTGCTCTATACCTTTGATATTTAAACCAAAGATGGTAAATTTAAATAATGATATGATTAGACTCGTTGATGGTGGTGTCTTGGATAATCTTCCTTTAGAAAGTCTTATACACATGGGAGCCGACAAGGTAATTGGAATAAATCTTGGATACAATGGAATGCTTAGAGAAGATGTTGATAACGGTTTTGAAATTTTAACTCAATCTTTAGATATCATGATGTATGAAATAACTAAGCTAAAGATAGAGAAGTATTCTGATATTTCTTATGTTATGAATCCTCAAATATGGGATGTTGGACTTTTAGATAAAGGTAGAATAGATGAGTGTATATATAGAGGAGAACTCGCAGGAAAAAAACACATAAATAATATAATTAATTTTTTAAAAAAGTAGTAAGGATATCCTTACTACTTTTTCAGTCTTTCTTCTAATTCTTTCTTTTCTTTTTCATATCCTGGCTTTCCAAGTAAAGCAAACATATTTCTCTTATAATCTTCTACACCCGGTTGATCGAATGGATTAACACCTAACATATATCCACTTATAGCACATGCCTTTTCAAAGAAATATATTAAATACCCAAAGTAATATTCATTAAGATGCGGAATATTTATTATTAAATTAGGTACATTTCCATCTGTATGTGCAAGTAGTGTACCTTCGAACGCCTTTTGATTTACGAAATCAACTGTTTTTGAAGCTAAGTAATTCAGACCATCTAAATCTTCTTTTTCTTCTTTTATAGTTATATTTCTTCTAGAATTTTGAACATTTAATACTGTTTCAAACAGATCTCTTCTTCCATCTTGTATATACTGACCCATTGAGTGTAAATCTGTAGAAAAATCTACTGATGCAGGGAATATTCCCTTTTGATCTTTTCCTTCACTTTCTCCATAAAGTTGTTTCCACCACTCAGCTATGTAGTGAAGTGCTGGTTCATAATTAACCATAAGCTCTATATTCTTGCCTTTTCTGTGAAGTGCATTTCTAACTGCAGCATATTGATAGCAGTAATTATTCTTTAAATCACAATTAGAGTACTCATGTAAAGCATCACTTGCACCTTTCATAATTTCATCTATATTAGCTCCTGAAACTGCTATTGGAAGTAATCCTACAGCAGTTAAAACAGAGAATCTTCCACCTACATCATCTGGAATTACAAATGTTTCATATCCTTCACTATCTGCAAGTTTTTTTAATGCTCCTCTTTCTTTATCTGTAGTTGCAAATATTCTATTTTTAGCTTCTTCTTTTCCATATTTGTTTTCTATGTACTCTTTGAATATCCTAAATGCTATTGCCGGCTCTGTTGTAGTTCCTGATTTAGATATTACATTTATGCATACATCTTTATCTTTTATAATATCTAATAAGTCCATCATGTATGTTGAACTTATATTGTGTCCTACAAAGTATATTTCAGGCCCTTTTCTATCTTCTTTGCAAAGATTATTTCTGAATGTATGACCAAGCATTTCTATAGCAGCTCTTGCTCCTAAATAAGACCCTCCTATACCTATTACAAGTAATACATCACAAGTATCTTTTATCTTCTGTGCTGCTTTTTTTATTCTATCAAATTCTTCTTTATCATAATTTATAGGTAGGTCAACCCATCCTACAAAATCATTTCCTGGACCATTTTTTTCATGAAGCATATTGTGTGCTTCTTTTATGAAAGGATTTAAGTATTCTACTTCATGCTCTTTTATGAACTTACTTGCTTTTGAATAATCGAAAGTCAATTTCTCCATTTTGATTTCCTCCTACTTTATTTTCACTTCATACAAATCTGATCTTCTATGTTTTAATAAAGGAAGTTCTTCCCTCACCTTACTAATATAATCCAAATTTATCTCGCTGTAAAGTATCCCCTCTTTTTCATCTAAACTATCTACTATATTTCCAAGTGGATCAGATACTTTACTATGTCCATATATCACATATTTTTCATCATAGTTTCTAGCTGGACTTACAGCAGCAATATATACCTGATTATCTACCGCCCTAGCTTTTACTAATAGATCCCAATGCATAGGACCTGTAACAATATTAAATGCCGCAGGAACTACTATAAGTTTTGCCCCTTTTTGCTCCATTATTCTAAAAACCTCTGGAAATCTGATATCATAGCATATACTAAGCCCTATTTTACAATACTCTGTATCAAATACAGTTATATCTTGTCCATAAGAAAATATATCAGACTCTTTAACAAAAACTTTTCCCTTTATATCTACGTCATATAGATGTATTTTTCTATGCTTTGCTATAACATTTCCTTCTTTATCAAATACAAACGATGTGTTGTAGTATTTATCATTTTCTTTTTCAGGTATGGATCCTGCAATTACATATACTTTGTTTTCTTTAGCTACCTTAGATATTATTTTTAATGTTTTACTATTTTTCTCTTCTTCCGCATATTCTTTGAAAGTTTCCTTTCTATAAGGACAATTAAACATTTCTCCAAGACATATCAACTTTGCACCATTTTTTGCCGCTTCTTTTATGTACTTTATTCCTTTTTCTATATTTTTTTCTTTATCATTTTCTACTTTGATTTGACAAAGTGCTATCTTAAATACTCTCTCCATTATTATCACCCCTTATATAAAAAGAGATAGCCTAGGCTATCTCTTTATTTTATTCATGCTTGCTTGCATCTATAACTGCTCTTGCTATATTTGATGCATGATCTGCTATTCTTTCCATATTACTTATTAAATCCAAGAATATTATACCTGATTCCGCATTACAAGAACTTGTATTTAATCTGTGTATATGATTAGTTCTGCAAGTTTTTTCCATTATATCAACTTGTTCTTCCATTTTTATTACATTAAATGCTAAATCCATATTTCCTGTTTTCATACATTCAAGTGAATATTTATAAGTATCTAACACTTTAGTGTACATTTTTCTAAGGTCATCTATAGCTTCGTTAGAGAATGGTAAGTCTTTTTCTATAGCTACCATAGCTAATTCTGCTATATTGTCAGCATGATCTCCTACTCTCTCTATATCATTAACCGTGTGAAATAATCCATTTACTATTTCTCTATTTCTGTGAGACATAGCCGTGTTAGAAAGCTTTATCATATAATCAACTATACTTTTTTCTAGTTCGTTTACCTTTCTTTCTTTCTCAAATGTTTCTTTTGCCTTTTCTTCTGATTTGCTAAAGAATCCATCCATTGCACTTTCAAACGAGCCTTTTGCTAATTTACCCATACGAAGACATTCTCTTATTCCATTTTCAAGAGCTATAGAAGGTGTTTGCAGTATTCTATCGTCAAGATATTTTGTAGTTTTATTAGCTTCTTTTTCATCTTCTCTCTCTGGAATTAATATCATAACAGTTTTTACTAGTAAAGCAGCAAACGGGAATTGAATTATAACATTTATAACATTAAATAGCGTATGTGTATTTGCTATTTGTCTTACTACATCATTTGGACTTAATGATACAACTAAAGTCCTTATAGGAATAACTAATATAGTTGCAAACAATACTGTTCCTACGATATTAAATATTAAGTGAAGCATAGCTGCTCTTTTTGCATTCTTACTTGCTCCTATACTAGATATTAAAGCAGTAACACATGTTCCTATATTCTGTCCGTATAAAATAGGTAGTGCGGATGCTAAAGGAATTAATCCTTGCGATGCTAATGCTAAAAGTATACCCATAGAAGCTGTACTACTTTGAACCATAACAGTTAGTGCAAATCCCATAAGTATTCCAAGCATTGGGTTGTGAGCAAAACTTACTAATAAATCTTTAAATGCTTGTACATCTCTTAAAGGTCTAACTGCCTTACTTAAATAACCCATACCAATAAATAATATACCAAATCCTATTAATACTTCAGCTATTTGTTTAGTTTTTGGCTTATTACTAAATAAATAAAGCATCATACCTACTCCAACTACAATTGGTGCTATATCTTCAAGCTTAAAAGCAACAAGCTGAGCTGTTATAGTTGTACCTACATTCGCTCCCATTATAAGTCCTACTGCTTGAGTTAGATTCATTATACCAGCATTTACAAATCCAACAACCATAACTGTAGTTGCACTACTACTTTGAACTATAGCTGTAACAAAAGCTCCAACTAAAACTCCTGTCAAAGTATTTTTTGTCAAAAGCTCAATTATCTTTTTTAGTTTACTTCCTGCGGCTTTTTGAAGACCATCTGCCATTAAATTCATTCCATAAAGGAATAGTCCAAGGCCTCCTAGTATTCCTAATCCTATTTCCAAAGCCATAAGTATCCTCCTCAAAATTGATATTTTATAATTGCGTGCTGTCTAATTTTATCAGAAAATGGCTCAAGAAATGTTAAGTTATTGTTAAAAATATTAATTAAAAGTAAATTTGGTTAAGAATACGTTAACATTGGGTTAAATTGGTATAAAAAAGTCTTTCTTTGAAAGATTTTAAAAGTAGACTTTTTTGAAATTCATAACGGAAATTATAAATTATCCACAATTCAAAAGTTTATAATTTCCTATTCATTATAAAAAAAGATAGCTAATCAAGCTATCTTTTGCTGTCTATGACTGTTCTTGCTATATTAGATGCATGATCTGCTATTCTCTCCATATTGCTTATCAAATCTAGAAATACTATACCAGACTCAGGATGGCAGGATTTTGTGTTTAGTCTGTATATGTGATTTTTTCTACATAATCTTTCTAGTATATCTATTTTTTCTTCTAATTTCATTATTTCAAGTGATAATCTAACATCTCTTTGCTTCATAGCTTTTATGGATAGTTCATATACATCTAATACCCTTGTATACATATTATTAAGATCTTTTATGGCTTCTTCTGAGAACGCAAGGTGTTTGTCTATTGCTACCACTGCAAGTTCAGCTATATTTTCTGAGTGATCTCCTATTCTCTCTACGTCATTTACTATATTAAACAATCCATCCATAGTTTCTCTACTTTCTGAGCACATCGATGCATTAGAAAGCTTTATCATATAGCTTATTATATTCTTTTCAAATTCATTTATAATTTTTTCCTTTTCAAATACTTTTAGTACTTCGTCTTTTGATCTACTCAAAAATCCATTCATAGCACATTGAAATGAATCCTTTGCAATTTCTGCCATATAAAGAGTTTCTTTCACAGCACTTTCAAGTGCTATTGTAGGAGTTTTTAGCATTCTATCATCAAGATATCTACTAATCTTAGTATACTCATTTTCATCATTTTCATCTTTTATTATCACTTTAGACAACTTTATTAGTTGTGCAGAAAATGGAATAATAAGTATTGTACTTGTTATATTAAAAAGAGTATGTGCATTGGCTATTTGCCTTGATATATCATTTGGATTTATATATACAATCAAACTTTCCATAGGCCTATATAGAATTGTTGTAAATAAAATAGTTCCCACTAAATTAAATAAAATGTGTAAACTAGCGGCTCTTTTAGCATCTTTATTTGCACCTATACTAGAGATTAATGCAGTTGTACAAGTGCCTATATTTTCTCCATACAGTATGGGAAGTGCTGATACTAAAGGAATTAATCCTTGTGATGCCAATGCTATTAATAGTCCTATAGCAGCTGTACTGCTTTGAAGTATTATAGATAAAGCAATTCCTATAAGTATTCCCAGAACTGGATTATGCCCAAAGCTTATTAATATATTTCTAAATGTTTCAAAGTTTTCAAGTGGCTTTACAGCACTTCTTAAAAAATCCATACCTAAAAATAATATTCCAAGCCCTATAAGTGCTTCCCCTAATTGCTTTGTTCTTTCCTTGTTACTAGACAGATGTAAAACCATACCTATTCCAATTAGTATTGGTACTATATCTTCAAAACTAAATGAAATCATTTGTGCTGTTAAAGTTGTCCCTATATTTGCTCCCATTATAAGCCCTAAAGATTGTGTAAGCTTTAGTATTCCAGCATTAACAAACCCAACTAGCATAACAGTTGTTATGCTACTGCTTTGAACTATGCCTGTAACAAATATTCCAAGCAAAACTCCTAAAAATTTATTGTCCGTTAAAATTCCAGCTATTTTCTTTATTTTATCTCCAGTTACTTTCTGAAGAGCAGTTCCCATTAGATGTATACCATATAAAAATAAACCTAATCCTCCTATTATTCCAAACAAAACATTTATTCCCATTCCATTCCCCCTTTGTATTGCTATCTCTAAATTTTATCAGATATATATGGGTATGTGTATTTAAATAAAAATTAATAATGTTAAGTTAGTGTTAAATATGATATTTCATTATTATACTTTCTGCTATTTTTATTCCATCTACAGCAGCTGATACTATTCCTCCAGCATATCCAGCCCCTTCTCCTCCTGGATAGAGCCCTTTTATGTTCACAGATTCAAAATTTCCTTCATCTCTTACTATTCTTATAGGTGATGATGATCTTGTTTCTACTCCTGTAAGTATTGCATCATGCAAAGCAAATCCATTAAGTTTTTTGTCTAGCTGTATTATTGACTCTTTCATAGTTTCTACAACAAATTCTGGTAAACACTCTCTTAAATCAGTTAATACAACACCAGGAGCATAACTTGGAGCTACACTTCCTAAACTTTTAGATTCTTGTCCTTTTATAAAATCTCCTACTAACTGAATAGGAGCAAAATAATTTCCCCCACCTAGTTTAAATGCTAGTTTCTCATATTTTTCCTGAAAATATACTCCTGCAAGGGGATGATCACTTCCAAAATCTTCAGGAACTATATTTACAAGAAGTGCACTATTGGCATTTTGTTTGTCTCTTTTATGCTCACTCATACCATTAGTTACAACTATATTTTCATCAGATGATGAGGCTATTACACTTCCTCCTGGGCACATACAAAATGTATATCCTGTTCTTTTATTCTGTGCATGATGTATAAGCCTATAATCTGCCGCTCCAAGTCTTGAATGATTATAAAATTCCTTGTATTGCGACTTATTTATGAGTATCTGTGGATGTTCAATTCTAGCTCCTATTGCAAATGGCTTTTGAATTATTTTAACTCCTCTTTTGTACAATATTTCATAAGTATCTCTTGCACTATGTCCTATAGTAATTATTACTATATCAGATTTTATAGTTTCACAACCATTTACTATAACTCCCTTTACACAGCTATCTTCTATTATTATATCTGTGACTTTACATCCAAATCTAACTTCCCCACCAAGTTCTATTATCTTGTTTCTTATATTTTTAACTACACCTTTTAGAATGTCTGTTCCTACATGCGGTTTATGAGAATAAAGTATTTCATCAGGTGCTCCAGCATTTACAAGTTCATCTAGTACCTTTCTGCATCTTATATCTTTTATTCTAGTCGTTAGCTTTCCATCCGAAAATGTTCCTGCTCCGCCTTCTCCGAACTGTACATTCGATTCTTTGTTTAGTTTTCCTTTACTCCAGAATAAGCTTACATCTTGACTTCTTCTATCAACATCTAGTCCTCTTTCTAGAACTATAGGATTATAACCCCTTTGTGCTAATACAAGTGCTGCAAATAATCCTGCAGGTCCCATTCCAACTACAATAGGTCTTTCTTTTATATTTGTATCTCCCATAGCAACATCTTTATACTCTAAATCTGGAGATTTTCTTACATCAATATCCTTTATTTTTTTTAGAATCATTTCCTCATTATCTACTTTAACATCTACTGTATATATAAAATCTATCTTTCCTTTTCTTCTTGCATCTATAGACTCTTTATATATGCTATAACTTAATATATCTTCTTTTTTTATCTTTAACTTCTTGATTATGTACTTTTCTATATTTTTTATATCTTCATCTATACTCATTCTTATGTTAGATATTCTTATCATTTAATCACCTCTTAATATAAAGAATTTACCAAAATACAATAGATTATATCAGAAAATAAAAAAAAATAAAAGCTGGGAAACCCCCAGCTTATGCTATAGTACTTGCTATTTCTTCACTTAAATTCTCAAATCTTCCTATCCAGTTCTTTCTTTCTTCTTTTAATTTATTTACAAGATTTTTGTATTCTATGTCTGCATAATAATTTTTTGGATTGTACTTTTCAATATCAATTCCTTCTACATGCTTTGGAACTAAATATCCCCAATCTTTATCTAATTCCCACTCTATACTATCTTTTGCTATTTCTTTCATTATAGTAGTAGATACTTTTATAGATATTTTTTCACCTTTAGAATCCTTACTAGCTCCTACACTACCAGTGTTTAATATAAAGCATTCCATATCAGGATTTTGTCTTAGTATTTGATGCAATCTATTTCCTTCTTCTCCTTCAAGTCCTATTATAAATGGATTTGTTCCTACACATCTTTTTGACTGACCTGCTTTTGTAGGATCTCCAGCAGAAGTTTCTATAGATTCTCCTAACATAAAGAATGTAGCTGCTTGAGATATAGTAAGTTTTGCAACTGGTGGAACAACATCATTTCTTCTAGTTATGAATATTAATTTATTAGCTTTCTCAAGATCTACAGTATCATCAGTATTCTCTATTTCTTCTCTTAATACAACTCCTCTTCCATTAGAGGTAAGCTCTGTATTGTCAAAATCAACAGTTCCATCTTCATTTACCTTAACATTATCAAGTGCTGAATTTGGGCTTGTAGCTGCCTTATAAAGAACCTTTTGTCCTTCATCTAGCCCTTCTGTTTTTATATAAAATCCATTTTCACTTCCTGCACAATATCCATCTTTATCCATGAATATTACATCATCTTGTCTTATTATTGCACATTCTTCTCCTGTAAGACCATGATCATGTATAGTAAGTGTAGTTTTACCTGTTCCACTTAATCCAAACATTATAAATCCTACATCTTTTAAATTGTCATTCTTATCTTTTACTCTTAAAACCTTACTTCCTGCGTGAAGTCCAAGACCACCCATTTTTTTAACTTTGTACATAGCCATTCTTAAGAAAGATTTTTTAGACTCTCCAAAATAATCTGTTCCTAGTATATATGTTACTCCTTCTTCTGGATATACAAGGATGATTCTTTCTGGCCACTCTGGAACATATACACTCACTAAATCTGGATTTTCTGTATCAGTAGGATTAAATAATGTATTATTCCACATATATGCTATTCTGCTATACTCTTTAGTTATATATAGTCTACAATTGAAAGAAAATCTCTCGTGAGTACCCATTTTTCTATCTACTCTAACTAATTCTTTATTTAATAAGTATTCATTTACTTTATCAACTATCCTATCTGCTTCTAATCTGCTTATTCCTTGTTGATCTATTCCTAATGGAACATCATTTACTACGAAAGAGTTCTTTGCACTTCTATTTCTTACTTTACTTATATAGCAAGGACTATTATATTCCGTTGTTATCTCCATATGTTTACTCATATTTCTTAATTCTTCAACGCTTGGGTTTACTATAACATTTTTGAATAAATCATTTTTTAAAAAGTGTATCACTTTTCATACCTCCGCCCTTTGTTATATATTATTTATCTCATTTACATTTAATAGTATATCACATTTATTTTATTTGTATAGTGTTTTTTTGAAAAAACTAAAAAAAAATAAAAGGTATATCATATACCTTTTATTTCTTTAGTGAAGAGTATAAACTAAGAAGTTTATCTAATTCTTGACTTAGCTTAACTATCTCTTCATTATTTAGCTTATATTCACTATCTATTATTAACTGATTTAAATCGTCTCTTAATTTCTCAATATCTTGTTTTAATTTGTTTATATCTTCCATAGTCTATCCCCCTTTGATGTTCTATAATGTTAAATTTTCAGATTTGAATATGTTTATACTTTGGGTACTCGTACTTGGAATTTCCTCTAATATAAATGCTTTTATTCCTTCTTTTAGTTCATTTAGATCTATATTTTTATTCAAATTGTATATAATTGCACAATATATATTTTCTTCAAATCCTTTTTGTATATACATTTCATTTATATCCATTCTTATTACCTTTAAATCACATATATATTTTTCTTTATTATTTAAATCTATCTCATCATCATATTCAAATATTTTGAATTGATGTAAGTTTTTATATGGTTGAATTTCTTCTAATCCTAAAAATCTCATATACTTTCCTCCAAATTTAGTATATATATATATTATAACACATATTTTAAAATAATCTAAAAAAAGAGCATTATGCTCTTTTTGTAGTTAAACCTCTTATAATCTTCATATTATCAAATAATTTCTCTACGAAAGCCTCTGCTTCTTCATTATCTAGTAAAAATAACTCTTCATTTTGTATATTATTAATTGTCGCATATTCTTTAGCTGTATTTAATAATTTATCCTTGTCTTCTTTACTTAACTCATATTCTTTATAGTCTATAATTAAGCAGTTTCTAACCTTTTCTATATTGTTTTCATTATACCCTATTTCTATATGATATATATAAGCAAATAAATTTTGAACGCTTTCTTCTCCTTTGTAAATAGGCACAGCAGGATTAGATTTTATATAGTTAGTTGCAACAGCTATCTGTTTACCTAGTTTTAAGTTCATCTTTCTACCTTCTTTCGTGTATTATTTTAAGCTTCCTTAAACTCTTTATATCTTTTTCCTAAAGTACTCACACCTATACCATATTTGTTAGCTATCATAGATTGAGTCGTAGTAACTCCATTTTCTTTTTTGACATGATATTCAATTGCAGCAGCCCAACTCTTACCATTTCCTTTTATATCTTTTACTTTTCTTTTATATTCATTCCATATTCTAATACTTTCTTCTACATACTCAGCTTCTATATTCTCTAGTATTATTTCTTTTATTTCACATTTCTCTACATCAATATTTTCAGCGTTGAAATTTTCTACTATCTTAGGCTCTAATAACTGTTGAATATACTTATACATCATCAAAGTATTGTACATCATAAATTGTTTAATATCTTTGTAATTATCTTTATTTCCATTATAAATCTTTGTTATATCATCTACTAGTCTTTCTTTTGTCTTTTGAGATATCGATACAACAACATCTAAAAATCTATTTACATTAACTATTTTAGCTATTCTTCCAACTATTATTTCTCCAGTTTTTACGTTATCTATAACGCTCAAATCTTCCATATGTGTTTCTTCATTAGTTAATACATCTTTTAACAATGCTTTATCTTCTTTTATATCTACAACTTCATATATTCCTATATACGAAGTTAATTTCTCTTTTAATATATCTCTTTCAACAACACTTACTTCATTAGAATGTTGTTCATAAAATAAAATAGATATAGGTTTATTTTGTGTAGTTATATAGTCATTCATGTAGTAAGTATTAAATAACCTATGAAATTTTTCATTTTCTTTAAGCCCTTTTACCATAAAGAATTTCTCTTGTGCATTTAGAAATTCATTATGTAATTCTTCTGTTGTAGAGTAATTATATATTTTATTAATTAAGTTAGTATCGATACTTTGGGAAAGTTCAATTTTCTTTCTTAACATGCTTATCTTTTTCTCTTTATTTAAACAGCATTTTTTATATTTTTTCCCGCTGCCACATATACATTGATCATTTCTCCCCATCAATTTAAATTTCACTCCCTTATAAATCTTTTTCTTTTGTTTTATCTCAAGCTTACAATTAATGATTATATCACTTTTTTATATATTTCACTATAGAATTATTTTATACTTTCTGTTAACATCTTTGACAACTCTAGCCACAACACCGTCCCAAACACCATCTTTGTATTTTTCTAAGCAATCCTTTTCGAATATTCTGTATATTTCGCTTTCAAAGAGTGCAATATCTCTTTTAAGACTATATTTTTTCAACTTATCATAAATCTTATTTTCGCAGTAATCTAATAATACTTCTTTTATTTCCTCTATGTAGTCTGTTTCTTGCATTTCTCTTAATATCACTTCATTATATGTCCTTATATGTTTGCTTCTCATTACTTCACTTATATGTATTTTATTAGATTTCTTTTCGTTAATTACTTTATCGCATATCTTTATCAATTCTTTGCTTAGTTTCATATTTCTATGTCCAAATACTGCACCTTCTATATAACTTAAAATTATTATTCTTTCTCTTTCTTCTTTTATATCATGTGCTATATCTTTTGCTATCTGACGTATATTTTTCACATGAAACAATCCTTCTCTAAGTTCTTCTTCAAATAATTTTACGATATATAGTTCCCAAAAATATGTGCTCCATTTGTTGTAATCTATAGAGTATAATTTTTTTATGAATTTTAAATACTTTTCATTACCATCGTAAAGATAGTCCATTTTCATTTTTTCAATAGTATCATCTAAGGAAATCACTTTTCCAATACTCATATTTTCACCTGTCCTAACTCTTTACTTTATTTATATTTCTATAATTATATGTTTTTACCTTTAAGTTTTACCACAAAAATAAAAACCTAGAAGTTTTCTTCTAGGTTTTGCTTTTTTATTTATTTCTATACATGACTTGATTTTCGATTTTTATAGTTTCTTTATTTAGTTCTAAAATTATTTCTATTATAAGTCCATTAGACTGCAGAAAAGATATATCATCTATAGGAGATACTTTTATATTTTTTATATGATTTGCAATTATATTTCCATTGTGCTTTAAATTACCTTCTTTAACTTGAAATATATCTCCCTCTTTAAAAATTATCTTACCTAAACTTATCTTATCTTTTGTATCATCTTGGTTTATGTTGTTGTAGTCATATATATTTGATATACCACTTGATACCATTGCTATATTTACGATTTTGGCCATCGCAATTTGGCCTTCATTTTGTATATCTATAATGTCATTAGATTTTTTGAACATATTAAAATTCATAGTAAAAAAGCTAAAAATAATGCTAAAAACAATACTTACTATCCCTAACGAAATCAAAAGCTCAATAATTGTAAAGCCCCTTTTATTCATAACTACATCTCCTAACATTAGGAATAATTACTTTTTTATTTTCCAATCTCTTATATTTATAATTCTTTGAATGTTTTCACTTTTTCTGTATTTAGGTATATTTATCTCATAAGTTGCGCCAACTACCCTTATAGATTTATTTTTTGTATAAGTCGACTCTAGATGTATATATATGTTATCTTTATATTCATAACCTATAACTTTAATCATGCTGTTTTCTATATAACTATATAGATTTTCTTTTATATAGCCTTCAAATTTAACTTTATATTTATCTTCACTACTTTCTTTATTAGCCTCAATTAACGCATCATTAACAAGATCATAAACTTTGTCATATACAGCTTCAATAGCACCTTCTGCCATATAAAATGCGTAATTATAATCGCTGCTTACTCTTTTCATCTTATAATTTGACATTGAAAGTGATAACATAACCATTCCTAAGATCGTAAGTATAGTAATTATTATTACTATAGATATCATAACATACCCACTATTTTTATATCTTTTCATAGACACACTTCCTATTGTATTTTGCCATCTATAGTTCTTATATATCCATTTATACTTTCTAATTCCTTACCTTTTCTCATTACAGTTATACTTATTTTATATATTTTTAGATAAACTTTTTTTTCTTCATTTTGGTCACTTTTATATGGATATATTTTTTGGTTTCCACTTCCTTTGTAGACACTATTTCCATTAACTACTTTTCCACCATCATATATATTGTATTTTATATAGTTGTTATTAGAAGTTACATTGGTATATATATCTATATCATGATTAAGTTTAATCCCTATAGTGTATGGTCTATCCTTTTCCTGTAGTCTTTTATCATTTGGAAGTGATTTGCTATTAAATCTAAAGTCTATATTTGTACCTGTTACAGTTATACTTATGCTGTTTAATTTCTCTTTTAAATCGTATGTTGCATTTTTATTCCATTTGTCTTTATAACTTACGATATTTGTATTTACATCTACACTTATCAAGAAATTCTCTTCGCCTATTATTTTTATAATGTTTCCTTCTGATACTATAATTAAGTTGTATATATTCGAAATTACATCGCTATTATCTGTACTTTCATCTTTATACGTTATTTCTCTTGAGTCTTCTTCTTCTATTTTCACTAGAATTTCATAATCATCTTCTATATATATTTTTTGTATTTGATTTATATTTTCTAATGATTTTATATTCTCCATGTATTTTTGGGCAAAACTTAATGCTTTTAGCTTATGCTTAGAAGTTGTGTTCAAAACTGCTACATCAACAAACATTGAAGATATTGGTATTATAACTATTCCTAGTATTGCAATTGCCATAACTATCTCTATTAGTGTTAGACCCTTGTCATTTTTCAATATATTAAACATATATCTCCTCCAGATAATGCATCTGAAATCAATCTAAGAAAGGATTATCTTTTCCATATTTATTATTGTACTCCCATTTTAGATATTCTTCATCTTGATTATGTAGTTTCGAAACAGAGTAAAGCTCTAATCCTATTCTGCCCACTAGATAGTTTTCATTATCTTTATTTATACGTATGCTTTTTATTCCTATATGCTTATCATAGCTTTGTGTCTGCTTTATAAAGTTCATTAAACTTTCATAACTTCCAGTATAATTTATATTTACAACCATTTTTTTTATATCTACTATTTTTTTTTCATCATCGAAGTTTACATCTTCAACTTCCGAAAATTCAATAATATCACCCTTTAAATCCGCCTTACTTAACATTTCATTTAATATAACTATTATTTTTTCCTGCTTTATAACTGGAAGCAAGCTTTGTGTTTGATTGTATATCTTTTTATCTATATCCGCTATACTTTCTTGTAAGTTATCATATTGTTTATCTCCTAAAAGATTTATAGTTTCCTCATACTGAGATAACTCATTCCTTAACTCTTTTATTTTCGTATACTTTGGAATAAATAAAAGATAATAAAAAGCAGCTAGTATAATTAGTATTATCAATATAAATAATAGTATCTTTTCTCTCTTACTTAACTTAATCATAATCCACATCCTCAAATCTACACCTTAAGGTAAAAGTGTATCCATTGAATTTAGTAATTGTACCTTCTGTAAGTTCTTCATTTTCTTCTGTAAAAGTATCTTCAGCTATTGATATAATATGTACATAATTAATTTGATCTATCTTCTTAAGATTATATTCAAGCTCTGCTATTGATGTTCTCACCATTGCATTTCCTTGTATTGATATTCCATTTTCATCTATGTTTAAACTTTCTAGGACTATGTCTTTAGGAATAGAAGATGATATATTCTCCATCAAATCTGTATTTACTATATCAAGTTTTTCTATGTTTTCATTTACACGTAGTATTATGTCATAGTAATCATTTAAGAACTGTAGTCTATCTTTCTTTTCTTCAACTCTCATTTCCTGGTATAACTGCTCTTTTTCTTGTATATGCTTTTCTGCCCTATGTATTTTATCTATTAATTTTATCTCGGTCATGTACAAATACCCATAAAGTATTGATATGCACATAATTAAAACAATTATACTTAAGTTTATATAAATACTCTTTTTTCTTGATTCTTTCTTTGGCTTTATGTATGGGGAGAAAAAATTAAAATCGCTCAAAACTATAACCTCCCTAGTTTCTTATCAATGCACCTATGCAGTTTAGATATAACTTTGTGTCTATATTTTTTACTTTTGTAATTATTCCATCAATTTTATCTACTGTATAAGTAGGTATATTCAAAGATGTACTTATATAATTGCTTATTTCACTAATATTTGAACTTCCACCATGTAAAAATACAGTATCTATACTATTTTCCCTATCTCTACTTGTGTAATACTTAAATACCCTTTTAATGTCTTCTACCCAGTTTTCAACACAAGGTATTATCGCTTGATGTACAAGTAAATTATCATCAATAATTGAATATTGTGTTTTCTTTTTCTCACTTTCACTTAAATTTATATCTAGTATATTTGAAATACTAGAGTCTATATCTCTTCCTCCACCATTTATAAGTCTACTAAATTGAGATACCCCCTTAGAAATTATTTTTACATTTAAAAATGTATATCCCATATCAATTACCGCTATTGTTTGACTTTTATATTCGCTTTCTTTGTATAATTTGGATATGGCGTTAGAGTTTATATCTAATGCTATAGGATCAAGGTTTAATTCATTTAGGAGTTCAAAATATTTTTTTGCTATACTCTTTGGGACTGCACATATCCAAATTCTATATTTGTATATATTATCTTGAATTAATTTTTGTAGTATCTTATGCTCTATTACATATTCATCTAATTGTATCGGCAAGTACTGCTCTATCTCAAAATTTATCATTTTCTGTAGTTCTTTCTGACTCACGATTGGAAGATATAATTCTCTTGAAATTACAGATGTACTTTGAAATGTACAGATAGCTTTTCTAACTTTTATGTTTTGATTTACTATTTCAGATTTTATAACATCAGATATAGATTTAATGTCTAATATATTTCCATCACTAAAACTTTCATTCGGAGTTTTTATTATGGATGCTTTTTTTATTATGAGTTTGTCCGGTTTTTTATTTCCAACAACCATCTTTATATTCCTACTTCCTATATCTATAGATAAAATATCATTTAGCAATCTGCTCACCTCTATATTATCCCAATATAATTTATATACCAGCTTATAATTTCATTTCCGTAACAAATAGTTATAAAGCATGCTATAGCTATAAATGGTCCAAATGCAATATAGTCTTTTCTAGTTTTTATACCAAAAACTAGTAATATTAAACATATTATAGCACCTATTATAAATGACAAAAAGATATTTAGTAGAATATTCCAAGGACCAAGAGCAAATCCTAAAAGAGCCATTAATTTTACATCACCCCCACCCATAGCACCTTTTGTGATTAATGCTATAGTTAGAAATGATCCCCCTCCTATGAGCATTCCTAGAATAGAATTAATAAAACCTATATGAAAATTATCTAATATATGCATTATAAATATACTTATTAATCCAAATATTATTAATCCATCAGGAATTATTTGATATTTATAATCTATAAATGTTACAACTACTAAAATACTAGATATTATAAAGTATTTTATTGTTAATATACTTAGTCCAAATCTTATAAATAGCATTAAATATATTATACCGTTCATAAATTCAATCAATGGATACTTTATTGATATCTTACTTTTACAATATCTACATCTACCTTTCAGGAGTATATAGCTTACTATAGGTATTAAGTCTAATAATTTAAGTTTATTATTGCAATCTGTGCAGCTTGACGGAGGATAAGCTATAGATTCGCCTTTAGGAATTCTATATATACATACATTAAGAAAAGATCCTATTAAACTGCCAAATATAAATACTAAATATATCATAAGTACCCCCCATTTATAACTAAAGACAATATACATATGTATATTGTCTTTACCCATTAGTCTTTCTTGTAGTTTTTACCATCTGGATATACTTGCTGATTATCTACTGTAACAGTAACATTTCCACCTGTTACTGTAACTACGAAATCTTTATCTGCTTTATATTGTGGCTTAGGTAATGATTCTAAATAACCTTTACTTACTAATTTATCTACTGCAACGTCAGTTTCTCCATTAGCTAGTGCAAGTTCAGCAGCTTTACCTATTACAGCTCCTGTAGCTATATCTGCTTTTCTCTTTGACTCCTCTTGTATATTGCCAAATCTCGGTATAGCAATTCCTGCTATAATTCCTAGTACTGCTAATACTACTATAAGCTCAACTAATGTGAATCCTTTTTTACTGTTCATTACTTTTCTTACCGCTTTTATCATATTCTCACCTCCTTATATTAGTACTGAACTGTATTTATCATATCAAACATAGGCAGAACTATCGCAATTACAATAAATCCAACTATGATTGACATAATAACAATCATTAAAGGCTCTACTAATGTTGTTATCTTTTGGAATGCACTCTCTACCTCATCATCATAAAAATCTGAAGTCTTATCTAATATTTCATCTAATACCCCTGATTCTTCTCCTATTCTTATCATATGTACAACCATAGGAGGAAAAATTCCTATTTCTTCTATAGGGTCAGCTAAACTTATTCCCTTTAGAACATCTTCTCTTGATTTATCTATTCCATCTGATACGAATTTATTTCCAACTATATTGGATACAATTTCTAGTGATCTAATCAAAGGTACTCCACTAGATATTAAAATTGCTAAACTCCTACTAAATCTAGATGTTATTATTTTTACCATAAGATCTTTTATTATAGGTATTTTAAATTTAAGCTTATCTAATACATAACTTATTTTTTCATTTTGTATTATTCTTTTCGAAATATATATTATTATTATTAAAATTAGTACAACTAAATACCAAAATTTTGTTACTAGATAACTTATATTTAAAAGAATTCTAGTAGGCATAGGCAAAGCTGCTCCTGCACTTTCAAACATTGCAACAAATGTTGGTAAAACAAATGTAAGTAGAAAAGCAACTACAATAGCTGAAACTATGCTTAATATAATCGGATATGTCATTGCACCTTTTATCTTTGTATATATCTTGTTTTCTTTTTCATAATATACTGCCATCCTATTCATTATTACATCTAAGTTACCACTTATCTCTCCAACCTCTACCATGTTGATAAGTAGATTTGGAAATATATCACTATTTTTTCTTAGCGATTCTGAAAAAGATATTCCCTTTTGTACTTCTTCATAACATTCACTAATTGAAGATTTTAGATATTTGTTTTCTGTCTGGACTCTTAATATATCTAAACAGGTTATTATTGTTATTCCTGAGTTTAAAAGGGTATAAAGCTGTCTACAAAATATTGCTATATCTTTTATTTTTACTTTCTTTATGTGCAACAAATTTCTTATTTCTAATTCCCGTACCCTTTTTATCTCTATGGGATAATAATTACCTTTTCTTATTATATCTAGTACTTCATTTTCATCATTTGCATAAACAGTACTTTGAATTTTTTGTCCTAATTCATTTATTCCCTTGTATTTATATATAGGCATACCTAGCACCTTTCTTATTGAAATCCAACATACCTTTCTATCATATCCTTATCTACCGCGTGAGCAATCATTGTTTCTTTACTTATGTATCCTTTTATATAAAGCTCACTTAGGCTTGCATCCATAGTTTTCATACCAAACTTTGCACCAGTTTGTATAGATGTTTGTATTTGATGGGTCTTACCTTCTCTTATAAGATTTCTTATAGCTGGTGTTGCTATCATTATTTCATGTGCTGCAATTCTTCTTTTTCCATCTGATGTCGGGAGTAGTTGTTGTGATATGACTCCTTCGAGTATTGTCGATAACTGAATTATTATTTGCTGTTTATGATGTGAAGGAAAAGAATCTATAATTCTATCTATAGTTTTAGCTGCTCCTATTGTGTGAAGGGTAGACAGTACTAGATGTCCTGTTTCAGCTGCTGTAAGTGCTATTGACATAGTTTCAAGATCTCTCATCTCACCTACTAATATTACATCTGGATCTTGCCTTAATGCAGACCTTAGTGCATTAGCAAACGATTGTGTATCTGTTCCTATTTCTCTTTGATTTATTATGCTTTTATTGTGCCTATGAAGATACTCTATAGGGTCTTCTAAAGTAAGTATATGACCACTTCTTTCTTTATTTATACAATCTATCATAGCTGCAAGAGTAGTGGATTTTCCACTTCCAGTTGGACCCGTTACAAGTATAAGTCCTCTTTGCTTTTTAGTTAGATCTTTTATTACAGGTGGTAATCCTAAATCTTCTATAGTCGGTACATTTACAGAAACGCACCTTATAGCCATACCATATGTGTTCCTTTGCTTAAATACATTTACTCTGAATCTTCCTAACTTATTGTATGAAACTGATGTATCTATTTCTCCTTTTTCTTGTAGCTTATTAAACTGATGTTCATCTAATATTTCTTTTACAAGTTTCAAATTATCTTCCGGAAGCAATATTTCATCTTTATATTTAGTCAATGATCCATTGATTCTCATAACTGGAGGATATCCAACCGTTATATGAAGGTCTGAAGCATTAAGCTCTCTTGTTTTTTGTAATAAATCATACATGTTCATACTTTATCACCTATTCGTAAATATATGTAGCTTTTATCAATTCATCAAAAGTTGTTATTCCATCTAATACTAACTTTTTACAATTTTCTTTTAGTGAAATCATTCCGCTTCTAAGTGCATAATGTTTCAAATCCTCTGCATTAAATTTTGAATTTATTATATTTCTACATTCTCTATCTATTATCATTATCTCATGAATTGCTCTTCTTCCTTTATACCCAGTATTGCTACAATTAAAACATCCTTTCCCTTTAGATAACTTTGTATCTTCAGTTATATTTAGTACTTTCATTTCTTCTATACTAGGAGTATAATATTCCTTACATTCTGGGCATATCTTTCTAACTAACCTTTGTGCCACTACCCCTACTAAAGAAGATGATATAAGATACGGTTCTATTTCCATGTCTAAAAGCCTTGAAACTGTCGATGGAGCATCATTAGTATGCATAGTACTTATAACTAAATGCCCTGTTGTTGCAGCTCTTACGGATATCTGTGCTGTTTCTTTATCTCTTATTTCTCCAACCATTATCATATCTGGATCTTGTCTTAATATAGACTTAAGTCCACTTGCAAATGTTAGTCCGACCTTGTTATTTATTTGAATTTGATTGACACCTTCAATTTTGTATTCAACAGGATCTTCTATAGATATTATATTTTTATCTATACTATTTAGCTCCTTTAGCAAGGTATATAATGTAGTTGTCTTTCCGCTTCCTGTAGGACCTGTAATTAGTATTATGCCACTAGGGTTTTTGACTATTTTATCAAATCGTCGTAAGTTTTCATCTATTAGTCCTAGCTCATTTCTTGAAAATAAAAATTCATTTCTAAGCAAGAGCCTTATTACTATTTTTTCTCCAAATACTGTAGGCATTATTGATATACGAAGATCTATTGATTTACCATTTATATTTATTTCTATTCTTCCATCTTGTGGGACTCTTTTCTCTGCTATATCCATCTTTCCCATAACTTTTATTCTATTAACTAAAGATAAGTGAGTTCCTTTTATTAAATTCATTCCCTCTATCAAACTTCCATCTACTCTATATCTTACTCTTACATTGTTTTGGAAAGGTTCAATATGTATATCACTTGCACCTATATTTACAGCTTCATCAAATATAGAGTTCACTATTCTAACCACTGGGGCACTATTTACATCTTCTAATGAATCATTTTTAATCTCATTACTAATATTCTTATTTTGTTCTTTCTTAAAATCTTCAACTGCTTTTTGTGCAGTTTCCTTTCCATAATATATATCTATAGCTTTAAGTATACTATTTTTTGTAGATATAACAGGTTCTACATCAAATCCAGAATATATCTTAATATCATCTATTGCAAATATATTTAGTGGGTCTGCCATTGCTACTGTTATTTTTCCATTTTGTTTATCTATAGGTATTAAGATATGTCTTCTAGCTAGGCTTTCTGGTATAAGTTTAATTATATCAGGATTTACATGGTATTTGCTTAAATCTATATGAGGTATACCCATCTGAAACTCTAATACTTCTATTATTTGAAGCTCATCTACAAATCCCTTATCTACAAGTATTTCTCCTAGTTTTTTTCCTGATATTCTCTGTTCTTTCAAAGCTTCTTTTAATTGCTTATCAGTTATCTTTCCAACTGACACTAAAAGATCTCCTAATTTAAATTTATTATTTCTCATACACCCTCCCACTACATATCTTCTATATTCCTAACATATCTAGTTTTCTTTTCTCTTTCTGCTTTATATATTATTAATTCTTTACTTGAAGTTATATCCACATTCAAATCATACATATTTATCATCGTGTCTATAAGAACATTACCTTTGTTTATATATCTATTTAGCTTCTCTATATCTCCTATTATTTTTATTTCATATGGTTGAGCTATCGGTGTAGAGTTAATATTTATATGATTACCTGCTAAAGTTACTTCAGAATACGGGGTTATTCTTTGATTATTTATAGATATTACTTCACCCCCATATATTCTAATTTCATTTATTAGGCTTATCAAAATTTTCTTTTCTTCCATTACAAATCCTAAATTCACTTCTTCTTTTGTATCTATTTTTATTGTCATTCCTGGTCCTTTTACATCTAAATATCCTAAAATGAGCTTTAAAGAATCAACTTGCTCTTTCAAACCTTTTTCTATATCATTTACTATAGTATTTTTCTCTATGAACTTTAAATTTTCATTTAGTGTATCTAATTTTCTTTTTAACTCTGCATTTTCCTTCTTTATAGCATTTATATCACCTACAAACTGCCTGTCTACAAAGGATAGTTGGAATTTTTCTTGATAACTACTCTTAAATTGTATCCCTATTAATACTCCTAATAAAATAGCTAATATTATCATTGATATATATTTATTCTTCATTTTATCACCCACTTTCTATATTATCACATTTTTATAATATAATACATTCAAAAAAGGTCTACAATGTGTAGACCTTTTTTGAACTAACTTAATTTAAAATGTGATACCATATCTTCTAATTCTTTTGCCATATTAGTTAATGATTCAATGGATTTTGCAATCTCATCTATTGAAGCTGCTTGTTCCTCTGCAGATGCCGCTATCTCTTCTGAGTTAGCGGCAGAATCTTGTGATATAGATTCTATTCTTCTCACAAAAGTTATTACATTCTCTGCATTACTATTTGCCTGCATTATATTATCATTAACTAAATACAATTTATTCTTAGTTTCATTGAATCCATCTAATATTTCATTTAAAGAAGTTTCAACTTCTTTTACAACTTTTTCTCCTTTTTGAGCTTCATCAGTTCCTTCGCCTATAGATAACAGAGCTTTTTTAGTATTTTCTTGAGTTTTGTCTATTAAATTCTTTATAGAATCTGAAGATTTCATAGATTCTTCTGCAAGCTTTCTTACTTCTTCTGCAACTACAGCAAATCCTCGTCCTGCTTCTCCTGCTCTTGCAGCTTCTATGGCAGCATTTAAAGCTAATAGATTTGTTTGATTTGCTATATTATTTATAACATCAACTATATTACCTATTTCATTTGATGTTTGCTCTAATCCTTTTATTACTTGTGATGAATAATTTACGCTATTTTTTATTGTATTTATCTGACTTATCATATTATTCATCTTTTCTCTTCCATCTACTGCTAATTTTCCTGTTTCATCTGCATTCTGAACAACATTTATTACCTCTTCTTTTATTTTCTCTATATTAGAAACAACACTTTTTATGTTATCTGATACTTCTATTGTTGCCTGTGCTTGTTCTTCCGATCCCTGAGCCATATCCTGAGTAGATGCAGCTATTTGATCTGAAACAGAAGATGCCTGCTGAGAAACAGAAAATAATTCTTCACTATAAGAAGATATGTTTATAGCTACATCTTTCATTTTGCTTGTCATATTTCTCAAGTTTTCAACCATATTATTGAAGCTGCTTGCAACTTTTCCTATTTCATCATTACTTTTTATATCTATATTAACAGTCAAGTCTCCATTAGATATTTTATCAGCTGCATATACAAGATTATTTAAAGGTTTTATTAATCTATTTAATAAATATACTAAAACTAAGAATCCTACAAGAAACATTAATAAGCTAGCTATAATTGCATTTACAATTGTTTCTTTTATAGCATCTTTTAAACTCTTAGTAGATATACCTATGTTAACTGCTCCTATATGTTCACCATTTCTATAAAGAGGAACTAGTGCATCAAATACCTCTGCTCCTATTTCTTCATAATAGAATTTGTCAAAATAAGATTTTCCTTCTACTGCAGCAGTTTTACTTCCTTCATCAGTAAGTTCTATTCCTATTCTATCTTTATTGCTATGAGCTATTGCCTTTAAATCTTTACTTATTACAAGTGCATAAACTATATCCTCTCTTAAAGCTATATCCTCAAGTATATTCTGAACTTCAACAGAATCACTAATCTTTTTTATTGTATCTGCTAAAATTCCTACCTGAACTACTCCTCCATTGTTAAGTTTTGAAGCTCCATATTTATAATAATTGTTATCTATATCACTTTTTCTTATGTTTTCTATCAAACTATTATTTTTTCCAGATAATATATCTTGAACTGCGTGTTCCTTAGGGTATTTGTAGTTTATATTTTCATCTAAATTAGAATACACTATAACTCCATCAGAGTTTGCTACGTTTATTTCTTCAACTCCTAATTGACTAGCTAGGTTTTTTAAGGTTTCATTAGAGATATTTGGATAACTATTTATTATTTTTGAAGTTATTGTTATCTTTTCATCGAATAATTCTTGTATAACATCTAGTGCTTGCTGATTATTTTCTATTCTAGATACCATACTTTCAATTAAAGATAGACTCAAAGTTTCCATTTGATGAGTCATTTTTTTATTTATTGAATATATAGAAATACTTGTTAATATTGATATAGTTACTAAAAATGTAATAGATACTATACTAAGTATTCTGAATTTTATAGAATTCTTCTTTAGTATAAACTTCATCGCCAACTCTCCCCGTGCTTATATTTTATAAATGTCTATATCTTTAGCAAAATCCTCTGTAAGTTTCTTAAACTCTGATACGCTCCTTGTAAGCTTTTTAATTTCTTCTGCGTAAGTTGTAACACTTGAGCTTACTTCCTGAGATGAAGCTGAGTTTTGCTGAGCTATTGCTGCTAATGATTCTATATTTTCATACACTGATGCTATAGAATCAGTCTCAGTCTGAAGCTTTTCTGATGTAGATATCATCTTTTGTGCTACTTGTTTGATTGTCTCATTTGCTAAACTACTTTCAAATACTGCACTTTTAATTTTATCATTTTCCTCATCTAATACTTCAAATTGAGTTCCAACAGATTTAACTAAATCGTCTATGTCACCTATAAATTGAGTAAGATTTCCATTTATATCTTCTACTGCTCTTTGAGATTGCTCTGCTAATTTTCTAACTTCTTCTGCAACTACAGCAAAGCCCCTTCCCATTTCTCCTGCCCTAGCTGCCTCTATAGATGCATTAAGTGCTAGAAGATTTGTTTGGTATGCTATTGAAGATACTAATGAAACTATATCTGTTATGTTCTTTCCTTTTTGTTGTAGCTGTATACTATTTTCCCTAACCTCTTCAAAGCTAGATAATATATCATTTAATTTATCTGCAGTTATTTTCATATTTTCATAACTGCCTTCTATTCTTTGAACTGACTTTTCAAGATCTTCTTTATTTTCTTGCTCTAAACGTGCAACTTCTTTTATAGAGTATATATTTTGATTTAAAAGATACACTGCACTTTCTGTTTCTTGAGCTTGATTCATAGCAGCACTTGCTACTTGCTCTACTACATTTGAAATTTCTTCTGATGTATAATTCATTTTGTTTGATATTTGATTTAGGACATTGCTAAATGTATTCATTTCATCTGTCAAACCTTTAAATCCTACGAAATCTTTTCTTATAATGTCTTTGTATTCATTTAATATATCGTACATTTGCTCATAAATATCATTAGTTATTAATTTTCCGTTTTCCACATACTCATGATTTTTTACTTTATTTATTTCACTCATGATTAAATCTATAGGTCTATTCACAACCTTAGATGCTAAGAATGTTGATAAAAACGCTACTATAGGAGATATAACCATACTAATATCTCTATATATTAAATGTATAGGAGTATTAATCATAGCAAATAAGATGATAGATAAAATTGCAACTTTAACGTTTATAGATTTTATTAATCCGAATGAAAGAACTTTGTTAAGTATGAATACCTTCTTGCTATAAATTTCTTTTTCGAATTTAATCTGAATTTTAAGTTCATCACTACTTTTAGAAATCTCTTTTATATCTATTTTTTCATTGTAATACTTTGCAGCACCTTCTAATAATCCTAAGAAATAATCAAACATGCCACGCTTTGATTTATATGTAAAGATTATTTCATTCTTAGATATAGGCTCAACATCTAATGCAGGTGGCTTTGACCCAGGTATTCTCTTTACAACAATCTTGTGCACATCATTCATAGACTTTAAAAAATGATACAAACTATCATGCTTAAAGAAAGCTGGATAATCACTTGTAAATGTAACTATATTATCTTTGCCTATCTCTCTCCACAAATCCGTTACTTTCATATTCTTAGATCTTGATATATTTGTGACTATATTATTTATAGTTATATCATCAACATCTTCAAGTGGCGAAAATGCTTTATCCTTTGATAGCCCTACACTTTCCATGGCTTTATCTACGATATCGTCATTATATAATTTTCTACATGTCTTTAGCCAAGTAGAAACTACTGTACCTTTCATTCAAAACGCCTCCTCAACAAGTATTTGCCCATTTTATACCCCAAAATCACATGTCCGAATCACTAATATAATCTTCAAGTTCCTTTACTTTTTTTTCCAAGATTATTAGCCTTCCCAAGATTTCATCTTTGTTTTCTTCTTTGTTTCTTAAATGGTTTATAAGGTAATAAGTGGCTAAAACAGGTACTGTCAATATAAGTAAAATAAGTATAGTATTTATCCCCTGAAATAAAAAAATCATTTCTTATCTACTCCCATTTTTATTTTTAATATAGTTAAAATTTCTTCACATCTGTATTTTATCATACAATCTTGATTATTTTCCACAAAATTCTCTATATTTCTCATGTTTTCAAATTTAATTTTATACTTCAGATAATATAACATTTTTAGATTTATATAATCTGTGGGTATTTTATCTGAGTGTAGTAACTTTATCATTTTTTCTTTTTCTAATTTTAGATTTTCTATCTTAGGCTTATACACTTTTTCCCAAGTTTTTATTCTTATTTTATCTCTTATTTTCTTAAATCCTAAATAATCTATCATAAATATGCTGATTTCTATTGACGAGAAAGCTAATAAAATTAGTATTATTATAGTTAACACTATGTTATTGCTATAAAAAAATATCTGTACTAAATCTATACCTATAAATCTAGTACTATGTGTAAAAAATACAAGTATAATAATAACATTGATTAACACTAGCACAGATGCAACTATTTTCTCATTTAAACTATATTCCTTTTCCTTAAGATTTTTTTTGTTAAGCCTTTCTATTTTCTTATCTATTTTCTCTATACTTTTAATTGTGTTTATAAGCCTATCTATCTCATATAATAAATTACTCATATCTAACATCCCCTTTTATATTTTGGATAACAAAGTTTTTCTTTGAAAGATTTTAAAAGAAGACTTTGTTGAAACACATTACGTAAATTATGACTTATCCACAATTTGCTAAAGTACATAATTCTCTATGGGTTATAAAATAATATTCAAAATGGATATAATTTAAAATATAATAAGTGTATATATAGATATATAGTTTAAAATACTATTTTTTATACATATCTGGAGGGGTCAATATGGAATTTACTTATCTTAAAACAGAAATGAGTCAACATGAAATGGTTCTTAATCAAATGGGTGGAAAAGTAGAAGTTATCAGGGGAATTATGGTTTATGTTAAATTTGATATAAATAATACTTCTATTGAGTATGTATATCACATAAATAATGCTGATAATTATTTTCTTCAGAGGATTTCTCCTTATCCTATGATAATGGGAACATTCGCCACTAAAGATGAGATAATAAAAGTAATACGATATGATATGGATCAATTCAGAAATGCTGCTAAATCCACTATGTTCGAAAGTTTTATAGAGATACACAAAGGATTTCATACATCACTTAGACATTTTGAAGATTTATATTTGTATTACAATGTACCTCATGATGTGTTTGACAATCTTGTAGAAGAGATTTCGAGAATTGAAGAACTTATCAAAGATTGTAAAAGCAAGAGCAAGAGGGTATACTTTAAAAAAGATCCAGATACTATATAAGAGACCAAATCTGGTCTCTTATTGTTATTTTTCATATTTTAGTATTCTATCTATTATGTTATATCTTAGCTTTTCTATAGCATCAAAGTTCATATGAGCTATATAATATTTCTCTACAACATCATGTTCTCTTTTAGCATTTTGTATATTCAAAATTCCTTGATTGAAAAGTTCATTTAATATTCTCTTATTGTATTCTAATTCATCTTTATATTTTTCTATTACTTCTTTGTCTAGGTATTGATCTAAATCTATAGTCTTACAGTTATTTTCTTTAAATAAAGAACTTGTTGTAAATGCTACTCCTAAACTTTCGATAAGAACTGTCTCTATCTTTTCAGGCATTAAAGGAGCGTGATATACTTCTACATCTATTCCCTTTATGACAGCTTCTTTATATACCTTTTCTAATAAAGTAGATTTTCCAGTTCCTATTTCACCTTTTATATAATATATAGTCCTAGCTCCATCTAATATAGAATCTGTATGCTCTACATGTCCATCTGGAGTTATTGCACTTCCAAATAGGTGTCTTTCTTTTCCTAGTGTAGGGCTTGGATCTACAAATGTGAATATTCCTTCTATTAGTTTAGCTATTTCAAAATTAACCTTTCCATAATCCATAGCTTCTTTGTGTTTTTCTTGTATATCTAATACTATCGGTCTACAAGCTGCCAAAAATTTATATGCTCGAGCAAAGCATCTTCCAACTTCTTTATTACTTTTTATTATATCTTCTCTCTTTTGTTCAATTTTTTCTGTGTCCCAATAATCTCCTAAATGTATTATTTCATCAACTGCTCCTGGGTTTTTGGGATCTACTATATGTGGTGCCGTACCGTCAAGTAATGCAACTTTTAATGCAGGTATTACTAATCCATCTATAGAGTTATTGTCAGATGAACAATGGTGAAACTCTACATCGTATCCTCTTCTTATAAATTCTTGACCTACTCTTTTCATCATTGAGGATTTACCAACTCCCGGTCCACCTTTAATTACAAATATTCTGTTGGCATACTTATCAATCATGTTGTCATAAAATGAATAAAAGCCTAGTGAAGTATTTCCACCTGGAAAAACTCTTTTAACTTTACCACTCATTACAATCAGCTCCTCTTATACTTCAATATTTTTCCTTAATTACATAGTATTAGAGGGAGCTGTATTATGTGCTTGTATCAAAACTCCTTTAAGACTGCCTCTTACTTTACTTATAATAACCCTAGGATTTTGGAGTTGACAAGTTTGTAATAAGATCTTGATTAATAAAAATCACAAAATTTAATGTTATGTTTTAAGTTTTATATCAATATACTCTAAAGCTATAATTTCCTTTTCCATGTAGATTATAGTCATGTGTTAACCAGTAATCTCCTGTAAAATCTACAATAGTTACTGTAAAAATAAGTTTAGCATTATCTTTTGCTACCAAATACGAATTAAATTTTTTATTCATTACTCCAGTTGTTGTATATTTATATGCATTAAATTTGACAACTTCATAATCTACAACATTTAAATTGTAATCTGAAGTCCATCTAGCTTGTGTTTGTATCGCACCAACTGTATACAGACCATTGTAAATATGATTTTCATGAACTCGAGTTGTTATCCATCCACTCCCTATTGACTTAGTAGAAAAATCATCTTCTCTTATACCCTCATAATATTCTGGTTTTATATTATCTATAGCCCACTCTGCTCTTTCTTTAATTCTCTTTTCATCTAAATTATCGGCAAAAGCTAGGTTTGAAAATAATAAAACTAACGAAAATATTAAAAATATAGTTTTTTTAATCTTACTCATAATGACTATCCCCCTTTAACAATCATAGTTTTCTTGATTCAAGATCTTATTTACAAACAATACATATATTTACAAATATTATATATTAATATATAATATTTGTAAATATATGTATAAAGGGGGAGTTGTTTTTGAAAAGTACAACAAAAATTATATTTTTCATGTTTCTTTTACTTTTGTGTATCTTCAGCATAAATTATAAAACAGATATAAAAGACTCTGATGATTTTAAAGACCTTCCAAATCTATCAGATTTTCGAAAATTACCTCAATCTGAACAAATAAAGCTGATGAAAATAATAGATTCTATGCCTATGGATTATGTAGTTAACTATTTTGAAGGAAAAATAGCAGATTATGTTAATAATAAAAAACTACTAGATTTAATTACAATAAATATTTATGAAGATAATCTATTGATGTATGAAAACCAAAATAAAAAACAATTTAATAATTTGTTTATCAGTCTTGAATTATCTATTAATCATGAAAACATGAGTAGAGAAGAGGCTGAAAATATATCGAATGAAATTAATAAAGAGATATTCCAGTTATGTATTAAGGATACTTATGGATTTTTAAAATTAAATACACTTTATACTAATTTTATAGATAACAAGAATATGTCAAATTATGAATACACAACAGGTCAAACTTTTTTATCTGAAATTGCTAATATAGAGCAATCTACAGAAGAATTAGAAACTCAAACCATAGTATATAATTTTGTACATGAAAATAAAAATTTTATACTAAGAAAGTTTGGAATTATTGCCAACACGAAAGAATTATATATAGAAATTCCCATATATGACATTTATGAAAAGAAAAGCCAAACCGCTATTTTAAATAATTTACAAAACATAAGTGAATCTTTATATGAAAAATTAAAATCTAATTCAGAATCTAGAAAATATATCCAAAATAACGATTTAAATAAAATTACTATCTCTTTTTATACCCCTTGGAATACAGATCAATATACAACTTACAGTTATACATTAAAATAAATATAAATACCGTCATCACAGTGTGATGACGGTATTTATATTATTGATTCTCTTGTAATTGCTTAAATTTAGATTTTCTAGCATTGTATACAGGAAGTCCTAATAATGTAACTCCTAAGCTTAATCCTGCGTATAGCGGCTGAGTTAATAATGTATTTACTATAATATATAATCCTCCAAGTATTGCTATCATAGGCACAACTGGATAGAAAGGAACTTTATAAGGTCTTTCAAGTTCTGGTCTATTTTTTCTTAGAACAAATACAGCAACAAATGTCATAACATAGAATATCCATATTATAAATGTTAATAAATCTGTTAACATTCCAAATTGTCCTGAAAGTGCATAAACCATTGAAAGTAATACGATACCTATACTTGCATTTACTGGTGTTCCTAAAGTTGGGTGAAGTTTAGATAACCATTCACTACCAGGTAATTTATTCTCAACTGCCAAAGCGTAAGGTACTCTTGGCCCAGTTAAAATATATCCATTTAATGCCCCGAATATAGATACTAATATACCTACTGTTATAACTTTACCACCAGATGAACCAAATATAACTTTTGCAACATCCGCTGCTGGTGTAGGAGTTGCTGCTAATACATCAGCAGGAAGAACGTAAAGGTATGCTATATTTATTAATACATAAACTCCCATTACTAAAGATAATCCACCTACTATAGCTTTAGGTAAATCTTTACCAGGATTTTTCATTTCTCCTGCTATATTTCCAACCATTATCCATCCATCGTAAGCGAACATTGTAGCTACAAGAGCTGATCCAAGTGCTGTAGCAAGATTGTATTCTCTAGATACTATTGGGAATAACCTTGCTGAACCACCATCACCATTCATAAATCCTATAATTATTATTGCAAATAACGGTATTAGCTTTCCTATAGTTGAAACTGTTTGAATAATTCCACCTGTTTTTGATCCTAATGAATTCATAAATACTAAAAATATTATAGTTAATATTGCTATAGGTATTATTAATGTATCTCCGATTCCTAATAGACTTACTGCTTGAGTTGCAAATATAATACCAAGAGCTGCTATTACAGCTGGGAAATATACTATTGTTTGAGCCCATCCAAGCATGTATCCCCAAACATCTCCATATGTTTCTTTAAGGTATGTCATCATACCACCTGGTTTTGTTATAGCTGCTGAAACTTCTGCTGCTGTAAGACCTGCTGCTATAGATATAACTCCACCAAGTATCCAAGCTATTATACCTAGCCCTGGTGCACCTGTTGCTGTGAATACGTCTGTAGGCTTAAAAAATACTCCAGAGCCTATAACCATTCCTACAACTAAAGATAATGCAGTTACAAAACCTATATCTTTTTTTAACTCATTGTTGCTCATAGTTTTACCCTCCTTTGTTTGTCGAATATATGTGTTTTTTTGTCTATTTTAGTAGTCTGATTTATTTTAACACCGGCCATAAATTAAATCAACTACATTTTTTTTTATAATATTATTATATTTTTTTATGAACTTCCTAATATATGGTCAAAAAAATAGACCTTAAAAGGTCTATTCAGTAGTGACAACATATCCATTTTTTGTATATATATCTATTATTTCTTCCCAAAGCTCTTCTATTCCTGTTTTCTTCAAAGACGATATAGGTATTATCTTCTCATCTGAAAGTCCTAATTTTTTTCTTATGATAGAGAAGTGCTTTTGGTAGTTTCCTTTTGATATCTTATCTGATTTTGTAGCTATTACAGTACACTCATATCCAAAGTATTTTATCCATTCATACATTTGCTTATCTTGCTCAGTTGGTTCATGTCTTATATCTACAAGTAGGAATATATTGCAAAGTTCTTTTCTATCTTTTAGGTATCTTTCCATTATTTTTCCCCACTGAGCTTGTTCAGTTTTTGATACTTTCGCGTACCCATATCCTGGTAGGTCTACAAAGTAAAATTCTTTATTTATTCTATAAAAGTTTATAGTTCTAGTCTTTCCAGGAGTTTGACTTACTCTTGCAAATGACTTCCTATTTAAAAGTGAATTTATAGTTGATGATTTACCAACATTTGATCTTCCAACTAAAGCAATTTCTGGCAAACCTTCATTTGGATATTGATCTTTATTTACTGCACTTACAACCATTTCTGTAGATTTAATCTTCAATTTTTTCACCATTCCTAACTAATGCATGTTCTAGTACCTCATCCATACTTTTAACTATAACAAATTCCATTTTCTTTTTCACATTTTCTGGTATCTCTTCTAAATCTCTTTTGTTATCCTCTGGAAGTAGTACTTTTCTTATACCTGCTCTATAAGCCGCAAGAACTTTTTCTTTTATACCTCCAACAGGAAGTACTCTTCCTCTTAAGGTAACTTCTCCAGTCATAGCAACTGTACTATCTACTGGTATTTTCGATAAAGCAGAAATAACTGCACTGCACATTGTTATACCAGCTGATGGTCCATCTTTTGGTATTGCTCCTTCTGGAATATGAATGTGTATATCCAGTTCTTTATAGAAATCTGGATTTATATTGTATTTTTCACAAGTAGACCTTATATACGATATACCTGCTTTTGCAGACTCTTTCATTACATCTCCTAGTTGACCTGTCAAAACAAGCTTTCCATTACCTTTCATAGGTGTAACTTCTATTGACAATGTATCTCCACCAACAGAAGTCCAAGCAAGACCTGTTACTATACCTATCTCAGGCTTTTCTTTTGCCATTTGGAACTTAAATATAGGCTTTCCAAGATATTTTTCTAGGTTATTTTTATTTACCCTAATCATCTTTAGATTTGGATTTTCTACATATCTTGTAGCAGCTTTTCTGCATACCTGGCCTATTTTTCTTTCTAAGTTTCTAACTCCTGATTCTCTTGTGTAGTAAGATATTATATCCTTTATAGTTTCTTCACTAATTTTTAGGAAATCTTCTTTTAATCCATGTTCTTTTATTTGTTTTGGAAGAAGATATCTAGTAGTTATTTTTACTTTTTCTTCTTCTGTATATCCTGAAACTTCTATAACTTCCATTCTATCTAAAAGTGGTCTTGGAATAGTGCTTAAGCTGTTTGCAGTTGTAACAAATAGCACTTTAGATAAATCAAATGGAATTTCTAGATAGTGATCAGTAAATTCTTTATTTTGCTCTGGATCTAATACTTCTAGCATTGCTGATGCAGGGTCTCCTCTGAAATCTGATGCCATCTTATCTATCTCATCGAATAATAAAACTGGATTTTTGGTTCCAACTTCTTTTATAGCATTTATTATTCTTCCAGGTATAGCTCCTATATAAGTTCTTCTATGTCCTCTAATTTCTGCTTCATCTCTAACTCCGCCAAGAGATACTCTTACAAATTGTCTATTTAATGCTCTTGCTATAGATTTTGCTATAGATGTTTTACCAACTCCTGGAGGTCCAACTAAACAAAGTATAGGGCCTTTCATAGATTTTGAAAGCTTTCTTATAGCAAGATATTCAAGTATTCTTTCTTTTACTTTCTCAAGTCCATAGTGATCTTCATCAAGTATCTTTCTTCCTTCTTTTATATCTAATTTCTCTTTGCTTTCTTTATCCCAAGGAAGAGAGAATATCGTGTCTATGTAATTTCTAACTACAACACCTTCTGCTGATGAAGGAGACATTCTAGACAATCTATCTATCTCTTTAGATATTTTGTCTTTTATTTCAGGTTTAACTTTCAGTTTTTGCAATTTTTTTCTATATTGTTCTAATTCATCTAAAGACTCTTCATCTTCTCCTAATTCTCTTTGTATAGCTTTTAATTGTTCTCTTAGATAGTATTCCTTTTGAACTTTATTTATTTGCTTCTTAACTCTTAATCCTATTTTTTTCTCTATTTCTAGGACTTCTATTTCTTCAAGAAGTAATTTATATATTTTCTCTAGTCTTTCTTTTGGCTCGAATATTTCTAATATTTCTTGCTTTTGACTAGGTTTTAATACCATATTTGCAGATATAGTATCTACAAACCTATTAGGATCTGTCATATCAGATAATGTTAGTAATATTTCAGGAGATATTTTGTTTCCTATATTTATATATTCTTCAAATGTGTCAAGAACACTTCTCATAAGTGCTTCTAATTCTTTATCTTTTTCAGACTCTACATCGTATATAGCTTCCTCTAATACAGCTTTGTAGTAAGGTTCTTCTTGAATTATTTCTTTTATCTTAGCTCTTGATAACCCCTCTACCAGTACTCTTATTGTATCTCCAGGTAATTTTAACATTTGCTTTATTTTGCAGATTGTTCCAACATGATAAAAATCATCAACAGTTGGAATATCTATTTCTGCTTCTTTTTGAGATGTTAAAAATATTAATTGTTCATCAACCATAGCATCTTCAAGAGCATTTATAGATTTTTCTCTTCCAACATCAAAGTGCAGTACCATATATGGAAATACTGACAGTCCTCTTAGTGGTATAATAGGCAATGTATGCTCCTTTATTGTGTAGCTTGTTTCCATAAAATCACTCCTTAAATTGTAGTGCCTCTTTATTTTAAACTCGAAATGTGTTCGATTGGAATTATATAGAAAATAAATTAAAAATACTTATACTATTATATATTTCCCATAATTTTTTTTCAATATTATAAAATGTTATTATGTTATAATATTTATATTGCTTAAAATATTTATTGAATTTCAGGAGGTAAAAATATTGTTAGATTTATTTATTACTTTTTTAAGAATAGGTTTTTTTACATTTGGTGGAGGCTATGCTATGATTCCTATCATAGAAAAAGAACTTGTAATTAATAAAAAACTTATAAGTTCTGAAGAATTTCTAGATTATATTTCCGTTGCCCAAAGTTTTCCTGGTGCTATTGCTGTAAATTTATCTTTGCTGCTTGGTTATAGATTTTATAAAGTATTAGGTAGCCTTTTGTGTCTATTAGGAGTTGTCCTTCCTTCATTCATATCTATATTAATTTTAGCTTATTACTATAATCTAACCAAAAACTCACAAGTGTTAAAAGGATTTTTCTACGGTGTAAGACCCGTTGTAGTTTCTCTACTAATATATTCATTTTGGAATTTGGCAAAAAAAATGGACAAAACCAAATTTAATATTATGTTTGTAATTTCTTCATTTGTAATAGTAACTTTTTTAAATATTAATCCTATATGGGTTATACTGATAGGAGGATTCACTGGATTATGTATACTTTCAAGAACTTAATAGATATATTTTTATCTTTTTTTAAGATAGGAGCATTTAGCTTTGGCGGAGGTTATGCAATGCTTCCATATATGGAAAGAGAGCTTGTACTATCAAAAAGATTTATAGATTTTGAAGAATTCTTAGATATACTAGCAATATCTCAAACCTCTCCTGGCCCGATAGCTATAAACTCTGCTACATTTATAGGCTATAAACATCAAGGTTTTTTTGGTAGTCTATTTGCTACCTTAGGTGTAATTTTCTTTTCTTTAATAGCTATGAACATAATTTCTCCTAAGCTAGAAAAATATAAGGAAAATAAATATGTAATGCTATCATTTAAATCACTAAGGCCTATTACAATAAGCTTAATACTTTCATCCGCATTTTCTTCTTTTTCAAAGAGTATAACAGACTTTTACTCTATATTTATACTTATCATATCATTAGCTGTATTATTTTCAAAGAAAGTACATCCAGTACTTGTAATAATTATGTTTGGAGTATTAGGAGCAATAACAAAAGGGGCCTAAGGCCCCTAACTATGCACTTTCACCTGGTTTATTACTTCCATCTTTTAATATTATTCTTGGCTCTTTTCCTTCTTCTATAGTCTCTCTTGTGACTTTAACCTTTTGGATATCTTCTCTTGATGGAATCTCAAACATTATATCCATCATAACATTTTCTAGTATACTTCTAAGCCCTCTAGCTCCAGTGTTTCTCTCTATTGCTTTTTTAGCTACTGCTAAAAGTGCTTCATCTTCAAATTCTAACTCTACATTATCCATTTCAAACAGTTTTTTGTACTGTTTTGTAAGAGCATTCTTAGGTTCTCTTAATATCTTAACTAATGCATTCTCATCTAATAAATCTAAAGATACAACTACAGGAACCCTACCTATAAACTCCGGTATAAGCCCAAATTTCAGTAAATCTTCTGGTTGAACTTTTTTATAAAGTTCTCCAAGGTCCATATCCTTTTTACTTTCTATCTTAGCTCCAAATCCTAGAGATTTTTGTCCTATTCTCTTTTGTATTATCTTTTGTATTCCATCAAAAGCTCCACCTACAATAAACAGTATATTAGTAGTATCTATTTGTAGAAACTCTTGATGTGGGTGCTTTCTTCCTCCTTGTGGTGGAACATTAGCAGTAGTACCTTCTAATATTTTAAGTAGTGCCTGCTGAACTCCCTCTCCACTTACATCTCTAGTTATAGATGGATTATCTGATTTTCTTGCTATTTTATCAACTTCATCTATGTAAATAATTCCTTTTTCTGCTCTTTCTATATCATAATCTGCAGCTTGAATTAACTTTAAAAGAATGTTCTCTACATCTTCTCCTACATATCCTGCTTCAGTTAAAGATGTAGCATCTGCTATTGCAAAAGGCACGTTGAGAAGTTTCGCCATAGTCTGAGCTAAAAGAGTTTTACCTGATCCTGTAGGTCCTAAAAGCAAAATATTACTTTTTTGTAGCTCAACATCTTTACTTACATTCTTCTTTCCACCAAATATTCTTTTATAGTGGTTATATACAGCAACTGAAAGTGCTTTTTTAGCTTCATCTTGACCTATAACATACTCATCTAGTATGCTCTTTATTTCTTTAGGTTTTGGAAGACCTCTAGTTTCATTTTCAAAAGAATCCTCAAATTCTTCTTTAATTATTTCATCACAAAGATCAACACATTCATCACATATGTATACATTTGGACCTGCTATAAGTCTTTTAACTTGCTCTTGATTTTTACCACAAAATGAACACTTTAAATGTTTTTTATCATCAAATCTTGACATTTTTACACCTCTTTGACTTATGGTCTATTTGCGATTACTTCATCTATTATTCCATACTCTTTAGCCTCAGTAGCTTCCATAAAATAATCTCTTTCGGTATCTACTGCTATTTTTTCGAGAGGTTGACCTGTTCTTTCTGATAGTATCTTATTTAAATTTTCTTTCATTCTTAGAATTCTTTCAGCATGTATCTTAATATCGGTTGCTTGTCCTCTCGTTCCTCCTAAAGGCTGATGGATCATTATTTCACTATTTGGAAGAGCAAATCTTTTTCCTTTTGCTCCAGCTGCAAGTAAAAATGCTCCCATTGAGGCTGCCATACCTATGCAAATTGTAGATACATCTGGCTTTATGTATTGCATCGTATCATAAATGGCCATCCCTGAAGTTATACTTCCACCTGGTGAATTTATGTATAGATATATGTCTTTATCTGGGTCTTCAGATTCTAAAAATAGAAGCTGTGCAACTACTAAGCTTGCTGTAACATCGTTTACCTCTTCACCTAAAAATATTATTCTGTCTTTTAAAAGTCTAGAATATATATCGTAAGATCTTTCTCCTTTTCCAGTTTGTTCAACTACAATAGGTACTAAAGCCATACAAACTACCCCTCCTAGTTTTTATTTATATACAGATACAGTAGCCCAAAGGCTACTGTAATTATGCTGTCTTAGTATTTTCTACTATCATATCAACAGCTTTTCTAACAGCTACATTCTCTTTTAAATATTCTTTGTCTTCATCTTTTAATGTAGCTTTGAATTTGTCTAATTCCATTTTGTACATATTTGCCATATTTTCTATTTCTTTTTCTAGTTCTTCTTCAGAAACTTCGATATTCTCAACCTTAGTAATTTCTTCTAAAACTAATCCTGTTTTAACTCTATTTTGAGCTTCTTCTTTCATTTGCTCTTTTAAGTCTTCTATCTTAGTTCCAGTAAATTCTAAGTATTTCTCTATATCAAGGCCTTGATATCTTAATTGATAGTCAAAATCTCTGATCATGCTATCTATTTGAGTATTAATCATAGCTTCTGGTATATCTACAACAGAGCTTTCTACTACTTTATCTATTACTTTATCTCTAAACTCTGCAGCAGCTCTTTTAGCTGATTCTTCTTCTAATTTTTTCTTTGTATCAGCTTTTAATTCTTCTAATGTATCAAATTCACTTACATCTTTAGCAAATTCATCATCAAGATTTGGAAGTTCTTTAGCTTTTATTTCTTTTATAGTTACTTTAAATAAAGCTTTTTTCCCTGCTAAATTTTCAGCATGATACTCTTCTGGGAAAGTAACATCTACATCTACTTCATCACCAATGTTTGCTCCTACTAATTGCTCTTCAAATCCTGGTATAAATGTTCCTGATCCTACAACTAAGTTATAGTTTTCTGCAGTTCCTCCTTCAAATGCCTCTCCATCAACAAATCCTTTAAAATCTATAGATACCATATCTTTGTCTTGTACAGCTCTATCAGTTACATTGATAAATCTAGCATTTTGCTCTAACATATCTTCAATCTTTTTATTCACAGAATCTTCTTCTACAGTATATTCAATTTTTTCAACTTCTATACCTTTGTATTGTCCAAGTTTAACTTCTGGTCTTACTGTAACTATAACTTCTAAAGTTACTCCATTTTCATTTGCTTCTTTTATATCTACACTTGGTCTATCTACAGGCTCTAGGTTATGCTCATCAAGTGCTAATTTATATTCTTGTGGGAATGCTATATCTAAAGCATCTTCAAAAAATACTCCTTTTCCATATTGAGACTCTATTATCTTTCTAGGTGCTTTACCTTTTCTAAATCCTGGTATATTGAATTTTCCCTTTAGTTTGTTGTAAGCTTGCTCAGTAGCAGCTTCAAATTTGTCAGCACTTATAGTAAGCTCTAATGTTACTTCATTGTTTTCCTTTTTTATAAATTGTGAACTCATTTTTTTCCTCCTATGTAGTTAGTTTCTTATAATTTGTATTGTAACCTTTACATTATAGCATATATAAAATTTTATTAAAAGTATGCTCATATATCAATGTTTTCTTACAATTTTAATATATTTTTTTGATTAGTGTAAATAATTATAAGAATAATATATGAATAAGTTGTAAAAAATCAGTAAATATATGTCGAGCTAATATTAGTTTACTTTTATATGCAATATACTATAATAATTAAGTAATCTCAATAACACTTTCAAATAAGGAGATGAATCTTTATGCTTTCTCAGTCTTTTATAGCTGTTTCAATATTTATTTTTACTTATTTATTTATCATAACAGAAAAAATAGATAGGACAGCTATATCGTTTTTTGGGGCTTCTTTGATGATTTTATTTGGAATAATAACTCAAGAAGAAGCAATTCACTTTATAGACTTTAACACTATAGGACTACTCATTGGAATGATGATTATAGTAAGTATACTAAAAAATACAGGAGTTTTTCAATATATAGCTATAAAATGTGGAAAAGTAGCAAAAGGAGAACCTATAAGAATAATAATAGTATTTAGCTTGGTAACAGCTATATTATCTGCTTTTTTAGATAATGTAACTACAGTTCTTTTAATAGCTCCTGTAACTTTAGTTATAACTGACACTTTAAATTTAAATCCTATACCATTTTTAGTTCCACAGATACTTGCTTCAAATATAGGTGGTACAGCCACACTAGTAGGGGATCCACCTAATATTATGATTGGAAGTTCTTCAAACCTTGGTTTTTTAGATTTTATTTTAAATACAGGGCCTATATCTTTGGTTATACTTCTAGTTACCATATTTTCTTTTAAATCAATGTACAAAGATAAATTAAATATAGATGAAGATATAAAACAAAAGATATTCTCGTTTGATGAAAAATTAGCAATTAAAGACAAAAAACTTCTAATAAAATCACTAACTATATTACTTATAACAGTTATCGGGTTTTTAACTCATCAGCACTTCGGGCTTGAATCTTCATCAGTTGCTCTTATAGGAGCTTCTATTATGCTTCTTATAAGTAAGGTTAAAGTTGAGCCTATTTTACATGACATTGAGTGGCCTACTATATTTTTCTTCATCTTTCTATTTATATTAGTAGGTGGACTTGAAAAAGTAGGTATAATAGATAAAATTGCTGAAGGTATAGCAAATTCAACTGAAGGTAATTTATTTTTAGCTTCAATTCTAATTCTTTGGACTTCTGCAATCGCGTCGGCATTTTTGGATAACATACCTTTTGTTGCAACTATGATACCTATAATCAAAAGAATAGCCCTTTTATCTTCTATGGATATAATGCCACTTTGGTGGGCTTTATCTTTAGGTGCTTGCCTTGGAGGAAATGGAAGTTTAATAGGAGCATCATCTAATGTTATAATAGCTGGAATACTAAAGAAACATAACAATGAAATATCATTTATAGAGTATCTTAAGATAGGTTTTCCTCTTATGATAATTTCAATAATTTTATCAACTATATATTTAATACTGTTTTATTTATAAAAAAGTCTTTCTTTGAAAGATTTTATAAGGTGAACTTTTTTGAAATTCATAACGGAAATTATAAATTATCCATAATTCAAGAAGTTTATAATTTCCTATTCATTATAAAAAAGTCTTTCTTTGAAAGATTTTAAAGGTAGACTTTCTTGAAATTCATAACGGAAATTATAAATTATCCACAATTCAAAAAGTTTATAATTTCCTATTCATTATAAAAAAATGACCAAATCTTGGTCATTTTTTATTTATAATTCTGTTTTTGAAATATCCGCCTCTTATTGTTCTAGCATCTGATATTGTAATAAAGGCTGAATCGTCGTATTTATTTACATACTTTTCAAAGCTATGGAGGTCTTTTCTGTGCAATACACTTTGGAGTATATGTATCTTACCCTCTTTTCCGTGTCCTTCCATAACAGTAATTCCAAATCCATTTTCTCTTAGGTATTTTGAGAATTTTTCTATATCTCTGTTTGTAACTACCTGCACAATCAAAGTTCCAAGAGCCATTTTTTCTTCTATAACAACTCCTAAGTAGTTTCCTGTTGCAAATCCTAATGCATAAGATATTACATTACCTATATTATCCATACCTGTCAAAACCTTATTTATAGCAAATACATATATAATTATTTCTAAAAAACCTATAGAAGCTGCAGTAAATTTCTTTCCCTTCACTACTAATATAGTTCTTATAGTTGCCATAGATACATCTAGACATCTTGAAAAGAATATAAACAAATATCCCGCAATATACTCCATAAATATCCTTATGTCTCCTCTGTATTAAAGTATTATTTTGTTAACTTTTACACTTTCACTTTCTATATCCATTATTATAAAACCTCTTTTACTTCCTCCTCTAGGAGAAGTAATGCTTGCTGGGTTCAAAAATAAAATATCATCTTCAGTATGATTCATATATTCATGAGTATGCCCAAATACTACTATATTTGCTCCAATGTCTTTAGCCTTTTGTTTTATTCTTTCTATACCTGAATTTACATAGTGTTTATGACCATGGCATAAATACACATTATATCCTTTTATATTAAATAAAATTTCATCTTCAACATCTTCAAAATCACAGTTTCCAGCTACTCCTAGTGTTTGTACTCCTGTCATTTTGTATATATATTTTGAATCTATAAAGTTGTCGCCAGTATGAAGTATCAGATCACATTCTTTCAAATATTGTATGGCTTCATCTATATATCTCATGTTTTTGTGAGTATCTCCAAGTATACCTACTTTCATTTCTATATCCTCTTTTCTAATTCAACTTTCATCTTTTCCATAGCTTTTGCTCTATGACTTATTTTATTTTTTACTTCACTACTGAGTTCTCCAAATGTTTTGTCATATCCATCAACTATGAATAATGGATCGTATCCAAATCCATTTTCACCTACAGGGGTTAAGGCTATTTTTCCTTCACAAGTTCCTTTTACTGTAAATTCTCTCTTATCTGGAAAAACAACAGCTATTGATGACACAAATCTTGCACTCCTTTTTTCTAGAGGATATCCATTTAAAAGCTTTAATAGTTTTTCGTTGTTTTGCTTATCAGTAGAATTCTCTCCTGCAAATCTAGCTGAATAAATTCCGGGTCTTCCACCTAATATATCAACCATAAGGCCTGAATCGTCAGCTATTGCTATCTTTCCAGTTCTTTTCATAACTTCTCTAGCTTTTATAAGTGCATTTTCCTCAAATGTACTTCCAGTTTCATCAATTTTTATATCTTTAAATCCAAGATCATTCAGAGAAAGCACCTTAACATTGAATTCACTTAGAATTTTTCCTATTTCAGTTAGTTTATGATTATTTGAAGTTGCTATAACAACTTCAACTTCATCTCCTAATATTAACTTAGATATATCTCCTAAAGCTTCTCTTTGTGCTTTTATAAGATTTCTATTTCCTATTTGGCCTAAATCTATCAGGCTATCTAATTCTTCTTTTGTAAATGGAAATTCCTCTCCTGTACCTTGTATCTCAACGAATTCTCCTTTGTTTGTCATTACTATATTCATATCAACTTGTGCATTTGAGTCTTCCTCATAACATAAATCTAATATTTTTTCTCCATTTATTATGCCAACACTTACCGCAGAAACAAATGATGTTATAGGCATTTTCTTTAACCCTTTAGATTTATATACCTTGTATACAGCATCTGCCATGGCTACAAAAGCACCGGTTATAGATGCAGTTCTAGTACCTCCATCGGCTTGAATTACATCACAATCTATCCATATAGTTCTTTCACCTAATGCCTTAAGGTCTATAACAGATCTTAAAGCTCTTCCTATAAGTCTTTGTATCTCTTGAGTTCTTCCCTCTAATTTACCCTTAGATGATTCTCTTATTTTTCTTGAGTGAGTTGCCCTTGGTAGCATAGAATACTCTGCTGTAATCCATCCTGTTCCACTATTTTTTAAAAAAGGAGGAACTTTTTCTTCTATTGATGCATTACATATAACTTTCGTATCTCCCATTTCTATAAGAACAGATCCTTCTGCATATTTAGTGTAATCTCTTGTTATTTTTACTTCTCTTAATTGATCATTCTTTCTGCCACCGATTCTCTTCAAAATAAAATCATCCTTTCTAATAGCTATTTACTTACTAAATTATTATACACCAAGGAAAATATTATTAAAAGGTAAAACATGTAAAAGAGATGGAATGTTTTTACACTCCATCTCTTTTGATATATCTAACTATTGCATTATATAAAGCTCTAACTAATTTATTCTTATACTCATTGTTATCTAGTAATGCCTCTTCCTGTGGATTTGATAAAAATCCTAACTCCACCAAAGCAGCAGGCATATTTGTTGAATTGAGTACTAAAAGATTTGGTCTTTCTTTTATCTTTCTATCTATAGCATTTGTTTCTTTTATTAATTCTTCTTGAATCATTCTAGCTAAAGTTTCATTATCTCTACCATTAGCTCTATCCCCATTGTTTGGATAATATAGAGTTTCGATTCCAGATACGCTAGGGTTAGTAAATGAATTTGCATGTATACTTACAAATACATCTGCATTATTTTGATTTGCCATAGCTGCTCTTTCACTTAAAGCTACAAACACATCCTCACTTCTAGTCATTAGTGTTCTGTACCCATTGTTTCTAAACATTTCGTCGAGCCTCTTAGCTATATCTAGGTTAAAGTCTTTTTCTCTTAATTTTCTTTCAACGCCTATAGCACCTGGATCTGTACCGCCATGCCCTGCATCTATTGCAATTAGGTACTTAGCATTTTCTGAGCTTGCATTAACAGAATAATCAAATCTAATTATGATTTCATTATTTCTTTGATCTATACTATATTTTGGAGCTTCATTTAGGTCTATCACAACCCTCGATACAAGGGGATTACTTTGGAATTGAGACATTCTTACACCTTTTATTAATGCTCCTACACCGTCGTAATTAGTTTTAGTTAAGTTCATTCTTGTATTGTCAATATCTACAACTAACCTATGTGGATTTGAATAAACTGCATGTCTATATATAACATTTTCAGACATTCTTAGCCTTACTTCATTATTACTAACATTTATATTATTAAACTGTATTATTCTAGTATTTAATATCACTGTCCTAGATACATCATTCCAGCCTACATCTAACCCTAATTCATCAGACACGAATCTAACAGGAACCATAGTTCTACCGTTCACGAGCTTTGCAGGGACATTATCTGGTAGTGTAATGCTTTTTCCATTTACCTGTGCCCTACTATTATCTATAGTTAATATTATAATTTTGTCATCTCTTGTAATAGTAACAGTTCTAGTTATGCTGTTCCATTCAACTTTTGCTCCTAAACTTTCTGATACTATCCTCACCGGTACCAAAGTTCTATTGTTAAGTATAACAGGAGGAACATCATTTCTTAATTCTACACCATTTAGTCTTATTTGAACTGTCTGTAGAGTCATGACTCTTCCATCAACTATAGCCCTTATTTGATTAGATTGTCCAAATGCTGATGTGAAACTTGATATAAATATTAGTAACACACATGCAAATAAACTTAATATTTTTTTCATTCTATCCCCCCTATAAATTAATATTTCTAGATTATATATACCTAACATAACATTTCTAACAAAACTTTGTCAACTAAAGATGTATATTGTAATATTATAGCACTTTATATAATTCATCACTTTCAGGTGGATCTACAATGTATTTCACTCCATTATTTTCTATAAATATTTCTTTGTCTTTTGTAAATTCTCCTATAATAGAGTAGTGTATATTTTCTTTTTCAAACTCTAGTTTCAGTTTCTCAAACTTTTCACTAGATACACCAATTAACATAGAGCCACTGGATATAAGTCTTAAAGGATCTATATTATAGTGATTACATATAACTTTTGTAGAATTATTTATATATATCTTATCCTTATTTATTATGCATCCTAAATTATAAAGATCACATACCTCCCATATTCCACCTAAAATCCCTCCTTCTGTAACATCATGCATAAAGCTTACCCCTACTTTTCCACCTATGATACCTTCCTTTACAACGCTTATGTTATCTAATAACCTTTTCCCTTCACTTACAATATCTTTTCCATATATATTGGTTAATTCTTCTTCTTTTTCAAAACATATTATTCCTGTTCCTTCAATCCCTGCACCTTTAGTAAGTATTATTAAATCTTTATCTTTAGGTATTTCTTTATTTAATATATTCTTCTTTCTCTCTTTACCTATGCCAGTTGATGATACCACTATTCTATTTACTGCTGTAGTAATTTCTGTATGCCCACCTATTATATCTACATTAAGTTTTGATGCTTCATTCGATGCATCTAACATAATTTTCTTTATTTCTTCTTCACTTGTTCCTTCTGGAGCCATTATTGTAAGCATTATACCTAAAGGATTGACTCCACTAGCTGCTATATCGTTACAAGTTATATGCACAGCAAGCTTTCCTATTTCCTCACTAGTTCCTGTAATAGGGTCTGTACTCATTACGCATACATATTCTCCAAAGTCTATTACCGAGCAATCTTCTCCTACATTTGGTCTTACCATAACTTCACTTCTTCTAGTATTTAATGTGCTAAAAACTAGATTTTTTAATTGATCTGATGTAAGTTTTCCTACTTTCACTTTGCTACCCCCTAGATTTTTAATATATTAATTATAACATTATAATAAATGAAAAAAAAATATCCCAAAGGGATATATTATGAAAAATACTTATAAAATTTATCCAGACTCATTATATCGTGATCTGAACATATATATAAAATCTCTATATCTTCTTTTGGAATACAATGACATATTAATACCTCTGCATCGTACCCTTTTTGTAAATCTTTTCTTAATTTTAGATTTTCGCTAAAACTTAAAGATGTATCCCAGTAATCCCTTAGAATTATCTCACCTTTGCTATTTAGAAATTTTTTACAGTTTTCAAATGAAGCTGTATTTCTAAGAGCAAATGGTTCATATATTGTATTTGCTAAATTCTCATTAGCAACCCAACATCTATCTTCATTTACCTTAACTGATAATATAGCACTATGAGAATGAAAATGATGTCCTAATTTATAATTTAAGCTTCCAAATATACATTCATTTCTCTTTACCCAAGGTGGTATATTGCTTCCCTTGAATCTATCTATATAATCATGAAATCCTTTATATTTTGTATTGTAAGTTATTTTATCATCGTAACATATTCCATTTTTTATCACATTGTCAAGATCATTTAAGCTGACTATGTGATAAATTCTTTTCGTTTCTTTGTAATCATCAAATATGTACTCCATGTATATCTCCTTTCAAAAAAATATAAAGAGAGCACTAGCTCTCTTTATATTTTCCTATTTTATCTTTCTATATACGCTTCGTCATAATAAACAAATCCAAGTGGAGATACTCTTACATCTTTAACATAAGATTTTATCATTTCTGGATTTGTGTAGTAGTATATTGGCATTACTATCATTTCTTCCATCATTAAATCATGTGCTTTATGCATAATTTCAAATCTTGTTTTTTCGTCTGCTGCAGTTTTTGCTTCATTTATTAATCTATCAAACTCTTCATTTTTCCAGTGAGCATTATTGTTTCCACTTGTTGAATACCACATATCAAGGAATGTCATAGGGTCAACATAATCTGCAAGCCATCCATGTCTAGCTATAACAAAATCTCCGTTATCTCTAGTATCTTGGAATACTTTCCATTCTTGATTTTGAAGCTCTATTTCTATTCCTAAATTATCTTTCCACATAGCTTGAATAGCTTCTGCTATTGCCTTATGCCCTTCATGTGTATTGTATATAACTGTTAATTTAGGGAATCCTTTACCATCTGGATATCCTGCTTCTGCAAGAAGAGCCCTAGCCTCCTCAACTTTAGGAGTCAATGCTAATCCATAGTCCTTTGCATTTTTATTAAAGTCTGATCCATCTGGCTCTGTTATTCCTTCTGGAACAAATGATAATGCTGGTATTTGACCTGCCTTAGTTATAACTTCTACTATAGATTTTCTATCTATTGCCATAGATAGAGCTTTTCTAACTCTTGCATCGTTAACAGGCTCTTTAGTAGTATTGAATACGTAGAAGTATGTTCCAAGATTTGGGAATATTTTAAATTCATCACTTTCTTTCATAAGTCTTGGTATTTCTTCAGATGGCATTGATTCTATATAGTCAACTTCTCCTGACTCGAATGCTGCAAGTGCTGTTGAAGATTCAGTCATAAAGTAGAAGTGAATTCCATCTAATTTTACTCTATCCTTATCATAATAATTTTCATTTTTTACAAGTTCCATTATATCATTGTGTTCCCACTTAACAACTTTGAATGGTCCATTTGAAATATGAGTTTCTGGATTTAATGCCCATTTTTCTCCATGAGCTTCTATTATATCTTTTCTTACTGGGAAGTAAGTTGGGAATGCTGTTAATTCTAAGAAGTATGGAGTTGGTGCTTCAAGTACAACTTCTAAAGTATAATCATCTAAAGCCTTAACCCCTACTTCATCTGCACTAACTTCTCCATTATTGAATTTCTCACCATTTTTGATGTAGTATAATTGATAAGCATAATCTGCTGCTGTAGCAGGATCTAATGCTCTTTTCCAAGCATATTCAAAATCATGTGCTGTAACTTCTTCTCCGTCTGACCATTTTGACTTTCTTAATTTAAATGTATAAGTTAACATATCTTCAGAAATGGTATATTCAGTCGCTACACCTTCAAGCGGTTGGTCTTTCTCATCAAGTCTCATAAGCCCTTCAAATGTGTTAACAAGTATTATAGCTCCATCAACTGCTGCATTTAATGCTGGGTCTATTGTTTCTGGATCTGATCCTAAATTATGTCTTACTATCATTAGGTCTTTCTTTTCTCCCCCACCAGAATTGTTAGCTGTACAACCAACTAAGGATGCTAAAGCTAGCACTACTGTGAGTAGTAGTGATAATACTTTTTTCACAATATCTCCTCCTTAATTTATTATGTATTTATATAAAAACTGTAAATATAATTTTACAGTTTCTATACCCCTAAATTAACTACTTACCTACAAGGTGACAAGCCACGCTGTGATTATTACTTATTTCCCTTAAAACAGGATCAACTTCACTACAAATAGGCATTGCATACTTACATCTTGTTCTAAATCTACATCCCGAAGGGGGATTTAGTGGACTTGGAACATCTCCTTGTAGTATTATCCTCTTGTTAGCTTTTGTAATATTAGGATCTGGAATTGGTATAGCTGATAAAAGTGCTTTAGTATATGGATGAACTGGATTTTTATAAAGTTCATCACTTTCAGTAATCTCAACTAATTTTCCTAAGTACATAACCCCTATTCTACTAGATATATGCTTTACCATAGAAAGATCATGAGCTATAAATAAATATGTAAGATTAAGATCTCTTTGCAAATCCTCAAGCATATTTACAACCTGTGCTTGAATAGAAACATCAAGTGCAGATATAGGTTCATCTGCTATTATAAATTCTGGCTGTACAGCAAGTGCTCTAGCTATTCCTATCCTTTGTCTTTGACCACCCGAAAATTCATGTGGGTATCTAGTAGCATGGTCTGGCTGAAGCCCTACTCTAGCAAGTAGTTCGTGTATCCTTTCTAGTCTTTCATTCCCACTTGCAATTTTATGTATATCAAATGATTCCCCTATTATATCTCCTACGGTCATACGAGAATTTAAAGATGCATATGGGTCTTGAAATATCATTTGTATCTTTTTTCTAAATCCTCTGAGTTCTTTCTGATTTAGTTTACCTATTTCATTTCCATTAAATATTATTTCTCCATCTGTTGGGTCATATAGTCTAATTATGGTTCTACCAGTAGTTGACTTTCCACAACCTGACTCCCCAACAAGACCTAATGTTTCTCCTCTTTTTATATAAAAACTTACATCATCAACAGCTTTTACATACTGAGTAGACTTTCCTAAAAATCCTTTTCTAACAGGGAAGTATTTTTTCAAGTTTTTAACTTCAAGTATTATATCTTCTCTATTATTCATTTTGCTCTGCCCCCTTTAAATCTCCATTTATAACTTCAACTCTTGGAGCATCTTTATGAAGCAACCAACACATAGACCTTTGTGTTGGACTTACATTTGTGTATTGTGGCTTTTCATTTACACATATTCTCATTGCATAATCACATCTTGGTGCAAATGGACACCCTTTTGGTGGCTTTAGCAAATCTGGAGGTGATCCAACAATAGGAACTAACCTTTGTTTGCTTTCTTTGTCACATAGTTTTGGTATAGACTTTAAAAGTCCTAAAGTGTACGGATGTCTTGGAGTATAGAATATTTCCTCAACAGTTCCTTCCTCCATTATAAGTCCTCCATACATAACAATTACCCTTGAACATACGTCTGCAACAACACCTAGATCGTGAGTTATCAGTATTATAGATGTATTAAGTTTGCTTTTTAAATCTTTCATTAACTCTAAAATTTGTGCCTGTATAGTAACATCAAGTGCTGTTGTAGGTTCATCAGCTATCAAAAGCTCTGGTTCACAAGATAAAGCCATTGCAATCATAGCTCTTTGCCTCATTCCACCTGAAAATTCATGTGGATACTGATTAATACGCTTTTCTGGACTTGGTATTCCAACAAGTCTTAGCATATCTATAGCTTTTTTCTTTGCTTCAGCCTTTGATAATTTCTGATGCTTTACTATAGCTTCAACAATCTGATCTCCGACTGTATAAACAGGATTTAAAGATGTCATAGGATCTTGGAAAATCATACTTATTCTATTTCCTCTTATAGCCTGCATCTCTTTATCGGTTTTTGGTATAAGATTCTCATTGTTAAATAATATCTCACCATCTACTATCTTACCTGGATGCTGAAGTAGTCTCATTATAGACATAGATGTTACAGATTTTCCACTTCCTGACTCCCCTACTATTCCAAGTGCTTCACCTTTATTTAAATAAAAGTCAACTCCTCTTATAGCCTTTACCTCCCCTACATGAGTAAAGAAAGAGGTTTTTAAATTCTTTATATCAAGTAATTTATCTCCCACTTAAATTCCCCCTTTATTTACGCATACGTGGATCTAATGCATCTCTTAATCCATCACCTAAAAAGTTAAATGCAAGCATAGTTACAGATATAGCAAGTGCTGGAAAGAATAACTGATACGGATATGTTCTTATACTTCCTAGTGCATCATTAGCTAAAACCCCCCACGATGCCTGAGGTGCAGAAACTCCAAGTCCTATAAATGATAAAAATGCTTCAGTAAATATTGCAGAAGGAATAGACATTGTCATAGTTACTATTATAGGGCCCATAGCATTTGGAATAAGATGTCTTAAAATTATCCTAAGACTACTTGCTCCAAGTGTTTTTGCTGCAAGTACATATTCTTGCTCTTTTAGTGACAATATTTGACCTCTAACTATACGAGCCATCGAAAGCCAGTAAACTGATCCTATAGCTATTAGTATGCTTTTAAGTCCTGACCCTATTACAACCATCAAAAGTATTACATACAAAGTAAGTGGTATGGTAGATAATATATCTACTATTCTCATCATAATATTGTCTACCTTACCTCCAGCATACCCTGATATACCACCATATAATACTCCGACAACCAAATTTATTATTGATGCTACTATACCCACTGTTAAAGATATCCTAGCTCCATAAAGTATTCTTACATAAAGATCTCTTCCATGTTTATCTGTTCCAAACCAATTACTTGAGCTAGGTCCGTGATTTGCAAGTGCTAAATTTTGATCGTAATATGAATATCTAGATAACATAGGTCCAAATATGGCAAGTAAAACTAAGAATACTAAAAATATAAGACCTCCCATTGCAACTTTATTGGATTTTAATCTTCTCCAAACATCCTGCCAATATGTCATAGACGGTCTTACGATCTTTTCACAATCTTTTTCATCTTGGCTTATTAATTCCCAATCCATTCCTTTTCCCCCTTACTCATCTAGCTTTATTCTAGGGTCTACTAATCCATATAGTATGTCTACAATAAACATCATTACTACTAAAAATACTGCGTAGAATATTGTAACTCCCATTATAACTGTATAATCTCTATTGCTTATACTTTCAACAAAGAACCTACCAAGCCCAGGAATTGCAAATATCTTTTCTATAACAAATGATCCTGTAAGTAGTGCTGCAACTAAAGGCCCTACGTAAGTTATTATTGGAATAAGTGCATTCTTTAGTGCGTGCTTAAATATTACTACTCCCTCACTTAATCCTTTTGCTCTTGCAGTTCTTATGTAATCCTGCGATATAACTTCTAACATAGTAGATCTAGTAAGCCTTGCTATGAATGCTAGAGAATAAGCTGAAAGAGCTATAGTTGGCATAATCATATGCTGAAGTGTTCCCCATCTTGCTGATGGAAGTATATTTAATCTAACTGAGAATATGTAAATCATAACTGTTGCTACAACAAAGCTCGGTATTGTAACCCCAAGTACCGCAAGTAACATTACACCGCTATCTATCCATGTTCCCTGCTTTAATGCTGCTATAACCCCTATTGGAATTCCAATAGCTAGTATTACAAGTACAGCTACCCCTCCTAACTGAGCAGACGCAGGAAAAGATCTTGATATTATGTCGTTTACATCTTGCCCTTTTAGTTTAAATGATGGGCCTAGATCTCCTTTAGATACATTTATTAGATAATCTGTATACTGCTTAATTAACGGGTCATCTAACTTATATTTTTCTCTCAATGCTTGCTCTGTTGCAGGTGGCAATTTCTTTTCACCTGTAAAAGGTCCTCCTGGTATTGCGTGCATCAATACGAATGTAATTGTGATAACAAGGAAGATAGTGATAAACATAGATAAAAATCTGCTAATAATATACTTTCCCACACATTGACCTCCTTTGCTTTATAATCTTTTAACATATTATATTTTTAATATGTATTATATAAACAGTTAGCTTACTTAATGACTAAATAATTTTTCTATATTAAGGAATTTTATTACAAAATTATACATATAGTGCTACAAAAAAAAATAAAGGACGAGATTTCTCTCATCCTTTACATATTATCTATAATTTCTTTTAGTATATTGTTTACTATTTGAGGGTTAGCTTTTCCCTTACTTTCTTTCATTATCTGTCCTACTAAGAATCCAAATGCTCTTTGCTTTCCATTTTTATAATCTTCTATTGACTGAGGATTGTTATTTAATACATTCTGTATTATTTCCCTTATAGTTCCTTCGTCTTGAACCTGAACTAATCCTTCTTCTTTTATTATGTCCTGCGGCTTTTTGCCAGTTTCAAACATAATTCTAAATACCTTTTTACCTGCATTATTGTTTATTTTTCCTTCAGATATAGACTTTAGAAGCTCTATAAAGTCTTCTTTATCGAATTTTAAGTCTGAAAGCTGTATACATTCATCATTTACCCTTCTTAAAAGCTCTGTCATTATCCAGTTACTTACCATCTTAGGTTCATTGAAAGATTTTACAACTTCTTCAAAGTAACTAGATATCTCCTTACTTGCAGTTAGTATCCTAGAGTCGTACTCTGGTAGAGAATATTCTTTAATAAATCTTTCTCTTTTTTGGTCTGGAAGTTCTGGAAGATTAGATTTTATTTTTTGTATAAGTTCTTCGCTTACATGTATATCAACAACATCTGGTTCTGGGAAGTATCTATAATCCTGAACGCTTTCTTTACTTCTCATAGATATTGTTTTGTTTTCACTATCATCCCATCTTCTAGTTTCTCTTACTGTATTTTGTCCACTTTCAAGAAGCTCTATATGTCTTTTAACTTCGTATTCCATAGCCTTAACTGCCGCTTTGAATGAATTTAAGTTTTTAAGTTCGACTATGTTTGACTTAAGCCCATCTTCTCTTATTAAGTCTATATTAACGTCGCATCTTAAAGAGCCTTGTTCCATCTTAACATCAGAAACCTCTGTAAATAAAAGTATCTCTTTTAGTTTTTCTAGGAATTTATATGCTTCTTCAGGGGAATTCATATCAGGCTCTGTAACTATCTCTATAAGAGGAACTCCACTTCTATTGTAGTCTAAAAGTGTATCTCCTGTAGTATCGTGTAAAGATTTACCTGTATCTTCTTCTATATGTATTCTTCTTATTCTTATTTTCTTTGTAGTTTTATCTTCTTTTTCTATTTCTACAAATCCATTTTCACAAAGCGGAATATCGTATTGTGATATTTGATATGCCTTAGTAAGATCAGGATAGAAATAGTTTTTTCTGTCCATTTTAGTGTGTCTTGCTATATCACAGTTAAATGCAAGTCCTGCACTTATCCCGTACTCTAATACTTTTTTATTTAAAACTGGTAAAGATCCTGGAAGACCTAAGCAAACAGGGCAGCAATGAGTATTTACATCTCCTCCGAATTCATTTTTACATCCGCAAAATATTTTTGTATTAGTTAAAAGTTCTGCGTGTATTTCAAGTCCTATAACAGTTTTGTAGTTCATTTTTTTCACCTCCATTTTATAAATTAGGTATTCTGTTCTTAAAGTCTACTGAATTTTCATAAGCGTGTGCTACTTTCAGAACAGTTCCTTCATCAAAGTGCTTTCCTATTATCTGCATTCCTATAGGAAGTCCATTTTTAAGTCCACATGGTATAGATATTGCAGGTACTCCAGCCATATTAGCAGGAATAGTACAAACATCTTCCATATACATAGATAGAGGATCTTCGTTCTTTTCTCCGATATTGAACGCTACATTTGGAACAGTTGGAGCTATAATAACATCTACATCTTCAAATGCTTTCTCGAAATCTTGCTTAATAAGAGTTCTAACTTGAAGAGCTTTTTTGTAGTATGCATCGTAGTATCCTGCACTAAGTGCATAAGTTCCTATAACTATTCTTCTCTTAACTTCTTCTCCAAATCCTTCACTTCTAGTTTTTATGTATAACTCATCTAATGAATCAAATTTTTCTGCTCTATATCCATATCTTATACCATCAAATCTTGCTAAATTTGAGCTAGCTTCACTAGGAGCTATAACGTAGTAAGTTGCAACTGCGTACTTAGTGTGAGGAAGAGATATCTCTTTAACCTGTGCTCCAAGCTCTTTTAGCTTTTGTATTCCATCAAGAACAGCTTTTTTTACATCTTCATCTATTCCTTGTTCAAAATACTCTTTAGGAACTCCTATCTTAAGTCCATTAACATTTCCATCTAGAAACTTAGTATAATCCGGAACTTCTTCAGGTGAACTTGTTCCATCAATTTCATCTTTTCCTGCTATTTCTTTAAGAACTAAAGCACAATCGTAAACATTTCTAGTAAATATTCCTATTTGATCTAAAGATGAACCAAATGCTATAAGCCCATATCTAGATATTCTTCCATACGTTGGCTTTAGACCTACTATACCAGTTAAAGCTGCTGGCTGTCTAACAGATCCACCTGTGTCTGAGCCTAGTGCATAAAACACCTGACCAGATGCAACTGCAGCTGCAGATCCACCTGATGATCCTCCTGGAACTTTATTTAAATCCCAAGGATTTTTAGTCTTTTTAAATGCTGATGTTTCTGTAGAAGATCCCATAGCAAACTCGTCCATATTTGTCTTACCAATAGGTACAGCTCCACTTTCGTAGAGTCTATCTATAACTGTTGCATTGTACGGTGGAACAAAGTTTTGTAGTATTTTAGATGCACAAGTTGTATTTATCCCTTCTGTGCATATATTATCTTTTATTCCCATAGGAATTCCTGCAAGGGGTGATATTTCCTCCCCTTTTTCTATCTTTTCATCTACTTCTTTTGCTTTTTCTATAGCTATTTCTTCAGTTATACTAAGAAATGACTCTACTTTTGACTCAAGTGCCTTAACTTTATCTAGAGTTTTTTTAGTAAGCTCAAGTGCAGTTATTTCTTTATTTCTTAATTTTTCACTGATTTCTTTTAAAGTCATTTTATGTAAATCCAAATTATTCACTCCTTTCTAATCTAGTACTTTAGGTACTCTAAAACATCCCATTTCTTTATCTGGAGCATTTTGAAGTACTTTTTCTCTATCTAAGGATTCTTTTACAACATCTTCTCTAAGTACATTTTTAAGATTAATTGGGTTATATGTAATGCCCACGTTTTCTACATTTACTTCATCAAGCATTTTTACATAACTTAGTACATCATCTAATTTTTTTACCACTTTATCCATTTCATCTTCTTTAAATTCAAGTCTTGCAAGTTTTGAAACGTGCTTTATGCTCTCTTTATCTATCATTTTATCACTCCTTTCAATCTAAAAACCTAATAGAAATTATACATCTTTTCGTTGAAATAATCTAGGTCAAGAGCCAATTTATCTCCTTTGTAAATAAATGCACCTTCGTCTTCTAATTCCCTAAAATTCCTTGATACTACTTCTCTTGAAGTTCCTATCATATTAGCTATTTTTTGCTTTGTATAAGGAAGCTTAAATTCACTACTTTTTTGAAGTTCATATTGATTGTATAAAAACTTTATCAACTTATCTTTTACAGTTTTCAGGGATAATATTTCTATTTGATTATTTAGTATGAATATTTTTGTTGTAATTTCACTTAAAAACACTTCCATAAACTTTTCATTCATACTAGATATTTTAATAAGTGTGTCTTTAGTAATATTTCCTATCTTACAATCCTTATCAGCAATAACATATACAGGATAGTGAAGCTCCTGAAATACTAGGGCCTCTCCAAAGAACGCTCCTTTCTTTAGTATAGCAACTATTTGAACTCTACCATCTCCTGAGTATTTTGCAAGTCTTACACTTCCACTTAGTACAAATGATAAGTATTTACACTTTTGCAAAGGGGAGTATATTTGCTCCCCCTTTTTATATTCTTTAACTATCATATTTTTATCTAGAAATTCTTTTTCGCTCGGTTTCAGAAAATCTATCATAATATTCTCCCCCAGATTATCTTTATATGCTCTTTATAACTTCTTCTTTTGAATCCATTTTTATGAGTTCTTCGAATTTGTTTTCATCTATAACTTTTATACCCAATTCATTTGCCTTTTCAAGTTTTGATCCTGCTTCACTTCCTGCAAGCACAAATGAAGTGTTTTTACTCACACTTGAACTTACCTTTCCACCAAATCTTTCTATAATTTCCTTAGCGTCGTTTCTTTTGAATTTCTCTAGTGTTCCAGTTAGAACTATTTTCATTCCTTCAAATATTTTCGCATCTTCAGTATCTTCTTTTAAAGATTTTAGATTAACATTTGCATTTCTCAATTTATCTATTATATTAAGATTTGTACTATTTGAAAAAAAGTCAACAACGCTTTGAGCCATTTTTTCCCCAAACTCATCTAATTTTATAATATCTTCAAATTTAGCATTTATAATTGTATCTATATCTTTGAAATTGTTTGAAAGAATTTTAGCTCCTTTTTCTCCTATATAGTTTATACCAAGTCCAAATATCAATCTCGATAAATCATTTTGTTTAGATTTTTCTATTGAATTTATAAGGTTTTGGGCAGACTTTTCTCCCATTCTTTCAAGCTTAACTAAGTCTTCTTTTTTTATGTAATAAAGATCTGCAACATCTTTTATAAGATTATTATTAAGAAGTAATGTTACTATGGATTCCCCAAGTCCCTCTATATTCATAGCGTTTCTAGATACAAAATGTATAATTCCTCTTCTTATCTGTGCAGGACAAAGAGTGTTAACACATTTAACTGCTGCCTCTCCTTTTTCTCTATGAACCTTACTTTTACAGTCAGGACAAATATCTGGCATAGTAAACTCTATCTCATCTCCACTTCTTTCTTCTAAAACAACTTCAACAACTTCTGGAATTACATCTCCTGCTTTTTGGATTATAACAGTATCTCCTATCTTTATATCCTTGTCTTTTATATAATCTTCATTATGAAGAGTAGCTCTACTAATAACTGAACCTGCAACACTTACAGGCTCAAGAATAGCAGTTGGAGTTAGATTTCCTGTTCTTCCTACCTGAACTATTATATCTATTACTTTAGTTTTCTTTTTCTCTGCTGGAAACTTGTAAGCCGTTGCCCATCTAGGACTTTTAGCTGTATTTCCTAATTCTTCTCTGTAGCTTAGATTATTAACCTTTATAACTATTCCATCTATTTCAAATTCTAGCTTGTTTCTATTTTCTTGATAATAATTTATATACTCCATAAGCTCTTTTATATCTTTACACACTCTATAATCAGGACTTATCTTAAACCCTAGACTTTTAAGATAATCTAGACTTTCACTATGTGTTTTAAACTCCTTATTTTCAATAGTTTGTATATTAAATATAAATATATCAAGTGGCCTTTTTGCAGTAATTTTAGAATCTAACTGTCTAAGCGATCCAGCAGCTGCATTTCTCGGATTTGCAAATCTTTGAAGATTATTCTCTTCTTGGTATTTGTTTAGTTTTTCAAATTTATCCTTAGATATAAATACTTCTCCTCTTACCTGTAGGTTTACATTTTCTTTTAGCTTTATAGGTATTGATTTTATAGTTTTTAGATTTGCCGTAACATCTTCTCCTACTTGTCCATCTCCTCTTGTTGCACCAGTTTTTAGTATTCCATTTTGATATGATAATGCAACTGAAAGTCCATCTATTTTAAGTTCTGCTACATACTCTACATCGCTTCCAACTACAGACTTCACTCTTTTGTCAAAGTCAATAAGATCACCTTCTGAGTAAGAATTAGATAAACTCAACATAGGAATAGTATGTACAACCTGATCAAATTTATCTAGTGCTACTCCTCCTACTCTTTGAGTTGGTGAGTTCTCAGTTTTATATTCTGGATATTCTTCTTCAAGACTTATTAGTTCTCTCATAAGATCATCGTATTCACTGTCGCTAATTTGTGGATTATCTTCTACGTAATATTTATGATTATGATAATTTATAGTTTCCACAAGCTCATCTATTCTTCTTTTTATGTCCATAACAGTCCTACCTTTCAAAACCTATTTTCAAGTGCTTACATAACTGATTATAACCCAATTTTTAGTATCAATAATTTATAATACATAATTGTACTTTAATATAGAATAAAAATCCATTCTTTAGAATGGATTTTACTCATTTAATGCACTTTCTATTTTATTTAAATTCTCTCTCATCTTGTATATATAATCTTTTCCTTCTTTCATATCTTCCATTGTAATTCCTTCTATAGTATAAAGAACTTCAGTTTTGCCCCCTACCTCTTTAGCTAGAGTTTCTGATAACTTTGAACTTGCTAATTGTTCAAAGAAAACAGTTCTTATTTCTTTTTCTTTCATTAATTTGGTAAGTTCTGAAAGTACTTTTAGACTTGGGTCTGCGTGTGATGATATTCCTGAGATACCTATTATATTTATTCCGTATCTATCTCCTAGATAGTTAAATGCTTCATGAGATACTATTATTTCTTTTCTTTTTGTATTGCTTAATTTATCTTTATATTCTTCATCTAACTTAATAAGCTCACTTTTAAATTTTTCAAAGTTTGCTTCATAGTATTCCTTATTATCTTCATCTATTCTACACAAAGCATTTTTTATTTCTTCAGCCATTGTAATAACTCTTATAGGATCTAACCATATATGAGGATCATAATCTCCATGATCATGATGGCTATGATTACATCCTTTATGACCTCCTTTAAGCTGCTCTAGTCTTAAAGGGTCTGCACTTTCTCCAATTTTTATAACTGTAACTCCTTTATTTTCTAAGTCTTGTATTATCTTATCTGCCCAAGGCTCCATTTCTAATCCATTTAAAACTAATAAATCTGCATCTTGAATAGAAGATATTGCTTTTAGGCTAGGTTCAAAATCATGTGGTTCTGCACCTGGTGGAACTATAACTTCAATATCTATTTTTTCATTTCCTATTTTGCTTGCAAAATCATACATTGGATAAAAACTTGCATACACTTTAATTCTTTGTTCATTAACTTCTTCAATTTTCTCAACTTCACCGCCTGAGCATCCTGTTAACAAAATTGAGATAATAGCAAAAATAGATAGTATTTTTTTCATATTACTTCTCCTTCCCTATCATATTGCAAATGATTTACATCTACATTTTCTATTATATACCAATCATGAAGATAGTAATCAAAAAAAGAAAGACTTTGGAAATTTTCCAAAGCCTTTTAAAAATAATTACATAGACGGTGCACTTTCTATAACGTTATTCTCGCACCCTCTTCCAAATCCTCTATTCATTTTTCTAAATCCTCTTTTTCCTTTTCCACAGTCTTCTGGGAAATTAAATCCATTTTCTTCATGGTATTTTATTCTTTCGTCTAATCTTTCATTCATTTCTTTTGCTCTTTCTTCAGTTATCTTGCCTTCTCTTACTGCCTCAGTAATTCTTTCTCTTTTCCAGTTTATCATGTCTTTGAACCATTCTGGTGTTTCTGTTTTAGCATCAGCGAATGATACTACTGAAATAGATAAAACTATAAGTGATGCTAAGACAAAAGTAATCATTTTTTTCATTTTGATTTCCCCTTTCTTTATTTTTTTACTTGAGTTTATTATAATCAGAAATTATGGAGAACTTATGAAGATGAAAAAATTTTTTCTTCACAATATCTTCATATTTATGAATTAATATATTTAAGGGGTGAATATATGAATAAGAAAGTACTGGTTATAGAAGATGAAGATAAAATAACAAATATTATAAAATCTTATCTAGAAAAAGAGAATTTTGATGTATATATATCTAAAGATGGGTTAAGTGGAATTGAAACTTTTAATAGAGTTTCACCTGATATAGTTATACTCGATTTGATGCTTCCTCAAATTTCTGGAGAGGATGTATGCAAAAAAATAAGAGTATCTTCATTAGTTCCTATAATTATGCTAACAGCAAAATCCGATGAGGAGTCAAAACTAGAAGGTTTTGCACTTGGAGCTGATGATTATGTAACTAAGCCATTTAGTCCTAGAGAACTGGTAAGTAGAGTAAAGGCTTTACTTAGAAGAATAGAAAATAAAAATTCTATTTTAGCAGATGTGATTTCATTCAATAATGAGCTTGAAATAGATACAAGAAAACAAGAAGTTAGAAAAAATGGTTCATTAATTTTTCTAACTCCTAATGAATATAAGGTTCTTATAACTCTTGCATCTAATCCAGAGCAGGTTTTCTCAAGAGAAGTTTTAATTGAGAAAGCTTTTGGGTTTGACTATGATGGATTTTATAGAACTATAGATACTCACATAAAGAATATAAGGCAAAAAATTGAAGACAACCCTAAATCTCCAAGTTATATACAAACAGTATACGGAGTTGGGTATAAATTTGGAGGAAAATAATGAAACTCACCATAAGTAAAAAACTTATAATCAATTCTATAGTTATAATTTTGATATCGTTAATTACAACAGGCTTTATATCTAATCACATTATAGATAAAGAATTCGATACTTATTTAGAAGGTGAGCATCAAAAGAAAGTCAAAAGAATAGAGTCTATTATTCAATCTTCATTTAATCAAGATATGTCTTTTAAAGATTTAGACAGTGAAGGTCTTACTCAATATGCAATACTAGAAAGATACTACATAGAAATTAGAGATTTAAAAAATAATATACTTTATACTTCTGGAAATAAACATATGATAAATAGAAATAAAATGGGTCATCATATGATGATGAGAAGAAGGCTACAGTATATGCTAGGAAATTATAAAGAAGAATCATACGATTTAGTAGTTAATAATCAAAAGAGTGGTAAAGTCATTATAGGATACTTTGGACCTTCTAATATATCATCAGGAGCTATAATATTTAAGAATTCCCTATACAAATCAATAATAATTTCTTCATTTATTTCTGTAGTGATAAGCTTTTTTATAAGTATCGCTCTTTCAAAGCAAATTTCAATACCTATAAAAAAGATAACTTCAATTTCTAAGCAGATAACGAGCGGAAACTTATCTATTGATACTAAAGTAGATACTGATATCGATGAGATAACTGAACTTTCTTCTTCTATAAGTACACTAGGAAGTACTTTAAAATCTCAAGACGATCTTAGAAAAAGACTTATATCTGATATGTCCCACGAAATAAAAACACCACTTACTAATATAAAAGGATCTTTAGAAGCTTTTATGGATGGGGTTTGGGATGTAAATGAGGAAAATCTTGAAAGCTGCCTTGATGAAGTGAATAGATTGTCTAATTTAGTTAGTAATCTGACAAATATAATAAAGCTTGAAAAATCCAGTTATATTCTAAACAAAGAAAAATTTTCACTGAGGAGCGAGATTGAGAAAATAATAAATACTTTAACTTTGCAGTTTGATAAGAAAAATATAACTGTAAATTACAGTAAAAATGATGACTTTGATGTTTTCATGGATAAGGATAAGTTTAAGCAGATTATGTATAATATACTTTCTAACGCATATAAATACTCTCACGAAAATTCATCCATAAATATAGAATCTATTGTAGATAAAGATATTAAAATAATAGTGCAAGATTTCGGAATTGGTATAAACCCTAAAGATTTACCTTACATATTCGATTATCTTTATAGAGGCGATATATCAAGAAGCAAGCATACTGGAGGTTCTGGCATTGGGCTTACTATAACAAAATCATTAGTTGAGGCACATAAAGGAAGTATTAGTGCAGAAAGTAAGCTTGGATTTGGAACTAAATTCATACTTAAATTTCCAAAAGAATAAGGCGATTTCTCGCCTTATTCTTTCCATATTACTATTTTGTTTTTATCTATACTAAACCTAATACTATCCCCTACTTTTAAATCTTTCGAAGGATCTTCATAGCATACTAAATCTAATACTTCTTTATCTTTAGTTATATAACTTATAAATACCTCTAAATAATCTCCAAAATATGATGTTGACTTTACTATTCCACTTAAGTTCCCTTCATCATGTATACTTATACCACTTGGCTTAATAGAAAACTGTACATCTTTAGAGAAATTTTCTTCATTTTCTATACTTATATCCCCAAAATCTGATGATACTACATTATCATTTACTTCTCCTTTGAATATATTGCTAAAACCTATAAACTCAGCTACAAATTTATTCTTTGGTTTCTCAAATATTTCTTTAGGAGTACCTATTTGTTCTACAAATCCATTATTCATAACTATGACTCTATCAGATATAGCCATAGCTTCCTTTTGATCATGTGTTACGAATATAGCTGTAGACTTTGTTTTTCTTATAATAGAAACTATTTCATTTCTCATATTAGTTCTAAGATCTGTGTCTAAATTAGAAAAAGGCTCATCAAATAATATTACTTTTGGGCTTCTAACTAAGGCTCTTGCTAAAGCAACCCTTTGCTGTTGTCCTCCTGAAAGTTCTGATGGGTACTTCTTTTCAAAACCATTAAGTTTGACTAGATACAAAACTTTATTTATTTTATCTTTATAGTCTTTGTCCTTTTTTATCCCAAATCCTATATTTTCTTCAACTGTAAGATGTGGAAATAAAGCATAGTCCTGAAATACCATTCCAACACCTCTATTTTGAGGTGGTATAAATAAATCTTCATCTACTATTGCTTCATCTCCAAAGTATATACTTCCACTTTGTGGTTTTTCAAATCCAGCTATCATTCTTAGGGTAGTTGTTTTTCCGCATCCACTAGGTCCTAGTAAAGTTATTATTTCTCCATTTTCTATTTGTGCATCCATATTAGATACTGCAAATTTTTTCTCATCTTTGTATTTTTTTGATATATTTCTTAATTTTATGCTAGACATTTTCTGCCCCCTAATCTTTTCTCAATAGTATTATAAGAGGATATATAGACACTAAAACTATCAATAATGCTGGAGGAGCTGCAAGATGGTAAAATCCTTCACTAGCTTCCATCCATATCCTAACTGCTAGAGTATCAAATCCTGCAGGTCTCAAAATCAAAGTTGTAGTAAGTTCTTTTAAAGAGTTTACAAAAACTAATGCCCCACCAGATAAAATCCCTGGCTTTATAAGAGGAAATATTACTCTTGAAAGAATATAAGTTTCACCTTTTCCTAAACTCTTTGCAGCTTCATCTAGATTCTTTGGAACTAATTCTATGGCTGCTTCTCCAGACTTCATACACTGAGGTAAAAACCTTATTATATATGCTGCTATAACTATGAAAGGTGTTGAATAAAGTCTTGGAAAATATCTTATGAAAAATACTACTATACCTAAAGATGTTATAACTCCAGGAAGAACATATCCAGAGTAGATCATCTTGTTTATGATCTGTCCTATTAAAGAATTATATCTTGCTTTTAAATATACTAAAGGAATAGTTACTATCATACAAATAATTGTTGCAACTGATGCTGAGTATATACTATTTTGTAAAAATCCTATAAATCTATCATTTATAGCTCCATTCATTATTCCTCTTATTGACCATATAATCAAAACTGAAAAAGGTATAACTATTGATAATGTAAACACAACAAGTACAAATATCAACGCTACATATTTGTACTTTCCTAAAGGTACTATCTTAGCTCTTCTTGCAGATTTAGAACTTTGAGTGTAGTTTTTTCTCTTTAGTTTACCTTCAAGAGCTATTAATATAAGCGTTATCATCATAAGAAATAAACTTAATACAGATGATCCTACCATATCAAATCTTCCTGTCATCTGGTGATATATAGCACTTGCAAATGTACTATACCTCATCATAGCTATAGCACCAAAGTCAGAGAATATATATAAAGCTACTAAAAGTGCTCCAGATCCTATAGCAGGTCTTAAAAGAGGTAGTATAATCTTAAAAAACACATCTTTATATGAAACACCACACGATAAAGCTGCTTCTTCATAATTAAGATTAAGCCTTTGAATAGATGAAGAAACAATAAGATATACATAAGGGAATGTAAATAAACTCATAACCATTGCTACTCCCCAAAAGCTATATATATCAAAAGGTGCTCTTCCTAATATATCTCGTATAACTCCTCTTGGACCAAATACTATTATATATGTCAATGCTCCAACATAAGGAGGAATAGCAAGAGGAAGTGCTGATGTTATTCTAAAAAAATTCCTAAATGGTAGATCTGTTCTGTTTATAAGCCAAGCTAAACTTACCCCTACTACTATTGTTATTAATGTTACAACTGAAGATAATTTAAATGTACTTATAAGAAGTGGCATAACTCTACTTCCTAGAATCAACGACCATCTACTTTCATCAGCTTCAAGTGCCTTAAATACAACATATAATGCTGGTATAAACATAAATAATGCTATTATAGTTGAAAAAAACAAAATAAGATTTGATGGAGGATTATCAAACCATATTTTATTCCAAACGTGCCTTAAGGTCCGACTATTTAATCGGACCTTCTTGACATTTTCAAAGTTCATTTTATTCAGTATATCCTGCTTTTTCCATTAAGTTTAGTGTATCCTCCCACACTGAACCTAAATTACTTAATGGCTTATCCATAACTTTGTATTCATCTATTTTTTTAGCATAATCTAAAGTCTTAACATTTGGAAGTACTGGAGTTTCTTTACTATCAAATGCAAACATTTCTTGTTGAGCTTCTTGTAGTAAGAAATCTATAAATTTCTTAGCGTTTGATTCATTCTGAGCTCCTTTTATTAAAGCAACTCCTGCTACGTTAACAAATGTTCCCATTTCATTTTCACCTTGATCTGGATAAATAGCTCCAACATTATTGTCTTTTTCTTCTTCTAACTGTAAGTGGAAGTAATAGTTGTTAACAAGACCAAACTTAACTTCTCCTGCTCCTACAGCTTTTCTTATATCTGTATGTCCTTCTAATATTAATGGCTCGTTAGCTAACATTCCTTTTATGAATTCAGTTGTTTTTTCATCTCCATATATAGATCTTATTGCTGCTATGTGAGATACCATAGCTTCACTCGATGCTTTTGTTATTGCAAATTGCCCTTTATATTTAGGATCCGCTAAATCAAGTATAGATTTTGGCATTTCTTCTTCGCTTATTAAATCTTTATTGTACATAAGTACTCTTGAACGAGCTGAAACTCCTACCCAAGATCCATCTTCAGCTTTGAAGTTTGCAGGTATTTGCTTAAGTGATTCTGAATTATTAGAAGCTAAAACTCCTTGAAGTCTTAAGTATTCCATAACTCCTGCGTCGTTAGCTATTAATAAATCTCCTTGCGGATTATTTCTTTCTTCTATTATTTTTTGTGCATATTGAGATGATTTTCCTGATAAAAGCTCTACTTTTATTCCTGTTTCTTTTTCGAATTTCTCTATTAACGGAAGAACGAACTGCTCTTTTCTTCCTGAATATATAACAAGCTTTTTGCTATCTTCATTATTTACTTCACCTGTATTTTGTGTTTCATTTGTACAGCCTGTTAATAAAGAAATTGAAGTTAATAATAATACCATAATAATTGAAAATACTTTTTTTGTGTGCTTCATATGTAATTCCTCCTTTAATTGATATCGTTTATCATTTTCAACCACATTTTTTATTATACAGAAACTGATAATTATTTTCAAGTGTTTTTTTACTAAAATGATAATTTTTTTTAATTCCAAAATATGTCTTATTTTATACCTTAAAATGATATAATATTCTTAGATAAAAGGAGGGGTATAAATGAAAAAACAACTTAAAGCAGATTTAGCATTACTACTTGTTACCATAATATGGGGGTCTACATTTGTTCTTACAAAAAATGCTCTTGAGAGTCTTGAAACTTATAATTTTCTAGCTATAAGATTTGTTATAGCATTTGTAGTTTCATCTATTGTATTCTGGAAAAATATGAAGAATATAAACAAAAATACTTTAAAGTATGGATTCTTAGTTGGAATACTTTTATTTTCTGCTTATGCAACTCAAACTATAGGTCTTTTATACACTAGTGCATCTAAATCTGGATTTATAACAGGTTTTGCTGTTGTTATAGTACCTATAGCATCTGCACTTTTGCTTAAGAAACTCCCAGAAAAAGAAAGTATTATTGGTGTTACCTGTGCTATAGTAGGTCTTGCCCTTTTAAGCCTTGATTCAAACCTAAAACCAAATATAGGAGATTTTTACACTTTACTTTGTGCCTTTGGATATGCTTTTCAAATAATTCTTGTTGGAAAGTATACAAATGAAGTTGATTCTATTGCATTTGCTATTATACAAATAGGTACTGTTGCACTATTTAGTATATTATTTACTTTTATGTTAGAAACTCCTGTAATTCCAAGTAATTCAAAGGCTTGGACTGCTATATTAGTAACTAGCGTTTTTGCAACATCTGGAGCTTATATTGTTCAAACTACTATGCAAAAGTTCACATCTGCTACCCATACAGCTTTAATATATAGTGGGGAACCTGTTTTTTCTGCAATCTTTGCCTATATATTACTAGGAGAAATTTTATCTACACAGGGAATAATAGGTAGTATACTTATATTTGTTGGTATGATAATTTCAGAAGTTGATTTAAAGTCACTATTTAAGAAAAAAGAAGATATTAATGAAGAAATACTAGAAAAATAATGGAGGTATTAATATGAGAGTAAAAATTATTAATAATCCTTCATCTGGGCGAACTACTATCCAAAAATCTCTACATGCAGTAGTAGGGAAATTGGTTCTTGATGGGGTTTTTAAATATATTGACACTTTCAATACTAGCAAAAAATTTGATGCTACGAATGAATTATTGAATATAAATGATGGTGATTACGACTTAATAGTTGCAGTTGGTGGAGATGGAACATTAAATGAGGTTGTAAACGGAGTTATGAAATCTGGTATAAATACTCCTGTAGCTCTAATTCCTGCTGGAACTGTAAATGATTTTGGAAACTTCTTATCTATTCCTACAGATGTAGAAGGGCTTTGTTCTATGATTAAAAATGGTAAGATTGTTGATGTTGATATAGGTAAGGTTAATGATAATTACTTTGCTAATGTCGCAGCTGCAGGGTTTTTGACTGACGTTCCATTCAAAGCTTCTGTAGATGCTAAAACTACTTTTGGAAAATTCGCATACTATGCTGAAGCTGTAAAAGAGCTTCAAAAACAAATATTTAACTCTATACCTTTAGAATTTAAGTATTATGACAAGACCTTATTATGCGATACTTATTTATTTGCAGTTCTTAATACTTCATCTACTGGTGGATTTAGAAGTTTTGCTCCTCACGCTAAGATTAATGATGGGATGTTTGATGTATGTATAATAAAAAAATCCGATATCATAGACGCAGCTTCGATATTTTTAAAGATTATAAGAGGAGAACATATAAATGATGAAAATGTAGTTTATTTTCAAACTGATAAACTTTCTGTAAACCCTATTGATTGTTCTGATATACATATAGATATAGACGGAGAAGATGGTGGGCTTTTACCTGTTACATTTCAGATGATGCCAAAAGCTATGAAATTTCTTGTTCCAAAGCATTGCAAAATAGATTGATAGATAATAGAGGATATCCTCTATTATCTATCAAAGTATAGAGTCTTTCTTAGCCTGTCCTCTCCTAAAACAGAGTTTTGAAATACTTCATTTGCATTTTTGATGTAATTTTCTGGGTCTGTTAATGCTGGGCTATAGTGAGTAAGCCAAAGTTCTTTTACATTTGCAGATTTGGCTAGATATGCACTTTCCCTAAATGTCATATGTTTTTTGTCCACTGCCTTTTCGAAATCTTCATCATTTCCATACATTCCTTCACATATAAATAGGTCAGATTCTTCTATAAACTCTATTAAATCATCAAACGGTCTTGTGTCTGTTATATACGATATATTTATTCCTTTTCTTTCTTCTCCTAATACCATATCAGATGTATACAATTTCCCCTTATAATTTACATTTTCTTCTTTTCTTAATTTATTCCATATTTCTTTAGGTACGCCCAAACATTCAGCTTTATATTTATCAAACTTTCTATCCCTTTTTATTTCTATTTTATATCCTACGCAATTAATGCTGTGATCTAATTGTATAGAATGTACTATATAACCCCCTACCGTAATTACGCTTTTATTTTCTGGAAGTTCTACTAAATTTATATCAAATGGAAGCTCTGGTGCTATAACTATGAGTCCACTTATTACACTTTCAAGTCCAACCGGTCCTATAATTGTCAAAGGCTCTTTTCTACCTGAATTTGCAATGCCAAGCAACACCCCGACAATGCCTGATATATGATCTGCGTGATAATGAGTTATACATATAGTATCTATAGTTTTAAAACCAGATTTAGAAGCTCTAAGAGTCATTTGAGTGCCTTCTCCACAATCTATAAGTAGCTTTCTTCCTTTGTAAGATATTATTAAGGAAGTTAGATATCTATCATGAAGTGGAAGCATTCCTCCACATCCTAGTAAACAAACATCAACCATAAATAAACCTCTTTTCTTTTTTTGTTTAGTATAAAGCCGTACATATAGTATTATAATTCATTTTTTAGTTAAAACTACATTCATAATAAAATCTTAAGGGGTGTTTGTTATGCAGCTATTTTTAAATGATAAGATAGAATCTAATAATGGAGAAAATACACTTATACTTTATCTTAATCCTAGCTTGACATTAGTCGAATTTGCAAACGAATTTGGATACGCTAAGAGTGATAAGAGAAATAATCTAGACAAAAGTGCAAAGGAATATGCAAATTCCAAATATCCTAATCTTAAAATAAATGCTATAAAGATAATGCTAGGTTGCATGCTTATAACATCAGTTGGAGCATCTCAAAATAATGGAGAAGTTTATGCACATAATGTAACTTCTTCAACCAGAATAAATATAGTAATAAACAATAAACCATATACTTTTTCTCAAGCCCCAATGATAGCTGATGGCATAACATATGTTCCAATAAGGCAACTTGTAGAGTCTCTAGGAGGAAGTGTTTGGTGGAACAGTCAATCTCAAACTGTTGGCATAAATAAAGATAACATATCAATTGCATTCGTAGTAGGTTCTAGGTCTGCTAGAATAAATGGAGTACTTACAGATATGCCTAGATCTTTTATACATAATGGTACTACTATGGTTCCTTTAAGATTTATAAGTGAACATCTTGACTTTAATGTAAGTTGGAATAATGCTACTTCTACAATTAGTATTACTACTAAAGCTCAAACTAATTCACAATATCATACAGTACAATCTGGAGATACCCTTTGGAGATTATCACAAAGATATAATACATCTATTGATTCTATAAGGTCTCTAAATAACTTAAATAGTGATGTTTTGATTATAGGCCAAACCTTGCTAATTCCTAATTCTAATCAATCTAATAATACTTCTAATAACGAAAATATACCTTCTGAATATTATTCATATGATATCCCCCCTGGATATACAGTAAATGATCTTTACTGGCTATCTAGAATTGTGCATGCAGAGTCAGAGAGCGAACCGTATGAAGGAAAGTTAGCAGTTGCAAATGTTATATTAAATAGAGTTAGAAGTGATGGGTTTCCTAATAATATTAAGTCAGTCATATTTGATACTGCAGGTGGAATTCAGTTCCAGCCTATAGGAAATGGTACTATATATAATAACCCAAACTCTGAAAGTATTAGAGCAGCTTTAGATGCATTGAGAGGAAACAACAACATAGATAATGCACTATTTTTCCTAAACCCAGCTAGAGCTACATCTTTTTGGATAGTTAATAATAGGCAATTCTACATGAGAATTGCAAATCACGACTTTTATCTATAAGGAGGATTTATATGCATATGTTTCAAAGCTACAAACTAGAGAAAAATGGAGAGGATTATACTCTCGTCTTAAATCTAGATCCATCCATGACATTAGGGGAGTTTGGTAAGGAATTTCTAAGTGATGAAAATGAAAGAAAAAGTCTAGAAGAAAGCGTAAAGAAATATGTAAGTAAAAACTTTAATAATCTTAAGGTAACTGCTGCTAAGGTAATGGTTGGTGGTATTCTTATAACTTCTGTATCTTTAGGTCAAGGTGTAATACCTTCTCATGGTCAAACAAGTTCTCAATCTTTGAATGAAAATATAAGTGTTACAATAGATGGAAAGCCTCAAACTTACACTCAAAGTCCAGTTGTAGTAAATAATATAGTATACGTTCCTTTAAGATCTTTAGCCCAGTCAATAGGAGCTAGTGTTTGGTTTAATAGCACTTCAAATACCGTTGGAATAAATAAGGGAGATACTCAGATTGCATTTATAATTGGATCATCGGTTGCTAGAAAAAATGGAACTCAAATATCTATGCCGGGTTCTAGCATTATAAATGGAACAATAATGGCTCCTGTTACCTTCTTAGGTGAACATTTAGACTTTAAAGCTATATGGAATGCACAAACTAGAACTATAACTATAACAACATCAAATAATTTTAATCATGTAGTAGTACCTGGAGATACTCTTTGGAGATTATCTCAAACGTACAAGGTTTCGATAGATTCAATAAAAAGTGCTAACAACCTAAAAAGTGATGTTCTTATGGTTGGTCAAAATCTAATTATTCCAACTTCAACTAATAATTTAGAATCAAGTAATTTAACTTATACAGTAAAATCTGGGGATACTCTTTGGAGAATTTCTCAAGCTCATAACGTTACAGTAGATGCTATAAAATCTGCTAACAATTTAAGAAGTGATATTATAAATATTGGTCAAACTTTAATAATACCTACGAATACTCCTAAAAACAATTCCGTAACTACATATGTAGTTCAGCCAGGAGATAGTATATCAAGCATTAGTAGTAAGTTTAATGTATCTTCTCAGGACATTCTAAGATTTAATTATATGAATCCTGGTGAATGGTTAGATGCAGGTCAAACTATATATATTTCTGATTTTGCTCCTAGAGATTTTGCTATCTCTCCTTTCGAAGATACCAGTCCTAAAAGAGTTGGTAAATTAGTAGACTGGTTTAGAGATGGGCAATATCTAATAAAAAGAGGAGATACACTTCTTATTACTGATGTTGATACAGGAAAGCAATTTAAAGCTAGAATGATTGGGGGATATAATCATATAGATATAGAACCTATCACAAGAGCTGATACTCAGGTTATGCAGGAACTTTTTCCTACCTGGAGATGGGAGCCAAGGGCTGTTGTTATATTTAAAGATGGTATGAATATAGCAGCTTCTTTATCTGGAATGCCTCATGCTCATAATACTATAACTGACAACGGTGTTACAGGTCACTTTGATATATATCTACTAAATAGCAAGCCTCATAATACTACTACATCACAAGTTTATATAAATCAACATATGGATATGGTAAATAAAGCAGCAGGAAAATGATAAAGGCAGCTAAATAGCTGCCTTTATCTTATTTACATCCTCAATACTTGGTAAAGATGTCATAGCACCCTTTGATGAGGCTGCTAACGCTCCACATATACTTCCAAACTTAGTTATATTTATTATATCTTCTCTTGATAGCTGTGAAAGATTCCTGTCTTCTTCATTTATTGAATATAATATGCCTGAAACAAATGCATCCCCTGCTCCAGTTGTATCAACAGTTTCAACTTTCATAGATTCAACCTTTGTTATTTCACCTTTGAATTTAAAATAACTTCCTCTGCTTCCCATAGTTACAAATATTAATGGTATGTTGTACTTATCCATAACGCTAAGGCCTTTTTCGATATTACTTTCACCAGTTATAAATTCAAGTTCCTCATCTGATATTTTAAGAATATCAGCACTTGAAAGCATAGAAATTATAATTTCTCTTGCATCTTCTTCACTTTCCCAAAGACCAAGTCTTAAATTAGGATCGTAAGATACAAGCATATTGTTATCTTTTGCAAGTTTTACAGCCTTTTTAGTAGCACTTCTTGAAGGCTCACTTATCATAGAAATAGATCCAAAGTGAAGAATTTTATTTTCCTTAAATAAATCTTCATCTATATCTTCTTCTTTTAGGAACCTATCAGCACTAGGATTTATATAAAAAGAAAAACTTCTTTCTCCAGATTCATCAAGTTCTACAAATACAACTCCAGTTCTAGCTTCCTTAGTATACTTCATATAATCTATATTTACATTTTTATCCATTAAAGTGTTTTTTAAGAAATTTCCTAATATATCATCCCCAACCTTACCTAAAAATGTTGACTTACCAGAAAGTCTTGCTACTCCTACTGAAACATTAGCTGGAGCTCCTCCTGGGCATTTTTCATATAAAGTATTAGTTCTATCCGCAGGAATAAAATCTATAAGTGCCTCTCCTAAACATATAATTCCCCTCATAATAAATTCTCCTTTCCTATTTTATCTTAAATTCTTCTACATCAATATCATCCTCAAAACCAAGAATATACGTAGCCAAAAATGCTACTGAAAAAGCTATAAAAAATCCAATTATATATTTTATAACATATCCTTGTTGTATTATAGAAATTATTGGAATTGCAGAAAGTCCTAGACTTATAGCCCTAACTTCCATTAAAGCTACAAACAATCCCCCTACTGCTCCTCCTATAATACCTCCTATAAAAGGCTTTACCAGTGGTAAATTACATCCAAACATAACTGGCTCTGTTATTCCAAGAAGACATACAGGTATTGAATTTATAGCTATCTTCTTCATACGTGGATTTTTAGATTTTATATAAACAGCTAGTGCAGCACCACCTTGAGCAGTATCTGCCATAGCAATTATAGGCAATATGGGGTTTATCCCGGTAGTTGATAATAGCTCTAAATAAAAAGAATTTAATCCTTGATGAAGTCCTGTTGTAACTAAAACAGAGTACACACTTCCAAGCAACAGTCCAGTCATCCCCTTACCTATACTAAATGCATATCTTATTAATTCATTGAAAGAATTAGTCAAAAAACTTCCCACAGGAGATAATAGATACACTGTACATAAACCTGTTATTATTATTATAAAAACAGGTGTTAGTATCAAATCTAAAGAGTTTGGAATAATTTTTCTTAAGCTTTTCTCTACATAACTCATAAAAAATATAACCAATAAAACAGCAAATATTCCTCCACTTACAAGTTCAAGCGAAGGATGAATCAGTATTCCAGCTACTACTCCTCCTAACATTTGGTTTGATCCAAATTCTCTAGCAGCACTAACCCCCACTAGTATATTCAAAAATATAAATACAGAACTTGAAAATGCATCTAACAATCTGTATATTTCACTGTATTCGCTGATTATCCCTATATTTTTCAATGTATTATTAATACCTATAATCATTCCACTTCCGACTAAAGCTGGTATAAGAGGTATAAATATACTAGATATTTTTCTAAAGAGGTTATTTTTACTTATACTTTCTTGTCTATTTTCTTTATTGTTTACCAATATACTTAAGTTATCATATACCCTTGATACAAGCCCAGTTCCAAGTATTATATGAACTTGTCCAACTCTAAATACACATGCAACAACTCCTTCTAACTTTTTTATAGCATTTAAGTCAGCCTTGTCGTTGTCTTTTAGAGATATTCTAAGTCTTGTTGCACATATATCAAAATGTTCTATATTATCTTCTCCACCTAAAGCATTTGCTATTTCTTTTGAAAGATTTATCTCATCCATTTTATATCCTCCACTAGATTTATATTTTAATTTCCCACAAATAGTATACTAAAATACAAAAGACCTAAAAACAGCAAAATGAAATATTTTGCCATTTTTAGGTCTTGCCTGCATAACCAGTCACAATCCTTGAGGATATATTAATTGTTTATATTAAGTTTATTTTACAAAATAATATTTGTCAATAAACCTTATTTATTTTTTATTCTTTGTATATGAAGGGCTATATATCCCGTTTCACCTTCTGGAATAGTATATTCAAATTCTAATTCTAAATATCTAACTATTTTTTCAGCACATTTAAAAGCTTCTTTATAACTTTCCTTTATAACCTTTAGCATATTTTCATCCATATCATGAAGCTGTTCATTATCTGAGAGTCTTTGCATGGCAAATTTAAGATGAGTTATAAGCCTTTGGTAAGATATACTTTCTTGATCTATATATACATCCAAATCACTTTGTATAATATCTACTATATCTTGAATAACACTAGTCATATCTATTGTATACTTCATATCCTTATGACTAAGTCTTGCAGTGTATATGTGAAGTGCAATATAACCTACCTCATCTTCTGAAATCTCAAGATTTATTTCATCTTTAATTAATTCTTTTGCCCAAATACCTACATTATATTCTTCTTTATATAGTATCTTTATTTCGTTTAGAAGTTTATTTTTGATATCTATTCCTTCTTTAAGCCTTTCTATTGCATAAGCTAAGTGATCTGTAAGTGCTATATGTACATGATCATTTAGCTTACAGTTTAGATTTTCTTCAGCATAACTTATTATCTTTTCAGCTATATTTATATATTCAAGCGGAGTATTTGTCATTACTTCTTGGAACTTTCTATTATCTAAATCATCTTTCATCACAAATACTTTCTCTATCTTAGATTCATCTATTACATCATTAACTTTCTTTTGAAATCCAATTCCAAGACCCATAAGTATCTTTTCTTGCCCATCATTTACTACAACAACATTATTGTTTAGTATCTTTTTTATCTTCATAAAAATTCTCCTTTGCTACTTAGTTGAAACCTTAATAGACCTTGTTTTTCCATTATATCATATTATTTCTGATTGAAAATCAATATTTGTTTTAGAAAAATATGAGAAATCCACACTATATCTTTATAAGTATTTAATATAGAAATTTTTTATACATATAACCACAGTCTATAAATAAACTTAATTGTTAATTTTTGAACTATTTTGTTATAATTTATGTGAATAAAGATAAAAGGGGGTATTATTATGTGGGAAGATAAACTAAAAATCATTCCTTCTGGTGGACTGGTAGGTATTTTATCAACTCTACTTGTAAAATTAGGTAACCCAGTAAATATGGGAATATGCGTCGCTTGTTTTTACAGAGATATAGCAGGTGCTTTAGGCCTTCACAGAGCTGATGTAGTTCAATATTTAAGACCTGAAGTTCCAGGATTTATCTTAGGTGCGTTCATAATCTCAAAAATCAACGGTGAATTTAAACCTCGTGGAGGATCGTCTCCTATTTTGAGATTTGTCTTAGGATTTTTCCTAATGATAGGTGCTTTAGTATTTTTAGGTTGTCCTCTCAGAATGATTTTAAGACTTGCTAATGGAGATTTAAATGCTTTAACAGGATTATTTGGATATTCTTTTGGTATAGTAGTTGCAATAAAGTTACTTAAACAAGGATTCACTCTAGGTAAAAGTAACAAACATACTAAGTTTGAAGGATATATAATGCCTTTATTTTCAGTAGCTATACTAGCATTATTAATTATAGCTCCTTCTTTCATTTTCTTTAGTGAAAATGGCCCTGGTTCTATGAAAGCTCCTTTATTTATTTCTTTAGGTGCAGGATTATTAGTTGGTATTATTCTTCAAAGAACAAGACTTTGTACAGCAGGCGGTATACGTGATGCTATACTTATAAAAGATTTTCACTTCTTATGGGGATTAGTTGGAATATTAGTATTCTCTCTTATAGGAAACCTAATATTTTCTCCTGAGACTTTCAAGTTAGGTTTTGAGGGCCAACCGATAGCTCATAATGATCATTTATGGAACTTTTTAGGAATGACTTTAGTTGGTATATGTGCTGTATTACTAGGTGGATGCCCTATTAGACAATCCATCCTAGCAGGAGAAGGAGATAGTGATGCAGCTATAACTATTCTTGGTTTAATGACTGGAGCTGCATTTGCTCATAACTTTGGACTTGCTTCTAGTCCTAATGGTGTAACTTCTAACGGAAAATTTGCTGTTATAATAGGTATAATCACGGTTCTTTCTATATCTTACAGTGTTATAAGAGGATTAAAATCTACAAAACAAGGAGGAGTTAAAGTTGAAGCATAATATTTTTGATGCTAGAGGAAGATCTTGTCCTGAGCCAGTTTTAATAACAAAACAAGCAGTAGAAAACTTTAAAGGGTCTTCTTTTGAAGTTATTGTAGATTCTGTTGTTGCTGTAGAGAATATAAAAAGATTTGTAAAATCTAAAGGATTAAACATTAAAGTAATAGAAAATAATGAAGACTATAATATTCTTATACAAAAATAGGTGATAAATTTGAAAGACCATTACTGCGTTGTATCATTTCACTCAACTTACCATGCTCTAAGATTTGAAGACGTTTTTAAAAATACTGATATAAATGTAAGGTTAATGCCTATTCCAAGGCAAATTAGTTCAAGCTGTGGAACAGCTGCCCAATTTCCTTGTGAAAAAAAGGAAGATATGCTTCTTATTTGTAAACAAAATAATATAGAAATAGATTCTGTTCATACAATTGAAAAAGAATCTAATACATCATTCTTTAAATTCTTTAATCTTATCAAAAAATAGTCCCTTTTGGGACTATTTTTTAGTATAAATCACTATATATCTTATATATATCTTCTCTTGAAAGATGAGCATAGTTGTTTGAAAGAAGTCTTTGTTGAGTATTAATTACGCTATCTGTAAAGATTTGTATATCTTCACTTTTCATTCCATATTCTCTTAATTTGTTCCTTTTTAAAAGTTTGTCTAATACTTCTTCTAACCTATCATATACATCATTTTCTTTTCCTAATATATCTTTAAGAATTTCATTTAACTTTGTTATCTTTCCTTTAGGATTTTTCTCTAAGTACATTTTAAGTACACTAATAAAGAACTGATAATTAGCTTCTCCATGAGGCACATGATATTTTCCGCCTAAAGGATATGACAAAGCATGTACTGCTCCAACTCCTGTATTATCAAAAGCAATCCCTGCATGGTTACTTGCTACTATAAAATCTTCAATTATATTTTCTTTATAATCAAATCCTTTTTCTACGATTTGTATGTATCCTTCTAAAATCATCTTTATGGCATTTATACTAAATACTTCAGTATATTCATTAGATTTAGGCGATAGAAAAGACTCTATAGCATGTATTAGTGCATCTATTGAACTACTTGCAAATACTTTAGAAGGTAAATTTTTAAGAAGCTGTGGTACTAAAACTGCATAATCTGGATAAAGCTCATCTACAGCAAGTCCCATTTTAGTATCTTTAGAAGTTATATGTGCAATAGATATATTTGTAACTTCACTTCCCGTTCCACATGTAGTAGGAATAGCTATTAGTTCTCTTTTCTTAACGAAAGATACTTTTCTTTCAAATAAGTCAATTACCTTTTCAAACCCTTCTAAAACTAAGAACTTTGCTATATCTATTATAGACCCCCCACCTATAGCTACTACTCTTGAATAACTTTTATTCTTTAGATCATTTAGTATATTATCTATCATATCATCAGAGGGCTCTCCACTTGCGTATGTATCCTTTAAAAGAATATCACACTCTAAGTTAAGCTCCTTGATATATCTATTGTATAAGGACTTGCTTGTGAAAATTAAGTCTTCTTTTCCAATATTAAATTCCTCTACAAAATTGACAAGATAATCAAACCTTTGTATTTCAGTTTTTACCTTTATGAGCTTCATATATCTCCCCCCCAATTTTTTTATTTTATTTCCCCATGTATTTCTGTATTTAAAGTTTCTGTAACTTTATTGTCCTTGTCTACTATAACTATTTTAGGTTCTAGCTTTTGAGCTTCTTTTTCATCTACAATACCATAAGCCATTATTATTACCTTATCTCCTACTTGTACAAGTCTTGCAGCGGCACCATTTAGTGATATTATCCCGCTATTTTCTTCACCCTCAATAACATAAGTTTCAAGCCTTGCTCCATTGCTGTTATTAACTATTTGAACCTTTTCTCCTTTAAGTATACCAGATTTTTTCAAAAGTGCAGAATCTATAGTTATACTTCCAACATAATTAAGGTTAGCCTCAGTTACAGTAGCCCCATGAATTTTAGCTTTAAGCATTGTAAGTAGCATCTTAAACCTCCAGATATATATTATCTATAAGTCTAGTTTTTCCGAACTTAACAGCAAGAGCTATGATAGCTTTACTATTTATTGTTTCTACATTTTCTAATGTTTTAGCATCTACTATATCTACGTAGTCTATATTAGCTAATTCTTTAGTATTTATATTATCTATAATAAACTTTCTTAATACATTAGCATCTCTTTCTCCATCTAAAAACATATCTCTTGCTTTGAACAATGATTTGGAAAGTATTAAAGCCTGATTTCTCTCTTCTTCATTTAAATATACATTCCTCGAACTCATAGCAAGACCATCTTCTTCTCTTACTATAGGACAAGAAACTATATTTATATCAAAGAAAAGATCTCTAACCATCTTTTGTATTACAGCAACTTGCTGAGCGTCTTTCTGGCCAAAGTATGCATTAGTTGGCTTTACTATATTAAAAAGCTTTGAGACTACTGTTGTTACACCTTCAAAATGAGTTGGTCTAGATTTTCCACAAAGTTTATTCGTTATATCTCCTTTTACATTTACAAAGGTAGATGCTCCATCTGGATACATTTCATCTACATTTGGATTAAATACTATATCAGCACCACCTGATATAGAAAGATTATAATCTCTTTCTATATCTCTTGGATAACTTTCAAAATCCTCATTTGGACCAAATTGAGTTGGATTTACAAACACACTAACTACAACGATATCATTTTCTAATTTAGCTTTTTTTATAAGCGAAATATGTCCCTCGTGCAAATATCCCATAGTTGGAACAAATCCTATGGAAATATCTTTTCCATAGGACATTCTTTTTATTTCTTCTTTAAGCTCTTTTATAGTTTTTACAAGACTCATATATTTTCTCCTATTAATACAACTTTTCTAAAACTTCTTCATTTATGCTAAATGTATGCTCTTTAGATGGGAATGCAGATGATTTCACTTCGCTTATATATTCTTTTGTTGAAGATATTATAGCATCTTTTAAGTTAGAGTATTTTTTTACAAATTTAGGAGTAAAATCAGAGAACATTCCAAGCATATCGTTGGTTACTAAAACTTGTCCATCGCAATACTTTCCAGCCCCTATACCTATCGTAGGTATTGTAAGTTTATCAGTTATAATTTGAGCTAGCTTTTCTGGTATTCCTTCAAGTACTATAGCAAATACACCTGCTTTTTCAAGCTCTATTGCATCATTTATTATCTTTTTAGCTTGCTCTTCACTCTTTCCTTGAACCTTAAATCCACCGAACATATTTATAGATTGAGGGGTCAATCCAATATGCCCCATAACTGGTATTTGAGCATTTGTTATTGCCTTTATCTTATCTACAACTTCAACTCCACCTTCTAGTTTTACACCATGAGCTTTGCCTTCTTGTATTATTCTTCCTGCATTTTTTATAGTTTCTTCTATATTTATATGGTAAGACAAGAAAGGCATATCTCCAACTATAAATGCATTCTTAGTTCCCCTTGCAACAGCTTTACAGTGATGAATTATATCATCTACTGTAACTTCTAGTGTTGATTCATATCCTAGTACAACCATCCCAAGAGAATCTCCTACTAATATACATTCTATGCCTGCTTCATCAATTAATTTAGCCGTTGAATAATCGTATCCAGTAAGCATTGTAATTTTTTCATTTCTTTGCTTACACTCTGCAAATGAAGTTACTGTAAATTTCTTATTCATATTATTTCTCCTCTTTTAATATGTTTTTTAGAATTTGTACTTTTTCTGAATCTTTCAAAGCATAACGTGATGAAATATCTACTGTTCTTAGAGCCATTATTCTATAAAAATCAAGCCTTTCTGGGATATTTTCTTCTATTGAAGTTAAATGCTTTTTAACTGTATTAATATCTCCTCTAGCTATCGGTCCTGTAATTCCTTTTTCACATCCTAAATTCCTTATATTTTCTAATGTTCCACTTATTAAAGGATACACAGCCTCAAATGCATCCTCTCTATTTATACCCGACTTTTCGAAAAATGAAAGTCCAAAATCCATCAAAGTTACTAAGTAATTCGAAACTACACAAGCTCCTGCATGATATATACTTTTTAACTGTGAGTCAATTCTAAAATATTTATTTCCTGTATTTTTTAAAATTGATTCTATAACTTCTATTTTTTCATCGCATCCTTCGATAGTAAAAACTGTACTTTTAAGCTTATTTATAGATCCTTCTATATCTGCAAACGATTGCAACGGATGCATAGAATAAACAAAGCATCCAAAGTCCTTAGCTCTTTTTAGTACATTTGATGAAAGCGATCCACTCATATGAACTATAATCTGGTCTTTTCTAAGCATATTTTCATCACAAATATTGTTAACTACACTTTCTATAGCATCATCATTAGTTGTGATAAATATAATATCGCTAAGACCAATAATATGTTGTAAATTTTCATATGAAGTAGTTTCTGTTATATTAGCTGCTTTTTTAGCGGATTCAGTGGTTTTACTATAATATCCAACTATATTATACCCCTTTTGTTTTAAATAAAATCCAAATGATGTTGCAACTTTTCCTGAACCTACAAAACATATATTCAAGATATCACATCCTTAAAAAACCCTCTACATCAATAGACATAGAGGGTTATTTTTTTAACATAAAGTAACTCTTTTAAAAAGAGTGCTCAATATCCGTCTTTGTCAACTAAGGCTCAAAGCAGAGAACATATTAAATTTTAGGCATTTATTCTAGAATGTGTATAGCTCTTTCGATACCATCACAATTTAATATTATCATAACTTTTTCAAACTTCAAACATTATTTAAGGTTCCATTTGTTTATTTCCCTTAGATTGATACTTCCTTCATTTGCAAATATTTTTATTCCCAAACTTTCTTTATCTGGATATATTCTAGAAGTGAATACTTCTTCACCATCATTTATAAATATCTCCAAAGAAGATGTGTCCATAAATATATTTAGCTTTAATTCTTTTTTATCTTCTATATAACACTTTCTAATTCCCTTATACCCTTTTCCTGACTTATTTCTATCAAGTACAAACTTTCTATCTTCTCTATCATAATACATAAGTGTTTCTTCACTTAAATCTTTAGAACATCTCAATTTCATACCGAATTTTTTAGCGTCTTTCACTTCAAACGTAGCTTCTATTTCAAAAACATCTCCACTTATATTTTCTAAAGTTATTTCTTCATCATTTATTTCTACATTATTATATGAAACCAAATCTTTTCTCAGTTTTTTCATTTCTTCTACTGGCTTTTGAATAACTTTGTTTTCTCTAAGTTCTAAAACTCTAGGAATAGTCATTGCATGTATCCAGCCTTTTTCAGTTGTTGGATGTTCTTCTTCTTCCGGAAGTCCCATCCATGCTATAAGTAATCTTCTTCCCTTATCATCTATGGTTGTTTGAGGTGCATAAAATTCAAAACCTCTATCAAGCTCGATAAATTCTCCATGCTTCATATTTCCACTTTCATAATCTAACTTTCCTACTACGTACCCAGATTGATATATATTGTTATATAAATCACCCTTAGGCTTTACTCCTTGAGGAGATATTATCAAAACATCTTTTTCATCAAGCTCAAATAAATCTGGGCATTCCCACATAAATCCAAAATCATTAAGACCATTAATATTAGAACCTGATACTTCTCCTACTAGATTCCAGTTTTTAAGATTTTCTGACTTTAATAACAAAGCTCTTCCTTCTTCTTTAATACTTTGAGCTCCTATTATCATATACCAAATTCCATCTTTTCTCCAAACCTTAGGATCCCTAAAATGTCTTGTATAACCTTCAGGCTGATTATGTATTACTGGATTGTCCTTATATTTTTCAAAATTTATCCCATCTTTACTCATTGCAAGGCATTGATACGTTTCTCTATTTCCATCAATATCCTTAACATTACCTGTGTATACTAAAGTTAATATACCATTATCATCAACAGCACTTCCTGAGTAACATCCATGACTTTCATACCACTCGCTAGGTGCTAGAGCTATTCCTGTATCATCCCAATTTATTAAGTCCTTACTTTTGTAATGCCCCCAATACTTTAACCCATGATTTGTCCCAAATGGATGAAATTGATAGAATACATGATATTCTCCTTTGAATTGTATAAATCCATTTGGATCATTTAACAGTCCAGTTGGTGGCATTGTATGGTATTTTAATCTATAGTAATCGCTGTTAACTAAGTCTTTATTATTTTGTATAGCATCGTATGCTTTGTTCATTAGTTCATTATTTTTATTCATAAGTTACCTCCAAGTCAAATTTAACTTTACATTACAATAGTTTACTAAATTTAATTTATATTGTCCAAATAGTTTATATAAAAACATGTAAAAATTATTCGTTGAAGTTCTAAATGTATATGGTTCAAAACTCAGGATTTTCATATAGTAAATTAATTTTTCTACAATATTCCTCCCAAAGCAATTTAATGTATATATGTAATAACTTAACTTGGTTTTTATACTTCAAATAGCAGAAACTATTTATATCTTAAATTGCTAGAGAGGATGTGATTTTATGGATAACAAAGATAATAAGAACAAAACTGAACACGCTGCAGAGCTTGCACCTACTAGAGTTAATTACAGAGAATTTAGGAGTGCAGATACAGTAAGAGCAACGGGACTTTGGGGTTATCTTGGCTTGATAGCATCTGTAGTATCTTTATTTGCTTATCCAGTTACTCTAGGTATTCTAGGGATTTTCTTGGGATTTGTATCACTTCTTTCAGGAGCAAGAACTCTCGGATATACATCTATTGTGATAGGACTTTTAAGTTCTCTTTCTACTTTAGTATTTAGAGTTGCTCTTTTATCATTTATTCTCTCTTTGATATTCTAAAAAGGATCTTTAATAAAGGTCCTTTTTTTATAATGAATAGGAAATTATAAACTTTTTGAATTGTGGATAATTTATAACTTCCGTTATGAATTTCAAAAAGTCTACCTTTAAAATCTTTCAAAGAAAGACTTTTTTTATGTTTATTTATATTTTGTGACCTAAGTTACATACATTCACTACCTTTTCTAGTATTATATATTTATAAATATAAGAGGAGGTATTAATTATGAAAAGAAATATAATTGAAATAAATGATTCAAAATGTATAGGATGTGGACTATGTGCAAATGCTTGTCACCAGGGGGCAATACAGATAATAAATGGAAAAGCAAAACTTGTAAGTGACTCATATTGTGATGGTCTTGGAATGTGCCTTCCTGCATGTCCTGTTGATGCAATAAAACTAATAGAAAAAGAAACAGAAAAATTCGATGAATCAAGAAGGGGTTTTGCTTCTAAGCAAAATATAGGATGTCCTTCATCAGTTAATAAAGTTTTGAAACCTATTTCAGAAGAACCTTCAAAGGTCTCTCCTAAATTAGAAATGAAGTCTGAACTAAGACAATGGCCAGTACAACTAAAGTTAATAAGCCCAATGGCTGATTTTTGGGATGGAGCCAACCTTTTAATATCAGCAGATTGCTGTGCTTATGCATATGCTAATTTCCATGAAGATTTCATAAAGGGCAAACTTACTGTTATTGGATGTCCTAAGCTTGATGACAATGAGTATTATACTGAAAAACTTACTGAAATCTTCAAAACTAAAGACATAAAAAATATAACTGTTGTAAAAATGTCAGTTCCTTGTTGCCAAGGTATTGCTAATGCAGTAAAAACTGCTATGCTAAATGCTCAAATGATAGTTCCATATCAAGAAATAACTATATCTCCAGATGGTAAAATAGTGTAAGCAGCCTAATGGCTGCTTACTTAGTATCCAAATGTGTAATTGTATATTTAATATGTACAATTGCAACTTAATTATTCAATTTTTCATTTTTCGCAGATTTTCCTTGCATTTTTTATTTATTTCATCTATAATAAGAACCATATCATATTCACAAGTCTTATTTTTGCCCATTTTATAACATTCAATATTTACGCTCAATTTCTTTTTTAAAGCTATCATGAATTTTATTCATTCTAAAATTTCATATTCCAGGTATTTTTTTTGACTTTACCTATCCAATTTTCTAATCTTTATCTACTTTTAACCTAACGATATCTTTTCTGTATATAAAACAAGTCTACAGAATAAATAGTTCAAAATTTTTCAAAATAGATGCGAGGTGATTTTAGTGGTAAATAGTAATAAAGGAAATAATATTACCAGAGAGCTTGAAGAAAAATTATACAGCAGAAACTTTACAAAGTTTGGTATGGACATGAACCCTGTTGTTTCAATAGTTTCTGGATTGATAATACTTATTTTCTCTCTTTATGCTTTCCTTAATTTAGAGCATGCAAATCAAGTTTTTATCCAGCTTAAAGATGCAATTATTTCTAAAGGTGATTGGCTATTCATATTGTCTAGTAATTTCTTCATTTTAGTTTGTTTTGCATTTGCATTTTCGAAACTCGGAGATGTAAAAATAGGCGGTGTTGAGTCAGAGCCTGAATTCTCAAACTTTGCATGGTACTCAATGCTTATATCTGCCGGTATGGGAATAGGTCTTATGTTTTGGTCTGTTGGTGAACCTTTGTATCATTCTGTAGTTAGACCTCCTATTTTTACTCACGATAATATAGCATATTCCGCTATGGCAACTACTTTCTTTCACTGGGGATTACACCCTTGGGCAATATATGCTTTAATTTCATTATCTTTAGCATATTTTGCTTATAACAAGAATTTACCGCTTTCTCTAAGAGCTGTATTTTATCCTATATTTAAAGATAAAGTGTATGGAATACTTGGAGATATAATAGATATTCTTGCAGTTGTCGCATGCTTGTTTGGGCTTGCTACCTCACTAGGACTAGGAGTTCAACAAATCAACAGCGGATTGAATTATCTATTAGGAATTCCTTTCTCAGTTAATATCCAAGTTATATTAATTATTATAATTACACTTATGGCTACTTTATCTGTTGTTTCTGGAATAGATAAAGGTGTAAAAATATTATCTGAGCTTAATATAAAAATAGCCTTAATATTTATGGTTTGTATTTTACTTTTAGGACCTACACCTTATATAATTAGATTATTCTCTAATGCTTTAGGAGTCTATCTAAATGATTTTGTCAAATCATCATTTTATATATCTCTTAAAGATGCGTCTTGGCAAGGTGGTTGGTCTGTGTTCTATCTTTCATGGTGGATATCTTGGTCTCCATTCGTTGGAATGTTCATAGCGAGGGTATCTAAAGGAAGAACAATTAGGGAGTTTGTTTTAGCTGTATTAATAGTTCCTTCTTTATTATCTTTCATATGGCTTTCTGTATTTGGAGGAACTGCTATATATATAAATGAACAGGTTAATGGTGCATTATTTGAAGTAGTTCAAAACAATCTACCAGTAGCTTTATTCGAGATGATAAACTATTTAAATATTCCACTTTTATCAGGAGTTATAAGAGTTGTTTTATCAATACTAGGTACTGTTTTAGTTATTTCATTCTTTGTTACATCAAGCGACTCAGGGTCTTTAGTTGTAGACAATATAACATCTGGTGGAAAACTTGATTCACCAGTTCCTCAAAGAGTTTTCTGGGCTTGTATGGAAGGTTTTGTTGCTGCTATGCTTTTAGTAATTGGTGGAGAAAAGGCACTTTCAGCACTACAGACAGCTGTAATAACTACAGGTCTTCCATTCACCATAATACTAATTATTATGAGCATACTACTTGCTCAAAGTCTTCAGGAATCTTATAAAAAGCAAAGAAGAATTAAAAATATGAAGATGTACAAAAGAATTATGAAAGAATACAACAAAGATAAAGATATTAAATTTGAATAACGAATAAACCTCCTAGAATTCTAGGAGGTTATCCGTGTTTCACGTTTTTTATAACTATCTCAACAGCTTCCACAATTTTTTGTATTGCAGTAGCTTTAAATTGGCTACTCATCTCATTTAGCTTTGCATATGCATGACCTTCTTGACTAACAATATATATAGGCTGCAAATTATTTAAGGCTATGGCCTTTATATCTTCTATGCACTTTTCACAAGTACATATATTACTGTATTTTTGCAAAACATTAGGAAGTAAATAATCTACAACTGTTTCCATATAATTTTTAGGCATGTAATCTCCCCCTAGTATTTGTTAATATACATTGTATTATTAATACTAGGTTTTTGCAACTGGGATATTATATTACCAGTATTTGAATTCTAGGTTTACTTAGTATACCTTCTTAGTATACCTTCAAGCATCCTAGCATGTCTTGCTTCATCTTTTGATGATTCATTGAAATAATCACTAGCTGAATCTAATCCAAGTTCTTTAGCCTTATCTGCAGCTTCTTTTTTAGACTTATTAGCAAACGTTTCTCCTTCTAACATTTGTCTAATGTTTTCAAATATATCTTCTTTTATTAGGCCATTAAATTCAGCAAAACGTGCTGCATGCTCTGCTTCTTCCCAGGCTATAGTCTTTAAAACCTCAGCAATTTCTGGATATCCCTGTCTTTGTGCTAATCTAGCCATAGCAAGATATATACCTACCTCAGAAGTTTCTCCTGAAAAGTTTTGCTTAACTATTCTTTCTAAACTAGTTCCTTTTGTTTCTCCAATAATATTTTCTACAACAAGATCTATTCTATCCATAATTATCTCCTTTCTATTTCTTATAATTTTGGAAATATTTAAATATTTTCTCTGCAATATCCTTATTTACATTTTTTACATCATTCATATACATTAAAGTACTTCCTAAGTATTCTTGAGCTTCACCTAATGCAATAATTTCAAGAGATGATCTAATAATATTTACTAGACATTCTTCATCATGATATAAATTACAATTTTTACACTGGTTTAATAAAAATCCGATAGCCTGTGCTACTGAGTCTTCATTGTAGATTTTAGAGCTTCCTTGCGGCATATATTCCATACCATTTTCTATGTACTCTTCTTGTTCTTTCAAACATTTTACTAGACATTGCTTAGAATATCCTATAAGACAATCTTCTTTTTCACAAAAACCACAACCTGATTCTGTTAAACAACAGTTGGATAATTTAGATATAATACCTTCATAATCAAAGCTGCTCACAAGCATCCCCCTTTCTTATATTATATAAAGATTACCAAAGCTCCTGTTTAGTGTCAACAAAACTGAAAAAACTACAAAAAAATTTTATAATTTATTCTTGACTTTCTTAATAAACGGTGATATTCTTGTATTCAAGGAAAACGATATCAAACTTTTGCGTGTTACTGATTCGATCAGGCATGAGCTTATATAAAAATAACTTTAGTTGTTTTTATATAAGTTCATGCCTTTTTATTTTTATAAAATACTAGTATTTTTATATGGCGTGTTACTGATTCGATCAGGCATAAGCTTATACGAAAATAACTTCGGTTATTTTCATGTATGCTTATGCCTGTTATTTTTTTTAAATAATAAATAAAGGAGGTTTTTTTATGAGTAAGAAAAATAATTTTTTCTCTGTTCTTCAAAAAGTTGGTAAATCACTTATGCTACCAGTATCAGTTTTACCAGCTGCAGGTCTTATGGTTGCTGTTTCAAGGATGATAGAGCAAGGCGTAGGTCCTGATGTTTTATCACAAAACTTATTTTTAAGTGTATTTGTTCAAGTTCTGTTTAGTGGTGGGCTTGTAGTATTCGAAAATCTTCCACTTATATTTGCTATAGGAGTTGCAATAGGATTTACAGGTGGAGAAGCTGTTTCAGGTCTTGCAGCTTTAGTTGGGCATGTAGTTCTTATAAGAGTATTAGGTATTATGAGCTCTGCTCAAAATCTTGGTGATCCTATAAATATGGGAGTATTTAGTGGTATTATAATAGGTATTATATCTGCAAAAGTATATCAAAAGTATTTTAAAACTCAACTTCATCCAGTTCTTGGATTCTTCGCAGGAAAAAGATTAGTTCCTATTATTATGGTTGCTGTATCTGCAGCATTAGGTATAATCTTTGGTCTTATATGGCCACCAATTCAAGATGGAATAAATTACCTTGGTCAAGTTGCTATAAATGCTCAAATTGGAGGTTTCAGATTAGGTGGTGCTATATACGCATTTGGAAATAGAGCACTTATCCCTACAGGACTTCACCATGTATTTAAAACTCCATTTACAACTCAATTTGGACAGTATGTAAACCCTAATACAGGAGAAGTATTCGTAGGAGAAATTGCTAGATTCTTCGCTGGAGACCCTACTGCAGGATCTATTACAGCTGCAGAATATCCTTTAAAAATCTTTGGTCTTCCAGCAGCTGCTTTAGCTATATACCTTACTGCTCTACCTCAAAACAAAAAGGCAATAGGAGGAGCAATGCTTACAGCATCTCTTACTTCTATAATTACTGGTATAACAGAACCAATTGAATTTGCATTTATGTTTGTTGCTCCAGTTTTATATCTTGCTCATATTTCCTTAGCATTCGTTGGTGGAATGTTAATGAATATGGCTAGTGTTAGACTTACAGAAACATTTACTTCTTCTCTTATAGATTATTTTGTAAGTATATCTACTGGTAATGCAGGTAACCCTTTTATGCTGTTCCCTATAGGAGTAGTTATATTTATACTTTACTTTGCTACGTTCTATCTACTAATTAAGAAACTTGATTTAAAAACTCCTGGTAGAGAAGAAAATAAAGATATCAACGAAAACAAAGCATCTGCATCTGATAGAGCACTATCTGTCTTAAAGGCTCTTGGAGATTCTGAAAATATAAAGCATATAGATGCTTGTATAACTAGACTTAGACTTGAAGTTAAAGACCCTTCTAAAGTTGATAAAGCTAAGCTTAAAGCCCTTGGATCTGCAGGTGTTTTAGATGCAGGTGGCGGAAGTGTTCAAGTAATATTTGGAACTGAGGCTGAAGGTCTAAAAGATGAAATAAAATCTTTAATGAATGCATAAAAATAGTTCATATTTTAGTAATTCAAAACCTCCTAGGATTCTAGGAGGTTTATTTATTAATAAAGAATTTAACTATTTTAATTTTTCTATACAAACTACAATTGGAGGACAATTTATATTATTTATAAAATCATACATCAACACACTATACTTTTTTTGATCTAGCTCTCTTAAAAAGTCTAAAACTGCATCTTTTTCTTCAAACCCACTATCTCCCCCATAATATATAACAAGCACTACAATTCCATGAGAAACTACAAGTTCTAGACTTTTCTGTATTGCAGTTATTGTATTATCAGGCTTTGTATGTATTTTATGATCTCCACCTGGAAGATACCCTAAATTAAATATAACAGCTTTTATTCCTGACTTGACATACTTATCTATATTTTGATGTCCATCTTTTATAAGCGTTACATTATCTAACATATCTTCACTTATTAATTTTTGTCTAGTATTTTCGATTGCTTTATCTTGTATATCAAATCCGAATACATGTCCATTGTCTCCTACTAACTTAGCTAGAAAAAGAGTATCGTTTCCATTCCCTACTGTAGCATCTACTACAACATCTCCTTTAGATACTAACTTTTGAATTACTTCATGAGATATACCTACAGGACTTTTAAGAAATCTCATTTCTTCACCTCTATTTTTTTGGCAAAACTTCTAGCCAATAGCCATCAGGATCACTAATAAAGTAAATCCCCATATCCTTGTTTTCATAACATATACACCCCATTTCTTTATGGTGGTTATATGCTTTTTCAAAATCATCAGTTTCAAAAGCTAGATGAAATTCATTTTCTCCAAGATTGTAAGGTTCTTTCCTATCTCTTAGCCAAGTCAACTCTAATGTATGACTTGTTTGTCCATCTCCTAGATACACAAGTATAAAGCTTTTGTCTTCGGCTTCGTATCTTCTAACTTCCTTCAGTCCTAGAGCTTCTTCATAGAATTTCATACTTTTTTCTAAATCCAAAACATTGAAATTGTTGTGAGTTAAATTAAATTTCATTATAGTACCTCCTTTAGTTTTTCTTCTATATAATCTATTAATAAATTATCTCCAATTGTTACTTTATTATCTTCATATAAATCTGGCTTTACTCTAAAGAAATTTATTATAAGTTTGTTGTCTTTAATTGTATATTCGTCTTGATGTCCAGGAACAAATACAACTTCTAATTCTTCATAGTTTGAATTGTTAAGTTTTGGGATTAGAGAATCTAAATTCATTACCTTCAGTGGACATATCATCATATTTGTATACTCTAAGTCTTCAAGCATCCACATATTATTATTCCAAAACTTTCTACTTTTCCTACTTTCACTATTTAAAAGTTCTCTATTAGATATAGCACTGAGAACTTTTCTTACAGATTCTTCATTAAACTCATCATCATAAATATACTTCATTTCTTCAAAATTGGCTATTGTATTTAAATAACTCTCCCCTACTTTTTCCTTGTCCTTTGTAGCCTGCCAATAGTAAAGCATAGCTTCAATAACATCTAGTTTTACAACTATTCTTTTTATCATACATAATCCCCCTATTTGAGTATATATTAAATAAATTATATGATATATTTATAGTTTTATCTATAAGCTAATGCAAATTTACTGCTCTCTATTTAGTATTAAATGCTCCTGCTCTTTATCTAAAATTAAATTATAAGCAAGCCCAATAAGAACTAGTACCCCTCCTACAACCTTTCCTATAGATAATATATTCAAAGTAAAATAGTCAATAGCAACTCCTACAAATAACTGCCCTATAAAGACAAATAAAGTAAGATAAAATGCTGATATTCTAGGAGTTATATAACTTGATAAAGCTACAATTAAGACACCAATTGCTCCTCCTAAATACGCCCAATATGGTATAGACTCAAATTTTAAACTTGATATATTTAAAGATTCACCACTTACAAATAAAAATATGAAAGCAAAGATAAATCCTACCATGTAGTTGAAAAATGTACTCTGAAAAACTCCAGTTGTTTTAGATAAACTAAAATTTACAATTCTTGAAAGCACAACACAAACACCAGCTAAAATCGAAATGATTATATATAACATAATATGTCCCCCTAAAAGATAGTCATTATAAGTATTCCTAAAGTAATGAATGCAAGTCCGATATATTTTCTTTTTTCAAATCTAACAACATTCATTCCAAATAATCCAAAATGATCTATTATAATAGATGAAATAGATTGGCCTAGTAACCCTAAAGCAAGTGTAATAGATACCCCTAGTACTGGAAAACTAAGATTATTAAAAAGGATAGTAAAAACCCCTATAGCCCCACCACTATATAGGTATAGTGGAGCTTCTTTTCTAATCTTAACTTTTGATTTAGTTGTCAATAATACCAATATTATAGATACAAGCCCAACCATATGAATTATTACACTCGATATATAATTTCCATAAACACTAGATAATGTTCCGTTTAACATAACCATAATAGATATTAAAGCACCTATTAAAGCTGAAATTAAATTGTTCATATTATTTTCCCTCCTTACATTATTTCTTTTAATTTAGCATAAAACACTTGAAAACACATATGACATATGTCATATTAAAGAAAGATTAATTTAGTAAAGGTGAGAGTATGAAAAAATTGAGAAATTATAAACTCATAGAGTCTTATATCTCTAAATATAAGATTAATGAAATTTTCACACAAGATATGAGCCCCTTTATGGAGCTGTTTCTTTTTAGAAAGAACGATTATATTTGTAAAGAAGGTAATGAAACGAAATATCTTTTTTTCTTTGTGGATGGAAAAGCAAAAGTTTATATAACCTTAAGTAATGGAAAGTCTTTGCTACTTTGCTTTTATGAAAATTTCAAGGTATTAGGAGATTTAGAGCTTATAGACACTAAACCTGCATCTACTAATGTACAGGCTATAGAGGATTCATATTGTATAGGAATTTCTTTAGACAATGTTAGGAAATATTTACTAGATGATAGCAAGTTTCTAAGGTTTATTTGCAATTCTTTAAGCGATAAGCTCAATAGATGCTCTAACAATAGCTCTATTAACTTGCTTTATCCTCTTGAAAATAGATTGGCTAGTTATATATTAGCTACAGGCAAAAATATGGATAATAAAATAATTGTACTTAATGAGAATTTAACTGAAATATCAGAGCTTTTAGGAACAAGTTATAGACATTTACTTAGGACATTGAATATTCTCAAAGAAAAACGTGTTATACACAAAGAAAATGATAATTTCATAGTTATAGACGAGGTAACATTAAAAAAGCTTGCAGCAGATTTATATAAATAGTTAAACTCTTTTGCAGTATTAAAATATAATATACGGGGTGATTATATGAATACTTTAATAGCTTATTTTAGTAAATATGGATGCAGTGAAAAATGTGCAATAAATTTATCAAAAAAACTAAATGGAAATGTTGATTTACTTAACTTGAAAAAATCAGGGTCTATAGATTTATCAAAATACGATAAAGTTATTATCGGAGGTCCTATTTATATTGGTAAAATCTCAAAAGAAGTGAGCCAGTTTTGCTCAGAGAACTTAGATTTATTAAAAACTAAGAAACTGGGGCTTTATATATGTGGCATGAGAGAAAACGATTATATAGATATTCAGATAAACGCATCTTTTCCTAAGGATTTGATAGATAATGCAACATCAGTTGAGTATTTTGGTGGAGAATTTATATTTGAAAAAATGAATTTTATTGATAGACTTATAACCAAAAAAGTAGCTAAAGTTAATAATAATGTATCTAATATATTAGAAGAAAACATTGATAAATTAGCAAGGGTTATGAATAATATTCAGTAATTGCTCACTAAAAATTTATCTATATATAACTTAAAATGTATAAAATTTTTCTATGGATAAATATTCCTTGAATTGTTGTATATAGAAACATTTTGTTATACACTAGTCGAAAATAGACTATTCAAGGGGGATAAAAACATGAGAGCAAAACTTATGGAAAAAGTTGAAGATTTAAGGGGAATTAATTCAATAAGAATAAAAGAAGCTAGTGAGGCTGGAAAAAAAGTTGTAGGTATGTACTGCGTATTTTCTCCACAAGAAATAGCTTTAGCAGCTGATGCTATTGCTGTTACTTTATGCGGTACAAAACAAGAGCCTATAGAGGATGCAGAAAAAGAATTACCTAGAAATCTATGTCCTTTAATAAAATCAAGTTATGGTTTTGCAATTACAGATAAATGCCCTTATTTTTATTTTTCAGATGTTCTCTTGGCAGAGACAACTTGCGATGGGAAAAAGAAGATGTATGAATTGATGGGAAAAATAAAACCAATGCATATAATGAACCTACCTCAAACTGCACAAGGTCAAGAGGCTTTAGAGCTTTGGAAAAAAGAAATGGTTCGCTTTATTAAGTTCTTAGAAAATCAGTTCAATGTTGAAATTACAGATGATAAACTTAAAGAAGCTATAAAGTTAATGAATAAAGAAAGAGAAGTTATGAAAAAACTTCATAAATTAAATGTTCATAAACCAGCTCCTATGACTGGTATGGATATGATGCTAGCACAATGGTTAAAAGGGTTCAATGTTGATAAGGAATCAGGAATAGAATTAATTGAAAATTTAATAGCAGAAGTTGAGGAACAAATGAAAAATGGAATATATGCATTTAGCGAAGATGCACCTCGTATATTACTTACAGGTTGCCCTATAGGCAGTGGTTCTGAAAAAGTTCTAAAGATATTAGAGGACTCTGGAGCTAGTGTTGTTGCTTTAGAAAATTGCACGGGCTACAAAGGCTTAGATGTATTAGTAGACGAAAATAAAGATCCTATAACTGCTTTAGCAGAAAAATATTTATCTACACCGTGTTCTTGCATGATGTCAAATAATGGTAGATTAGACTTAATAGAAAGACTTGCTAAAGAGTATCAAGTAGATGGTGTTGTAGATTTAACATGGCAAGCTTGCCACACTTACAGTATAGAGTCTTTCACTGTCAAGAATTTTGTAAAAGAAAAGTTAAATCTTCCATTTATACAAATAGAAACTGATTATTCTGATTCAGATGTTGGTCAATTAAAAGTTAGAATAGAAGCATTCTTAGAAACTTTAGAGTCTTCAAAGGAAAAATTGTGTTCTAGCTCAACTATCTAAAAAAGGATTGTGGTTATATGTATACCATTGGAATAGATATAGGATCCGTAGCTGCTAAAGCTGTAGTTTTTGATGGAAATGATATTGTAGCTAAGGATATTATCCCTACTGGCTGGAGTCCTAAAGATTCAGGAGATATCCTACTTGATAGAATCACAAAATATTCTAATATAGATAAAAACGATATTAAGTCTATTGTTGCTACTGGTTACGGTAGAATCTCACTTCCTTTTGCAAGTAAAAAGGTGACTGAGATTACTTGTCATGGCAAAGGTGCTCATTTTATAGATAAATCTATAAGGACTGTAATCGATATAGGTGGTCAAGATAGCAAGGTAATAAAGTTAGATAAAAACGGTAATGTTTCTGATTTTTTAATGAATGACAAATGTGCTGCTGGTACCGGGAGATTTCTTCAAGTAATGTCTCAAATACTCGAAATAGACATTAGTCAGCTTTCTGATATAGCTAGTGAAGCTGTACCTTTAAATATAAATAGTATGTGCACTGTTTTTGCAGAATCAGAGGTGGTAAGCTTGATAGCTAGCGGAGCATCTAAAGAAAGTATAGCTGCAGGATTATTAAAGTCTATATCAAACAAAACATATTCATTAGTTAGCAAAGTTAGTGTTGAAGATAAAGTTTTCTTCTCTGGTGGAGTTTCTAGAAATTATTTATTAAGAAATTTACTGAGCGAGAAATTGAATGTAGAAATATTTTCTTCAGAACAGTCACAATTTTTAGGAGCCGTTGGAGCCGCTATAATCGGACATGAATCTTTGTAGGCAGTTCAAAAAAGTGTACACACGTGTACACTTTTTTGAATTATTCTAAGATTAATAGTTGTACTCAACCGTTACAACAGCTCTTATTTCAACTTGCCCTTGAGATACTGGTGTAGAATGCTCTACAGCATCCATAGCTTTATAGCTTCTCTCATATACAATGTGCGATGGAGAAGAGTTTTCTATTATCTTACTCGGAGTAGATAATTTAACGCCTAAGCTATCACCTATAGATGTAGCTTTTCCCTTTGCATTTTCAACTGATTTTTTTAATGCTTCTTTGTAGTATTTTTCTGCATCACTAATCCCAAAAGAGATACTATCTATTAAGTTAGCATCACTGCTTGCTACAGCATCTATAATTACCCCCACTTTGTCTACATTTCTAATAGCTACTCTTACCATATTTCTAACCGAATATCCTACAATCTTAGGTTGATTAGACTTATCGTAATTATAATTGTATTCTGGATAAATGCTGTACTCTATAGTTTGTATATCTTCATCTTTTATCCCTTGTTTTTTTAGTGCTGCTATTACTCTGTTCATCTTCTGAGTGTTCTCAGATTGTGCTATCTTCGCATCTTTATTTTGTACATGAACTCCTAGGTTGATATATGCTATATCAGGCTTAACACTTATAACTCCTTCTCCTGATACACTTATCACCTTTTGGCTAGAGACTTGATTTTGAGCATCTGCAATTTTTGCCTTAGATAAATTTCCAGCGTAAAAAACACCTACCATTGATAATGCTATTGCCGAGATGATTATTAAATTCTTAATTTTACTCACTATGAACCCTCCTTTTAATTTATTATTATCTAGTCAAATGATCTAGAGAATAAATACCATCTTTTCCATTGATAACAGCGTAAAACTCTTCTATAACTTTATTTGTTTTAATATTAGTAACTGTAATCTTAACCTTAACAGTATCTTTATTTGTTTCTGATTCAGGAATCCAGTAAATCAATCCTGGATCAGCATCTACCTTTTTACCATTTAATGATATAACCCTTGCTCCAGAGTAAGGCATTGCAATAGCAGTATCACCTGCATATCCTGGTTTGCTCCATCCCTCTATATAATCTTTTGAACTTACACTACTTTCTGGAGGGCTTATTATACTTTTGTCATAATTCTCAGGAAAGTTAATCTCTACTTCGAATAATCTTCCATAGTCGGCTTCCATAGAGAAACCTACTTCTTCCTCACCCATATACATAGGACAAATCTGTAGCCCTTGGGCACTTGACATTGTCAATGAGTAACTATTGTTTGAGCTATAAACAGAAAACAATTTTCCTATTTCATCATTTACTAAATGAATATCATTTAATTGAACAGTATCTGTATTATCTATATATTCTACAGTGCCGTAACTATTGAAATTTGTAAAATTTCCACCTTTGTCAGCTTCAAATTCAATGTATGATATTATTCTTTGAGTATCACTTCCATAGGATCTAACCACTCTATACTTACCAGAAGTTATCTTTTCTTTAATCATAGAAAGATCTATACTATTCTCAAGTTTTTGTCCTTGCTGAGCTATAAGCGCTATCTCAATAAATGCCAAATCATCAGTTAAATTAGTCTTTTTCCAATTTCCATTTTCATATTTTTCTATATGAAATCCAACTCCAAAGAACAGATCTGAGCCTGTATTATTGTCAATTGTAAATGATAATATTCCAGTTGATTTGTCATATTTTATATCATTTATAAGGTCTATATTTATTTCTCTAGATATCTGTGCTAAATCCTTGCTCTGATAAATATCAGACTCACCTTGTATAGCTATCTTTTGATCCATAAGATTATCCTTTGGTGAGTTTTGAAGACTTAGTCCTATTACAGATACACAAACTATACCTATTGCAGCTGCGTAAGTAAATCTATTAAATTTTCTTGGAGATTTTTCTTCTAGTGAATTTATTTTTTCTAGTGTTTTTGATTTAAGCTCTTGTGAAACAGTAATATTATCTAGATTATCATTAAGAGATTTATTTATCTTTTTATCCACTTATATCAATTCCTTTCTGTGTCAATATATTTCTTAACTCCGTCTTAGCCCTTAGTATTCTAGAATTTATAGCAGATTCAGATGCTCCCGTTATAGCTGAAATTTCTTTAGCAGTCATATCGTTGTAATATTTTAAGAAGATAACTTCTTTATAAATATCAGATAAAGACTGAATTGCTTCATACACTTCATCTCCAAGACTTACTTCATCATGATATATCAGTTCATCTGATATATTGCCATCAAGATAAGTAGTTTTTTTATTCCATGAACTTTTTAATATATCTTTACAAGTGTTTATAGCAATACGTGTTATCCATGTTTTTATGCTGGCCTTAGCTTCATATTGGGATTTATTCTTGTGTATTTTAACAAAGACATCCTGAAAGGCATCTTCTGCATCATCTTTATTTTTCATATAATACATACAGATTCTTAAAACATCGTTGCCATATAGGTCAATCAATGTTTCTGTGTCTGGTACATCTTTTCTGTTTTTGAATATGCTTGCAAGCAAATTTCTCAACTCCCTTTCATCTTTACCTACATATATTAGACGACTTAAAAAAGCATTTTTATTCATAAATTCAAAAAAAATATAAAAGTCTTCTATATAAAAATAAAAGACTTTTACATTATCTCATATAACTCCATTTTGCACTTATTCATTTTATAATAAACTATAAATCCTTGCCTCAAATGGTTTTAGTGTAAATTGTTTTATTGGTTTATGCTCTTTAACATCATAGTTAGAAATCATAAGATTATCATACTCTAAAATTTCGTCATATTTATAATTAGCTTCCTTATCCGATAAATTACATATAACTATAATCTTCTTATCATCTAAGCTGCGAGTATATGCGTATATCTGAGGATCTTTCTCTAAAATTAAATCATATTTTCCATATACTAAAACTTCATTTTCTTTTCTTAATCTAATCATTTTTTTATAAAAGTTAAGTATTGATTTTGAATCCTTTTGTTGTTTTTCTACGTTTATATCTTTGTAGTTAGGGTTTACCTTAATCCAAGGGTTAGCAGTTGTAAATCCAGCATTTAATGAGTTATCCCATTGCATAGGAGTACGAGCATTATCTCTTGATGTTGCCCAGATTATTTTCATTATATCTTCATGTGAAACTCCTTCTTCTATTTTTAGCTTATACACGTTCTTAGTTCTTACATCGTTATATTCTTGTATGCTATCAAACTTAACATTTGTCATACCAATTTCCTGACCCTGATATATAAATGGTGTTCCCTGCATCATAAAATACATAACACCTAAGCAAGTTGCACTTTCTCTCCAATACTTTGTATCATTGCCCCACGTAGAAACTATTCTAGGTATATCATGATTTTCTATATAAAGAGCATTCCAGCCGTCCTTATAAAGTCCTTCTTGCCATTTTGTTAATATCTCTTTAAGCTTTACAATATCTAACTTTTTCCCTTTTTCTCCATCCCATAAAGATAAATGCTCAAACTGAAATACCATATTGAATTTTCCTTCTTCTTCTCCTACCCAAAGATGAGCATCTTCTATCTTAACACCATTTGCTTCTCCCACTGTCATTATGTCATACTTTGCAAAAGTGTTTTCTTTTAAATCTTTCAAATACTCATGAATACCTTCCACATTCATGTGTTTATCAAATGATGAAACATATCTTAGCTTTTTAGGATTATGCATATCTTTTAATCCTTCTTCTTTTTTTATATGACTTATAGCATCAACTCTAAAGCCATCTATCCCTTTGTCTAACCACCAATTTATCATATCGTATATAGCTTTACGCATATCTTTATTTTCCCAGTTAAGATCTGGCTGCTTTTTAGAAAACAAATGTAAAAAGTATTGATTAGTTTCCTTGTCATATTCCCATGCAGATCCACCAAAAATACTTTCCCAATTGTTTGGCTCTTTTTCATTTTTTCCATCACGCCATATATACCAATCTCTCTTTGGATTATCTTTTGATGATCTTGATTCTATAAACCAAGGATGTTCATCGCTTGTATGATTTATAACAAGATCTATTATTAACTTCATATCTCTTTTGTGAACTTCTTTTAATAATTCATCAAAGTCATTCATAGTTCCAAACTCATCCATGATATCTTGATAATCACTTATATCGTATCCATTATCATCATTTGGAGATTTATACATAGGACAAATCCAAATAACATCTATTCCTAGATCTTTTAAATAATCTAATTTTGATATAATTCCTCTTAAATCTCCTATTCCATCTCCATTTGAATCCATAAAACTTCTTGGATATATCTGATATGCAATTGACTCTTTCCACCATTTTTTTGTCATAGTATCTTTCCTCTCCCTAATCAAATTTATGCAATCGATTGCACAATCTTTTAAAATAAAAACTTCTCTGCAATGCAACCGGTTGCATAGAAGTTTAAAAAAAATATTAACTCTAACCATAAATCTACTAGATTTTAATTGTAAAGTCAACTATTTTTTTATTTCAAATAAAGTATTCAATCTATTTGCGAAAAAAGCTCAAAAGTATATCCACTTTCTTTCAAATATTTAATTATTTTTTTCAAAGATTCAGGTGTATTAATCTTTGATGAATTATCATGCATTAATATAACTAATTTTTCTTTTCCTTTAGATGTTTCTTTAAATCTTTCAACTAATTGCTCTACTGTTTCATTTTCTCTTTCTGAATCTCCATTCAAACAGTTCCAATCTACATAGCTATATCCAGAATTATTTAGCTCAATTTTAAAATCCTTAAGATCTTTTCCAGATGACCCTCCAGGAAATCTAATCACGTTAAAGTCGTAAGTTTCTCCTAATATTGACTTAATTATTTCATCACATTTTTTTATACTGCTGATAAAGTTTTGGGGATTTTTATAAATATCTCTAAAATTATGCGAATATGTGTGATTTCCTATATCGTGACCTTCTTCATACATTCGCTTTATGATGTCACTATTTTTTTGTGCATTTTCCCCTACTACGAAAAAAGTAGCCTTTATTTCATTTTCTTTTAGTATATCTAGTATCTCAGTCGTTATATTTATAGATGGGCCGTCATCAAATGTTAAATATGCAATTTTTTGTCCATCTTTTTTGTAAATTGTATCTAGTTTTTCTTGACTGACTATCAAATTTTTTGAATCTTCCACTATATCTTGATTATCTTCATTTATATCTATTTCTATTTCTTCTGTCTGTTCGTTATCTATTTTTTTATCTTGACAAGCACTTATTACAAGTAATAGAAAAATTATTACTACAACCTTTATAATTCGCATAGATTTCCTCCATATAAAAAATTGTTACTCCCAGTTAATATATTATAACTTTTTTAATCATATATACACTCAAATTATATATTTTTCTATATACAATTAAATCCCCTAGCTAAAGCTAGAGGATTTAACGGATAAAATTCGTATATGTCTTCTTTTCTTTTTCTGGTTTTTCAACAGATTCTTTACCATTTCCTATTAACTTCATAAGCCATGCCATATTTTTACCAAGCACTCTCATAATTTGTACCCCTTCTTCATCTTGTAGTGCTTCTCCTGGTCTAGTACCATGAATAACATTCCAATAATTAGAATTTGGCATTATCATTTCAGAGTAGTTAATATAATTGTTTAATTGATTGAATGTTGTAACACCACCAGAACGTCTTACAGCGACAACAGATGCGCCTACTTTATGTCTTAACATAGAATTATTTGCACCTGCAACATAAAACGCTCTATCTAAAAATCCTTTCATAGTCCCGCCTATAGCTGAATAGTGTACAGGAGATCCTAAAATTATCCCTTGTGCATGTTTCATCTTTTGTATCCACTCATTAACATCATCTTGAATAGCACACTTTTCGTCTTTGTTTTTTATACATTGATTACATGCTATACACCCTCTAATTAGCTTATTTCCAACGTGAATTATTTCTGTTTCTATACCTTCTTTTTCAAGTTCATCTGCTACTATTCTTATTGCATGATAGGTATTTCCTTTTTCACGTGGACTCCCATTAAAAGCTACAACTTTCATTTCTTATCCTCCTCATTAGTCACAAATTATAATTAGTCAAATAAAGCCCAGTACTCATCTCCCCAATATTTTTTTATAAATTCGTCTCTTCCTGAAATTTTTCTATCTTCCTTATATTCAACAGGATTTTTCTTATAGTAATCTTGGTGGTATTCTTCAGCATCATAAAATGTTGTAGCCGGAAGTATTTCTGTAACTATTGGATCTTCAAATCTTCCTGACTTTTCTAGCTCTCTCTTTGACTTTTCAGCTTTTTGTTTTTGTTCATCAGTTGTATAGAAAATAGCACTTCTATAAGAAGGCCCCCTGTCATGGAACTGCCCATTATCATCTGTTGGGTCTATTTGCATCCAGTAAGCCCTTAGTAGCTTGTCATAGCTTATTACATTAGGATCATAAATTATTTTTACTACCTCATAATGTCCAGATGTTTGAGATTTTACATCTTCATATGTTGGATTTTCCTTATGTCCACCTGTATATCCTGACTTTACTTCAATAATTCCATCTAGAACGTGAAATGGTGAAACCATGCACCAAAAACAGCCACCAGCAAAGATTGCAGTTTCATATCTAGTATCCATCCCAATTCCTCCTGTATTAATAGTTTCTATACTTTAAATCTGAAAACTAGTTCATTTAACTCTTGAGCTAATTCTGATAAACACTGACTAGAATTTGCTACTTCTTCTAAAGATGCAACTTGTTCTTCTATTGACGCTGCCGTTTCCTCTGATGCCTCTGCATTTTGATGTGCTATTTGAGATAAATTTCCTATTATATTCAGTATTTCTTGCTTTTTAATATTCATATCATCTCCAGATTTATTTACCCTGTGTATATACGATTTTATATCTTCTATAGCTTGTGAAATCCCTTCAAATTTAGACTTAGTCATATCAACACTACTAGCTTGAGATTTTACAACTTGCTCTACTTGCTCCATATTTTTTACTGCACTTGATGTCTTTGTTGTTAGTTCACTTATAACTGCACTTATCTCCTGGGTAAATCTGTTAGACTGTTCAGCTAATTTTCTTATTTCATCTGCAACTACCGAAAATCCCTTTCCTGCCTCTCCTGCTCTAGCTGCTTCTATAGCTGCATTTAATGCCAGTAGATTAGTCTGCTCTGCTATACTTTTTATCATAGCACTAGCACTTTCTATTTTGCTAGCACTTTCATTTGTTGTTATAATAACTTCTTGAACATGACCAAACGCTTTAGAATTTATGTCTGTTTTCTCTATCAAATCTTTTAATATATCAAATCCTTCATCTTTCAATCTATTTACATTGTTCAAGGAACTATTTAGATTAGCTAAATGTTCTTTATTTTCTACAACCATGCTACCTAAATCTGTTACTGCACAAACTCCAACCTCTGTATCACCTGCCTGACTTGATGCTCCTTTTGCTATTTCTTCAATAGCCCTAGCTATCTCATCTGTAGAAGTTGCTGATTGTTGGCTTATTGCTGCTAGCTGCTGAGATGATGCCCCTAATCTCTCAGATGTATCTACTACGCTTTTAATTATATCTCTAAGATTTCTAGTAATTACCTGAAATGAACTTGCTAAATCACCAATTTCGTCTTTTCTTTTTAAAAACTTATCAGGAACGTCTTCTTTTATATTCAAATCAGCTATTTTCTTTGAATAATCTATAACATTTATTATAGGGTCTGCAAAAGACTTACCTACAATATAACAAATAAAAATGCTTACAATAAGTATCAAAACTGTTATAAATAATATATTTCTTGCAAGTGTAGGAATAGAAGATAGTACCTCATTTTCTAATGCCGTTACTATAATAGTCCAATCAGTTCCATCTACGCTAGAATATCCTATATAAAATCTATCTCCTTCAAATGAATACCTAGATATACCTTCTTTTTCTTTTAAAGCTTTTTCTACTACCTTTCCTATTTCCTTAAAGCTATTATCCTCATTACCTTTATCTATCAAATTTACTTGGTTTAATACCATATCTCTATTTGGGTTGGATATGATAGTTCCACTATTATCAACAAGATATGCATATCCATTTTCTCCAAAACCCATATCGTCAGTAAGGTCATTTAAAAATGTAGCATCTGCAACAGCCACAAGTACACCTACTATATTATTACCTTCATATATAGGAACAGAATAGGCTATTATTAAAGCTCCATTATCATCTGCATTTACACTTACAGCAGGATTAAGCATTCCTCTTTTTCCTTTTATTGAATCTTTAAAATACTGTCTTTCATTTATATTTACGACTTGTCCTCTATCTCCATAAGAGTCAGATAAGTATAAGTTTCCTTCTAAATCGGCTACTCCTATTCTAATGAAGTTGCCAGATTTTTTTACTTCATTTTTCAAAGCTACCATTTTATCATCTATAGATATTCCTTTATCTGCTATAACTTCTTTAGATGCTACCCCCTCTAAATAAATATAATTAGCATCATTTCTACTCTTTATTATCTGTGCTGCATCTTGAGCATTTTTTAGTAGTGCACTTTCAGCCTCTTTAGTCACAGCCTTAGATGTTGTACTCAAAGCAAAATATCCAAACACACTTGAAATTGCTAAAATTAAAATCGAAAAATAAAGAATTATCCTAGCTTTGATGCTTTTCATCATAAGTCCCCCCAATGTAGTATGTGTTAAAACAATTATATCAAAAATGAAACTATAAATATACAAATTAATATTAAAAAACACACACTTTATCAGACATGATTCCTTACTTAATTTTGTTTTTCTGCTAGTTTCCTTATTTTTCTAAAATCTACGACAAAGTATTATATAAAACTTGAACTTTCTTCATGATAATTATAAATCTATTATTTATTAAACACGATATTTTTTATCTGCTACTAATTTATACAATACAATACATTTCCCGGGAAAAAACAACACTAAACTCTAAGCCGCGGAAGAATATTGTCGTGAACAGAAAAATGACTAAACTTATGATTATAAACCAGAAATTTCAAGGAGCTCGCTAATTGTTATAAGCCTATAGCCTCTTTCAACAAGCTCCGGTAAAATTATTCTCAGTGCTTCAACAGTTTTGCTATCCTTTTGTATTACATAATCATGTAATAAAATAACATTCCCATTTCCAATATTCTTGAGGATATGCTCGGCAATCTCTTCAGCACTTGGGTTATCCCAATCTTTAGGATCTTGATTTGGAGACCATAGTATAACTTTACAACCACCTTCTCTAACAATGCGCAAAGTGTTATTATTCAAACTACCAAATGGAGGACGAAATATCTTAGGTTGCATACCTATTGATGTAAAAATAATATTTTGAGTATCTTCAAATTCTTTTTTTATCTTTCCATAAGAAGATTTTGTTACATTAATGTGTGTAAAAGTATGATTTCCAATTTCATGCCCTCCACTTACTATTCTCTCTACTATTTTAGGATATAGCTTTACATGTTTGCCTATAACGAAAAAAGTAGCTTTGGCATCATATTCGGCTAGCAAATCTAATATTTTAGGTGTAAATCTAGGATGTGGCCCATCATCAAAGGTTAAGGCAACGACTTTCTGATCTTCAACTCCATTTCTAATTATATCTGGGTCATTATATATCCTCTCTCCTACCTCACTAAGTAATTGGTTCTTAATATACGTATGAGTTATAATCAGCAATACTAGTAAGAGTATCCCTAAAATAATACTTTTTCTTCTAATTATTAATATTAGAGGATTTCTTATCTAAATCACCTCTTCCTAAATATTAGTATCATAGAGTTTGTATTAACATATAACCTATTATATTCATGACATTCACTTTTATGATGATGGATACACTAAAAAATGGTAGGTGTACACCTACCATTTTTTATAATGAATAGGAAATTATAAACTTTTTGAATTATGGATAATTTATAATTTCCGTTATGAATTTCAAAAAAGTCTACATTCAAGATCTTTCAAAGAAAGACTTTTTTATTAATCCTCATACTCACTTCTCCATAGATTGTTGTCTTTTAATACACTAACTAAAGTATCTCCTATAAGCGTTGGATTTTCTACAATATATATACCACACTCTTTCATTACTCTTATTTTCTCATCAGCGGTTCCTTTACCTGATGAAATTATAGCACCTGCATGTCCCATTCTCTTTCCTGTAGGTGCTGTTTTTCCACTTATAAATCCAACTACTGGTTTCCTCATATTTTCCTTAACCCAAAGTGCTGCTTTTTCTTCTGCATTTCCCCCTATTTCTCCAATCATTATAACTGCATCAGTATTATCATCTTCATTGAAAGTTTTTAGTACATCTATGAAGTTTGTTCCATTAACTGGATCTCCTCCAATCCCCACAGCTGTGGACTGCCCTATTCCTCTTTGAGATAATTGATAAACTGCTTCATATGTCAATGTGCCAGAACGAGACACAATCCCTATTCTACCTTTCTTATGTATATATCCTGGCATAATCCCAATTTTACATTCGTTAGGAGTTATTATCCCTGGGCAATTTGGACCAATCAATCTTGTCTTCTTGCCATCCATATATCTTTTAACATATATCATATCTTTTATAGGTATATGCTCTGTGATACATACCACCATATCTAAATTTGCATCTACTGCTTCTAGTATTGAATCTGCTGCAAATTTTGCTGGAACATATATAATAGATACATTAGCACCTGTCCTATCTACAGCTTGTTTTACAGTATCAAATACAGGTATTCCTTCAACATCTGTACCACCTTTACCGGGAGTAACCCCTGCAACTATCTTTGTTCCATATTCAAGCATTTGTTTTGTATGGTAAAGAGCTGTTTTTCCAGTTATGCCTTGAACTATTACTTTAGTATTCTTATCTATCCATATGCTCATTATAAATACCTTCCTTTCTATTTAATTAACTCTACTATTTTTCTTGCACCCTCATCCATAGTCTTAGCTGTAACAATACTTATATTAGAGTTATCTATTATTTGTCTACCTAATTCTACATTAGTTCCTTCTAACCTTACTACCAACGGAACATTCAAATTAACTTCTCTTGCTGCATTTACAATCCCTCTAGCTATTACATCACATTTCATTATTCCACCGAATATATTCACAAAAATTCCCTTGACTCTATCATCAGACAGTATTATTTTGAAAGCATTAGTCACTTTCTCCTCTGATGCTCCACCACCAACATCTAGAAAGTTCGCCGGCTCTCCTCCATATAGCTTTATGATATCCATGGTAGCCATTGCTAGTCCTGCACCATTTACCATGCAACCGATATTACCATCCAAAGCAATATAAGATAATCCGTACTTTGATGCTTCTATTTCTTTCTCATCTTCTTCGTTTAAGTCTCTATATCTAAGAATACTTTGATTCCTGTATAAGCTATTTTCATCAAAGTTTAGTTTGGCATCTAATGCCATAATTTTGTTGTCTTTTGTAACGACTAAAGGATTTATCTCTGCTAACATACAATCTTTTTCAATGAAGCATTTGTATAAATTCATCATTACTTTAACTACGTCCCCCATTAACTGTGTAGGAATTCCTATATCAAAACATAATCTTCTTGCTTGAAATTCACATAATCCAACTGCTGGATCAATAGTTTCTGTAAAAATCTTATTGGGATTATTTTTTGCTACTTCTTCAATATCAGTTCCCCCTTCATCCGAAGCTATCATCGCTATTTTTGATGTTTCTCTATCTAATGTCAGTGCTAAATAATATTCTTTATCGATATTACAGCCTTCTTCTATTAAAATTGCTTTAACTTCTTTTCCTTCTGGTCCTGTTTGATAAGTTACTAATTTTTTTCCTAATATGTCCTTTACATGCATTTTCACTTCATCTATACTATTGGCTATTTTTACTCCTCCTGCTTTCCCTCTGCCTCCAGCATGTATTTGAGCTTTTACAACTGCTATATCAGTTTCGATGCTCCAAGCAGCAATTTGGGCATCTTCTACTTTATATATGACCTTACCATTAGGTACTGATATATTATATTTTTTTAATATTTCTTTTGCTTGATACTCATGTATATTCATATTAGCTCCTCCGTTTCTATACTCTAAATAAAATGTTAGTAAACAATATCATAAAAAATAATGCAAACGGGTAAGTAGCACCATATGCAACTGTTACCTCGTCACTTTCTAACGATTCTATAGCAGCTGCTAGACCTGGTGTACTTGTCATTCCACCACATACCCCTCCTATCAAATAAACAATGTCCAGTTTTAATAATTTTTTTCCAACTATATATCCAGCTAAAATACTTAATACTGCTGTAGCAGTACCTATTATAAGAAGCTGTGCTCCTGATGTTCTAATAAGGTTTAGAGCATTGTATCCATAATTTAGCCCTACAATTGAAAGAAACATATTTAGTGAAATATCCCTAACTACATTGAGTTGTTCTTTTTTGATGTTAAAATTTAAAAAACCTATTTTTTTCATATCTCCTAAGATTAATGCACTAAGCAATACTCCACCAGTTGTCTCTAGTGAAAAATCTCCAAGATATTTACCTAGATAGATATTTATCCTTCCTATAATCATCCCTAATAAGCAAACTATACAAAAAGAAGTTACGCTAAAACTCACTTCAGATAAGTTTTCACCATTATATTTCTCATCTTTCCTTTGCATATTTGCATTGTTCTTATAATGTTTTGCTACTAACTGTGCAAAAACTATTACAACTATAACTCCTGGTATATATGCAATTGAATACCCAAGCCCAACCATTGCTTGTGCAGTTTCACCTAATTCTCTAGATATTTCAATAGCTGTAGCCAGTCCTGGAGAACTTGTTAATGCTCCTACATATGTGCCTATTACACTTACCTTCAAATTCTGAAATAATAAATTAATAAATAGCCAAGTCGACAATGAACCAGTTAGAGTTATAACTAGTGCTAGTACCATAAATCTGTATCCATTGTCTTTTATTATCTTCCTAATATTTTTTGATGCCAATAATCCTACTGATGCTATAAATCCTACAAGACTTAGTTGAAATAATTCAGAGGGTATAAATGGCCTATTTAACATTACAGAACTAGTGTCATATGTCTGTAAATATCGAGTTGCAAAATAACTTATAACAAGCCCTGCAAATAATCCTCCACTACTTCCTAATTTGACATTTTTGTAATCAATTCTTCCAACTAACTGGCCTATGAATATACTAAATAACATAAGCAAAAGCGGGTTTGATATAAATTGTACTAAATTCACTTTTCATCCCTCCAATTCCTAAAAAAATAACTCAGCAAATGTTTGCTGAGTTATTACACAATAAAAAAACCTTTCTAATCATAGAAAGGGTATTATCAAAAAGTGTAGAACTGTCCAATGTCCTACTTATCAATAACACCTCCTCATCCTCGTGAGTAATAAACAGCGTTGATCCTACTGGCAGGTCTCCTGACTTAGGAATAACAAACCTTACACCTTCCCATGCTATAGCACAGTGGTATTCGTAAGGTTCTATCCATTACAGTGGCGGGACCGTGTCGGAATTACACCGAACTTCCCTTTTAAGCAGCTATTATTATAACTGCACCAATAGTCTGAATATTTAATTTTAACTAGACTATATCATCATTATTACTATGTGTCAATACATATTGTGTACTTTGCATGCAGTAGTGAAAAAATAAAGCCTAGGAAATATTTTATTCCTAGGCTCATACGTCTCTTAGAAATATTAATTCTTTCTACTTAGGATCTATAACCCCACTCATTCTTATAACTTCGATACCTCTATCTTCTAGTCCTTTAATAAACTCATTAATTCCTACAGAGTCAGACGCCATATGCCCTGCAACTATTACATTCCCTATATTTTGCTCTCTTACAGCCTTAAGTACATCTTCTGGCATATGCATGCATATAAGTGTTCCTACTCCTGCCTCAAAGTACGCTTTAGCTACTGCTGCTCCACCACCAGTACCGCCAGCCATAGTTACAAATACTTTACCAGCGAAATCATCTTTGCTACCTACACGAATAACAGGCTTAGCCAAAGTTTTTTGATATTCTGGTAATTCCTCTAATGCTTTCACAACATCATCAAGTGTAGCTTTTGGTTTATCTTTTAAAGCATTCTCTAGATGAGCTTCAACCTTGTTTTCAGCTAATATATCTGTTGGTGTATGTACACCCATAAATGGCATTTTCAAAAGCTTAGCAGCGGATACAGCTCTATCATAGTTTGATACATGTAAAGCTCTTTCTACTTGACCAACTTTCTCAGATAAAGCCTTTTGAGCCTTATTTATAGGTACTCCAGCCTTAACCATTCTATCTATTTGAGCTTTCATAACTTTATGAAGATTTATAGCTGGGTTGCCACCTTTAGGATGGTGAGTTATTACTAAATCTGCTCCTAATTCTCTAGCAAGCATCATTTCAGCTAACTCCATATCAACACCTATTGCTACTTTTTTTATATTTTCTCCTTCTACTATAATCCCAGAATCTTCAGGTACTTCAGTTAATCCTGCAAGTTCTAGAGCTAAATCCATAATCTCCTTAGTATTCATATTCTTTCCTCCTTATATTTTACTTCAGTTATGTAGTCCTAATCTTATTATAACATTCTGTGAAAACTTTTTCATTAACTGTTTAAATATTTGAAATATTCTTCTTTAATTTAGTAATTAACCCCTGCTTTATTATCTACAATATAAACCCAGCTATTTCCCTTTAATAGCTTAACCCTCATCCCTTGCTCATTCCTTATATCAAAATGATCATTTAGACTTTCTTTAACCCATATTACTTTTTCAACTTTTCCACCCTTAAATAAAAGTCCATTCCCTCTACCTAAAATTCTTACATCGACGTGTTTTGATTCGTTATTTAAATCTTTTATATCTGTAAATAGAACCAATACATTACTTACATTTATCTGTTTATTATTTAAATTATCTATATCTTCTTTTCCATCTTGAAACCTAAAGTATTTTCCATCTTCATACTTAAATTCTGAATAAGTATATTTACTAGGAGTTATTTTAATATTTGTAGCGCTGTCTAAAGAAGTATCTATATTTTCCTCAAAGTCCATATTGAAATTGTATCTACTTGTATATCCCCTTTCAACTATAAAATCCCTTAACTTATCAGATGATGTGTATAAATTATGAGGTGCTTTTCTATCCTTTGATCTAAAAAAATAAGAACTATTATACATCTCATTCATACTCTTAAGGTTTCTTCTTTGTATCATTTCTATAGCTACATTGCTACCTCCACAATGAGCAAATGGAATATCAAATGCAATTGTTATATCTTGAATATATGGTCTTGTACTTCTTACAGGTCCAATTTTGTGTATATCATCAGAAAAAAGTGCTATATATCTTGTTATACCACCTTCAACTAAAGTTTCAAAAACTATATCCGCATAAGATAAACCACTATGTGGCCTTGCCATTTTTGAATTTTCGAGGATTGCAAAGAAAGGGATCTTTTCATCTTCAATATTTTCACCAGTAAATATATTCTTAGCATATTCCTTTGTATCTTCTATTACTATTTCATTTTCTGTATCTTCTTCTATAATATCCTGCTTGTTTTTACACCCTGAAACCATAAGTATTGTTATTAAAATTAGAGTTAAAAATAGTTTTTTCATTTTAACCTCCCTATTATCAAGCTATATGTATATCATTTTCTTAGTCATACCACCATCAATAGTAATATTTTGTCCGTTAATAAAATCATTCTCCTCATCACTTAGAAATAGACAAGCTCTAGCTATATCTTCTGGTTTGCCAACTCTTCCCGATGGATGCTGTTTATGATCTTCATAAGTTAATTCGTCGTAATTATAATTTTCAATCCATCCTGGACTAATACAATTCACAGTAATATTGTAATCAGAAAGACTTATAGCTAAGGCATGAGTTATAGATATAATTCCACCCTTTGAAGCACTATAACTTTCTGTATTTTGTTCACTCATTAGATATCTTGTAGATGAAATATTTATTATTCTTCCATACTTTTCTTTATTGTTTTGCCTTACTCTTGCAAATTCTCTAGACGTTATAAATACACTTGTTAAATTAGTATTGATAACTTTCTGAAAGTCTTCTGTTTTTGTTTCTAGTAGTGATTTACCTTGTCCTACTCCTACATTATTGATCAATATATCTATATCTTGAAATTTAACAAATATATCTTTCATCATATCCTCAACTTCACATGGTTTTGAAAAGTCAACTTTGTATGAATAATCTGCATATGTACATTCCGCTATGTCAGCTACTATAACTAAATATCCATTCTTCTTGTATTCTCGACCAATAGCTTCTCCAATGCCCTTAGCTCCACCTGTCACTAAAACTTTTTTAACCATAATTTATAGCTTCCTCCCTAACTTAATCAAATATAAAGTTTTCTTATTTAATAAATCTTTTAAGATACCTGTGATTATCTTACTGCTTTATTACTATTCTACAAGATGAACTTAGAATCCTTTGTTTTGACTTTTACAACAGTAATTTATTTCACTACACTTTAATATTGTAGACATTTTATGAATAATATCTCATATTGAACCTGAAAATATTTTTTATTAAAATCCCAAAAGTTGTAATTTTTTTGACTAGTTAAACGTCTAATATAATGAGGGTTTCTAATCTATAGTTAAAAGGAGGGGGAAATTTGATAGATTGGCTTAAGGAAATTCTAGTGTTTGAGAAAATCTACTGGTATTTGGCAATTCCTTTCACTATCTTACTTATAATACAACTTTTATTCTCATTTTCAGACTTAGATAGTGATGAAGACTTTGACATTGAAGATGATAGTAACTGCCAGCCAGTACTTAAATTATTTACTGTGAAAAATCTAATCACTTTCTTTGCAGTATTTGGTTGGTCTGGAATTACATTGTCAAGTGCAGGATTAACACAGTTTGCAACAATATTAATATCTACAATCATTGCTGTTTTAGTTTTGCTTTTGGTATCAGCACTTTTTTATTTTATCTCGAAGCTAGCTGCTAACGGCACTATGGATATACAAAAGGCTAAAGGTAGTACTGGAGAAGTATACTTAAGAATTCCGCCTAAAAGAAGTGGTATTGGAAAGGTAAATATTAAATTACAAGGATCCTTTAGAGAATTAGACGCTATAACAGATGATGAAGAACTTCCTAGAGGAACTATCGTTATGGTAAAAGGAGTAATTAATAATGTTTTGCTAGTTGAGAAAATAAATGAGGAGGATATGTAATGAGTTCAGCATACGGTATTATTTTAGTAAGTGTAATAGTAATCACTATATTCGGTACAATTTCAGCACTTTTCTCAAGATATAAAAAATGTCCATCTGATAAGATACTAGTTGTATATGGTAAGGTTGGAAAAGAAGGGGATGAAAATAGGTCTTCTAAATGTATTCATGGTGGAGCTGCATTCATATGGCCAGTAATACAACATTATGAATTTTTAGATCTTACACCTATATCTATAGAAGTTAATCTCCAAAATGCTCTTAGTAAACAAAACATAAGAGTAGATGTACCTTCAAGATTTACTGTAGGTATTTCTACTGAGCCAGGAATAATGCAAAATGCTGCTGAAAGATTATTAGGATTGGCTCTTAACGAAATTCAAGAACTAGCTAAAGATATTATTTTTGGTCAATTAAGATTAGTTATTGCTACCATGGATATAGAGGAGATTAATACCGATAGAGATAAATTCCTTGAAGCCGTTTCTAGTAATGTAGAAACAGAACTAAAAAAAATCGGATTAAGACTAATAAACGTTAACGTAACAGACATAAATGATGAATCTGGATATATAAAAGCTTTAGGAAAAGAAGCAGCTGCTAAAGCTGTTAACGATGCTAAAAAAAGTGTTGCTGAAAAAGATAGAGATGGTTCTATCGGTGAAGCAGAAGCTAGAAGAGATCAAAGAGTTAAAGTTGCAGAGGCGGACGCTGCTGCTGTAGAGGGTGAAAATAGATCTAAAATTACTGTTGCTAACTCTGAAGCCGAAAGAAGACAAAAAACTGCTGAAGCAGAAAGAAGAGCTAGTGCTGCTGAAAAGGTTCAGGCTGCTAAAGCATTAGAGGAAGCGTATTTAGCAGAAGAAGAAGCTGAAAAATCTAGAGCTAGAAGAGAAAGAGCCACTAAAGAAGCTGATGTGCTTGTTCATGCAGAAGTTGAGAAGCGAAAGCTAGAAATTGAAGCTGAGGCTCAAGCCGAAGAATTTAGGAGGATAGCTAAAGGAGAAGCTGATGCTATATTCGCTAAGATGGAAGCACAGGCTCGTGGTACTAAAGAAATGCTTGAAAAGCAAGCTGAAGGTTTCCAAAAACTTATCGAAGCTGCAGGTGGTAATCCTGAAAAAGCTGTTATGATGATGATAGCAGATAGACTACCAGAATTAGTTAAAATACAAGTAGAAGCAATTAAAGGAATCAATATAGATAAGGTAACCGTATGGGATAATATGGGTGGTGGAAAAGATGGCGGAAAACCAACTACAGCAAATTTTTTATCTGGAATGATGCAATCACTTCCTCCTCTACAAGACGTATTCAACAGTGCAGGTTTAGATCTTCCTAAATATCTTCTACAAAATAAAGAAGAAAATGATGAACAATAGTCTAATTTATACAACCAAGGCCTGATCAAAGATCAGGCCTTAAATTATTATTTAAATGCTTTCTTTATTCCAGTTTTAGATTTGTAACGGTTAATCCAAGATTTAACAGGTGATGATAATACATCTTCTGGAGCTGCATCATTAGCGTGTACTACTGGTCCCCATATAAGATCTAGAATATGCCAAGCCTTTGATCCACCTTTAAGAATAGAAGATCTACAAGCAGAACAATAAACAACTACATATTCACTATCTAAAGTTTCTACACGACGCTTCATAACCTTTTGGGCTACTTCTGGATTTGCAGGAACTACCATTCCACCAAATCCACAACATCTTGTTTTTTCTCTTGAATACTTAGATTCTACATACTTATATCCAAGCTCATCTAGTATCCATCTGACTCCATCATGAAGAGCTGTTAAATGGCGAGTTGAACAAGAATCATGTATAGTAAACACTACATCACTATCTTTTGCCTTATTTCTTACTTCTTCAGGAAGACCTATTATAGGTAGTATTTCCCAAAGTGAATGTGTTGGAGTTGGACTTGCTTCATCGAAAGTCAATTTGCAGCTTTGGCAAGCTACTATCATTTCTTCAATATTCACATCATCCATATCTCTTTGAAGGTCAGCAAATCTTTCTTTAAACAAGTCGTACTGCCCAACCGCTTTTGTTGGTTTTCCACAGCATTTTTGAACTGCAGAAAATTCAGGGAATACAGATTTTAAATAGCTAATAGTCTTTACAACTGCCTCAGGACTGTAAGATGGTAAACTACATCCAGGCATAAATCCATAACGTTTATTTTTATCAATTTTTATACTCATTATTTCTTACCTCCACGAACTTTAGTAGTAAATAACTTACAGAATCCAAGCAACTGGTGCATTTTTATAGCTCCATGACCTTTCATTGGTGATTCACCCTTGTTCGCTTTAACAAAGTCTTTTCTCGAACCAATAAATATATCTTTCATTGGTAGCTTATGAGGACAAACAATTGTACAGTTGTCACATCCATTACATGAGTAAGCTAATAAAGCATCCATCTTACCTTCTTTTGCTAAGTCTTCTACGATATCCTTTGGACAGCTTCCAAAGTCATTCATCATAACACATTCTCTCATACAAAGCTTACATTCACACTTTAGACAACGAGTTGCTTCTTCAATAGCTTGCTCCTCAGTAAAGCCAAGATCAGATTGTTTAAAGTCTTTTTTACGTTCTTGTGCTGGTCTCATATTAGTGTGTAATCTTTGTTTATCTTCAGTACCTTCTGGTAAAGGTATATCTAATTTTGTTTCATATGCCCATTCATATTTAAAATCTCTATCAGCTCTTAAATCCATATTGTTAAGATATCTATCGATACTAATAGCAGCTTTTCTTCCTAGAGCCATAGCTTCAATAACAATAAATCCACCCGCTGCATCTCCAGCTACGAATACATTCTTCATTGTAGTAGCAAGTGTATCTTTATCAACTTCGTATCTTCCACCTCTTGTCTGAGAAAGAGCACCATCTGTAATATCTTCTACTAATTGTCCAGTTGCCATAATTACAGTATCTACTTCTATAACCTTAGGTTCTCCTTCATATTGAGGATTGAATTTACCTTCTTTGTCGAATATAGATTTTACTTTTTGAATCTTTATACCTGCAACTTTTCCATCCTTTTCTATAATTTCAATTGGTCCCCAACCTGCGTTGAAAACAACACCTTCTTCTAACGATTCATGAATTTCTTCTTTTGAAGCAGGCAGTTTATCCATATCTTCTAATGAACATTGATAAACTTCAGTAGCTCCTATTCTCCATGATGAACGTGCACAGTCCATAGCAACGTCTCCACCACCGATTACCATAATTCTTTTTCCTGCTCTTGGGAATTGTCTAGTCAAACTAATTTCTTTCAGATATTCAGTTGCAGGATATACTCCCTCTGCTTTGTGTCCTGGCATAGGAATAATATTTCCTTTATGTGCACCATGAGCAAGTAACACTGCATCAAATTTTTCTGTTAACTCTTTAAAACTGATATCCTTACCTACTTCAACACCTAGTTTAAATTCAACACCTAGTTTATTTAGGTAGCTGTATTCATGATCAATAATATCTCTAGGTAATCTATACTCGGGAATACCAACCCTCATCATTCCACCAACTACATTTAACTTATCAAATATAGTTACAGCATGACCTTTTTTTCTAAGATCTATAGCAGCTTGAGCTCCAGCAGGACCTGCTCCAATTATAGCAACTTTTTTGCCTGTTGGATTTCCTGTTGTAGTGTCCCAAATTGATTCGTTATCTGCCTTTTCTGCTGCAAATCTTTTAAGTGCAGCTATTGCGATTGGCTCATTAAACTCAACACCTCTTCTACAATCTTTTTCACATGGATGAGCACAAATTCTACCTAATGTATTAGGTAAAAATAACTTTTCTCTAATTACTTTGATAGCCTCATCGTATTTTTTTTCACCAATTAAGTTAACATATTTCTTAACATCTGTACTCATTGGACATCTGCTTTGACAATATGCATCTTCAAGCCCCATACATTCATCTACTATCTTCTTGGCATTATTTATAACACCTTCACTAAACTTTACATTATTCACATCACTCACTCCAATCATCCTTCCCTACTTTACATGTATACTTATAATTGTATAATAAAAAAACCTTGTTAAATAATAAATATTCTTTATGATGTATAAGAATAATCTGTTGTAGTTAAGGTTTTAACGTATTTTTGCAGAATATTTTGGAATTTAATCTATTTACTATCAAGGAAAGGATTATTGGTAGAAAATTTTCCTTGTATTTATCTATTTAGCTCTATAATTATGTTCCATAAATCTTTTAAGAAGAACTCTATTTCCTCTTCCTCATCATAAATCAGAAAGATTTTATCCTTATGTTCATCACTTTCAACTAGTTTAATTACCTCATTAATGCGATCCTTAACCTCAATTAAATATACAATTGGTATTGATTTTTCAGATATGTTTACTACATTCAAATCATCATTAACACAAGCTAATATAAATTCACTATTTGATAAATTATTAATACAGTGGTAACTTTTTAGATGATTATCTTTAAGATCACTTACCACAAATCCATAATCCTCTATATGCTTCAAGATCTTATGTCTATCCATATTCTTTTTCCCTCCTAGTTAATTTAAATAATATAATCTATTCTAAATTTATAACATAACAAACATAAAATTTCTGTGAACCTAATCACATTTTTTCAATATATATCATATATTAATTTTATCTGACTATGAAAGGAATGAGCTATATGTATAATTTCTACAAACCCTATCCATATCTTTATTATTTGCATAACCCATATAATATGTATAATTTTTACAAAATGTATCCTAGAAATATGAATGACAAGATTGAACTTAAAGATTATGGTCCAAATCCATTTGTAGTTGATATCGAAAAAGCTACTGAGCAAAATACTACTTTCCGTACTGCTTTATGGACTGGAGAGCATCTACAAGTTACAGTAATGAGTATAGCTCCTGGTGATGATATAGGATTAGAAGTTCATGAAGATGGAGATCAGTTTATAAGAGTGGAAGAAGGTAAAGGGCTTGTTTTAATGGGAGATTCTAAAGATGATTTAGATTTTGAAGAAAGAGTTTATGAAGACTTTGCTATAATGATACCAGCCGGTAAGTGGCATAATATAATAAATACAGGTAATAAGCCTCTTAAAGTGTATGTTATTTATGCACCTCCTGAACATCCATTTGGTACAGTTCATAAGACTAAACAAGATGCACAAGCTGCTGAACATAATAATATTTTTAAGTCATAACTAATAGTATTTTTGGGGGCTAGCTTGGAGATAATACTAGCCCCTATTAACTATTTTTTCTATTTTTGCAAAGGTAATGCATATATAATCGCCAATTAGAAATATTGCTTTAGATCTGCTAACCTTATGTAAACACCTTGATTATTACCATCTTTGGGAGCTTTACATACTTTATTTTGTGCTCAAAAATAAATGTTTTTTATAGAAAATTCACCCGGTGTCTACAGCTTCTTACACATATCTGACACCTATGCTTGAGTCCGATCAATTAAGCTTGTATCATTTATACCTTTATTTCTTAGAGCATATATTGTATATAAATCTCCATGAATTAACCCTATCTTTTGTTCCTTTAAACCTTAAAAATAGCTTTATATATTGTTGGAACAAGTTATATCTAACATTAATATAATTATATTAGAGAAAGGAGGTGTCACTATGGCTACTGAATTATTTAAACTTAAGGTGTATGCTGAAACAACAACAGATACAAATGCTAATCCAGAGGTGGTAAAATATTTTTATACTTTAAGTGAAAGTGAGATACAAGGAAGTACTATAACTATTCCAGCTACAGAATTTGTAGATGATGATGGTAACCCTGTAACAGAGAACTTACTAACTGTAAATGAAAATAATGGATATTACTTGTTATTTATAAACGGCGTTTTACAACAATCCAGCTTATATACAGTTAGTACTGATGGTTCTAATGTAGTAATAACTGAAGGAGATACAGTTCCAATTGGTGCACCAATTGTCCTAGTTGTAAATAATTTTGCACCAGAATCTACTTCTACAACAACAGTAATAACTTAAGTAATTAAAATATATGGATGTGTTAAATTTAACACATCCATTTTTAAAACTTATCATATATTTCTATTAACAACGTAATTTATACTCACATACAATAATTAGAATAGTATTTATTTAGGGAATGATGATATTGAATAAATTAAATTATGAAAAAAGTTTAATAAAAGCAGATGTATATCAATACAATGCTTTATCTGATGGCAAAAAAAGAATTTTTACTAATGAAGATGAATTGATTCAATATGGGGATAAAGGTATACTTGATCCTGATAATGTCTCTTACTTTAATCTATTCATTAATGGATTATTACAACCCAAAACTAACTATGAAATAAAAAAAGGACAACTATTGTTAAAAACTAGTGATATACCACCTAAAGATACTCCTATTACCCTTGTTTTTATTGTTTTCAAGGAAGACGTAGTAACTAATTTTAATACAACTATTACAAAAGGCCTTATTCCATCTGGGACTCTATCTTATAAATCTATAAAAGATTTGGATGTTTATATCAGTAAAAACAGTGAGAAATGCTTAGAGGTAAAAACATTTATTACAAATGGTCCTAAATCTACTTATACAGGACATATATCTTATTGGGATTTTTCAATAACTATAAAAAATATAAATGATACACCTATTACTAATATCGTTATAACCAATGATATTCTTTTAGACTCTACTATTAAAATAACAGATTTATTACCTTCACAAGGCACTTACTTTATACAAGATAATAGGATTATATGGAATGTAAACTCGCTAAATAAAAACGAAGTTGCAATAGCTAAATTTAGCATAAAAGGATTATTTAAAGCTTCAGGTGCTAGGTTTATTAACAGATGTTTCGCAACTGGATATAAGAATTTAAACAAAATATACTCTAATATTATCTGTGGAAAAGTAATTAAAGTAATGGAAGGAATACATGTTACTAAAGCTATTACATCAGGTCCTCTCAAAGTTAACATAAATGAACCTGCAAAATGGAGAGTAGAAATAAAAATAAGTAATTATAGTAACTCCGATATACGAAATATTATAATGACAGATATTTTGTCTATTGAAAATATAGAGAGAGTTAAGTTTATTAGTGTACCTAAAGGTGTTACTACACTTGAGCATAATAAAATTTTTTGGAGGAATGACCTACTTAATGCTTCAGAAACTGTTAATCTAATTATAGATATAATAGGTTCTTTTTCAACAAAAGGAATAAAAAGTTTAGGAAGTACCTACATTGTCGGAAAAATTAATAATTGTAAACTAATTTCTGGCCCCTCAAAAGATATGAAGATTATAGCTTTGCCATTTAAAAATAATACTCAACCTAAACTTTTTTTTAGAAAACTTTATATTGAACAAACCATTGATTTCATGTTTAGGTAAATCTAAAACATGGAAATTTAATCTTAAAATTACTAGCTTAACAAACGATACTTTAAAAAATATTATAATAACTAATTATATATTACTAGATCGAATTAATCATATTTATACACCATGTATTTCTAGAGGAAATATTAACATATGTGACAATTGTATAATTTGGAACATCCAGGAATTATTGCCTGGCGAAACTTTAATAGCTACTTTTAAAGTAAGTGGGGTATTCAATACTACAGGTTTGCGTTCTATAAATAGGACTATTGCTTCTGCACTTACTTCTAACTTCAATTGTTTTATATTATCTAATATAGTTTGTGGAAAATTGATTAAAGTTCTAGATCCTATTAACGATTCAAAACATACTCGTATTGAAATAGATACAATTTACTTTAAACACCAATACAAAAGTTATATTAATAATATGGGTAATAAAACTTTTGAAGATATAGTTTTTAAGCCAGGTTTTATTGTAAAAGATACTCTAATAATAACTGAATTAAAAAATAAACCCCATTTCAAACGAACTCAATTTACTTTGAGGATACCTTTCACTGTCACCTGTACAGACGGAAGTACCTTTAAAGGTTATTTGCCTGATATTTACAAAGATATTGTACTTTTCATTCCAAATACAAGGGGTGAGTTTTCATTTGAAATCAAAGTGAAAACTAATTCTAAGTTTATAAAATGTCCTATTAAATTAAATAATAAGCTACATTTCATAGTAAGTGTACATTCTACCTTAAAAGTACAGTTATTAATACCTAACTATAATATTTCTTCTAAGCTAATACCTAAAGAAACAGGTAACAAAAAGTCAACATATGATAAATTGCTTATTCCATACTATGCAGATTTCTTTAAAACTCAAAATGGAATAAGTTATCTTAAAAATAAGAATCTAAAAAAATGTAAACATAATAAATATTCCTCTATATTTGGAAATTTAACTATAGAAAAATATATAACAGAAGGTCTAATACAAACTACTAATAATATTAATACTACTTGGAAGGTTGAGATTAGAATATCCAACAATGGTAATGGTCCTGTCAACAACGTAATAACATTTAATACTTTACCCTTAGATGATTTAATTTCTATTAATGTGATTAATATTAGTAAAGGTACTACTCATATGGAAAAGAACAAACTCTTTTGGAATATAGGAACCTTAGAATCTAATGCTACTGTAGTGCTTTTAATAGAAATTACCGGCTCTTTCAATAAAACAAATAATGATTTCAATATAAAAAATTATCAGTATAACGCTATATCTGATGGTTTTAAAAAAGAATTTACTAATAATGATGCATTAACAGTGTATAAAAGTAACGGAATACCAGACCCAAATAAAGTTTCGTTAATTAATCTTTTTGTTAATGGAGTGCTGCAGCCTAAAGTTAACTACAGGGTAAAAAAAGGATTATTAACTTTAACAACAAATGATATTCCAATTAAAGGAATACCTATTACGCTTGAATATTTAGTAGTAAAAGATTGTAATAGTCTTCTTACAAAACAGGATATATAGATTCGCATATAAAGATAAAATTCATGTAAATAAAGATGAATTAAATTTGTATAGAAATAAGTAAATACTTTATTCTAAAAATATTTCTCATAATTATTCTCGATATTGGTATAGAGATGTATTCTAATCAAACAAAATACTCCTCACCTATATTTGAAGATAAAATAATACGAGAAGTTTTTAAATATTTAATATAAAGTGTTCTGTAAATGTAAGAAGATTCTCTTGCAATATTTTATTAAAATATTCTTTAATAGATTTTAATATCTAATAATTAGATAAAGACGAATAGAGCTTATTATTCTACTTTGTTTTTATCTAATTATTATTTTTCAATATATTTCGTATCTTAGAATTTAATTTTCTAGCATTTGTAAGTCTTTAAGTTGATCTCATATTTCTTCATTAGCAAACAACAACACTGAACGTAGCTTGAGGAAATAGACTAAATGTCATTAGGGCTCTCGGTAGACGATCTGTGCACAGTAAGTCAAATCTATTTTATAGTAAAGTGTAAATGATATTATATAATTGTATATAAAATGGAAAGTAAAAATATACAAATTTGTCCAATAAGCTGCTACCCTTATCCTAAGAGGATGGCGATGATACTGAATTTAATATGCTAAATTAATATACTTAAAACTATGAATTTAAAGCCAAATCATTCAGAACTGTCACCTATCAAGGCTGTGTATGAATATCTGATAAATAAAAAAATACAATGTTGGATCATAGAAACTCAAGATGCTGCAATTTTGAATATAGGAGAAACAGAACTAACATCTTCTAAAGCTACAGTTTTTATTTCTTCCTTTTTAAATTCTTGTTTTAATAGTTCTTCATTTTTACTTTCAGTTTTAATAACTTCAGTATTCGGTTCAACTGTTTCTTCTTATTTTATTAGTAAAACACCATTTAATTTTGTTTGTGGTAGTAACTAATAAAGTAGCCTTGAGCTTTTGTAATTTTATTTATGATTGAAACTATAGTAGGTAAGCCTCTCCCCGTTCTTTACTTGTAATGGTAGAAGATAGTAAAAGTATTGCTTTTTCTAATTCTTATTTAGTAACTTTTATGATGACCCCCTCGTTCTAATTAGAATAATAAGCTATAACCTATGTTTTTTTGTTAGAAAACTTTTCTTCATTGGGATGATTTCTATAAATTTACATATGCACATCATATGCTGTAAAATTATATAGTTCATATACAACCATTATTCTACACATAGGGAATGTTTTTCTTATATCTTTAAAAGCATTTTTTAAAATCACGGTTATTTGCTAGTTTCTATCAAGCGAGAGTCTAATAGTTCCGAAATCGTCACAAACGTGTATCCTTGCTCTTTTATCGAAGTAATAATTCCTTCTATCGCGTTGAGAGATTCTATTCTACTTTCATACATAACATGTAACAAAATAATAGAACCTGATTCTATATTATCTGTTATATAATTAACAATATTAGTTGAGTCCGAAGCAATTCCAGGATAAGTTTCAGGTTCGATACTCAATAAGATTGTATCTCTTTGATTTTTAGATAAGTAATACGGTAAAAATAATAATCTTTTTCCAAAAGGTGGCCTAAAAGTGATTTCTCCATTATAGCCAATCTGACGTATCAATTTATCGGTTCTTTCGATTTCATCTTTTATAAAAGATAATGATTTAAAAACCATACGTTCGTTGGAATAAGAATGCTTACCAATTTCATGCCCTGCTTGTACAATTTTAACTCCGTCATTAAAAACTTCTCAATCTCGTAACCTGTTAAATAAAAAGTTACTTTCACATCATGCTCACTTAATATATCTAATATTATATCTGTGTTTGTACCAGGACCATCATCAAACGTTAATGCTACTAGTTTTTCATTCGTTTCCACCCTTGTGTTTGAACTACTAAAAGTTGGAACTATCTTAATTTAGATATCTCACTTATAAAAAAACTAAGCAAATAAGGGATATCAAAAAAATACTAATAATTGCAATTGTTTTTTTCATATTCTCACACACCTTGTACCAATATTAGTTTATAATAAAATTATTATTTTTCACATTAATTCTATATTTTTTCGGGTAGCTTATTATAACATCAATACTGCATAAATATTATATATTTTTTTACGCTACATACAATACTTTACAATCTCCTTCAGTATTATGAACAACCTTTCATTAATTAAAATTCAGTTCTTTTTCATACTCTAATTTCTTATTAAAATTCTGTGGAGTGTGACCAATACGTCTAGCAAGTTCCGCAACACTTATATTCATTTGTTCACATAGTTACTTAATCATATCTGCCATAGTCATACAGCATCTACAATTTTATTAATATTACAATAAAATTACCCAAAAGAGGGCATTAAAAATCTCCACATGATAGAAATATCCCATCATAACAGATATTATAATATCTGTTCAGTTTGTAGACAAAACAATCTGCCCGAAAGGGCAAATATTTTAACTTGCATGAGAAAATATCCTGTAATTTGTAAATATGCATTTTCCTAACAGAAAAGATTGCAGAAAGAGCTGGCTTTTGGAGTTTTTCCACTTCCAATTTGCCAGCTTTTTTAAATTTAGACATGCGAAAGCGAGCAGGGTCTGCATTCGCACTTTATCTATTCCTCTAAGAGTTGTATAACGCAGTCCATGCTTTTCTTTTAAATCAGCAAACACTCTTTCAATCGTTTGTGATCTCAATGCATACACTTTTTTATTATAATTAGTATGCCTTAGGTGCTCTGCTTCCTCTAAATATTCTTCCCAAACATGTCTAGACACTACCTTTTTATTGTTTTTACTATCAGTACATTTGTGTAAAAACTCGCATTTTGAACAAACATTAGAATTTGATATATACTCTTTATAGCCTTCTCTACTTAGTTGTAGAATAGTTTAAAATCTCTCCTTGCGGACATATGTAGCAGTAATAATATTCATCATAAACAAACTCATGCTTCTTAAAAAAACCTTTTTTAGTTACAGGTCGTTTATACGGCATAACAGGAGTAACTTTATCATCTAACAAAATTTTACATATATATGGAGTTTTGTATCCTGCATCTGCTGCGACAGCAGATATCTCTTTGAATTTTAGCCTAGCGTCTTCATATAACTCTTTAAAAACAACACTATCGTGTACATTAGCTGCGCTAACTTTAGCTGATAATACAAACCCCTTTTTATCACATGCTGCATGAATAGAATAAGCTAAAACTCTTTCTTTCTCTCCTTTATGAAACATACCACAGTCAGGGTCAACAATACTTTTTGTAATTAATTTCGTCTCATTTTTTCTTTTTTTTTAAAGGTTTTTGGGCATGAATAATTC
>MZGW01000002.1:0-35000 GCA_002029295.1 Alkalithermobacter paradoxus | reverse complement strand
CAAAATCTACTGCAGCAAATTCAACTCCTTCTAGACCGCTTATTTCTTTTTCCATTTTAGCTGCACAATTCGCGCAGCCAAGTCCTTCAAGCATTACTATGCTTTTGTTCACCTTTTTCTTCTCTGCATAAACTATTTTAACATCCGGCTCAAGTTTATTTACAATGGATGTTACTTCTCCAAGAATTTTACCAAATTCCTTTTTATCGACCGCTTCAATTGTCAGCTTCTTAGATACAAAATCAACGGTCGCACTATTTACTCCTTCAAGGCTTTGTGTTTGAGCTTCAATCTTTGCAGCACAATTCGCACAGTCAAGTCCTTCAAGTATTAATACTTTTTTATTGCTCTTGTTAACGGATTTTTCTTTCACTACCACATCCGGTTCGTGCTTGTGCACTATGGTTTTAACTTGCTGTAATGTATTCTTATACTCTTGCTCTGATTCAGTTTCTAAAGTCAATGTCTTGTTCATGAAGTTCATATAGGCTTTGACTCCATTTAATTTATTAACCTCATCTTCAATTTTAGCTGCACAATTTGCGCAATCTAAACCTTCTAAAATTACTTCCTTCTTTAACATTACTGACCCTCCTTTACTTACTTTCTTCTGAAATATGAATTAATCCCTGGTCAAATATTTGCTTTACATGTTCATCTTCAAGAGAGTAGAATACAATCTTTCCTTCTCTTCTGCTCTTTACTAGTTCAGCCTGCTTTAAGACTCTTAGCTGATGTGAAATTGCTGATTGGGTCATATTTAATAAGAATGCAATATCGCAAACGCACATCTCTGATTCATCTAATGCCCAGAGTATCTTAATTCTTGTTGAATCTCCAAAAACTTTAAATAGTTCTGCTAGATCATATAGAGTTTCTTCTTGAGGCATTTTTTCTCGCACTTTATTTACAATTTCCTCATGTATTACATCACAGTCGCATCTTTCAATTGGTTGAATTTTTTTTGCCATATTTATATCACCTCTTTATCATTCAATTGAACACTTGAATAAGCTTTCATATATAATATAAACCTCAATTCTCCGTTTGTCAATAAAAACATATGAGTAATTGTTCAAGTGTGTTTATCTTTTAGCTTTACGGTCAAGACCGCCACCTCTAAGCGCAGCGTAGGTGGGTTTTAATCAGGTGGAGTAGACTCTCCATCTGATTCCCCGATGTTTCAGCTTGCTGAAACGAGTTCACTTATTAGATTATCCCCAAGTATAAATAGAAAAGAACCGCCCATCAAGAAGTATTTCTCCTCAATCGGCGGTCAAATTCGTTTTATTTTTCTATATCAATTTCTACACCAGATTTAAATTCAATAGTTAGTTTATCATCATAGACCGTTATTTTCTCTATAAGTCTCCTTACTAGTTGCTCATCATACTTCTCAAGGAGGGTGGATTGTTCATTTAGGAACTTTTCCATATCTTCTAGTCTTTGCTTGGAGCCTTTTTTGCCAGCTTCTTCTGCTAAAGCCTTATGCCTTTCCTCTCTGAGCCTGTAAATCTCATCGGCTATATCGTTATAATCTTCTTTGGAATTGGCCAGTCTCAAAAGGTCTTTTTGTAATTCCTCTAGCTTTTTATCTATCTCGGAAACAACATTATTGCCCGTTTCACTTATCACTGTTTCTATATTTTCCTTTAAGATAGTTAAAAAGCCATCCTTTTGCACTATTAGTTTATTAATTGCCTCTACCGTAGCAATACCTATCATATCCTCCAGCACGGTTCGGGAATGACAAGTTAACCCTGTATTCTCAAGTCTACTGACGCATCTCCAAACAATCGATTTTTTACCTCGATTATTCCAATGAACTCTACGGTATATTTCGCCACACTCACCACAGAAGATAATTTGCGAAAATACATGATTTGAACTAAAGTTTCTTTTCTTTCCACTAGTACTTATATGTCCTCTACTTCTACGAACTAACTCTTCTTGTACCTGCATGAAAATTTCACGCGGGATAATGGCTTCATGGTTATTCTCTACATAATACTGAGGTACGATTCCGTTATTCACAACCCTCTTTTTTGTAAGAAAATCTACCGTATAAGTTTTTTGGAGCAATGCATCACCAATGTATTTTTCATTGCTTAATATTTTCCTTATAGTACTGGTATGCCACCTTTTTTTCCCCGCTCCCGTAAGTATGCCATCAGTTTCAAGTCCTTTTTTGATTTTATCCATACTGGAGCCTTCAAGATACTCTCGGTAAATCCTTTTAACAATTTCAGCTTCCTCCGGCACAATTACTAATCGCTTATTTTCATCTTTGGTATATCCTAAAAACCTAGAACAATTGACCATTACCTCTCCCTGTTGGTATCGGTATTGGTAACCAAGCTTTACATTCTGGCTTAATGACTGGCTCTCTTGTTGCGCTAAGGATGCCATAATGGTAAGCATAATTTCACCTTTGGCATCCAGTGTATTGATATTTTCTTTCTCAAAATATACCGCAACATTTTTATCTTTAAGTTTTCTGATGTATTGTAGACAGTCCAAGGTATTTCTAGCAAATCGGCTTATTGATTTGGTAATAACCATATCAATTTTCCCAGCCATACACTCATCAATCATTCGATTAAATTCGTCGCGATTTTTTGTATTTGTGCCGCTGATACCATCATCAGCAAAGATCCCTGCAAATTCCCACTCTGAATTCTTCTTGATAAACTCTGTATAGTGTTCAATCTGCACTTCGTAACTACTAGCCTGCTCATCACTATCTGTAGAAACTCGGCAATAAGCAGCGACCCGAAGTTTTGGTGTTTCATCTTCTTTTCGGCTGTTGCCTACACGTTTAATTGCAGGTATAATCATTACATTTTTATTAACTGCCATCTTGCTGCACCTCACTTTCTATTAAGCTGTATACATATTCCGCTTGTGTAAAAGGATTTGTATACTTCTGAATTACTTGTCCTATGGTAAATTTCTTAGAAATAGTAGGTTTATCTTCTATCTTGGGTTCAAAGATTCTACCTAGCTTTTTCGCTCTTTTTATCCTCTCTGTTTCTGCTTTTTCGTAGGTTTCTTTATCAATGATGGCAGGGTAATAATCATCACCAAGATAACGTTCATTTCTTAGCATCCTTCCAGCAGTTCCATGATAAGCATCTATTCCAGCAGTCTTTGCTGCGACCGATAAGGAAAGGCCTGATAAATAACCCTTATACAAATTCCTAACCTTTTCAGCTTTTTCTTCATCGATAACTGCTATTCCATTCTCTATCCTATAGCCATAAGGCGTATGTGCCACTTTTCTCACATCCTTTCCCTTAGTGTGATTCCACATTTCAGAACGAAACCTATCTCTACCCTTGAGTAAACGATAATTTTTTCAACATAATCATTGAAAATTTGCTCGCTAAAGGTATTTATCATTTCAGCCTTATTTGTAAACTTTATTAAGTTACTGACTTCCTGCACCTTTGATAATTCACCATTTAAAGCATGAATTAAAGCTTCTTTTTGCCCCATATAATTATCTGCTTCCATTTGCAGTTCATTGTTTTCTCTGTTAAAAAGGGCAGGTTCTAGATAACCCTTTGCCATAAGCTTTACAAGCAGTTCTCTCTGTTCTGCATTTTTTTCAATTTGCTTCTCTAATTCCTGAATTCTTGAAAGGTTATCTGAGTTGCTCATTCCACGCAAAGCATCTAATAGTGGTTGTAGAATAAGTTTTCTACCGAAAATCAGCTTGTTAATCATAGTAACAAAGGCCTTCTTTATATCCTCATCTCGAATAAACTGCATTGAACATTCTGTTATCTGCTTTAAGTGTTTACTACAACACCAGGCTACATATTTTCTTGTGCCGGATGAATGAATTCGTCTTTTAAAGGTGCTACCACATTCCGAGCAAATAATTTTTCCGGAGAAAGAATACCGGTTTTGGTACTTATCATTACGCTTTTCTATTCCCTTTTCTTTTGCCCTTTGATTTAAGGCAGCCTCTACTGCTTCAAACACTTCATGGCTGATAATTGCCTCATGGTGATTTTCTATTAAATATCTGTTTTTCTCACCATAATTGGTGCGCTTATTAAAACGGGAATCTGTATAGGTTTTTTGCAGTATAACATCCCCGGTATATTTCTCATTTTTTAGAATTCCTCGAATTGTCGTAGCAGTCCAACGACCGCCTCTTTTAGAAGGGATACCCTTTTGATTAAGATCATCTGCTATTTTCTGTGTACCCTTGCCTGATAATACTTCTGCAAAAATATACTTCACAATTTCTGCTTGCTCAGGATTTACCACCATTTGACCGTCAATGTTGTCATAACCATATGGTGGGTATGAAATCTTAAAAGTTCCGTTCTGAAATCTCCTTTGAATTGCCCACTTGTTATTTTCCGAAATGGAGATTGACTCACTTTCTGCAAGCCCGCTTAATATAGAAAGCATCAGTTCACTTTCCATTGATTGGGTATTGATATTCTCTTTCTCAAAGTAGATATAAATCCCAAGGTCCAACAGTTTACGAACCATCTCCAAACAATCCGTAGTGTTTCTTGCAAACCTACTAATGGACTTTGTAATAATTAAGTCAATCTTCTTGTTTTCACAATCTGACAGCATTCTTAGAAGTTCCGTTCGGTTTTCTTTTTTAGTGCCACTAATTCCCTCATCATAATACAAGCCAACATACTCCCATTCTGGGTTTGCCTTTATGTAAGTCTCATAATGGGATTTTTGTGCTTGTAGACTTACTAACTGTTCATCACTACCCGTAGAAACACGACAGTATGCGGCCACTCGTAGTTTAGGTTTGATAATCGATGCAACCTTATTTCCTTCTATTTTCGTTATCTTTTTCATCGCCTCACCTCCTTCTTGGTAGGTCACATATTACCTCTGAAGCCCTTATATATCAACGAATTCAGGGCATTATCTCTGCTAAAAAAGGAGAGAAAGTTTGGCGGTTGAGTACATCTATCTTGTTGAATTCTGCCTCCGTTATTAAACCTTTTTGAAGCATCTTTCTAAGTAATTTCTCTGCTTGAATATAATCAAACTCACGCTGTAGTTGCTCCTGTGACATTTTCTTTAATTCGATGCTTTTGTCTATAATCTCATCCGAGATCTTCATGACTTTTTTATCCTCATTCTGATTCACTTAGAATCACCTCCTACCTAATAGCCGCGGGAACAGGTCGAAGTTGAGGATTTGTAATAATTAAATTAAATCAGAGCATAAAAAAAGAGCCTGCAAGGGAATAACCCCCACAGGCTATATACATCTAATAGTTAATTTTTTAGGGAAACTCTGTGAAGCTAAAGCAAAAATGCTTTTTTACTCGCTCCCTTTGATCAATCATACTTAATAAATGCATTCGTAAAGCCTGCCTTTTTAGCTTTGGCAAGCTGTGCCTCAGCATTTGCTTTGACAGTGTATGCACCAATCTGCACACGGTAATATTTCTTTTTCACTGGCTCTGCTGATTTTTCTTCTTCGTTTAGAAGTTTCTTAACGTCTGCTCTAAAGGTATCCATGGTCTTCCCATGCTTAGGAAACCAGTGCATAACATCCGCATGGTTACTGGCTATACCTTGCTTATAGCCTTCACTATGACAGATGATATCCTTCTCACTTAGTCCATAGAGTTTGCAAAGATGTACACAAAGCTCCACAGCTTCCTTATAAACAGCAGAAAAATACGAGGCATCGGTTAGACCGTCCTCGCAAATTTCAAAACCTATATGGGTATTATTCGCATCCCCTCCAGCATGCCAACCACGATGATTCCAAGGCAATGTTTGGTATGTGGCAATGGAGCCATCTGCTAACTTACCAATAAAAGCATGGACACAAACTTGACGACCTCCGGGTTTATCCTGATTCCAATGATTGTTGTATTGGTTCTTTCCGAGCAAACCGTCATCTGGACCAACATATCTCTTCAACCACGGGTTGTTAGCCCCTGTTGAGTGAACCATTATACCCTTCGGTTTTATTGTTTTGCCTGCTTTGTAGCAGGCATTGTTTGTAAGTATTAGTTTGTATAATTTCATTATAATCACCTCAACATTTAATCATTTGGCTCGGGTGTAAGATGGACAGGGTACAGGTGATAGGTAAACTTTAAATCACAATAAGCATTTGATGATGTTCCATCACTTCCCATACAGATATACAGTCCATAACCGGCTGGAACTCTGGCCTGCCGCATTTGAATATGAATGTGCAAGGATTCTGCTGAAGTATTCGATCCGACAGGTGTACTCCGTTGAATTCTGGTGAACGTCTCCTCATCATTGGAAATATACAAGTCCAGTTCCTTTTCACTAGTATCCGATTGACGACAAAGAGTTATCAAATGGCAATCATAAGCCGTCGTATACAATTCTCCGCCCTGACCGCCAATAACCACACTATTAATAGGTAATATCGTGTGCAAAGGACCACGGACACTGTTTGCACCGCCTGAACCCGAGACATTACCCGACAAAATATATCTTGAATAGGCCGAACGGGTAAAGTCACTAATAATAGCCGTTGCTGTGGATGAGAGAGGTATTGAGGAAGTCACATTTTCTGCTCTTTCAAGTAGAAAAAGGTTCTCACCTGCCTCAACGGTAGTACTACCTATGGAAAACCTTTGACTTGTCCAGTAAGCTGTACAAATTGGATTTGGATTAGTCCCAATTCCATAGGCAATATTCATTTCGTCATCAATGCCCCTTATAGCTCTAGCAAGTGTCTTAACTGTATTACGAAGGGTGTCTTGAATTAGAACCTGCACATTATTTGTAGCTGGACTGCCCAAAGCTGTAACGAAAGTATATGTTATCGTGCCAATTACTACATTGTTTCCATTTGCTATATTGCTAAATGTGATGGCTGCCCTCCGGCTAATCATATCCGGTGCACTAGCTGTTTCTATTGGATGCAAATGGTTGAGTAGAATACCTGTCCGCCTATATAGATTTTCGCGGGTATCCTCAACCAAATTGTGTGTTGTATTTAGCAAATCATAGTTGTTGTTTAATAGATTGTAAGTGAGGTTGAGCAGATTATTTATTTCATCAATATCCAGTTCAGCTAAAGCTGCAAGCACTTTATTTAACCATTCCTGTGCAGGAGGTTCTGGTGGTTCAACAATTCCATCTACAAGAGCATCCTCGACTATGGTTAGTATTCTTGCGCTCTTTCCAACCACATCACCATAAGTAACCCTTATTTCAAGCCGACCAACACCAACAAATGATGTGTCCGTTGCATTGGGCTGCCATGTAAGGACACCATCAGCGTAGTTCGTGACTACCGGATATGCAACCCCATCAGGCCTTTTGTAAATCGCATTTAAGGAGGCACTTGGGTAGTTATCTTCCAGTAGGCTTGATACATCAAACTCAATATTTCGGTAATTGTGTTCACCGCGTCGACCAATGAATACCGTTACCGCTTTCGTTAAGTCAATCATATTTCATCACCTGGCTTAGGAGATTCCTCATCACGACCATGTAGTTGCTTAAGAACCGCCTTTAGTTTTTCTGGGATGGGTAGTCCAATCTGACCTGCATTCTCCAAAATGGATACACCCTCGTTACTTAGGTAGAAAAAGATTACCGCTGTTCGCAAAGCGCTGCCATCGTATCCTGCACTCCCCAAAATTTGTGTATCAAGAATATGAGCGATACCTACCATTACAAAGATGAGCACCTTTTTGAAAATTCCCTTGGCACCAATTTCGCTGGACAGCTTTTTATCTGTAATCGCACAAAGGACACCTGTCAGATAATCAATAGCTACAAAAGTGACCAGTGTATATAGAAATCCGTCAAACCCGCCGAGAAACCATCCAAGAAAAGCACCAACAGCCGCAAAAGCTAACTGTATCCAATTCCAAATCTCTTTCACTGTAAACACCTCCATTACATTAATTTGTGTATTTAAAAAAGCACCCCTGTAAAATACAAGAGTGCTGTTGCCGTATCACACACCTTACAGCATCAGTATAAGATCGTGGATTTGTTGCATCACATCCGCCTTTGGACGCCCTTTTCCAATAGGGAGCCATGTCACAGGTGGTATATCAAATGCTGCAGAAGAGTCAAAACCATTAACCACTGTAATGATAGTATCAACAGCCTTTCGGATTTCAGTAATGTGAAATGGCCATTTTTTAACTGTTGTTCTTCCAGCAATAATCTCTTCACTCCAAATTACAGGGGATAAGTTGTAATAACTTAGCACTATATTTAAAGCGGTTCGAAGCGTCTGAATATGTGCTGCCTTTACAACAGTCTCATTTGCAGTAATCGTTTCAAAAGGTGGCGGTAATATAGTAAATGTCCTGACAACTTCTGTGCTTGCCGACTCAATATCACTATCAAGGCAGCGGAAGGTTACAGTATGGTTTCCTACTGCAAGCGGTTCCGCTTTGTACACCGTACTAACACCATTTCCCAGATAGCCACTCGTAGAAAATCTCTCAGGATTATCCACACTATTAACCCACTCACCTGAATCAATCTTTACTTCCACAATCTGTGTCTGACCGTCTGGTTCAGTGCCTGTAGTAATCATAAAGCGTGGTATAGTGTTATAAGTAGACTTTCCGGTCATAGGACTGACGATGATCGGAGCAGCAGGCGGACTGTTTTTCTTTACCGTGTTACTAACCACATGGCTTGAAACTGCATCAAGTGTATCTGTTACGCTTATTCGATAGCGGGTATACATTCCAGGTACCGGGGAAGCATTTACCTGATGGGTACCTGAAGTAGCACTTGAAATAATAGTAGTCAATGCTTCATATACCGACCAATTTATACCGTCTGCTGATGTAGCTTGTTGAATAACATATTGCTTGATGGCACTGGTTCCCGGTATCGTTCCGCTCCACATAAGAGTTACTGTATTCGTCTCATATATTGGCGGAGTAGCAGTGAAAGAAGTAGGCGGAATGGGCAGTGTATTTCTGCGGACAGTGTTGCTAGATATAGTCCAGTCAGAATAAAAACTCTCTCCAGCCGTACCACGTGTCCTAACTCTAAACCTACGGTAATAACCGCGAGTTGTCGGTGGGCTAACAACTACGCTGCCACTTGTTGTTGAGGTAACCACTATTGTTAATGCTGTCCATGCTCCCCATGTGCTGTTATCTGCCGAGTCACTATATTGAATCTCATAGGATGTGATGGTGTTGCCTGCTCCACTGGATGCACCACTCCATGAAAGATTAACATTTCCTTCAGCTAAAGTTGAACTTACCGAGCAAGCGGTCGGTGCTCCACAAGCCGTGATATCACAGTAGATGCTATTACTGATTTTTTCCGAGGAGTAGACATCGAGATTATCTATCGTCCATACACCAAATTGAGTATATGTTCCTGGAACTCGTGACACGTTAGGGTTATAACTACCTCCACTGGCCGATAGGGCTAAAATGGTTAGAACATTCCATGAACTCCATGTGCTGTTATCCGTAGATGTTCGACTAGCAATCTGGTATCCCTTGATTGCACTCGTACTTCCAGAAGCGCCGCTCCAAGTAAGCGTGATTGTTTCATCACTATAATTGATTGGAGTAGCAGTCACTGTAGTTGGTGGGCTAGGAACTGTGTTTCTGCGAACAGAGTTCGATGATACTCTCCAGCCTGAATAATAACTTGCTCCTGCTGTACCTCGAGTTCGCACCCGAAACCTACGATAATTACCCCGTGTTGATGGTGGTGCAACTGACAAGCTGCCACTAGTGGCCGTGGTGGTTACTGTAGTTAGTGCTGTCCACGATCCCCAATTCAAATTGTCAGCAGAATCACTATACTGTATCTCGTAGGAGGAGATGGCATTATTTGTACCACCGGAAGCACCACTCCATGATAATGTAACATTGTCCTCCGAGAGGGTTGCACTCAATGAACAGGATGTCGGAGCACTACAAGCTGTGGTTCTTATTGCCCAGTTAATGGTTAACACTATCTGGCTTAAATCATCTCTAGCTCGAAATCCCATATAGTTTAGTGTGCTGGAGCCAGCATCCATGAATAAACAATTACTAGCTCCACTACCGATGGAATCAATGAGTGCGGTGGAAATTGCGATATCCTTTGTACCCTGTCCGGCAGAAACAGTATAGCTATATCCAGAAGTAACTTTCGTAGGTCTACTCCCGGATATGCTGGTACCCGAACTAGGAGATGGCAAACCATATGCATTTCCAGCATATAGTGTTATCGTTCTGGCTGAACCCCAATCACCTGCAGCTATCCTAACAAGACGAATACTGGCAGAGGTAGGATAATAGTTTGCATAGGTATTTCGAATACTTGTAAGGTCAAATAACATGGCACCAACATTCTCATAATTATTGGCTGGGGCATAAACCCCTTGTCGAACGTAGTCGGTTACACCCGCAATCCAACTGCCATTACGCCATGTACAAGCATTTATCGCTTGATAGGTTGCCATAGAAATTCACCTCACTCGTAAACCGCCGATACCAATGAGTTCACTAACCCACAAAGGCTGGTGTTTAATCTGGTATCAGTAATGTTATTTGCTGCAATTGATGTAGCCGCAGCAGGTACAAGAACTTCTGCAATACCGAGTTCATATACATCGCTGGTTCTTGTTAAATCAGGAGCTACTGGTGTAGCAGCTGGAGTACCGGTAACAACTGCAAGCTGAATACTCCTGCTGATTTGACTTAAGCGAACAACAATCCGGTCAATGCGTGGATTGCTACCGTGCGCTGTAGTGAGAGGCATATTTAACGCATCTGTATTCTCATATCTATATCCATTAATCCACGCACTTCCAGCCGCCACGCTTACTGCCAATCCCATCCCTGGTGATACCTGCAGATTTGTAGCTGTTTTATAAAATATCCCGTTTGAAACAAGACTTCCAAAGTATGCTGCAAAATCCGTGGCATCATAGACTCTATCTCCATCGGATGAATTGAAAAATCCGCTTTTCTCCATACAAAAATTCCTCCTTCCTAGATGGTTTTCGTATACTCGATAACCACGTAGCCCGTATAATCTGTCCGGTCAATACCAGGTTCAACAACGACATTTGTTTTATCCACATAGAGACCGATTTGTGAAGCAAAGTTGTTATACCGTGCAAGCGGTAGTGGCAAGAAGTTGGTGCCATTTGTTGCAAAGCCGGATAAACTAACAACTGTACTTAGGTTTGCTATGCCATGGGCTACACTCCCAGGAGTAGCGTTGGGAAGGGAGCCGAGGTTTACTACTTTTCGATATATTGCCTTACCATCTATCCATAGACGCCCTGTGTTTTGTTCTGTCATAGAGTAATCAGTAAACGCAGAGGAGATTTTAGTTGCAGTAATCGTGCGTTCTGCAATCTTGGCACCAGTGACCGCTCCATTTGCAATCCGTGCTGTAGTTATTGGATCGTTATTAATATTTAACCAGTTCGCTTCACCAGACGGATTGTTAAATACAAAAACAGATATCACATAAAACGTCATTGTGTTGCGAGATATAAAAAATCCCATTGCCCGCTGATATCCGTTTCCCGTGTTATCCCCGCTATGCTTTACCAGAAAGACATGCCCGTCATCACTTGGCTGATCACTGAATTTGTTGCCGCTCCACGAGGTGAAGTAAAAGGCATCTCCAGGGCTCATATGGTGCAGGGCATACTGACCGATCGATATAGCTCCTTCTCCAACAATTACCTCAAGTGAGGGCAGTTTCCCAAACAGATTGTTGATACTATCGGTAACAGTATCTCCTTGGATATTGGGGTCAAGGTCATGAATATCTCCAAGTGTTTCTGACACATTGCCTAACGCTTCTGCAATATCAGAGATGCCAGTTGGGGCAGATAATGCAGTTTTAATCTCACTCATATCAGAGCGAATTTTTTGAGCTATTGTTAGCTCGCTCTTTCCGAATACTACACTGATGCTTTGACCGTCCGCGTCATATGTCTCCTCCACTTCAGCGATTCGTGTTGTCATAGATACACCCCATGCTTTGGAAATAACCTTAACAACCTGCCCAAGGTCAAAGTCTACCTTATAAGTCAGGTTGCCATGTGGGTTAACTGATGTATCAAAGGAATAACGTATTACTTGCTCATTTAGCTTGCTCTGCCCACGAAAAATCAGCGTATTGATATAGTCCACTCCAAAATCTTCTGCCCGTAGGTCTTTAGCATCCACAAAAATCTCATGTCGAGTTTCTCCCGACCCACTTGTAATTGCTACAAATGTCCGCTCTGCACCTTCACCCTCTCCACCTATAAGAGCAGTGTTAGCAAAATCTGCTGCACTTACTGTATAAACCTGCTCAGTTAGGTTCTCATACTCCTTAGAGAACACTGCCTGTGATTCAGTCCCCTTATACAGCATTATTGTAAAAACCCCTGTTTCAGGAGTAAAAATAGTCTTGATACCAACCTCCGAAACTTCACATAGTTCCGTCACTGCGTCCATCAAGTTGCGGTATGAAATTTGGGTGCTAATGGGTATATCCAGGCTTGGGGATGAAAAGGATATACCGCTGATCTTTCTTGCTACATCAGAAGGTTTGATAAGGTTATTTTCTATAAGTTGCTCCACACAATCAGAAATGTCACCGGACAATTTCTCCGTTTGCCATACAATGCGTCTAGCAAGAAAGGACGTGGCAAATCGACCACTTACCGTAATAAATTCCTGATCCGTCTGAGACAAGGAAAGATGCTCAATAATCCCAGCTTCTTCATCATCGTTCTTCCAAATGATATTTCCTTCTTTTAGAAGTTCGGCATTCTCTTGTGTGGCGATGGCTTTTAATTCAAATGAACCACACTGAGAATAACGCCGTGTCCATCGAAGATATTCGAAAGATTCCACGATGCCCACAAGCTCCCGGTTTGTATTAAAGATATATAGTTCCATACTCACACCCCCAGAAATTGTGGACGAAAGTAAATACTGACCTCCAACAGTTCCATATTAACTGAAGCGTCATAGCGCAGTGTGTTAGTACCTGCAGCAAGCTGGAAAAACGTTGAATTGGTGTCCAATAGTGAAAAAGCATTTGTAACCGTTGACCCTACAACCTGGACCACACGCTTACCAGCGAAATGGGTATACACACGAAGTTCATCACCAGCACTCATTGTAGTGAGAAGCCGGATATATTCTCCCGTGTCTATGTTTAGTAGTTCAGGGTTGGTAACCGTACCCAGTGCTCGAAATACGATTTCGCATCCACAAGATACATCTCCAATGTTTTCTACTGTGATGATTTGACTCGGTTGGCGCATTCCAAACTCCATACCACTTACTGGTATCTCCAGTTCAAACTCAAATAGAGGTATCCATGATGCCAGTTCCTCTCTCACCTCATCCAATGTTTCGAAGAAAGGGGATGGACAGAGTAAACTTACAAAGAAGTTTGGTATGCGTTGTCTAGTAGAAACAGTAAATCCTGCTTCCTCTACCACACAAGCAATTTGCCGTCCACGATATAAAAGAGTTCCTCGCATTTTTGGAGTAAATATCTTAAGAAATCTCTGTCTCCGTACATAAGCCTCGTCAAGAGAATCCGCTACGACCGTACCTTCTAGCGTGATATTACGCATATCCAGTGTGGAGGAAATATAAAAAGCACCGTCTTGATCCGGTGCCTTAAATGTATTAACGGTCTGGCGTATGTTGCCTGTTCCGTCTATCTTGGTAAGAAAATACGGGCGGCTTTGTTTTAGGGTGATACTCTCACCGTTTGAGTTAATATAAGTAAGTTCCACTGCCAGACCTCCTTTAATATTCTAGTGCCAGTTTGCGAGACAGATTTTTGAATTCCCTGGCTAATTCTTTTTCAGATAGAGGCTTTGGTGACACAACAGAGATATTTTGAGTGATACTTGTACCATTGGCATTCCCTTGCCCAGATAAACCTCTGTAATTAAAATCAAAACTAGTTGGTACAGCATTTTGCATATCCCTTGAAACTGCTGTCATTGCATCCTCAAAACCTACACCAATACCTTCACCCATATTGTGGCCAATTCCAGCAAATAGCTTTGAAGGTGAACTGATGCCGAAGAAATTCTTAATCTTTGATACAACATTGCCGAAAAATCCAGAGATTTTACTCCATAGCCATGCACCTGCATCTGAAATACCTTGCCACAGACCTTTGATTAAGTTTCCACCTACTTTAGCCATCTGGCTTATATAACTGGTAAAAGCATTGACCAATCCTGAGATAATCTGAGGTACAGCCTTGACGATCTCTACGATTATCCTTGGAAGATTCGCAATTAATGCCACAAACAGCTGAACACCGGCCAAGATGATCTTGTCGATGTTACCTACAATAGCGTTTACCAAGGATGTTATTATTTTCGGAATAGCCCCAACCACAGTAGTGATAATTTGTGGGAGTGCCTGTATGAGTGATATTAATAGACGTATGCCCGCATCTATAATCAATGGAATTGACCCAATAACTGCACTGATAATACTGTCGATAATCTGCGGGATTGCTTCCACGATTGCTGTGATGATAGTAGGCAGTGCTGTAACCAATGAAGTCAATAATTGAATACCAGCATCAATAATCTGTGGAATGGATTCAACTATAAAATCCACTATTGCTTTTATGATGACAGGTAAGGATGATGTTAGTTGAGGTATTGCATCTACCAATCCCTGTGCTAATCCTATAATCAACTGCAAAGCGGCATCCAAAATAAGTGGTAGGTTATCCATTAATCCTTGAACAATCTGCGTGACTGCCGAAACTGCTGCGGGTATGAGTTGCGGTAGAGCCATGCCAATACCCTCCACAAGTGCGGTTACCAGTTCTATTGCTGCATTTATGAGCAGTGGAAGATTATCAATCAACGCACCGACAATCGTCATTACTGCATCTACTGCCGCTGGAATCAGTTCAGGCAATAAGTTCAAGAGTGTCTCCAACACTTGCGTGAACAGGCTCGTGACAGTTTCCAACAACATCGGAAGCAGGTCACCTATTGCTGTTAAAATTGCATCGAACGCAGGCGGGAGTGCGGTTACGATGTTTTCTAAAACAGGCACGATATTTTTAACGACTGCACGGAATGCATCCACAAGATTTTCCGTCAAATTTGTCATGTCTGCATTAGCGTTACCGAGTCCTGCTGTAAAAGAGCCAAGTGCAGCTTGTAATAACCCAATAGAACCAGAAATGGTCTCAGTTGACTCTCTCGCAAAGTTTCCGGCATACTGCTGTGTGTTCTCAAAAAACATCTGCATTGCGACTTCCGCTTTTTCCGCTTGTGTAGCGGTATTCCAAGTGAAATCTAGTCCCTTAGCAAGAGCATAAGCTTCGATGTTTGTAGCATTCATGGCAACACCTAAGTTATCCATCATGGTAAAGTTGCCTTTTGCCGCTCCCGTAACCGCTTCCATGGCAGCGGACATATCTATACCCATAACGGATGCCATATCTGCTGCACGTTGCATCGCTTTTTCTGTCAATTCAAGACTTTTTCGCTGTTCAATGCCAGAGCCTTGGAACAATGCACCCATTTTATTAGCTGTTGCCAAATACTCACTTTGGGAAATTCCGAGATTTCTATAGGCTTCTTCACCGGTTTTTTGAATTGAAGCAGCATACGCTCCAAAGACTGCTTCTGAGCCACCTAGGTTTTGCTCCAATTCCCCAAACTGGGTAACTACCTCTTTACCCAATTTTATAGCAGCAGCTCCAGCAGCAACTGCAACTGTGCCCATAGCCACACCGATGCCCTTGAGTATACCACCAAGCTTTTCAAATTTACCTCCAGAATCTTCCGCACTTTTGCCTGAGTTGTCTAACTCTTCACCGAGATTATCTGCTTCAACCGCAGACTGCTGAAGTTCACGCTCCATATTATTGAGTTCTGCCTGAGCTCTGTTCAGCTGAATCTGCCAGTTTTGAGTTCGGCGGTCATTTTCACCGAAAGAGGAGGTGGCATTATCAAGAGCGGCCTTAAGGGTTGAAATCTTTTCTTTCTGTGCGTCGATTTCTTTATTCAAAACCGCATTACGAGCAGTGACCGACTGGATGGATTTATCGTTTTTATCAAACTGACTGGTCACAAGTGCCATTTCACTGCCCAGCACCTTAAAGGACTGATTGATATCTCGCAGGGCGTTCTTAAACTCACGCTCGCCCTCGACGCCTATTTTCAATCCAAAATTGTCCGCCATACCTTCACCTCCTCCTATATGCCTGGTGGGATAATATCGTCAATCGTTCGAGTTTTCTTCGGCTTTTCGATCCCATGCCATTGCTTGTGGCAAGCCCATAAATCAAAAAACAGTCCAATTGGCATAAGCCAGAATTCCTCTGCGTCCATGCCCATCTGAACTGTTCCATAATAATAAAGTCGGGTAAAGACTTCAGCGTCCGTTACCCGACTTCCATGTTTTTTGGAGTTTCTTCCTCACTTTCCACGTTGCGCTTTGCACCTTTGAACATTGCTTCGGTGATTGCACTTTTATATTCCGCCAAATCAAGCGGTGAGGTAAGAAGCTCCACTTCTTCCTCTGTCAACAATTCTTCTGGTGCGTTCTTATTTTTAAGATTACGAATTAAAATGGACTGGTTTGCAAGCAATGTGATTAGCCAAACTATCTCGTCCAGTGCCATCTCAAAGTTTTCTGATTTCATCAGTTTTTCTCCAAGATTTTCAAGACCACCGTAACGACCAGCAATTGCCTTTGTTGCACGTGTAGTTAAAACCAGTTCATACTCTTTGTCACCTATTTTGATTGTGGCACTTCTCTCATTATCCATCATTTCTCCTCCTATGGTTCAGGTGTATATACGGGTTCATAAACTTCAGTGAACCAGCCTGTTATGGTGGACGATGAAACACCGGGGTCACCTTCTGTGACTTCTGCTTTCCATGGGTGCTTGCCCAACCCATCCAGCTTGTTCCTACGCATAACTGTTCCTTCAATAGTAGGTGTAGAAAAGGTAATGGAATCCGCTTTTGTCTGTAAGTTGGTCGCTGGTAGTCCAAACTTAACGCGATACAACCAAAAATATCGATATGTTCCATTGGCCTTTTGCGCACGAAACCCCACTGCAACAGGTGTACCTACACTCTCACTTGCAGAAATTAATACCCCGTTGTCGTCGGTGGACGCACCAGTTAGATCTGCTGCTACTGTCGGGCCAATGTCATCTACACCGAGAGTGAGTGTACCGCTATTAAAGTCCTTCACAACCTCGGCAGCACCATCATCGGCATACAGAATTGCTTCCACCAATTCTACCGAAAGTTCGGCAGTAATGGCTTTTGCGAGTACCGAAGGCACACCGTAGGTTTCCTCGCCATTTGAGTCCTCGGTTATTTTTGCATAGTACAGTTTATCCAAACCGATAGTTGCCATATGTTATTCCTCCATTCCATAGTTTTTCGCCACGTCGATGGCGTAATGATGATATCCAGTATCATCCTCGTGACCAATATATCTACGCTCAGTCACTGTAAAATCATCGTTTAACAAAGCCGCTGTAATCTGTCTCTTCCGCTCTAAGTAGTTGCTCTTGGAAAATAGTGATATCCGTGCTTCCTGCACATCAAAGCCAGGTCGGTTATCCGCATGAACTTCAAAAACATCCGAAAGTGGGAGTATCACCACGTACTCATCCGGTGCCAAACCTGAAAAAACCCCGGTTTCTACGGGGATAGGTATTGCTGTCAGAAGTGTATTTAGCTCCTCTAAGATATTCATATTTTATCAATCTCCTCCTCTAGCTTTGCGATCATCGCATTGATACAAGGTTTCCTAGATGCAGTTCTCGCAGGCTTTAGGAAGGGTTTTGCAGGCTGACCATGCTTACCATATTCAATGATTGTGGCAATTTTAGCATTGCTCTCACCATCAGAACGTGGCTCGGCAAAGCCAACTTTAACATTGAAGTTTCCGTTTCTATCTTGCTTTGCACTTGAAAGTCCTAGTGAAGATAGTAGCTCCCCAGTGCTTTTGGATGGATATTTTGTATTCTTACCAATCACTTTACTTAGATTTCCCTTAACTTTATCCAATACCACTTCACCGCCAACTTCCAGAACCTTAGGAAGAATTACATCGGTCTGGTCAGCTAATCGTGATACCTTTAAAAGGAATTCTTCTGGCATCTTTATATTCACTTTTGCCATATCCATCACCTCACGGTTGGTTCTATCTTTTCTGCTAAAACCTCGACATACATACCTCGGTTTCTAACATCATCAACACTTAAAATCTGATATCTGCCATCATCACAAACGATGACCATTTCACTGGTCACCCTAAGGCCAGATATTTTTCTAAACCTAAATAGGGAAGTTGCAGAAGAAAATGATGCCCTATTTGCCCACCGCTCACTGCCATGCCGATCTTCCTTGTAGGCACGTACACTGGCAAGTGTGTTATCGCCTATAGCAGCGAAACCATCCTTGTCTTTAATAGGCTCTGTACTGATGATATCAATAAAGGTGTTCATCTTTCCAAAACTCATAATTTACACCTTCCAATCCCGGTCTAGTCTAAGTAGTAGGTTCACTGTGTTCCAAACCTGCTGCCCCGCTTGTACGCTATCGGCGAAGAAACCAGCCGTCGAGCCATCTCTGCTTTCGTAGAAATGACTCGACAGCATGATTACTGCCTGTTCAGTTGTTGGGGGCATGATGTTTTCAGTGTAATAACCCTCAGCAACATGCTGATAACTTTCCGCATAAGAGACGGCGGCTTTGATGTAATGCAGCAGAAGTCCATCGTCTGCGTCATGCGTCAGGATCAGATTTGCTTTTACTTTAGGAAGAAGATTATCAGTTGTCATGCCGTCCGCCTCCTTCCGGTCATTCTTCGTCTGCAGCCATTAACCCAGCCGCTTTTAGTTTAGCGAGCAGAGCATTAAAATCCGTGACAAGAGTGGCTGTATCCTCGGCTATGCTGTCGGCTTGATTAGCAGCCATTTTTACCAGCCCAGAGACTGACTCCGTAGCATCGGTAGGATATGTTGGAGCATACAGCTTACCATCTTCACCAATTTTTATTTCGACAGTATCACCCTCATCAGCAGCGGCGGCTTTTACACCACCGAGAGTCTCCTCTGTTGCCACGAGAAGCGGATCGGCGGAGAGCCCCGTTACCGAGGCTCCTTCCTTGATTTCAAGTGTTCCGCCTATAACAGTTTTCTCTCCGCCTTGTTCGGTATAATTCTTTGTGTTATAGCTCATAACGCACCTCCATTAAGCTTTCTGCTGAAGTACTTTTATGGCTTCAGGTAGAATTAATTTTCCATCCACACGCTGAGTAGCAACAAAGCCTACTTGGCCAGTAACAGCATAAAGTTCATTAAGTCTCTTAAATACACGACCCTGACGATCAGCTACCCAGTAATAACTAAAATCACCAAATGCGATACTCTTTGCAGCTGCAGCAATAGTTGGCATATATGCAGAAGTATACAATGGTCGATTGAGGATAGTATCCGGTGTACCTGCCTGTAAGGAAGGTTGCCATAGATATTGTCCTTGACCATCCTTTAGTTTACGGATTGCTTTTACAGTGGCGTCGTTCATAACGAATACAGCCTTATTACGGTAAGGTGCCTTTAGTGAATAGAACAGATCAAGTACCTCGTCCATAGTAATTGCCGTAGCACCTGCAGTAGTCACACCAATTTGGGCACCACCTGTAGAAGCAAGTATACCTGTCGGTTTTCCAGATCCATCACCGGTAAAGAACGCCTCTTCCTCTTTGTTACCGATACGTCTAGCAAACTCCTTAGAGATGTAGGCTTCAAGATTGAACACAGAATCGTTGAGAAGTTCCTCGGAAACTTTAATCATGGTAGCGAGTTTGTAAGCTCCTATAGAAACCTGTCCGAAACTATCATCGCTATCTGGGATAGTGCCTTCTTCATCCACCCAGGAAGCAGTACCTTTTGTAGCTACAACAGGAATTTTCCTATCGCCAGAAGATGTATTGATAACATTGGCCAGTGAACGGAAAATGTTCTCTTCCTCAAGAGCCTCTACTAAGGTACGTTCAAACTCGTCAGGCACAAGATAACCACCCTCGGAGTCTGTACCGATTTGAAGGGCATTTCTTACGTTTACATCAAGGCCTTCACCTGCACGAGTACGCATAGCATTCCAGAATGCTTTCTTGTACTCTGCAGACGCACGTCCTGTCTTATCTTCAGCATGTTTGGACGGTGTGTTTGTAATAGGGCTACTAGTGGCTTTGGAAAGTTCTAAGTCAATAACCGCCTGACGTTCCAAACGTTCTATTTCTTTACCAAGTGCAACAACTTCAGCTTCCATCTTTTCATAGGTTTGTGTGTCCTCTGCGGATAACAATCCATCACCGCCACGTTTTGAATCAAGGAATGCCTTCGCCGCATCCCAAACCTTAGCGCGTTTCTCGCGCAATTCAAGAATTTTACTCATTGTTATTTCCTCCTTTAAATTAGTGAGAAATTAAAGAAAGCCGCTTATCCAGCGACTCTATAGGTGTACCTGTTTTTTGTTTTTGTTTTTGTTTTTTAGGTAGTTTACTAATAAGTGAGTTGGTAACCGCCATCCTGCTAAAGATAAGGCTATCTGCCAAATCCGGTGTTTCATTTTCCATAAACATGATCTTATCTGCAAAACCAAGTTCGATGGCTTTATTTGCATTCATCCATGATTCTGCATCCATCAGATGAGAAAGCTTTGTTCGGGAAAGACCAGTCTTTAACTCATAGGCATTAATAATACTTTCCTTAACTTCATCTAATAGAGCCTTTGCTCGCAACATTTCCTCGCTGTCACCGATGGCAATGGTCGAAGGGTTATGAATCATGATCATGGATACCGGCGACATATATACATCTCCACCCGCCATTGCAATAACGGAAGCTGCACTTGCCGCAAGCCCGTCAATTTTTACAGTGACCTTTCCTGTATAGTCCATAAGCATGTTGTAAATCTGAGCTGCTGCAAACACATCCCCGCCAGGAGAGTTAATCCACACTGTAATATCACCGGTGCCAGCCAGCAGTTCATCTTTGAACATCTTAGGTGTGACCTCATCACCCCACCACGTTTCTTCGGATATCACTCCATTTAAATAGAGAGTGCGCCCTTCATCAGAATCTCGCACCCAATTCCAGAACTTCTTCATTTACTGACCTCCTTCGGTTTTGGCAAACGCTCCTGCGTCAGCCAATTTCGTCATATTTCCGTTAACCAGATATAAATCGCCACCTTCCTCAGCTGGGATACGGTTCATGTCCTCCAATTCACGGATATCATTAGCTGACATCCAGCCATTTTGCCGCCCAATAGCATAGCCATTCATTCGGCTTTGATAATCGCCGCGCAGCAGACCATCTAAATTGAACTTGATGAATACTGATGTTTTCTCAGAAGGCAAAATAAGCGATTGCTGGAGACTTTGCTCCCATCTCACCACCCACGGATCGAGAGTGTATTTTACAAACTCCAAAGACTGCTGCTCGATATTAGAGAAGCTAGATTTCTCAAGATCTCCCACCATATGGGGAGGCACACGGAAAATCCTTGCAATCTCATTGATTTGAAATTTCCGTGTTTCTAAAAACTGAGCCTGTTCTGGAGGTATACCGATGGCTTGAAACTTCATGCCCTCTTCCAATACAGCGATTTTATGTGCCTTAGCTGTGCCTTGGTAAGCACTATTCCAGCTATCCTTCACTCTCTGTATGTCTTTAATTACTCCCGGGTGCTCCAGCACACCGCCGGGATTGGCTCCATTAGCAAAGAATGCCGCACCGTACTCTTCAGTAGCAAGTGACATACCGATTGCATTTTTTGCCATAGCAATAGGGCTATAGCCAATGAGTCCATCAAAACCTAAACCTGGTATGTGAAGTACATCATCTTTGCGAAGTGTGACATAGCCTCCCTTTGGATTCAGGCCACTTTCGTCTGTATCCCGGTAGTAGGTATAAACCAGTTCACCATTTGATGCTCGACTTACTTCCATCTTGTTAGGAAGTAGGGGATAAAGCGCAATTGCCTGGCCACGACCATTTCGAACTATCTGTGCATAAGCATTACCCCAAAGTAAAAGATGACTCATCAGTGTTTCTCGAAACACAAATGAAGTCATCTCTGGATTTGGTTCATCATGAAGAAGGTAATACAAAGGGTGGAAAGGAATCTTTTCTTTACCTCCATCAGAACGATATCTATATACATGTAGTGGCAGTCCAGCAATAGCTTCAGCTAGTATTCTTACGCAGGCATACACCGCTGTTGCTTGCATTGCAGTACGCTCATTTACTGTTTTGCCAGATGATGTACCGCCGAATAGGAAGGAAAATGCGCTACCCACACGGTTTTGCGGTTTGTCCCTTGAACGAAACAGTCCTTTTAATAAATTCATAGGCCTCACCTCCAAATTGAAAGAATTACACCACAAACAATCATTGAAATTTATAGAATTATTAAACCTCTCTCGTCATACACCGAGTCTCCACTATTACCTGGTCCACAGCGGATGGCGCGGTCGAGTGCCATAATAGTTGCCACTGCTCCATCTATTTTTTCTGTACTTTTTTCCTTGTCCGGTTTTATATTTCCAGCCGGATCTGTTTTTATATAGATGTTATCCATCATCCACCGTAGTACTGGATGCCCGCCGTGTGCTATTCTTTCTTCTAATGTCAGCTTCATAAGTTCCTTTGTAGGTGGTGACATATCTTTAAAACCTTGACCGAAAGGAACTACAGTAAAGCCTAACCCTTCAAGATTTTGCACCATCTGAACAGCGCCCCAGCGGTCAAAAGCAATCTCTCGAATGTTGTACTTTTCCCCCAGTTCTTCAATGAATTTTTCAATGTATCCATAATGGACTACATTTCCCTCGGTGGTTAAAATATAGCCTTGCTTCTCCCAAAGGTCGTATTGCACGTGGTCTCGTCGAACTCGGAGGTCAATATTATCCTCCGGCATCCAAAAATACGGGAGAACGGTATATTTATCTGTTTCATCTTCCGGTGGGAACACCAGCACGAAGGCTGTAATGTCAGTGGTAGAGGATAAATCAAGTCCTCCATAGCATACTCTACCTTCAAGGCTCTCTGGTTTTACTGGAAACGCACAGGCATCCCACTTTGCCATTGGCATCCAACGGACAGATTGCTTAACCCACTGGTTCAGACGCAGCTGTCGAAAGCTATTTTCCTCAGCAGGGTTCTGCTTTGCACTTTCACAAGCGGCTCTAACTTTATCGATACTTACTGTAATTCCTAAGCTTGGATTTGCTTTCTTCCATACTTTAGGATCAGTCCAATCATCCTCTTCTTTGGCACCGTAGATTACGGGATAAAAAGTAGGATCGTATTTTCTGCCCTCAATAATATCAACCGCTTTTTGGTGTGTTTCATAGCAGATACTCTGGGTATCCGTCCCTGCAGTGGTGATAAGAAAATATAGCGGTTGGGTTCTCGCATCACCAGACCCTTTTGTCATAACATCAAATAGTTTCCTATTTGGCTGAGTATGAAGTTCATCAAAAACAACACCATGTATATTGAAGCCGTGTTTTGAATAGGCTTCAGCCGACAATACCTGATAAAAGCTGTTGGTCGGCAGGTACACCAGTCGTTTAGTTGAAGCCAGCAACTTCACTCGTTTATTCAGCGCTGGACACATCCGCACCATATCGGCTGCTACTTCAAATACAATTGATGCCTGCTGGCGATCTGCGGCACAACCGTATACCTCTGCTCGTTCTTCACCATCTCCACAAGTGAGGAGAAGTGCGATTGCTGCTGCAAGCTCGCTTTTTCCCATCTTTTTAGGTATTTCTATATAAGCCGTGTTAAACTGCCGGTATCCATTAGGTTTTAAGATACCGAATAAATCACGGACAATTTGTTCCTGCCAGTCGATAAGTTCAAAAGGCTTGCCTGCCCATGAACCTTTCGTATGGGAGAGTGCTTCGATAAAAGCCACAGCGTAATCAGCAGCGTCCTTATCGTAATATGACCCTTCAGCTATAAAGGCGGTCGGCTTATATTTCTTCAGTTTCCGCATAAATACCGCCCCTTTTATGGAAAAGGACATAAGAAAAGAGCCTCAATCCTATAGATGAAGCCCTTTTCTCTATCCTATTTAGATTTAGTTATTTCTTTATATCCACTTCACCCGTCAGTATGAAATGGGCATATTCTGCTTTATGGTCTATTAAATAGACTACCAATTCATAAAACCCTCGTTCATTTGCCTCATACTGTACTCGGTCCACATCAAACATATTTGTGACTCCACTTTCTCGGATGGAAAGGATTTGTTGCTTAATTATCTCATTCATTGGCTACCTCCTCCGATTCTATTGAATCAGTTGTAGCTTTGCGCAGGATTTCCACATCGAAGCCCGCACTCTTATAGCCTTCTAAAATTGTACTGTAATAATAACAACTCGGCTGTCCAAGCGGTCTACCATCATTCATGATGTAGACCATCGCCTTGACGGTTTTGCTTCCCAACTTCACTTTTATTGTTTCCTTTCGATAAAGGAACGGCCATCCCTCGTAACGGTCAAGTGCCGCTTCATCGGTCGGTGTAATCTCCCAAACTAAAACTGGTACGTTGCCACCCTCAAAAGGCTCGATTGTCGCCACAGCGCCCGCGTGTGCCCCTCGAAATAATAGGCGGTGGTCATTGATTTGACTTGCTCCTACCACCTTCGCTGTGGGGCATCTGTCTGCCATTTGCTTTAGATTAAGGTTGGAGCCATAGGCAAGATATAATTTATTCTTCATTGTAATCCTCCTTCTTAGCTTTGTGGGTTAGGGGCAGCTCAGGCCGCCCGAAACCGCCATGCAGCTGAACCCGAAAGTGCTGCTGTCAAATGTTCTCTGCAGTTTGCAAATTCATCCCCAATGAAACCAATCCGGTTTAGATAGGTTCTCATGGCAAATTTCTCGTTTTCCACCTGCGGTTTCTTTGCTGATGCACACTTTTGTGTTAAGGCTTGGTGGTTGATGGCAAGTGCTAGAACAATGTAGCTTCTTATCTTTCCTGCATGAAGTTCGCTATTGAACCCTCTAAGTTCAACTGTATGGTTTCCGGTAAAAAAGCTGTGAAGGTTGAGGAAATGGTAGCGGCTGTTGTGGTAATGAGTGTTTCTACTCTCGCTGTAGCCCTCGTACCAAATGTCCTCAATTTGTCTCATGGTTCTAGGCTTTTTACGGTTTATCTTCTCAACCAAAATGCTGTCCATCTTTTTGCAGTAATTCATTCTCTGCGGTGCAATCTGAAGTGCTTTATAAAATAAGTCATTTTTACTTGCAATAATATTTACAAAGTTTCGAATGCTTCGTGGGGTATGTTCAGCACCGTCTAGATGAATGTGAATTCCGCAAGATGTATTTGTAAAGGCTCCAGCTTTGCGAAGCTTTCTTACTAGCTCTTGCAAAGTTTCAATGTCCTCCCGATAGGTTAGTATTGGGCTAACCAGCTCAACACTATAATCTCTACCTGCAGCTACTTTTCTTCTACCTTCTTTTCTTTGGCAGTTGATGCTCCCATCGTACATAAACTTCCACACTCGACCATCTGAAGTTTTTACCTTCTTGGTGTCGTAGTAAGTCCCGCCTTCACTGTAAATGCCTTGCAAAAACTCTGCAGCGACTCTAGCCGCCCTTTCCCTTGTAATCCCTGTAAATTCAATCTCAATCCCGAATTTTGCACTTAACATCGTGTCTCGCTCCTTTTAAAGTGTGTTTGTCCTTTCGGCATGTACATATATCACTCTAAAAGGCTTATATAGCAAGACAATTCTGCAATACAAATCTACATATTTACTGCCATATTGGGCTTAAAATGTGTATTTTTATTCTTCGATTTTCTTGCATAAATCCTCTCCAAAAACCACTCCAAGGGAACTGCCTGAATCCCAACTGACGTGGATAGTTCCCATATCATCAACGCTAGTAACCGTACCTTTATCTCCTGGCTGAAGCTTGGTATAAGGGTCATTCATCTTAAGTAGCATGACACGAGTTCCTGGAGTGTAATAACTTCTAAGTTGCTTTAGCATTTCTGGGTGAATGATATTCATTATTCACTCACCTCCTGATGCTTGGCACTTCCGCTTTTGAAGGCAGAGCTACCCGACAGTTTCGAGAGGAGAATTTTTCGTTCTGTTTTGTATTCTGGACCGATAAAGCCAAGTCTTAGAAGGAAACAACGGAAAGCGTACTTTTCATTCTCCACTGATTTCTCGGTCGAGTTGACGCGGGTCTGTTTCTTTGCCATTTCACAAAGTGCTGTTACAAAGTGGGTATAAGCCTTAACCTCCTCTGCGGAACACTCACTTTGGAACCAAGGGAAGGTTACAAATTCCTCATTTACGATAATGGGAATAGAGTCAGTATCAAGTGCTTTCTTTATAAGGGTTTCTTTGCTTTCTACCAATCCTTTTAGGTTATCAAGTGCAGTTTCGCTAAAACCCTCCCTCGGCATATGGATAATTAAATTAACAGTTTCTTCGGTTTCATCTGATTCGCTATATACGGGAGGTTCTTCGTAATCACTATTTGGACTTACCCTATCCCCAAGAGCCGCTTCATTGGGAACTTGAATATTTTCAAGAACAGGCTCTGCTTTTGGAAGTGGTGTGTCAAATTCTTCTGTAACCGCCTTAAAGTTATGAAGGCCTAATAGATCATTAACCAGTTCAGAATTATCTGGTCCTCTGACTACCCCGTTTTTGTCAATGTTGTAGTCTGCCACTTCATATGCAAATGTAGGCGCTCCAAGATATCTTGCAGGAGCATTCAGTTTTTGGCTGATTGCATTGACTAACTCTTTTCTTTTTGCTCCTGTGACATTATAGTTTATCTGCATTTTTCATACCGCCTTTCTATTTTCGGTACATACATATATCACTCTAAAGGCTGTTAATATCAAGTCATTTAGAACATCTTTCTGTAGAAAAGACTCTTCCATTAATCGGCGGTAGCAACGTCCGGCAGGTCACAATATCTGATTTTCGAACCATCTCTTAAGAGAAACACACTGTCTGAGTTTCCAACTTGCTCAATATACCTTTTCACAATGACATCACAGTACTTTTCATCCAGTTCAATGGTGTAGCAGATTCTATCTGTCTGCTCACAAGCAATCAGTGTACTTCCTGAACCTCCAAAAGGATCAAGCACGATACAATTAGAAAGGCTTGAATTCAAAATAGGGTGGGCCACAAGTGCAACAGGTTTCATCGTAGGATGATCACTGTTTTTCTTCGGTTTCTCAAATTCCCAGATGGTGGTCTGCTTTCTATCGGAATACCAGTTATGCTTGCCTTTCTTTTTCCACCCAAAGAGAATAGGTTCATGCTGCCACTGATAAGGAGAGCGACCAAGAACAAGGGACTGCTTTTTCCAAATACAAGTACCGGAAAGATAAAATCCTGCATCGGAGAATGCTCTTCTAAAATTGAGTCCTTCGGTATCCGCATGGAATACATAAATAGAAGCGTCCTTTGCCATCGCTGCTTCGGTGTTCTGAAATGCTGCAAGCAGGAAATCGTAGAACGCTTCGTTAGCCATATTGTCATTTTTGATTTTTCCAGCAGTGCCTTCATAGTTAACATTATATGGAGGGTCCGTAACTACCAAATTAGCAGTTTTCCCATCCATCAAGACATTAAAGGTGTCTTTCTTTGTACTGTCTCCGCAGACTAATCGATGCTGCCCAAGTAGCCAAACATCCCCTAAATGCGAAACAGCGGGCTTTTTCAGCTCGCTGTCTACATCGAAATCATCTTCTTTTATATTATCCTTAAGGGAATCCTTGAAAAGATCGTCCAACTCTCCTGGGTCAAAACCTGTCAAAGACACATCAAAGTCTGAAGCATTTAAGTCCGTGATGAGAAGTGCTAATTTGTCTTTATCCCAATCACCACTTATTTTATTTAGTGCAATGTTCAGCGCCTTCTCCTTTTGCTCATCCATTTCAACAACTACGCATTCTATCTCATCCATGCCCATACTCAGCAGGATTTTCAAACGCTGATGACCTCCGATGACTCTGCCTGTGGTCTTATTCCATATTACGGGTTCTACATATCCAAACTCCTCAAGGGAGCGTTTAAGTTTCTCATATTCCGGATCACCCGGTTTTAAATCCTTCCTTGGGTTATATTCAGCGGGGATGAGTTGTTTAGTTTTTATCTTCTCTATCAACATACTTTTCCACCGCCTTTCTAAATTCACTGTACTTATTTACATCCTCCCACGGGAATAGACAACTATTAAAGTGACCATAAACAGCTGTGTCAGAGTAAATCACATTCCTTAGACGCAACTTCTCTATGATTGCCGCAGGTCTTAAATTGAAAATCTCCTGTGCAGCAAGAGTTAATATTTCGTCAGAAACAATACCTGTGCCAAGGGTATTTACAGAAAAGGCTACAGGATTTGCCTTACCAATGGCATAGGATATACTAACTTCACATCTCTTTGCATAACCACACCAGACGATATGCTTTGCAATGTACCGAGCCATATAGGCACCACTTCGGTCAACCTTGGTGGGGTCTTTACCACTAAGTGCGCCACCTCCATGGGATGCAAGTCCTCCATAGGTATCAACCATAATTTTTCTACCAGTTAAGCCTGTATCGGCAGCGGGACCACCTTCGACAAATCTACCAGAGGGGTTAATGAGAATTTCTGTTTCATCATCAAATGGGAAATCCTCAAAGCACTGCCATAGGACATTGTTAAGGATATCTGTCTTAAGTTCTTCCTGTGTTTTATTCTTATCATGCTGTACCGATATCACAATAGTCTTTATTCGCACTGGAGTGTCCCCTTCATATTCCACCGTCACCTGTGCTTTACCATCTGGGTGTATACCTTTTATCAGTTTCCCTTTTCGGCAATCATCCAGTCTCTTTACAATCCTGTGAGATAGTACAAGGGGTAGGGGAAGCATTTCTCCCGTTTCCTTTGTAGCATAGCCATACACAGTTCCTTGGTCTCCAGCACCTATCGAACCATACTGTTCATTTATTCCATTTCTTACTTCCAGTGCAGTATCCACGCCAGTTGCAATATCTACACTTTGTTTGTGTACAAATACATAAATCAAGAATTTAAGAGGGTTGTATCCAATCTCTTTAAGGACATTCCTAACAATGTATCGGATGTCTATTTTCTCGCTGCAGGAGATTTCGCCCGCCACGATAATTTTCCCTTTGGTTGCCATTACCTCACAAGCGACACGTGATGCTTTGTCTTTACGTAAACATGCTTCTAAAATGCTATCTGCTATGATGTCGCATAGTTTATCAGGATGTCCGGCACATACACTTTCAGCTGTTAAATATCTTTTACTCATTATATATCTCCTCATCTTTATTTTCCTCTGCGGGCAGATAGCAGTCGCTCCATCACATCGTCCTGTGGGTTTAAACCAGAATACTCTGTAGCACAATTCTCTTTAACGATTTGATAAATCTCCATCCACAATCTGTTTGTCTGACTCATAAAGTTCTGACTCATAGCTACATAAGGACTTTGAATAGCATTGCCGGTAGTTGGATGCTTGGCAAGAAAGCCAAACTCAGTTACCGCCTCCTCACACTGTATCCATCTGGCCGCACTCATGGCATATCGTTCTAGAAGCTGTGGGAGCACCAAATGGGCACAGCCTCGCTCCTCAAGCCATTTCCAAGTAATTTCATAAATCTCGCTGGCTACTAGGGTTTTCCCGTCCTTTTGCACCGCTGAGAGCATGGCCCTTGGCTTTGGCATTTCCTGCCCCTTTAAATCAGCGGTATTTTGGAAGTCGATAATTTCTAGCTTTCTCTTACCTGGATTACCCTGTGCAATTTTATCAGCAAGTGGTTTCTTTTTTTGACCAGAGCCTATACGGGCACCGCCACGATTTGTTCCATCTTTGGCCATTCACTCACCTCTTTTCGTTGATGGGTCTATTACCCTGTTTGAAACCGCGAATTTTCACGCGTTACCCCACGCCCGTTACACAAATGAAAAGCTGTGGAGATTTGACTCCCCCTACCGGGTTCCCCAGCGGTCTCCATCTCTTGCTGTGATAGCAGAGTGGCAAGAAGTACAAAGAGCCATCAGATTACTTCTATCGTGAGTCCCTCCTCTTGCAAGAGGAAGAATGTGATGGACTTCATTTGCTGGGGTCAGCTTCCCTTGTCGTTTACATTCCTCACAAAGAGGATGAGCTGCAATGTAGCGGTCACGTATCCTTTTCCAAGCGCGACCATAACGCTTACGGGTTGCTGGGTCACGATCATACTTTTCATATCGTGCAGCTTCCTTCTTACCATGCTCTTCACAAAAGCGACTGTCAGTCAGCTCTGGGCAACCAGGGTAAGAGCACGGTCGCTTAGGTTTCTTTGGCATACTGCACCTCCTTTTGCCCATAGAAAAAGCCCTCGCAGGAGAAATGTTCCCGTGAAGGCTTCTGTTTGCTAATATTCCATACTACCATTATATAACTTTCACTACGGACAAACAGTGTCATCGTATGCCAACCTGTGCCAAAGTGTGCCAACTTTTATTTAGGCACCTTTAAATGCTGCAAGGCTGATGAGTGAAGTCTATGCACAGTTCTCATAGAAACATTAAGGTTGACACAGATTTCTTCCCAGTTAAGAAAGTTAATGTAACGGTAGCGAAGAAGCAGCTTCTCATCCACGTTTTCCATCTGGTTAATCGCTTCACGAATATCTGACTTAAGCTTTATTAAACGTTCCACCTCTTGTTGTATCTGCTTCTCCAAATCTACTATTCTAATCACGTATTTTTCAAAAGGTGGATCAGTACTTTTTGTTTTACTGACTTTTTCCTCAAGAACAGGAGATGAAACACTCCTTGAGAGTTCCCTTAGATTTTGTAACTCCTCTAGATCGGAATTAATCAACTCATTTAAGCGATATGCTTGTTTCAAGAATTCCTTTGCCGTCATCGCACCACCTCCTCATGTAGCTTTTTAATTAGCATCTCAGGATCGAGGGATGTTAGGGTAGTGAAATACCCGGAATGAAAGAAACGCTCAATCTCACCTTTCGTATATCTAGCAGAATCATTGCGAGGGTATTTTGCTAGTCTTTTCAGAGCAAAACGATAATCCTTGACCGCCTGTAGAATAATGGCATTTGCCAGTTTTTCAAATGCATCCATCATACAACACCCCTCGCTTTCCCCAGATTTGCTTTGACAGCGTTAATAAGATCGGACTGTGTCTTTTCCTTTCGTTTCAAGGCTCTCATCACATCTTCATCAATCGTTCCTTTTGTAACAATGTGATGGATTACCACTGTCTCATTTTGTCCTTGTCTCCAAAGTCTCGCATTGGTTTGCTGATAGAGTTCAAGACTCCATGTAAGTCCAAACCAGATAAGCGTTGAACCACCACTTTGTAAGTTAAGGCCGTGTCCCGCTGATGCAGGATGGATAACCGCTACAGAAATATCGCCGTTGTTCCAATCCTTGATATCCTTGGAAGTCTTAATTTCTCTGACATTGAATTTTTTCTTAATACGCTCTAAATCGTGATTATACCAATAGGCAATAAGCACAGGTTTGCCGTTTGCACCTTCAATTAAATCCTCAAGAGCATCTAGCTTGCGGTTGTGAATAATATGGGTATTTTTATCATCATCATAGATCGCACCGTTTGCCATTTGCAGGAGTTTCCCTGAAAGGACGGCCGCATTCATGGCATCTATTTCTTCATCAGCAAATTCAAGAACCATCTCTTCACGAAAGCGATCATATACGGATTGCTCTTTGTCATTTAGATACACAGGCACTTCATTGATCACGCACTCTGGCATTTTCAGAAAATCAACCGACTTCATTGAAATGGTAATATCTGAAATGAGCCGATATATGGCATCTTCTGCCCCAGGTAATGGTTTATATGAAAATACAATCTGCTGATTACGTTTATCTGGAGTAAAGAAGGAATTGCGGTAGTGAGTTATGTATCTGCCGAGTCTTTTACCCATGTCGAGAATACGAAACTCTGCCCACAAATCCATTAACCCGTTACTGGATGGAGTACCTGTAAGACCCACGATGCGTTTCGCCCTAGGTCTGACTTTTAGTAAACTCTTAAATCTTTTTGCTCCATAGGACTTAAAGGATGATAGCTCATCGATTACCACCATGTCATAATTAAAAGGAATGCCACTTTTGTTTACTAACCAGTCAACATTTTCTCTGTTTATAAGATAGACACTTGCTGGTTTCCTAAGAGCTGCTAACCGCTCCTGTTCTGTTCCAATAGCCACTGAATACTCCAGTCCTTTTAAATGCTCCCATTTGTTTATCTCAGTTGGCCAAGTATCCCTTGCTACCCTTAGAGGGGCAATGACCAGAACCTTTCCAATTTCAAAACTATCAAGACATAAATCAAATATAGCAGTTAAAGTGATTACGCTTTTGCCAAGACCCATCTCTAAAAACACCGCTGCTATGGGATGCTCAAGTATGAAATTCGTAGCATATGTTTGATATTTATGAGGATTGTATTTCACCCAGTATCCCTCCAATCTGCTCAACATCGTCAATGACATAGCAGGTAAAGCCTAACTTCTGTAATTGCTTTATTCTTCTAATCTGTAGTGGACGAGGTTTCTTTCTGGGAGCCTTTAATTCCACAAATGCCATCTTTCCAAGTGGTAAAAGCACTAGGCGGTCTGGCATCCCATCCAAACCTGGGCTAATAAACTTTGCTGCAATACCTCCCATCTTTTTTACCTCAGCCACCAGTTTCTTTTCGATATATTTTTCAAGCATAAATACCTCCCATATAAAAAGGCTCGGAACAAGAAAACAACTTTGACCCATTTTCCCTATACGCGCGCGTATGCGTGTATGCACAGGCTACACTTTCTTCTTTTTTACTATTTATAAATAATAGGATACTTCTTGTTCCACTTGTTCCGAACCGTAGATTTTCCTTTTGATTACTAGCTTTGGGGAAAGAACCAGTATGAGAACAAGGTAAGGTACAACTAGCTTTGTTCCTCGGTTCGGGAATAAGCTCGTTGCTTTCCATAGATAGGGAAATTGATTGTTCCGTTCTTGTTCCCGGTGTACTTGTTCCACCCACTGATCTTTCTCATAATGGCGCCGATGGCATAAGAATCAGATGTTCTCATTGAGGATGCATCTTTTCCAAAACATTCACACCAAATCTCCATATTGCAGACAAGGGTTCTTTTTACTGTTCCAACACGGGTGCCGCCGCCAAATTCGCTACCGCCGAGGAAATTTCTACGCTCGTATAAAGACATAGTGTCCCAATCATCCGGCAAAAGAGTATCCAGATAGGTACGAACCAATCCTTCTCGTTCATCTGTTTCCATGGCATCTGCCTGCTCACTAGTTGCCATGGATGCATCATCACCTTCAAGGTAGAGTTTTTCTCCCTTCTCATAAAGCACTAGTGTCTCTGCCCAAATCTGCTGTACTTCCTCTTTAGTCATCTGCCAAGCTTTCTTTTTACCATTACCGCTAATACGGACTGGCCAGAATCTTCGATTGCCGGTTATATCTCGAAGAAACCCGCTTTCTGCATTTGTAGAACCTACAATCACACATTGACGGGGATGGCTCTCCACATTGACTCCATAACTTGCCCGGTACTTATCATCTGCCCTCGAAATAAAAGACTTCACAATTTCCACATCGGTCTTACGCATACCAGCAAGCTCACCCAGTTCCAATAACCAATATCCCTGAAGTTTCTCAGCTCCAGATTTATCTTTCATGTCCGTAATGGTCAAACTATCTGAAAACCAATCTCCAGCAAGTTTTGCAAAGAAGGTTGACTTACCGATACCTTGAGGACCGTTTAAGATAAGGACACTATCAAACTTTGTGCCTGGTCTATAAATGCGGGCTACCGCTGCAACCATCGTTTTGCGGATGACTGCTTTTGTATAGGAATTATCTGTTGCACCGAAATAATCAATTAATAGATTATCTACTCGACTAATTCCATCCCATTTTGGCAGGGAGTCCAGGTACTCCTTAACAGGATGGTAGGCTCGTTCAGCCGCTACCGCTAACACAGCATCCTTGGTCTTGGTAGGTGAATAAACTCCGTATTTGCTGCTTAAATACACTTTAAGAAGTGCATTATCTGAATCATTCCAACCCGCCTTGATCTGTTCCCAAGGCAGGCCACCTTTGGCATCAATACCATCACGGTGGCAATTAAAAGCTATATGCTGTAATTCCTTGTCATGACGAATAATCAAAACGATGTTGTCTAGAGTGTCTTTTATTCGGCCTTGCTTATCCAATTCCAAAGCTGTCTGCCAATCCTCATCACTAAACTCCTCTTCAGCCTGTGCCTGTCTTTCCTTAGAAAACTCAGCTTTTACTCTTTCATCTTTTATAGCAAACTCGCACATTGCCACAAAAGATGGCATCTTACCAGGAGCTGTAGTGGTAGAAGCTTTATCATCTAAAGAACCGAATTTATGAATACGAACGAGATCAAAAGCATTGAGGAGTAATCCACTTGCTGGGTCTGTAGCATGGTGGCTGTATGCGAATTTATCATCATAGATAATCACACCGGCACTACTATCAGCTGGAATATAATCGTATCGTCCTTCCATAGCAGAAGGGGCATAAACTGCACCTAAGAATTTCTCAATTGCTTCACGTACGGGATAGGCACGACAGAATGTTCCTACCACACCTTCCTTTAAAAGCGGGTCTGCTTGCTCTTTAAGACTGCGATTTAAAACTTCAGACTGCCTGCTTGATACTGGCCAAGTTGATGTATCCCGCCAGTTTTGATATTTTGAAAGATAAACATCAGGGTCAAGCAGTTCCCCATCCTGCTCTTCATAGACAAATATTAATGCTAAAATAACATTGTACAAAGTTGCTAATATTTTTATGTACAACACTAACAAGATTTTTTATAGTATTAATGGGTGATGAATATGATTCTAAAGATGAACATTAATACTGAAATAGAC
>MZGW01000001.1 GCA_002029295.1 Alkalithermobacter paradoxus | reverse complement strand
GGCCATCAGCTTGTACTTATAGAACATTCTGTGGCACATAATATAATTTTAGACAAGGAAAAATCCTTGTCTATCTTAACACATAACTATAATTTTGTATGGTACTGTTTGAGCTGGTATACTCTTTGTACTAGCTTTATATATAACGATTAAATTTCTATTTATAGGGATTCTATTAAAAAATTGATCATTCTCTAAAACTATCATCGTATATGGAGAAAGGATTAATCTTAGAGTATTATCGCTGCTAATAAGTTCTCCATTAAAATAGTCTACCTTAACATTTTGGTATGGTGTATTTTTGACCATGACAAGAGCTCTATATTGTGGTGGAAAAATAAGAGGAACAGGAGCATTTGCGTCGTAATACCCAGTCACTTTATCCCCTACCCTTACAGTTACACGATCCACAAAATAAGTATCTGGCGATATTACAAAGTTCACTATTGATCCATCATCATTTTCTACAGACATTAATTTATAACACCCTAACCCCATACCACTTTGATCTATTAAAAAATCATTAATCATAGTGATTTTTCCACTAAAAGACCCAAACTTTTTCACTTGCACACCCCCGTTATTGTTTTATACATTCTATGTTTTAAACTAAAAAAATGCAGCTAAGTTTAAAAAATTAGCTGCATTTTCTTTCTAATCCCCTATTATTTTATCATCTAAAATATCTAGCAAGGATTCCTTCATTTCTTTGTTAATTGAATTTGCAATTTTATTTTTGCTATAATCAATACTTTGCATTTCTTCGTAAGATTCAGATGAAGTTTCTTTATCTATATAATTATTAGAACCATCTGTTTTAACAATTTTTATGGATTTATTTTTAAAATAATTCATTTCCGGCATATATATTCTCCTTCCTTTAATTTTTCTTATTTTGCCCAATAATCGATAATTTAAAATAGATAGAATATATAACTTATCTACAGTCAAAAATAATTAAAAAGAAGAGGTGATATTATGAGCAGTTTAGACAAAAAAGAAATAATTGAAATGCTTGACAAAGCAGGACTTAAAGAAGATGAAAATCTAACAGCTGATAAAATAAAATCAGCAATAGCAGAAGTTATAACTGAAAGAGAAGAAGAAATAGAAAAAGAAAACGAGACATTAAACAAGATAAAATGGATGTATAATAGATAGTAAAAATCTACATCTTCGTGATGTAGATTTTATTTTAGGTATATATTGGCATTAAAAATGTAAATACTATTGTTGTATTAAATTTACAGGAGGAAAGTTATGGAAAGCATAAATACAACAATACAATATATTTTATTTTCTTCAATTTCTAATATATTAAATGATGCATTAAGTACAAAAAGTGAAAACATAGATCATATAGAGAATTTAGTTAAATACTATACTGAAAATTATGGAGAAAAAAGCGAATGTCTAGTAGCTAAGTTAGAAATGCTTAAAAACAACATGAACTAGGATATATTGTTGGAGGATATATGAATAGAGATGATACATATTTACTGCTTTGGTATATAAATGGAATAGGATACAAAACCATAAAAAAGCTAGAAGAATATCTAGAGGGAAATATAGAAAATATATGGGAGGCAGAGAAATGCGATATCTACAAAATTCCAAATATAAGTTCAAAAATAAAAGAAAGTATAGTACAATATAGAGGTTTAAGTTATTTAGATGAAATAAAAGGAAAATTGAAAGAAAAAGATATAAAATACATAACTTTAAATGATTGTAGGTATCCAAATAAATTAAAAAATATATACGATCCTCCGTATGTTATCTTTGTGAAGGGAAATGAAAGTATAATAGATGACTTTTCTATTGCTATGGTAGGATCAAGAAAAGCAAGTGGATACGGAACATGGTGTGCAAAGAAGATAAGCGAAGAACTGTCTAATATAGGAATAAATATTGTTAGTGGACTGGCTTTAGGAATAGATTATTATAGTCATGTAGGAGCGTTGAAAGGAAAGAGCAATACCATAGGGGTACTAGGATCATCTATAGATAAGCCTTATCCTAAAGAAAATATAAAGCTTATAGATGAAATAGTAAGAAGTGGTGGTGCTATAATTTCAGAATATCCATTAGGGTTAGGTGCAAAGCCTGCATATTTTCCAATGAGAAATAGAATAATAAGTGCTATTTCTGATGGTGTGTTAGTTGTTGAAGCAGCTCAAAAAAGTGGTGCATTAATAACGGTAGATTATGCTTTAGAGCATGGAAAAAATGTATTTGCTGTTCCTGGTAATATTAATTCATTTATGAGCAGTGGATGTAACAAGATTATAAAAGAAGGGGCTAAAATGGTTACTTCTATTGAAGATATATTGCAAGAATATAATATTGAAATTGATAGTAATATAAATGAAGATAATATCTTAAGTCTAGAAAATGATGAATGCACTGTAACTAATATATTAAAAAAATATGGTAGTTTGCATGTAGATTTAATTTCAAGCTATACTAATATAAACATAAAAGATATACTAGGAATTTTGAATATTCTTGAAATAAAAGGTATAGTAATGGACTTAGGAAATAAAATATATACTATAAACACATAATGATGAAATGTAGATTTTTTTTGGGGGTGTATTTGATGGCAAAGAATTTAGTTATAGTTGAGTCTCCAGCTAAAGCTAAGACTATAGGGAAGTTTTTGGGTAGAAATTATACTGTTAAAGCGTCAGTAGGACATATTAGAGATTTACCTAAAAGTAAATTAGGGGTTGATATAGATAATAATTTTGAACCTCAATATATAAATATAAGAGGAAAAGGACCTGTAATAAATGAACTAAAAAAAGAAGCAAAAAAAGCTGAAAAAGTGTTTTTAGCAACTGACCCTGATAGAGAAGGAGAAGCTATATCTTGGCATTTAGCTCATATACTAAATCTAAATGAAGATGCAAAATGTAGAATAGAATTCAATGAGATAACTAAAGATTCCATAAAAAAGGCTATAAAAAGCCCTAGAGAAATAAATAAAGACCTTGTAGATGCTCAGCAAGCAAGAAGGGTTTTAGATAGATTGTTAGGATATAAGATAAGTCCACTTCTTTGGCAAAAGGTTAGAAAAGGGCTTAGTGCTGGAAGGGTACAATCTGTTGCAACTAGAATAATATGCGATAGAGAAGAAGAAATAAAAAATTTTATACCTGAAGAATACTGGAATATAAATTTACTTTGTGAAACCTTATCTAAAGAAGAAGTTGAATTTAAGTTCTATGGAGAAGGAGATTCTAAGGTTGAACTTAAAAGTGGCAATGAAGTAGAAAATATTTTAGATAATATAAAAGATAAAAAACTACAAATAACAAGTACCCAAGTTAAAGAAAGAAAGAAATCTCCACCTAAACCATTTACAACTAGTATGTTACAGCAAGAGGCTTCTAATAAATTAGGATTTTCTACAAAGAAGACTATGATGGTAGCCCAGCAGCTATACGAAGGTATAGAAATAAAGGGAGAAGGAACAGTAGGATTAATATCATATATAAGAACAGACTCACAAAGAATATCAGATGAAGCTGTACAAAAAGGAAAAGAATATATAGTAGATAATATAGGAAGTGAATACTACGGTGGAGTTAAAGATAAAAAAACTAGCAATAAAAAGGTGCAAGATGCTCATGAGGCTATAAGACCTACGTCTATAAATAGAATTCCAGATGATATAAAAGAATCCTTGAATAAAGAGCAATATCAGTTATATAAATTGATATGGGAAAGATTTGTTGCAAGTTTAATGAAAGATGCTGTATATGATAGCTATCTTGTAAATGGACAAATAGGTAACTATACATTTAAAGCTACAGGATCTAAGCTTAAATTCGATGGATTTTTAAGAGTATACTCGTTTGCAACTAGTGAGGATAAGACCCTTCCACATATTGAAGAAGGTATGAATCTAGAAGTTAAAGAGATTTTACCAAAGCAACATTTTACCCAACCACCAGCTAGATATACAGAAGCTACACTTGTTAGAACTTTAGAAGAACTAGGAATAGGTAGACCAAGTACATATGCTCCAACTATCGCAACCATTGTAGCAAGAGAATATGTACAAAAACAAGGAAATAGCTTTTATCCTACAGAGATAGGAATACTAGTTACAGAAATAATGAAAGAAAATTTTGATAAATTTATAGATGTAGCTTTCACAGCTGAAATGGAACGTATGCTAGATGAGGTAGAAGAAGGCGACCTAAAGTGGAAGAAGGTAGTAGAAGATGTATATACTCCTTTAAAAGAAGCTATAGAATTAGCAGAAGAAAAAATAGAGAAAGTGTCTATAGAAGAAGAAACTGGTGAAAATTGTGAAAAATGCGGATCTCCTATGGTCATAAAGTATGGCAGGTTTGGAAAATTTGTATCATGTAAGAATTATCCTGAATGCAAAACCACTAAACCACTACTTAATAAAATCGGCATAACTTGTCCTAAGTGTAAAGATGGAGAAATCATAATAAGAAAGAGTAAAAGGGGAAAAATATTCTATGGATGTTCTAAATATCCTGATTGTGACTTTGTATCTTGGGATAAGCCAACTGGCGAAAAATGTGAAAAATGCGGAGAATATCTAGTATATAAAGAAAATAAAAAAGGCAAGAAGATAGTATGTCCTAACAAAGAATGTGATTTTGAAAAAAAAGTCGAAATTTAACATATTTTTGTTGATAAATAATATTAATTATGATAATATTTCACTTGTGTCTTGTATACTATAGTAAATATTATAAAAATTCTAACACTTGAATTGATATAGAAATATTAAAGGAGGAATATACATGACTAGCACATTGCTAGAGAGAACTAGGAGAGTAAATGGCATACTTCAAAAGTCCGGTAGTAGCCCAGTTTCTTTTTCAGAGCTAAGTGAAACGCTTAGAGAAGTATTGAATTCAAACGTATATATAGTAAATGCTAAAGGGAAGGTACTAGGAGTTAATTTAACTCATATATCTGATAGCCCAGTTTTCATAGACGAAACAAGTGGAGAAGAAAGATTACCACAAAAATACAATGAAAACATATTAAAAATATCAGAAAGTATAGAAAATGTAACTCAGGAGAAATTACTTGAACTATTTGAAGGAGATGTTCAAAGTTATAATAAATTTGTTACAATAGTACCAATTGTAGGTAGTGGCAAGAGATTAGGAACATTGATACTTTCAAGATACGATAATAAATTTACTGAGGAAGATTTAGTTTTAGCTGAGTATAGTGCTACTGTTGTAGGACTTGAAATACTTAGGGCTAAAAGCGAAGAAATGGAAGAAGAGATGAGAAAAAAAGCTGTAGTTCAAATGGCTATAGGAACTTTATCTTATTCAGAACTTGAAGCTGTAGAACATATATTTAGTGAACTTGAAGGAAATGAAGGTCTATTAGTTGCAAGTAAAATAGCTGATAGAGTAGGAATTACAAGATCTGTTATAGTTAATGCTTTAAGAAAGTTCGAAAGTGCAGGAGTAATAGAGTCTAGATCGTTAGGTATGAAGGGTACACACATAAAAATACTAAACGATAAGTTAACTGAAGAACTTCAAAAACTAAAAAAATAAATTTAAAGACTACCTACTTATAGGTAGTTTTTATAGTTTAATGAGATTAGAGAAAGCTGAGTGATAGATTATGAACAAACCACTAGCAGATAAGTTAAGGCCAACTTGTATAGAAGAAGTAGTGGGTCAAAATCATTTACTAGGTAAAAACAGCATCCTAAAAAATATTATATCTAATGGGTACATGACAAATATGATATTCTTTGGTCCTCCAGGTACTGGTAAGACTACTGTTGCAAATATACTAGCTAACAAAACCAATAAAAAAATATATAAACTAAATGCTACTACTGCATCACTAGAAGATGTGAAAGAAATATTGAGAAACTCAGATGATTTGACTTGTAGAAATGGAATACTACTGTATTTAGATGAGATACAGTATTTTAATAAAAAGCAACAGCAGTATTTGCTAGAATTTATTGAAAGTGGAAAAATAACTTTAATAGCAAGTACGACAGAAAATCCTTACCATCATATACATAAAGCAATTCTGAGCAGATCTAATATATTTGAGTTCAAGTATTTATCAAAAGAAGATATAATAAAGGGGCTTTATAGAGGATTAGATATAGCTAAGAAAGACTTTGATACAAAAATAGAATTTGACGATGATATACTAGATTATATTGCTACATTAAGTAATGGAGACTTAAGAAGAGCAATAAATATTCTTGAGCTTTCTATATACTCTACAGCTCCAGATGAAGATGGGAATCTGTATATCAATATTGATTCAATAAAGCAAAATTTCAAGAATAAAGTCGTCAATTTTGACAAATTTAAAGATGATTATTATGATACTATAAGTGCATTTCAAAAGTCTATAAGAGGAAGTGATCCTGATGCTTCTATCCATTATCTTGCAAGGTTAGTTGAAGCACAGGATTTAATCACTATATGTAGAAGGCTACTTGTAATAGCTTGTGAAGATGTAGGAATGGCTTATCCTAATGCTATTACAATAGTTAAATCATGTGTAGATGCTGCTAAAGAACTAGGATTTCCAGAAGCTAGAATACCTTTAGCACAAGCTACATTAGTTTTAGCTACATCTCCAAAGTCAAATTCAGCAATGAATGCTATTGACAAAGCAATCCAAGACATAAAAACTAATGATGTAGGGGATATACCAAAGCATCTTAAAGATGCACATTACTTAGGAGCGGAAAAATTAGGAAGAGGAGTAGAATATAAATATCCTCATAACTATGATAATAATTATGTAAATCAGCAGTATCTTCCTGATAATATCAAAGATGCAAGATACTATATTCCAGGAAAAAACAAAATGGAGCAAAATATAGTTCAGTATCAAAAAAGTATAAGAAATAAGTAAGAAGTTTTGTTACCTAAAACAAAGGATGATCCAAGTCATCCTTTACTAATTTTAAAACAATTTGTAATAATAGAATTTAGCCTTATTAATCTATAATCCTTTGTCTATAGCATATAAGTGCAATATATCCAGTAAGATAAAGTTCCAAGAGCTAAGAATAGCCAAATAGGAGGGTATCCACTAGACTCTATCAAGTTTATTTTAGAAGGAGTGCCTATATATAATAAAGTCAAAAATGCCTGCCTCAAAAATATCTTAAATCTTTTCTTTATAATTAAGTAGATAGATACTACTACTGCAAAAAATATTAGTCCGTAAAGAATAGAATACATTATCATGCTAGAACCTATGAAAGAACCCAAAGCTGCAACCAACTTAACATCTCCATCACCTAACCATCCTAGAGAAAATGGTATTATAAGTAACAATAAGCCTGTAATCATACCTTGAATTGATGAAATGAAGCCTTCAAGTCCATTGAAATATATATTTACTAGAAAGCCTAAAATACAAAATATGAGGATAATAAAGTTGTATGCTTTGTTAAACCTTAAATTTAAATAGGAAACTATAATTACGAATATGATGATAGATAAAGTAATAACGTTATCAGCCATACGGTTCACCACCTTTTACTCTATGTTTAATTTATTATAATCTAGGAACTCCCTCCTTTTGCTTGAGTCCTTAATACAATATATTAATTTATGATATAAAAGTGATAAAAGAAGATATGTAAAAAGTACTATACACAAAAAAAGAACCCTGATTAATCAAGGTTCTTTTTTGAAAGTTATCTTAATTCATTTGCCATTTGATTTGCAGATGATTTAGCTTGGTTAACATCTTCAGTTGGTGCATCTTTAGTTTGGTACCAACCTTTTTGTTTCATAGCGTCAAATACTTTATATTGAATATCCTGAACATTTTTATAGTTATCCATCAAAGTATTTCTAAGGTTTTGGCAAGAAGATTCAGTTATACCTGTACTGTATGCAGATATAACCTGTTTCTCAGAAGCTAATAAGTCATTCATGAGTTCTTTTTCTGTAAAGCTCCCCGTACTTCCATTGTTCATTATATTCATTATTATCCCTCCATAAAGATTATGATTTTATCTATAAATGATTACTGATGAGATTCTAAATAAGATTTAAGACTGTTGAAGTTTTGCTTGTGAGTATCAGCTGCTTGATTACATAAAGATTTTAAAGAAGAATCTGTACAGTAATCAGCGTATTGTCTAAATTTTTTATTCATCATACATTCATAGTTTAATTGATCTTGAAGCACTTTTAGATTATTGCTTTCAATTTGCTTGTTTCCACTAGTATTAAAATTCATAATCATACCTCCGTTTGAAAATGATTTGTGGACTTTTCCACAATATCTATTATTATCTTTTGCTAGTTGAATATAAGAGGAAATTTTTGAATAGATTTTAGAAAGCAAATTGTGGAGGTGAGAAAATGAGATATCCATTGCTGCAAATTGACCTTAATAAAATATATCAAAATGCCAAGTACATAGTAGAATTTTGCAAAAGCAAGGGAATTGACATAGCTGTAGTAGTTAAGGGGTTCAATGCAATACCTGAAGTTGTAAATGTACTACTAAAATCAGGATGTAATTATATAGCTGATTCAAGAATAGACCACATTAAAAAATTAGTGGAAAGTAATATCAATTCCTCATACATGCTTTTAAGAGTGCCAATGATAAGTGAAATAAAAGATGTAGTTAAGTATGTAGATATAAGCTTAAATTCTGAGATAAAAACTTTGAATGAGATAGAAAAAGAATGCTTAATACAAAATAAAGAGCATAAAATTATACTGATGCATGATCTAGGAGATTTAAGGGAAGGAATTTTTAATGAAAATGAGTTAATAGATGTAGCTTTATACATAGAAAATAATCTTAAAATGGTAAAACTTTATGGAATAGGAACTAATATTGGTTGCTATGGTGGTGTTGTTCCAACTAAAGAAAATATAGGTAGGCTTCAGGAGGTATCTTATAAAATAGAAGAAAGAATAAATAGGAAATTGAATATAATTTCAGGTGGTGCTACAACTTCTTTAACGCTTTTATTTAAGGATGAAATGCCAAGTAAAATAAATAACTTAAGAATAGGAGAAGGATTATTATTAGGAAGAGATTTAGAAGATTTGTGGGGATATGATATGAGTAGTTTACACAAAGACGCATTTATATTAAAAGCTGAGGTTGTTGAAGTTAAGGAAAAACCATCAAAACCTATAGGGGATCTCTTTGTGGATGCTTTTGGAAACATACCTACGTTTGAGGATTATGGAATTAGAAAAAGGGCATTACTTGCTATAGGTAAGGCTGATTTTGTATTTTATGAACAGCTTATACCGAGAATAAAAGATATAAAAATTTTAGGGGGCAGCTCAGATCACTTAATAGTAGATATTAATGATTGTAAGGAAGATATACAAGTAGGTGATATATTAGAGTTTGAAATGTATTATGGACCTATGCTGCATTTAACAAATTCTTCTTCTGTAAATAAAGTCTTTATATAGGTACATTAAAGCTGCTAAAAAGCTACCTAAATTATTTAAAATGAGATCTAGCATAGTATCATCTAACCCATGCTGACTTTTAGTTTTCATTACAATATCTAAAATATATTCAAAAACCTCAAACATAACTCCTAGAGAAGATCCTAGAGAATATACAATAATAAATAGGGATAACAGGTTACTTGATTTAAAGTGAAGAAATGATAATAAAAGTAAGGTAACCGAAAAAGTTCCATAAGCGTGTAAAAATTTATCCCACCATTCTATAGTTTTATAAAGATTCATAAACTTGCCTAAAAACGAATGAAAAACTGACAAAACAAGCACTAACTCTACGCCGTAAAACTTAATATACATGCCTTTAGACTTTGTTATGTACAAGATTAAAATGTTTAAAATCACTATAACTAAGGCTCCTAGTGATTCAAGATACTCTCCTGATATAAAAAGCCCTACTAAAGAATATAAAATTAAAGACAAACAAATATATATTATCAAATTTCTATTCATATTAAGTCACCTCAAGTAAAATTGTATATAAGATAGTTTGCTCAATAAAGCTTTTTATAACACGTAGAAAATTATGTACTTTAATAAATTATAGGTAGGGGGATTGTAGTGATTAAAGAATTTAAAAAAGTATTAGTCGCTAACAGAGGGGAAATAGCCATAAGAATTTTTAGGGCTTGTTGTGAGTTGGGAATTAGAACTGTTGGAATATATTCTAAAGAGGATAAATACAGTCTTTTTAGAAGTAAGGCAGATGAATCTTATTTAATAGGAGAAGATAAGGGACCTATAGATGCATATTTAGATATGGAAGAGATAATTCATCTTGCAAAGAGAAAAGGAGTAGATGCAATTCACCCAGGGTATGGTTTTTTATCAGAAAACTATGATTTTGCTAGGATGTGCGAGGAAAATGGCATAACATTTATAGGACCATCATATGAAGTTATGGAAAAAATGGGAGATAAGATAAATTCTAAGAAAATAGCAAAAGAAATTGGAGTTCCGACAATTGAAGGTATAGATTTTTCTATTTCAGATATTGAAAAAGCTAAAGATGTATGTAAAAAATTAGGATATCCGGTTATACTCAAAGCCTCAAATGGAGGCGGTGGAAGGGGTATGAGGGTTATACAAAGTGAAGAAGATCTTGTGCTGGAATTTGAAAGAGCTATAAGTGAATCTCAAAAGGCATTTGGGAAGGCAGTTATATTCATAGAGAAATATATAAAAAATCCAAAACATATAGAAGTACAGGTATTAGGAGATAAATACGGCAATATAGTTCATCTTTATGAAAGAGATTGTTCTGTCCAAAGAAGACATCAAAAGATTATAGAATATGCTCCTGCTTTTTCTGTAAGTCAAAATACCAGAAATAAAATACATGAGGATGCACTAAAACTTGCAAGGTATGTAGGTTATTATAGTGCAGGGACTATGGAGTTTTTAGTTGATGAAAATGAAAACTATTATTTTATAGAGATGAATCCTAGAATTCAGGTTGAACATACTGTAACAGAAATGATAACAGGAATTGATATAGTTCAATCTCAAATACTTATAGCACAAGGCTATTCTCTTGATAGTGATAAAATAAATATAAAGTCGCAAGACGAAATAAAGTTAAACGGGTATTCGATACAATGCAGAATAACAACTGAAGACCCTAAGAATAATTTTATGCCAGACACAGGAAAAATAAATCTATACAGAACAGGGTCGGGATTTGGAATAAGACTTGATGGAGGTAATGGATTTACTGGATCTGAAATAACTCCATATTATGATAGCCTACTTGTCAAAACTATTTCATGGGATAGAACATTTAATGGAGCAATTCAAAAGGCACTAAGATCAATAAAAGAACTTAGGGTAAGGGGTGTTAAGACTAATACAGGATTTATAGTAAATGTACTGAATCACCCATTGTTTATACAAGGAAAATGCCATACTAAATTCTTAGATGAGTCAAAAGAACTCTTTGATATAAGAGAAGGAAAGGATAGAGCAACAAAACTTCTTAAGTTTATAGGAAATGTGATAGTAAATGAAAACAAATGCGAAAAAATAGATTTTGATATTCCAAAAGTAAGCAAAATAAAAACTGATGTAGTTCCTAAGGGCTCAAAAGATTTATTAAAGGAGCTAGGAGAGAAAAAATTTATAGAATATATAAAAAATGAAAATAAGCTTTTTATAACAGATACTACAATGAGAGATGCACATCAATCACTTCTTGCAACTAGATTTAGAACTAATGACTTAGTTAAAATATCAAGTCATGTAAGCAATTACATGAATGATTTGTTCTCTCTTGAGATGTGGGGAGGAGCTACCTTTGATGTTTCGTACAGATTCTTAAAGGAATCTCCTTGGCTTAGACTTGAAATATTAAGAGATAAAATTCCAAATATATTATTTCAAATGCTTCTTAGAGCATCAAATGGAGTAGGATACAAAAATTATCCTGACAATGCCATAAGAGAATTTATAAAAGAATCTGCCAATAAAGGTATAGATATATTTAGAATATTTGATAGCTTAAACTGGATAGAGAATATGAAGCTTCCAATTTATGAGGCTTTAAATGCAGGTAAAATAGTTGAAGGAACTATATGTTATAGTGGAGATATACTAGATAGAAATAAAAATAAATATACTCTTAAATACTATGTAGAAATGGCTAAAGATTTAGAAAAGTTAGGAGTCCAAATTTTAGCTATAAAAGATATGGCAGGGCTTTTAAAACCATATGCTGCACAAACTCTAATAAAAGCACTTAAAGAAGAAATATCAATTCCTATACATCTTCATATGCACGACACAAGTGGAAATGGAATAGCATCTCTTTTAATGGCAAGTGATGCAGGAGTAGATATTGTAGATTGTGCAGTTGAGTCAATGTCTGGTTTAACTAGCCAACCATCACTTAATAGTTTGATTTATGCACTAAAAAATACACCTAGAGATACAAATATAGACATAGGAAAATTAGATGAAATAAATCAGTATTACAGAGAACTTAGAAAGATATATTATAAGTTTGAAGGTGAGTTAAAGACATCTTCTGCAGAGATATATGAATATGAAATACCAGGAGGTCAGTATACAAATCTTAAACCTCAAATAGAAAGCTTAGGTCTTTCAAATAAATTCAAGGAAGTAAAAGAAAAATATAAACAGGCAAATGAAATACTAGGAGATATAATAAAGGTTACACCTTCATCTAAGGTAGTTGGAGATTTGGCTATATTCATGGTTAAAAATGGATTAGATAAGGATAATATAGTTGAAAAAGGAAGAAGTATTTCATTCCCAGATTCAGTAGTTGATTATTTTAAAGGTATGATAGGGCAGCCAATAGGAGGGTTTCCTAAAGATCTTCAGGAGGTAGTATTAAAAGGAGAAAAACCTATAGATATAAGACCAGGAAAGCTTCTAGATGATGTTGATTTTGATGAAATAAAAAAATATTTAGATGATGAGTACAAAATGTCTAGCAATATGAGAAACGTACTGAGTTATTGCCTTTACAACAAAGTATATAAAGAATACCTTGAACATCTAAGAGAATTTGGAGATGTATCAAAATTAGATAGTGATGTATTTTTTTATGGACTAAGAAAAGGAGAAGAATGTGAAGTTGAAATAGAAGAAGGAAAGGTTCTTACAATAAAATTAATAGAAATATCAAATACGAGTAAAGATGGATATAAGAGTTTAACATTTGAACTAAATGGAATGAGAAGAGAAATACAAATAGAAGATAAAAGCTTTAGTAGCAGCAAAGAAACTGTACTAAAAGCCGATCTTAATAATAAATATCATATAGGAACTAGTATTCCAGGTAAAGTTATAAAGCTATTAGTAAAAGAAGAAGATGAGGTAAAAGAAAACACACCTTTAGTTATAGTAGAAGCTATGAAGATGGAAACTACTATAATGTCTAAAATAAGTGGAAAAATAGATAAAATATATGTAAAGGAGGGGCAGCTAGTTAGTGATAAACAACTCTTAATGATTATGAAGTAGCATACATTGTATGCTACTTTCGCGTTTTTTGTATAAAAAGGATATTTTTCTGAATATAATGGTAAAATATATCTGTTTTAATGTTGACAAAAAATATAGGGTATAATATACTCTAAATATAATCCATAGTTTTTTACTAGGGTTTAGAGAGGTGATATTTTGAAATTATCTACAAAAGGCAGATATGGACTTAAAGCTATGTTTGAACTAGCTTTAAGAGAAGAAGGAAATCCAGTACCTTTAAAATATATAGCTCAGAAACAAAATTTATCTGATCAATATCTAGAACAACTATTTTCTTCACTAAGAAGAGCTGGTTTGATAAAAAGTGTAAGGGGTGCCCAAGGCGGATACTTATTATCAAAAGACCCAAGTAAAATTACAGTTGGAGAAATACTGAGAGTTTTAGAAGGGCCAATAGCACCCTCAGAATGTGTGCTTGAAGGTGAATCAGATTGTGAAAAATCAGACTATTGTGTTACAAAAGTTATTTGGGAGAAGATAAAAGAAAGCATAGATTCGGTTATAGATTCTGTAACTCTTAAGGATATGATAGAAGATCATGAAAAAAGAACGAAATTAATATAGAGAATAGGAGATGGAGTATCATGGAAAAAAGAAGAATATATATGGATTATGCAGCTACAACTCCAATGAAAAAAGAAGTATTAGACGCAATGTTACCGTATTACAATGACCTATTTGGTAATGCATCTAGTGTTCATAGTTTTGGAAGAGGAGTAAAAGGAGCTTTAGATACAGCTAGAACTGAAGTTGCAAAACTTATAAATGCACATCCATCTGAAATATATTTTACAGGTGGTGGAACTGAAGCTGATAACTGGGCGATAAAAGGCGTTGCATTTGCTAGCAAAGATAAGGGAAATCACATTATAACGACTAAAATAGAGCATCATGCTGTACTTCATACTTGTGAATACCTAGAAAAATATCATGGATTTGAAGTGACATATTTAAATGTTGACGAAGATGGCATGATAAGTCTAGAAGACCTTAAAAACTCTATAACAGACAAAACGATACTTATCTCTATAATGTTTGCAAATAATGAAATAGGAACTATTCAACCTATAAAAGAAATAGGGAAGATAGCACATGAAAAAGGAATTGTATTCCACACAGATGGAGTTCAGGCTATAGGAAATGTAGAAGTAGATGTAAAGGAGCTTGGCATAGATTTAATGGCTATGTCATCGCATAAGATATACGGGCCAAAAGGTGTAGGAGCTTTATACATCAGAAAAGGTGTAAAACTTCATCCTTTCGTTCATGGTGGGGCACAAGAAAAGAAAAGAAGAGCAGGAACAGAAAACGTTGCAGGAATAGTTGGATTTGGAAAAGCAGCAGAGCTTGCTAGAGTTAATCTAGATAACTATAAAAATAAACTAATTTCTTTAAGAGAAAAATTAATAAATGGTATTATGGAAAGAATACCTTATACAAGAATAAATGGACATAGAACTGAAAGGCTTCCGGGAAATGCTAACTTCTCATTTGAGTTTATAGAAGGAGAAGCATTACTTTTAAGTTTAGATATGGTTGGGATAGCAGGCTCAAGTGGTTCAGCTTGTACATCAGGTTCACTTGATCCATCACATGTTCTTATGGCAATAGGTTTATCTCATGAAATAGCTCATGGATCTTTAAGATTATCTCTTGGAGATTCAAACACTGAAGAAGATGTAGATTATGTACTAGAGCATCTTCCTAAGATAGTAGAAAGATTAAGATTTATGTCACCACTTTACGAAAAGGTAGCTAAGGGAGGAAAGTAATATGTATACTGATAAAGTAATGGACCACTTTATGAATCCAAGAAATGTTGGGGAAATAGAAGATGCTGATGGAGTAGGACAAGTAGGCAATGCTAAATGTGGAGATATAATGAAAATATATCTTAAGATAGAAGATGAAATAATAAAAGATGCAAAGTTTAAGACTTTTGGATGTGGGTCAGCTATAGCAACATCAAGCATGGCAACGGAAATGATAATAGGAAAAACAATAAAAGAAGCTTTAGATTTAACTAATAAAGCAGTTGCAGATGCTTTAGATGGACTTCCACCAGCTAAAATGCACTGTTCAGTTTTAGCAGAGCAAGCTGTTAAGTCTGCATTGATAGATTATGCAACTAAGAATAACATCTATATAGAAGGGCTTGAAGATATACAAATAGATGATGATCATGATCATCATCACGATGAAGAAGAGTAAAAAAACTACCCGGGAAAATCCCCGGGTTTTAATTTTAAATATATTATGTATATTTTGTATATAAAACTTAAAAATAAGTTTATGAGGTGATTGTTTTGAAAAAGAAAGTTATGATAGGTATGAGCGGCGGTGTAGATAGTTCTGTTGCAGCTTATTTATTAAAAGAACAAGGATATGATGTAATAGGAGTTACAATGCAAATTTGGCAAAATGAAGACGAAGCAATACTTGACAGCGAAGGTGGGTGTTGTTCTTTATCTGCTGTAGAAGATGCAAGAAGAGTTGCAGACAAAATAGGAATTCCTTTTTACGTTATGAATTTTAAAGATATATTTAAAGAGAAAGTTATAGATTATTTTATAGATGAGTATCTAAAAGGAAGAACTCCTAATCCATGTATAGCATGTAATAAATATATAAAGTTTGATGAATTTCTAAAAAGAGCAAAAAAAATAGGTTGTGATTATGTTTCTACAGGACATTATGCAAAAATAGAATTTGATGAAAATTTAAACAGGTACTTATTAAAGAGATCCGTAACAGAAGAAAAAGATCAAACGTACGCACTTTATAATATGAATCAATATGAACTTTCTCATACACTAATGCCTTTAGGATATTATACTAAGGATAAGATAAGAGAAATAGCAAGACAAATAGGTCTTGATGTTGCTAATAAGCCTGATAGTCAAGAAATATGCTTTGTAAAAGATAATGACTATGCAAAGTATGTAAGAGAAAATACAAATGTAAAGATAAGAGAAGGAAACTTTGTAGATAAGAATGGAAATGTGTTAGGTAAGCATAAAGGTATAATAAATTATACTATAGGACAAAGAAAAGGACTTGGAATAGCACTTGGAAAGCCGATGTTTGTTACTGATATAATACCTAGTAAGAACTTAGTAGTACTTGGAGAGCATGATGAAGTATTCAGTAAAGAACTTATAGCTAGCGATGTAAATATTATACCATTTAGTCAAATTAATGAACCTATAAGAGCAAAAGCTAAGATAAGATATTCAGCTCCTCCTAAGGATGCTACGATATACAGTGAGAAGAATAACAAAATAAGAATAGTATTTGACGAACCTCAAAGAGCTATAACTCCTGGACAATCAGTGGTTATATACGATAATGATATAGTTGTAGGTGGAGGAATAATAGAAAAAAGATTATAAATTTGAAAAAATTAGCTAGTATATGTTTATCCCTTTTGCAAAAAATAACTGTAAAATATGACAAAGGGGTGTTTGTATGAGAAGAAATGGTAATGGTATGACTAATGCTGCTATAATAGGTGGATTATTAGGAGCTACGGCTTCTGCATATGCTTTATCTAGAATGAATATGGGACAAAGAAGAAAAGTATACAGAGCTGGAAGAAATATAGCTAAATTCGCTAGCAAAATGATGGATAGAATGGATAATGGATGGATGTAATTAGATTATTGACATATTCTGCTTTATTTTATAAAATGAAAAATATAACTATATAAATAAAAGACTGTGAAAAGAACTAGTAAATTAATCGATTCTTACAGAGATAGAATCCTAGGCTGGAAGATTCTTAGATAGGTTAATTGAAGCTCTCTTGGAGTTGCAACTTTGAAGAATGTAGTAGAAGTTGTCGGATATTTTCCGTTAAAAGAAAGGTTTAACCTAAGATGCTGCTACTATGAAGGTAGTAAGTAGGGTGGTACCACGAGATTAATCCCTCGTCCCTATGTTTTCCATAGAGACTTGGGATTTTATTTTGTACATATTTAAGGAGGTAAAAAATGAATAAACTTGGACTGAATGAAATAAGAAAAAGATTTCTAGATTTCTTTGAATCAAAAGAGCATTTGGTAAGACCTAGTTATCCTTTAGTTCCGCAAGATGATGCTAGTCTACTTCTAATAAATGCAGGTATGGCACCTCTTAAAAACTATTTTATGGGTAAAGAAAACCCACCGAAAAATAGAATGGCTACATGTCAAAAGTGTATAAGGACAGGAGATATAGAGAATGTAGGTGTAACATCAAGACATGCTACTTTCTTTGAAATGCTTGGTAATTTTTCGTTTGGAGATTACTTTAAGAGAGAGTCTATAAATTGGGGATGGGAGTTTATAACTAAGTACTTAGAAATTCCTGAAGAAAAGCTATGGATATCTGTATATGAAAATGATGATGAAGCGTTTGAAATATGGAATAAAGAAGTGGGTATTTCCCCGGAAAGAATAGTTAGGCTAGGAAAAAAGGATAACTTCTGGGAAATAGGTACAGGTCCTTGTGGTCCATGTTCGGAGATTTACTTTGATAGGGGCGAAAAATATGGATGCAAAAACGAAAACTGCATGCCAGGATGTGATTGTGATAGATTCATAGAATTTTGGAATCATGTATTTACTCAATTTGATAAAGATGAAAATGGAAATTATAATAATCTTCCAAAACCAAATATAGATACTGGTATGGGACTTGAGAGAGTAGCTTGTCTTATGCAGGATGTAGAAACTATATTTGATATAGACACTATAAAGTATATATTAGATGAAGTTGTTAAAATTTCAAATGTAAGATATGGAAGTGATTTAAAGAAAGATATATCTACAAGAATTATTACAGATCATATAAGAGCGGTTACGTTCCTTGTTGCAGATGGAGTACTTCCATCGAATGAAGGAAGAGGATACGTTCTAAGAAGGCTTTTAAGAAGAGCAGCTAGACATGGAAAGTTACTTGGAATTGAAGGTGCATTCTTATATAAATTAATGGATAGTGTTGTAGATGTAAGCGGTGAAGCTTATCCTGAGCTTGTTCAAAAGAAAGACTATATAAAGAAAGTTATACATGTAGAAGAAAACAAGTTCCAGGAAACTATAGATCAAGGAATGGATATATTAAGAGAGTATCTAGAAGATATGAAACAAAACAATACCAAAACTCTTTCAGGAGAAAAAGCGTTCAAACTTTATGATACTTTTGGGTTCCCTCTAGATCTTACAAAAGAAATTATAAATGAAGAAGGATTCGATATAGATAAAGAGTCGTTTGAAGAAGAAATGGAAAAGCAAAGAAACAGAGCTAGAAATGCAAGACAAAATGAGGGATCTGAGGGCTGGAAAGAAGATATATTATCAAAAATAGATACACAGATAACAACAGAATTTATAGGATATGAAGTTCTAAGTTCATGTGCAACGATTAAAGCTATTTTAGTTGCAAACAACACTACTGATGTAGCTGTTGAAGGAGATGAAGCTATATTAATACTAGACAAAACTCCTTTCTATCCTGAAGGTGGGGGACAAGTAGGAGATAAAGGTGTATTTATAAGCGAAGGCTTTGAAGCTAGTATCCTAAATACCAAAAAAGGAGCAAATGATGTAATTTATCACGAAGCAAAGGTAGAAAAGGGAAGAATAAAAATAGGTGATAATGTAAATGCAATTGTTCACGAAAATTTAAGACAAAGCACTACTAGAAATCACTCTGCAACACATATCCTTCATAAAGCATTAAAAGAGGTATTAGGAGATCATGTTCAGCAGTCTGGATCTTTAGTTACTCCTGATAGATTAAGATTTGACTTTACTCATTTTGAAGCTATATCAAAGGATGATTTATCAAATATAGAAAGAATTGTAAATGAAAATATACTAAAAGGACTTAACGTAACTGCTCAAAATATGTCAATTGAAGATGCTAAGCAAACAGGAGCTACAGCTTTATTCGGAGAAAAATACAAAGATCTTGTAAGAGTAGTATCTATGAATGATTACTCAATTGAGCTTTGTGGTGGAACACATGTTGATAATACTTCTCAAATAGGCCTGTTTAAAATCTTGTCAGAAGGTGGAGTTGCATCTGGTGTTAGAAGAATAGAAGCTATAACAGGATTTAATGTATATGAATATATAAATAGGCAAGATGAAGTTATAGCAAAAATATGTACGGTTCTAAAAAGTAGAGAAGATAATGTTATAAATAGGGCAGAATCTATGGTTGAAGAAATCAAGGATTTAACTAAACAAGTAAGTTCTCTAAAAACTAAAATTTCTATGCTTTCTATAGATGAAATATTAAATAGCAAAGAAGAAATAGATGGAGTAAATATTATTACTGGTAAGTTTGAAGAGATGGATATGGATACTTTAAGAAATATGGCTGACACTTTAAGAGATAAGTTGATATCTGGAGTTGTTGTTCTTGGAACTTCAAGTGATAATAAAGTGAATTTTGTAGTGACAGTTACTAAAGATGTTATACAAAGAGGTGCACATGCTGGAAATATCATAAAGGAAGTTGCTAAAATTGCAGGCGGAGGTGGCGGTGGAAAGCCAAATATGGCTCAAGCCGGAGGAAAAGATCCTAGCAAATTACAAGAAGCGTTAAATTATTCAAAAATAGTACTAAAAAATCAAATAAATGGATAAAAAACAAAGGGAGTAGATATTTCTACTTCCTTTAGTACATATATGTTATAATAAACTGACAAAATAAAAAGGGGTGTTATTAATGGAAAAAAATCTAGATTTGACTATGAAATTTGAATCATTTGAGGAAAAGATGTCTCCAGCTGAAATGTTGTCAAAAGTATACGATGCATTGAAAGAAAAAGGATACAATCCAATAAATCAACTAATAGGATATATACTATCAGGAGATCCAACGTATATAACTAGCTACAAAGATGCTAGAACTATGATAAGAAAAGTAGAAAGAGATGAAATATTAGAAGAATTGCTAAAAAAATATTTAGAAGGAAAGTAGGTATAGTAATTGAAGAAAAGAATTTTGCTGTTTATTATAGGAATATTGATGACACTAAATTTAGGAAATAACATTTCATATGCAGAAAATAATGGAAAAGTAATATTTATATCTATAAATAGAACTTCCTTAGATGAGATGCTTAGCATAGACCGAATAAAAGAAGAACTAGACAGTAGAGGCTATATAGGTCTTATGAATATAAGAGGCTCTAAGGGAACCTCAGATATAAGATCATATGCATCTATAGGATGGGGAAGTAGGGCATATCTAAATTATAGAAACATACAATTTGAAACATTAAATGAAAGTAATAAAGATGAATATATAAGAAGAAGTGGAAAAAAACCAAAATATATAAATAACTTAAATATCAATAATACAAAATCTGATGCTGCAATAGGAGAATATGGGGCACTTCCAGGTGCTTTAGGTATGGAAATAAGAAATAACAATCTAAAGCTTGCTGTATTAGGTAATGCAGATACAGATAGCGAACAAAGAAGAGAAATTTGCTTGATAGCAATGGATGAAAATGGTCAAATAGAAAAGGGAAATATAAGCTCTATAGATGTTGAAGATGGGCTTATGCCGTTTGGAATAAGAACTGATTATGAAAAACTTATAAATGAAACAAAAAAATATTACGATGAAAGTGATCTTCTGTTTATTGAATTGGGAGATACATATAGATTAGACCTTTACAGAAATAAATTAAATTCAAACACATACAATTCCATGAAAGAAAAAATATATGCAAATATAAACAATTACTTGAATGAAGTTTTTAAGATAGTAAATCCAAACGATAGAATATATATAGTAAGTCCATATCCAAGGCTTGAGGATTTCAGGACAGGATACAGACTTTCACCAGTAATTATATTTGATAAAGATGAAAAAGGAATACTAACATCTTCCACAACAAGAAGAAAAGGTGTTGTAGGAAACATTGACATAGCACCAGATATACTAAATTATTTTGGACAAGAATCTAATGCAATGTTAGGAAGAAATATAGATAGGATATCTATGGATAATAATATAGATTTCTTAACATATGAATATGAAAAAATAGTGTCTACATACAATATCAGAATTCCTACACTATACACTTATGCTGTGTTTCAGATGATAACTTGGATAATTTCGGTGATATTCATATTCTTAAGAAAGAAAATTTCTAAGAAATTATTTAATATACCTATTAATATATTGAAATTCACGATGATTATACCATTTGCACTTTTAGTGGAACCTATACTCAATTTAAATAGTGAGATTTCTATAATAGCTGTTGCACTTCTTATGTCTTTAATAGGATACTTCATAGTGCATAAGCTTGTTAAAGATGATTTGAATAAGATTATATTACTTAGTACATTAACATTCATAGGAATCTTAGTAGATGCTGCAACTGGGCAAAATATGATAAAAAATTCTTTATTAGGATATGATCCTATAATAGGAGCAAGATACTATGGAATTGGAAATGAATATATGGGAGTGCTTATAGGATCTATAATTCTAGCATTATCATCCCTTTTTGAGAAAAAGAAGATATCGAGATTACTTTTAAGTATAGTGCTTTTAGTGTGCGTTATTATTTTAGGATATCCTAAGATGGGAGCAAATGTAGGTGGTACTATTACTGCAGTATTTGCATTTTTATTTTTAATCATGAAAATTTATGAGATAGAAGTAGATATAAAAAAAATTGTGCTTATAATGTGTGCAGTAGTTTTAGTAGTTACTGCTATGGCACTTATAGATATTAATTTTATAGGAAGCAAATCCCACTTAGCAGGAGCTATAGAAGATATAATTATAGGTGGGCCTATCATTATATTGCAAATAATAAGAAGAAAATTAGAAATGAACCTAAGACTTATTGGAATATCGATGTGGAGTAGAGTTCTTATACTAGGAGTTATAATAGTAGGAGTACTATTTAACAAACCATCAGGCATATTAAAAAGTCTGTGTGAGGTATATCCTAGCATAGCTAAAGGATGGCAAGCTATAATCGTTGGTAGTGTTGTAGGATTTGTGGTTAATGATTCAGGAGTTGTAGCTGCAGCTACAAGTATATCGTACGTTATAGTACCTGTGCTTGTACTTATTATGAAAGATATAGTCAAATCAAAGAGCCAGGATTAGTCCTGGCTGATTTTTTGGAGTGATAAATATGAAGTATAATGTATTAGGAAAAACAGGATTTAAAGTTTCTAATATATGCTTTGGAGCATTAACTATAGGCCCTCTACAAAGAAATATGAGTAAAGAAGATGGCGGTAGCATAATAATTGAAGCTATAGATAAAGGAATAAATTTTATAGATACAGCTCAGCTTTATGGAACATATCCTCATATAAAAGAAGCACTTAAAGCATGCAAAAGAGAAAATATAATAATAATCACAAAGTCTTATGCATACTCAAAAGAAACTGCAAAAGAAAGTTTAGAAGAAGCTCTAAGAGAAATGAACACAGACTATGTGGATGGTTTTTTGCTTCATGAGCAGGAAAGTGAACACACTATAAGGGGTCACTATGAGGCGTTAGAGTATTTTGTTAAGATGAAGGAAAAAGGATATATAAGATCAGTTGGAATATCAACTCATAATATAGCTGGAGTTAAGGCCGCTACAAAGATTAATGAAATAGATGTTATACACCCTATTGTAAATAAAAGTGGAATAGGAATACATGATGGAAGTATAGATGATATGATAGATGCTATAAAAGAAGCTAAAAACAAAAATATAGGTATATATGCAATGAAGCCGCTAGGTGGAGGAAATCTTATACACTCTTATGATGAAGCTATGGACTTTGTGCTTTCTCTTGATGTACTAGACTCTATAGCTATAGGAATGCAGTCAAAAGAAGAAGTTATGGCAAATGTGTTAAAGTTTGAAGGATATGATATTCCAAAAGACCTGAAAATGAAGCTCAGTAGCAAAAAAAGAGAGCTTCAGATAGCAACTTGGTGTACAGGCTGCAAAGCTTGCAGCTTAAAGTGTGGTCATAAAGCTATAGAAATCATAAATAATAAAGCTGTAGTCGATAAAGAAAAATGTGTACTTTGTGGCTACTGCTCAAAATATTGCAAAGACTTTTGTATAAAGATAATCTAGGAGGAAAATATGAAAAGACTTATGGGACTAGATGTTGGAGATGCTACTATAGGAGTTGCAGTTAGTGATTTAATGAAGATTACAGCTCAAGGAGTAAAGACTATAAGAAGAGAAAGTATAAAAAAAGACTTAGAAGAACTTGAAAGAATTATAAAGGAAAAAGAAGTTGATACAATAATAGTAGGACTTCCAAAGAATATGAACGGAACACTAGGTCCTCAAGGGGAAAAAGTTATAAAGTTCACTGAAAAGTTAAAAGAGAAAATAGATATACAAATACAGTTTTGGGATGAGAGATTATCCACTGTTGCAGCTGAAAGATCTTTACTACAAGGAGATGTGAGTAGAAAGAAAAGAAAACAAGTTATAGATATGCTTGCAGCAACAATAATATTACAAGGATATTTAGATAGCAACAGAAATAAATAATAATTTTTATATTAAAATGAAGATCTTTAGTATATAATAATAGTAAATATTAATTAAGAGGTGAAAAAAATGGAACAAAACATAATAACTCTAGTAGACGAAGAAGGGAAAGAAACAGAATTTGAAGTAATAATGACTTTAGAAGCAGAAGGAAATGAATATGCGATACTTATGCCTCTAGAAGATAATGAAGCAGAAGAAGCTTACATATTTAGAATGGTAGAGCAAGAAGATGGAGAATACTCTATTATTCCTATAGAAAGCGATGAAGAATATGAAACTGTATTAGATGTTTATGAAACTTTAATGCAAGAAGAAGGTTTAGAAGACTAATAGGCTGCCAATTGGCAGCTTATTTTTATATTGACATATCATGGAATTTAGGCTACAATATTAATTGAAAGAAATTATTAATTGAAAAATGTAGGTGAAAATTATGGAAAACTACCTTGAGATTATAAAAACTAAATTGAAAGAAGAGGGATTTAAATTAACTCCTCAAAGAAGATCTATAGTTGAAACTATGTTTAAATTAAAAGGAGAGCACCTAAGCAGTGAAGAAATATATGATTTAGTAAAAAAAGATTGTCCTGAGATAGGACTTGCTACAGTGTATAGAACACTTCAATTGTTAGATGATATAGGAGCTGTTTTAAAGCTTAATTTAGATGATGGATGCTGTAGATATGAAATTAATATTGATGATGAATCACATAATCATCACCACTTGATATGTAAAAAATGCTCAAAAGTTATAGAAGTTAAAGAAGATCTTTTAGAAGTTTTAGAAGATAAAATAGAAAGTAGTTATGGATTTGAGATTTATGATCATGACTTGAAGTTTTTTGGGATATGCGATGAATGTAAATAAGCCCATGGAATATCCATGGGCTTATTGTTTTAGTATGAAATTATAATGCTTTAAGTGTAAATAATATCACTATGATGAATACTAATACATAGATAATTTCTAGGAAATTGCCTAATATGCTTCCAACTTTTATGAAGCCAAGTGATATTTTTTTATTAGAAATTGGATAAAATATAGGTATACCCATTTTAGTGAAAATATCACCTAAAAATAAATGAGACGCATAAGATATTGTTCCATAAAATGCAATATAATCAAAAAATATTACTTTTTCTATCTCTCTTAGAAAGTAGTAAACAAGAAAAAGTGAGAATACACTGTGGGTAAAGCCTCTGTGTTTAAGCCAAGGACCTATTCCTATAATTGCACAAATAGATATAAATGGTAAAGGAATACTCATATAATACAAAATTCCACAAAGGACTAAAGATAGACCAGTGAACAGCCCTTTTCTTAAAAGTGAATGTTTTAGCTTACTTTCTATTAGTATTATTAACATAAATCCTACTGCTAGATTAAATATAAGATTTTTGTTTATATATGTTAAAAGTATGAGAACTAACATATTTATTATGTAAAGAGTGTATCTATATACAGCCTTAGAAAAAGAGCTTTTAATTATAGAATTTGATATAGTGGAGTTTTGCTCATCAATATCTGGCAATAAAGAGCAGATACATACAAAACCAAAAGCGACTGGGTTTAGTGGTTTGTCAATTATTATTGATGTTTGAATAGCTGACAATACCCCGATTGCCATATGTGTTGAGCCTTTCATAAAAAACCTCCTACTTTAAGATAAGTAATACTTTGAGGATATCAGAAAAACATACGTTTGTCAAAGTATGTGTTTATTTTAACTTTTAAATATAGTATTTTACGATATTTAAAAGTATGATAGAATAGATAATATTATTGGTAATAGTTGGACGGATTATATTATTGCCTGTACGTTAAAATGGACGGGTTATTATACATAAATTAATTACGAGGAGATGATAATTGTATGACGAAAACGAATTCAAAGCTGAGAGTTATACCTCTTGGTGGACTAAATGAAATAGGAAAAAATATGACTTTAATAGAGTATAAAAATGAAATGGTAGTCATAGATTGCGGTTTGAGCTTTCCGGAAGATGAAATGTTAGGTATTGATATTGTTATACCTGATATAACATATTTACTAAAGAACAAAGATAAGATAAAAGGTATATTTATAACACATGGACATGAGGATCATATAGGTGCACTTCCGTATGTTCTTAAGAAACTGAACGTGCCTGTATACGGAACAAGACTTTCTTTAGGGCTAATAGAAGTAAAACTTAAAGAGCATAAACTAAACAATACTAAGCTTATAACAGTTAATGCTGGAGATAAATTTAAGCTAGACAATATGGAAGTTGAATTTATAAGAACTAATCATAGTATTCCTGATGCGTGTTCTATTGCAATTCATACAGATATAGGAACTATATTCCATACAGGAGATTTCAAAATAGACTATACTCCTATAGATGAAGATATTATGGATTTTCATAGAATAGCAGAGATAGGAAAAAAAGGTGTTTTATTGATGCTTGCTGATAGCACAAATGTAGAAAGAAGTGGATCAACAATGTCTGAAAGGACAGTTGGAGATACACTAGATGATATATTTATGAATGCTGATGGAAGGATAATAGTAGCAACTTTTGCTTCTAATATTCATAGAGTTCAGCAGATAATAAATTCTGCTGACAAGTATAATAGAAAAGTTGCTGTTTCAGGAAGATCTATGGTTAATGTAGTTAATGTAGCTACAGAACTAGGATATCTAAACATGCCAGAAGGAATGCTTATAGAACTTAATGAAATAAAAGACTATAAGCCTGAAGAAATAGTTATAATAACTACTGGTTCGCAAGGTGAACCAATGTCTGCATTATCTAGAATGGCAGCTTCTGAGCATAAAAAGATGGAAATAATTCCTGGAGATTTAGTAGTTATATCTGCTCATCCTATTCCTGGGAATGAAAAGACGGTATCAAGAGTTATAAATCAGTTATTTGAAAAAGGTGCTGATGTAATATACGATGATTTAGCAGAGGTGCACGTTTCAGGTCATGCTTGTAAAGAAGAATTAAAATTAATGCATAGATTAGTTAGACCAAAATATTTTATACCTGTACATGGCGAATTTAGACATTTAAAGCAACATGCTGAGTTAGCTGTCTCACTAGGTATGCCTGAAGAGAATGTATTTACAATATCATCAGGGACTGTAGTTGAGTTTGATAAGAATAGTGCTAAAATAGCTGGAACTGTTCCTTCTGGAAGAATACTTGTAGATGGATTAGGTGTTGGAGATGTGGGTAATATAGTACTAAGAGATAGAAAACATCTTTCGGAAGATGGTCTTATGGTAGTTGTTGTAACTATATCTAAAGAAGATGGTAAAGTTCTAGCAGGTCCAGACATAATATCGAGAGGATTTGTTTATGTTAGAGAATCTGAAGATTTAATAGAAAAAGCAAGAATAGTAGTAAAAGAAGCTCTTATTGAATGTGAGAATAGACAAATAAGAGAATGGGCTTATTTAAAGAATACTATAAAAGATGAACTTAAAAATTATCTATACGAAAAAACAAAGAGAAATCCTATGATTTTACCAATAATAATGGAAGTTTAAGAAAAAATCCTAATCTTTAAAGATTAGGATTTTTGTTCTTATTTTTGCCAATTCTATATTTGCATAATAAGCTTTCTATAGTGAAAAGATATATTTAAAAAAGTGATGAGGTGGAAAATATGAAAAAGAAAGTAAGTGTAATCTTGACTTTTATACTTGTGTTTCTAAGCACATTTGTTACATTAGCCACTGAAGAAATAAAAGTAACTGCTACATCTGCAATATTAATAGATGGTAAAAGTGGTGAAATAATATATGAGAAAAATTCCCACGAAAAACTTCCGCCTGCAAGTGTAACTAAGATAATGACTCTTTTATTAATTATGGAAGCTATAGATCAAGGCAGAATAAATTTAGATGATAAGGTTACTATAAGCGAAAGAGCCGCAACTATGGGAGGAAGCCAGCTTTATCTAGAACCAGGAGAAATTAAGGACGTAGAAACATTGATAAAGGGAATTGCAGTAGCATCAGGTAATGACGCATCAGTTGCTATGGCTGAATATATATACGGAAGTGAAGAAGCTTTTGTTAACAAAATGAATGAAAAAGCTAAAGAATTAAATATGAATGATACTAACTTTGTCAATACAAATGGACTTCCAGCAGAAAATCACTATACTAGTGCACATGATATAGCTGTAATGTCTAGAGAGCTACTTAAATATGAAGACGTAGCTAAATATCTTACTATATGGATGGAAGAAATTACTGTAGGAAAGCAACAAAAGAAATTTGGTCTTGTAAACACAAATAAGCTTATTAGATTTTATAAAGGTGCGAACGGAATAAAAACAGGATTTACAGCTGAAGCTAAATATTGCCTTTCAGCTTCAGCAGTTAGAGATAATTTACATTTAATAGCAGTAGTATTAGGATGCCCATCATCTAAGGAAAGATTTAATGATGCCTCAACTCTTTTAAATTATGGATTTGCAAACTATGAAAGTGTAAAGATATATGATAAAGAAGAAGTAGTTCAAAAAATTAGATTAGATAAAGCAGAAGATCAAAATTTGGAATTAGTATGTAAAGAACCTCTATATCTACTTAACAGGAAAGGAAATAAGAGTGAATTTGAAAAGAAAATAAACGTAAACCCTAATTTAACACTTCCTATAGCTAAAAATCAAAAATTAGGTGAAGTTCATATATATCAAGGTAACAAATTAGTAGGAAAATCTGACCTTATATCTAACAAAGAACATAAAAAGGCAGGTTACTTTAGAATATTAAATAGAGTTATAAAGAACTTATTATAAAAAATATAGGTATAAGCTTAGCTTATACCTATATTTTTACGTTGTCCCAAGTCTTGAATATTATTTCATTGAATAGATCTACATCTTTTATCTTAAGAGGTATATTAACTTTATAACCTGAATCGTTATCGTTATCTATTTTTAAATATCCCTTCTCAAGATCTTTTTCTGTTGAAACTATATTTTCAAAGTTATCTTCAAATAATTCAGGATTTGTAATATAAAGGGCAGATACTATATCCCAGTTATAAAATCCTTTAACTCCAAACTCTTTCATAACCAAATTAAACCACTCAACAGTGTTGTCATTTATATATTTGTATATATTAGAATTATTACTAGTAAGCCTTTCGTACTCTTTCTCGCCAAAGAATGCTTGAAGACATATATGTCCATCAAGAGTTGTAACCTTAGCGTCAGAAGATAAAACTCTTAAAGACGCCTCAGGATCACAAGAGAAGTTAAGCTCATTTAGATTTTTTCCGTTTATGATAAGAGGACGTGTTATACCACCCATAAGGACTATTTGTTTTAGTTTACTAAAAAAACTGTTATCAATTTCATAAGCACCACATAAATTCGTAAGTGATCCTGTAGCTAAAAGTGTTATTTCTCCTGGATATTTATTAACCATATTTACTAGAAATTCAGCAGCATCACTTTTTCTATTTGATTTACACGCACTGCCCTTATATAATGGAATATGAGATATTTTTAAATCATTGAACATTTTAATAGTATTTTCGTGAACTATATCTATTGTGCTGTTTCCATAAGTAGTTGTAACACCTAATAGCTCTACGTCGCTTCTACCTAATAAATAAATTAGTGCTAGACCATCGTCTACATCACAACCACTTACACTCATGGTGTTGTCGCAGTCAAATAATACTTTAATCATACTAGTAGCTCCTTTAACAAATTGTATTTTATTAAATAAGATTTTAACACAGTTGAAATCTTTAATATAGCCAAAACATTATAAAATATAGTTATTTAATATAATCATAATCTATAATTAATGTCAGAATATTAGTGTATAATTGAAAATAGGAACTTTTGATTATTATTTAACATAATCACAGTTTCTAAAAAGGGGTGGACTTAAATGTCTTCAAATAGAATAGAAGAGCTAAAGAAAAGAAGACAAGTTGAACTAAAGAACAAAAAAAATCAGATTCACTACGCATTAGCAATTACGCTTATAACATTTGCAATATATATTTTCTTATTGAAGCACAATATAGAATATAGCAAATTCTGGATTATAGGACTGTTAATAGGATTTACACTTCAAAGATCTAGGTTTTGCTTTGGTGCAAGTTTTAGAGATCCAGTGCTTGCGGGTAGTACATCTATTTTAAGAGCAATAATAATAGCCTTTATAATAACAACGATAGGATTTTCTATTTTACAATCTAATTATTCTTTAGATCATGTAAATACTATACCAGGACAAATATACCCAGTAGGAATACATACCGTAATAGGTGCAATTTTATTTGGGCTAGGTATGGTAATAGCAGGGGGATGTGGTTCTGGAATTCTTATGAGAATAGGAGAAGGATTTACCCTGCAAATAGTAGTGTTGATAGGATTTATAATAGGAGCTATGAGTGCGGCAAGGAATTTTGAGTTTTGGGACAAGTTAATTATTTCGAAATCTCCTACTATATACCTTGCTAGATATCTAGGATTTCCTATGACTACAATTTTACAAATAATAGTATTAATCATTTTATATATATTAGTTAGCATATACGACAAGAAAAATAACATGATGAGGATGTAGTACTAGGAGGTATAAAATGGCTGAAGTTAGACTAGATTGCATGTATGAAGCATGTCCAATTCCACTAATTAAAGCTCATAAGGCACTAGAAAAGATGAAAAAAGGGGATATACTTATCCTAGAAACAGATCATTCTTGCTCTATAGTGAATGTAGTAGAATGGGCGAAAAAACAAGATTTAAATGTAGATTATATAGAGATAAATCAAGGAGAATGGGAAATATATATTGAAAAAACAAAATAATAGGGGTGGTAGGTTGAATCTATATAATAAGATTTTAAAAAAACCATGGCCTTACTGGGTAGGTGGTATATTGCTAGGAGTATTAAATATAATATTGCTAGCAAGTACAGGTAAAGCATGGAAAATAACCACTGGTTTTGTGTATTGGGGAGCACATATATTAGAGAAATTAGGATTTGAGCCTGCAAGTTGGTATTATTTTACGGTATATACAAATGAATTAGATGCAGGAAGAAATTTTATAAATAATTACTATACAGTTATAAATGTAGCCATAATATTAGGCTCTCTTATAGCAGCGTTATTAGCATCGGAGTTTAAACTAAAAAAAATAAAAAATAAAAAGCAGTTATTTTGGGGACTACTCGGTGGGTTCATCATGGGATATGGCAGTAGGTTAAGCTTTGGATGTAATATTGGTGCATATTTTAGTGCTATACCGTCTTTTTCTGTGCATGGATGGGTATATGCAATTTTTATGTTTGTAGGAGCTTACATAGGCTCTAAGATTTTATATAAATATATTTTATAGGAGGATTTGGTATGAAAAGATTTATTGCAATGCTGCTGATTGTATTGCTAGCCATTAGCTTTATAGGATGCAGCAAAAGCGAACAAAATGTATCTGAAAATCTAGAACAAAAAGATTGGGAAAGTATATTAGAAAGTAGTAAAGGAAGTACTGTTAACTTTTATGGTTGGGGTGGATCAGACAGAATAAATACTTGGATTGATACTTATTTAGCCCCAAGATTGAAAGAGGAATATGATATAACTCTTAATAGAGTTCCGATGAATATTGATGATATATTAAATAAGCTTTTAGGTGAAAAGCAGCTTGATGTTAAAGATGGAACTATAGATGTTGTATGGATAAATGGAGAAAACTTTTATACAGCAAAAACTAATGACCTTTTATATGGTCCATTTACTCATAAGCTTCCTAACTTTAGTAAGTATGTAGATGCAGATTCTGTAGAAGTAAAATATGATTTTGGATTTGAAGTAGAAGGATATGAAGCTCCTTATGGAAAAGCTCAGTTTGTAATGATTTATGACAAAGATAGAGTGCAGACTGTACCAAGAAATCATCAAGAATTATTAGAACTTGTAAAAGCTAATCCAGGAAAGTTCACGTATCCAGCACCACCTGATTTCACTGGAAGTGCATTTGTTAGAAATATAATATACGATATTGTGGGATATGAGCAATTTATAAATATGGAAGCTGATAAAGAAAAGATAAGAAAAGAAATCGAACCAGCAATAGAGTTCTTAAAAGAATTAAAGCCATATCTTTGGAGAGAAGGGAAAACTTACCCTGCTACAATAGCACAGCTTGACAATATGTATAGTGATAAAGAAATTTTCATGACTATGAGCTACAACCCAAATTCAGTTTCTGCTGGAATAATTTCGGGACAATTCCCAGAAACAACAGATTCATTTGTATTTGATAAAGGAACAATAGGAAATACTCACTTTTTAGCTATACCATTTAACTCTACTAATAAAGAAGGAGCACTTGCTGTTATAAACTTTATATTAACTCCAGAAGTTCAGGCTTCTAAGTATAATCCAGAAAACTGGGGAGATTTATCTGTATTAGATAATAGTAAATTAAGCCAAGAAGAAAAAAGTATATTTGAAGCTATAAAAGTAGGTAAAGGAGTAGTTTCTTTAGATGAATTATTAAGTCATAGATTACCTGAAATGCCTGCTAACCTAGTTCCTATAATTGAAGAAATATGGCTTGAGAGCATACCAGAGGGTGAGTAAAAATTGAATGAAAAACTAAAACCATACTTATTAATTATGCCAGCTACAATTATCCCTTTAGGGATATTTGTAGCTGCTGTGTTTATTGTATTAATTCAAAGTTTCGGATATTTTCCCGCAGTTGGACTTAATGAATTTACGCTTAAGTATTATATAGATGTTTTAACTGATAAATCATTCTTATCATCTCTTAGGTTTAGTTTTTATGTATCATTAGTATCATCAATAGTTTCAACTTTAGTTGGTGTAATGCTTGCATACTTAATATTAGAAAGTAATCATACAAATTTTATCAAAGATACAATATATAAACTTCCTATAATAGTTCCTCATTCAGTAGGGGTTATACTTGTTTATACTATATTTGCACAAAGTGGGATGTTGGCTAGAGTTTTACATTTTTTAGGAATGGTTAATCAAAGCTCTGATTTTCCTGCACTTATATATGATAGAAATGGAATAGGAATAATAATAGTTTATCTATGGAAAAGTATACCTTTTATAGCGTTTTCTGTATACACAATACTAGGTAATATAAATGATAAGTTATCTCAAGTTGCTTTAAACTTAGGGGCAACAAAAAAAGATATATTTTGGAATATACTTTTACCTCTTTCTATGCCTTCTATAATTTCTTCATTCGTAATTATATTTACATTCTCATTTGGTGCTTTCGAAGTTCCATACTTACTAGGGGCTACAACTCCTAGAGCACTACCTGTTAGAGCATATATAGAATATATAAATCCTGATTTAACAAATAGGCCTTATTCTATGGTAATTAATATGGTGCTTACAATAATATGTGTGTTCCTAGTTTTGATATATGAAAAGATACTGAAATCAATTTACAAAAGGTGACAAAATATGAAGAATAAACGATCCTTTATTATAAATTTGGCAATGTATTTGATGATTTTTTTATTAATATTTCCACTTACAGTTTTGCTAGTTTGGAGCTTTGCTAGCAACTGGCCTTGGCCATATATATTTCCTAGAGATTTCAGCTTAAGGGGTATAGATTACTTTTTAAGTCCAAGTAGCAATTCTATAAACATTCTTATATTTAGTGTTTGTATGTCATTAGGGGTTACTATACTAGCACTATTAGTTAGTATACCAGCTGCAAAGGCTTTAGCACTTTACAACTTCAAAGGCAAAAGACTATTCGGCTTGATGGTGCTAGCACCTTTAATAGTACCTCAAATATCTGTTGCTATGGGTATACACTTAGTGTTTATTAGATTAAGGCTTGCAAATACATGTTTAGGGGTTATGTTAGTTCATTTAATTCCATGTGTTCCATATGCTATTAGAATACTTACAAATGTATTTGAAATAATAGGAGAAACAATGGAACTTCAAGCTAAAGTACTTGGAGCAAATCCTATTCAGATATTTTTTAATATAACTTTGCCATTAATTGCTCCTGGAATCATATCTGCTGGGAGTTTGGTATTTATAGTATCACTTAGTCAATATTTCATTACCTTTTTAATAGGTGGAGGTAGAATAATAACATTTTCGATGGTTATGTTTCCGTTTATACAAAGTGGAGATAGAATGATGGCATCTGTATATAGTCTTGTATTTATAATTACTACTTTGCTGTTGTTATTTGTTATTGAAAAAACTGTAAAGGCTTATTATAAACAAGGAAATAACTTTTATATGTAAGGAGTAGATCTATGTCTAGAATAGATTTAATTAATATATCCAAGTCTTTTGATGAAAAGACAATTCTTGATAATATAAATTTATCCGTATGCGAAGGTGAAATGGTTTCGCTCTTAGGTCCTTCAGGGTGTGGAAAAAGTACAACACTTAAAATAATTTCAGGAATTATAAAGCCAGAATATGGCGACATTTTATTTAATGATGTTTCAGTTATGAATATACCTGTAGAAAAAAGGGGGGCAATAATAGTATTTCAAGATTATTTATTATTCCCTCATATGACAGTTGAAGATAATATAGGATTTGGGCTTAAGATGGCGAAAGTTAAAAAAAGCATAAGGAAAGAAAAAGTTAAAGAATTACTACATTTAGTTCACTTAAATGGTTATGAAAAGAAATATCCAAATGAACTTTCAGGTGGCCAAAAACAAAGAGTAGCTATAGCAAGAGCTTTAGCAGTTGATCCTAAGGTATTACTTTTAGATGAACCATTTTCTAATTTAGATATAAAGTTAAGAGATAGCATGAGAGAGTTTGTAATGGATATACAAAAAAGATTAAAGATAACGACAATACTCGTTACTCATGATAAAGAAGAAGCATTAATGATGTCTGACAAAATAGCAGTTATGTTAGATGGAAGAATAAAGCAGTTTGGAACACCTTATGAAGTTTATAACTATCCAGTATCTAGAGAAGTTGCTGATTTTTTTGGAGAAAAAAACTATATAAGTGGAGATATAAAAGATGGATTATTTGTAAGTGATTTTGGAAGTTATGAGCTTCATAATCAAAATGCTTTAAATATGTGTGCTATGGTTAGGCCTGAAGATATAAAAGTATTTCCTAGGGAATATAGATCAGAGTTAAAAGGAATAATCACAAAGAAGAAATTCGCAGGAGATAAAGTATATTATGATATTTTATGTAATAATAAATCTATAAAGTGTTCAGTAAATTCAGATATTCAATTTGAGATTAATGATGAGGTTTCTATTAATATAGATTTTGGTAAAGCTATCTTCTATGAAGAAGTGGAGGAATAATATGATATCTATAGTAGTTCCAGTTTTAAATGAAGAGAAATCTATAGAAAGTCTTCTTATAAATCTAATTAACCTTGATTTTGATAAAGAAATAATAGTTGTAGATGGTGGAAGTACTGATAACACTAAAGTTATAGCTAGTAAATATGCTAAAGTTGTAGATAGTAAAAAGGGTAGGGCTATACAAATGAACACTGGAGCTAAAGAATGTAGTGGAGATATAATTTGGTTTGTTCATTCAGACTCAAAAGTAGATAAAGATTCCTTAAAGCATATTAAAGAAACTATAGATCAAGGTTATATAGGTGGTGGATTTAAATTATACTTTGCAGATAATGGTTCTAAATTTATGAAATATATAGAGATTACCTCTAATTTAAGAGCTAAGTTTTTGGGACTTTACTTTGGAGATCAAGGTATATTTATAAAAAGAGACATTTTTTTAAATGCAGGAGGCTATCCTGAAATTGAAATAATGGAAGATTTTCAGTTTTCTATAGATATAAAAAAACATGGAAAGATGAAAATGGTAAATAAATATATAGGAACATCAGCTAGGAGATTTGAAAAAGGTGGATACCTAAAGACATTTGTGCTTATGCAAAAGATGAAGCTACTTTATGTTCTGGGGGTATCACCATCAAAACTTAGCAAAATGTATAGGGAGGCTAGATGATGAATGCACTGATATTAATGACAAGAGTGCCTATCCCAGGAAAAACAAAAACTCGCTTGATGGAAATTTTGACAGGTGAAGAATGTGCTAGTATACACACATGCTTTTTATTTGACATATTCAATGTTCTTAGTAAGATAAAAGATAATGTAGATGTATATTTAACTTATACTCCAGAAGATGAATTTAAATTAATGGAAAGTATTATTCCAAGTTATATAAGTGTATTTGCACAACAAGGTGAAACTCTTGGAGAAAGAATGTCAAACAGTATTGAATATTTATTAAACAATGGATACTCAAAAGTTATATTGATAGGTTCTGATATTCCAGATATTCAAAGTGATGATATTATTAAAGGATTTGATATTTTAAATAAAAATGATTTGGTACTAGGCCCAACTTTTGACGGTGGATATTACCTAGTAGGAATGAAAAACATATATAAAAGTATATTTAGTGACAATATAAAGTGGGGATACAAATCTGTACTTGAAGGAACTTTAGATATATCAAATAAACTAGGAATAAGTGTAGGACTTGCGAAAAAATATAAAGATATAGATACGAAAGAGGATTTAGTGGATTTTTGGAATAGAGTAAAAAGTGGTTATTTTGAAGATAAGATTTCTCCACAAAATACAATAAACTTTCTAAGGAAATATTGGGGTGATAATTGCTATGCTGAAAGATACATTAAAGGATAAAATAAAAAGCTATATAAAAGATAATAATATAAATAAATATATAAACATTGATGGGAATTTTGATGTTGATTTTCTAGCGCAAGGTGAATATAATGTTAACTTTATTGTGTATGATCAAAAAAATAAATATGTATTTAGAGTAAACACAAATAGTCAGCTTCAACTTGACAATCAAATAAAGTATGAATACGATGCACTCAAAAAACTTGAGATAAGTGGCGTAACACCTAAAGTATATTTTCTTGATGATAGTAAGAACTATATAAATTATGGAATCTTGATAATGGAATATTTAAATGGCAGACCTTTAGAATACAACAAAGATTTACGAAAATCTGCAAAAATCTTTTCGAATATACATTCTATAGATACAACTAAAGGAGATTTTTCAAATTTTATAATTGAAGAAAATATACTAAGTGATAGGATAAATGAAGGTGAAAGACTTTTAAATACATATATGAAAAGTGATATTGTAGATAAAAGTCAAAAAGAGTTTTTTTATAGTTTTCTAAACTGGTGTAAAGAAAACAAAGATAAAGAAAAATATTTTAGACAAGACAAGTGGCATGTTATAAATAATACAGAAGTGAATTCACATAATTTTATTATAGGAGAAAAAGAGAGCTTTTTGATAGATTGGGAAAAGCCAGTAATAAGTGATCCGTGTCAAGATATAACTCAATTTTTAGCACCTACAACTACTCTTTGGAAGGCTGACTATGTTTTAAGCAAAGAAGAAAAAGAAATATTCTTCAAAGAATATATAGCTAGGCTAGATGAAGACAAAAATATAAAAGAGAGAGTGCACTTATATACCCCGTATTTATATCTAAGAGCATTATCTTGGTGTGCATATGCGTTTATAGAATATCAAGATCCTAATAAAGATATAAAAAATATGGATACATTCAAAAAAATAAAACAATATCTAGATATAGACTTTATGAGAAACTTACTGAAAGACTATATCTAGATTATACAGAGATTGTAAAATTTAAAGTTACATTAGGAGTGATAGTAATTTCAAGTAATATACTTGCTGAAGCACTCCTTGTAGCTTGAGAGAAAGTTAAGGTAAATGGTATGTTAGCCTTAATAAGAAGACAGGTTATCACATTTAGCTGAGAAAACTTTATACCATCACAGTTAAACAAAAGTTTGAAAAGTTCCGATCCTAAAATTACTTCAAAGTCTTTATTTAAGTGTTTTAAAGTAGACATAGGGCTACCTCTCTTTAAAGAAATTTACACTATATAATATGAACTTTTTTGTATTTTGATATATGTTAATTAAAAAATGCTGCGGTAATTATCGCAGCATTTTTAACAAAAACCTCTCTTTGAAGATTTAATAAATTTTATAAATTCATTTTCGAAAGGACTTAAAGAATAGTCTTTTCTATAAGCAACATAAAATTCACAAGTTAGATCTATATTCTCTATATCTATCTTTTTAAGTGTACCATCCTTAAGTTCACGTTTTATACTAAGTTCTGGTATAAAAGATATTCCCTTTCCTGCTATAACAGAAGACTTTATAGCTTCCATAGAATTAAGTTCATATATTATGTTAAGATTGTCAATAGACAAACTATCACTTAGTCCTTTTATTATTGTGTCTCTAACTCCTGATCCTTGCTCCCTAAATATTAAAGGAAGTTTAACAAGTTCATCTAATGTTATAGTATCTTTCATAAGTGGCAAAGATGTAACTAAAAGCAATCTATCTTGAGTTATCTTAACTGTTTGTATGTTTTTTTCTTTTATATCACCATGAATAATACCGATATTTATATTTCTATTGATAAGGTTTTCTATAACTTCGCTTGTATTAGAAATCTCCATATTAATCTCAACATCTTTGTGGTCTTGCTTAAATACATATATACTACAAGGAAGTGCATATTCACCTATAGCTTTACATGATCCAATCAATAGATTCTTTCTATTTACCTTTAGGTTCTCTAAATCTCTATCTATATTTTCTTGCAAAGATAATATGGTATTAGCATAATCAAATACTATTTTACCTCCTTCTGTAAGTTCAACACCTCTATTGCTCCTATTTAATAGACTTATTCCAAGGTCCTTTTCAAGAGATTGTATTTGCATACTAAGCCCAGGTTGTGTAAGATGTAAGACTTTAGCCGCCTTAGAAATACTATTTAGCTTTACAGTTACGAAAAAAGATCTTAAATATTGCAAGTTCATATCATCACCTATAATGAGTTATTTTTGTTATTGAATATAATTATATCATAATTAATCGAAAATTAATAAATAAGTTTTTAAAATAGATGACAAGAATTGACTATGTGTAATTTTTAACGTTAATAATTTATTATTATATACTATAACTATTACTTATTATATTTTTAACATTATCTATAATATAATAAATAACAGATAAGGCACTTGACAGAATTATCATTTTGATAGATAATATGAAGTGCGTTAAGGACAAATTTCATTACATATGTCTATTATCGGGATACATATCCGTTCCGATAAAAGATAAATAATTAACCAACGAATTTAAGGAGGGTAAAAGATGAAAAAGGTTTTAGCACTAGCTTTATCTCTAATGCTTACAGTTGGAGCAGTGGGATGTAGCAAAGTAGACGTAAAGTCTGAAGAAGAATTAAAAGAACAAAAAGGAAAGTATGCTGACTACTACAATCAAGACATACTTATAAGCGCTATTGAAGCTAACGAAATACTTGAAAGTGACGAAAAAGTTGTTCTTGTTGACATAAGACCAACAGCTGAGTATGTTTTAGGACATATTCCAGGAGCTATAGATATATGGAGACCAGCATACGAAAATAAAGATCACCAATTTGGTGGAATGGCAGCAACAAGAGAGCAAATGGAAGAATTCTTAGGAAGTATAGGTGTAGATAACGAAACTTTAATACTTGCATACGATGCAAAAGGTGATTATGACGCTGCAAGACTTTGGTGGATATTAGATATGTATGGATATGACAACATAAAATTAATAGATGGTGGATTAAATGGATGGAGAGCAGCAGGACTTCCAACTAGAACAGGAGCAAGACCAGCTGTAACACCAACAGAATTCAAATTCCCTAATCCAGAAAACAAAAGTAAGTTAGCTACTATAGAAGATGTAAAAGCAGCTATTAACGATCCAAATGTAATAATACTTGATACTCGTTCATTAGAAGAAGCTACAGGTGAAAAACGTTTAGGAGATGTGCCAAGAGCAGGAAGAATACCAACGTCTGTATGGCTTGAATATGTAAATACATTAAATACAGGCGATGGAGCAGATGATACATTCAAAACTGCAGAAGAATTAAAAGCTTTATTTGAAGAACATGGAATAACTAAAGATAAAACTATAATAGCATACTGTCAATCAGCAGTTAGATCTGCTCATACTACATTTGTTTTAACTCAACTTTTAGGATATGAAAATGTTAAGAACTACGATGGTTCTTGGATTGAGTGGAGTGCAACTCAAGATGTAGAAGTAGAAACAGGAGCTTTAAAATAATAAAATAGGGGGCATGCCCCCTATTTTCATAACAAATAAGGAGGTACAATCATGAAAGGCGAAGAAAAAAAAGCTGGAAAAGGTAAGTTAATTGGAATAGTTGCAGTCTTTGCTATAGTTATAATTTTAATGAGGCAGTTTGGGTTATTCCAATATATAAGTATAGAAAATCTTCAAAACCTAAAGAATTGGATCAATGGATTTGGAATTATGGGACCTATCATATATATATTACTTTATAGTGTTGCCGCACTATTCTTTTTACCAGGATTACCTATTGCTCTTTTAGCAGGATTTGCATTTGGACCTATAATGGGTGCTTTATGGGCTGCAACAGGAGCAACTATTGGTGGTACTTTAGCTTTCTTAGTTGCTAGATATGCTGCAAGAAGCATGGTAGAAGGATGGGTTGAAGGAAACGAGCAATTCAAGAAAATAGATGAAGGTGTTGAAAAACAAGGTTGGAGAATGCTTATGATAACTAGATTAGTTCCAGTATTCCCATACAATCTTCAAAACTTTGCGTACGGATTAACTAAAATCAATTTAGTAACATATATTATAGTTTCTTTCATATGCATGCTTCCAGGAGCTGCAGCATTTACTTTCATGGCAGGATCTATTGCTAGTGGCGAAGGAGATATGAAAAAGACATTTATGTACCTAGGAATAGGAGCTATATTCTTTGTTATCGTTTCTTTAATTCCAGGATGGTTACAAAAGAAAAAGGGTGTAAATCTATAATAAAAACAGATAGGGTAATCTCTATCTGTTTTTTCTATTCAAAACATTTTTCATTTTTGCTATAATACTAACTATGATAAAAGCTAAAAAATAAAAGAGGTGAAATATTGATTATTAATATATTAGAGCAAATACCTGGTATTTTAATTGCTATTTCTGTACATGAGTTTGGACATGCACTTACAGCATATATGCTAGGAGATGATACTGCTAAAAGATACGGTAGATTAACATTAGATCCTTTCAAACATATAGATGCACTTGGTATGCTGGTTATGTTTATAGCTAGGTTTGGGTGGGCAAAACCTGTTCCAATAGATGATAGGAATTTCAAAAATAGGAGACTTGGGATATTCTTAGTTAGCATTGCAGGACCGATATTTAATATAATTACATCGATACTAATTATATATATAATTAAGATTCAGTATACTGTTTTAAATATGTATGCATTAAATAGGATATTATCTTATGCATTTAGATTTAATATTATGTTTGCATCGTTTAATCTACTTCCAATCCCACCTTTAGATGGTTCTAAAATACTATTATCAATTATTCCAAGTAATTTCAAAAGATATTACTTTAAATATGAAGAAATGGGATCTATAATATTACTACTTTTAGTTTTTACAAATAAAATAGGACTACTAATTACGCCTATATATACTGTTATAAGTGGTATAGTAGCTTTATTTATATAGGAGGAGGAAGATGGGATATAATATATCTTTAAAAGCATACGAAGGCCCACTAGATCTTTTATATGATCTAATAGTAAAAAATAAGATAGATATATATGATATATCTATCTCGCAGATAACAGACCAATATATAAGTTATATGAAAGAAATGGAGAAAATGGATCTTGAGATAGCTAGTGAATTTGTAATAATGGCATCAAAACTTCTAGAAATGAAGTCTAAATATCTATTATTTAAGAAAACTGAAGAAGATGAAATAGATCCAAGAGAAGAACTTATAGAAAGATTAATTGTATATAAGAAATTTAAAAATGCATCACAGTTTCTAAGAAATAGACAAGATGAAGGAAGTGGAGTGTTCTTTAGAAAAAGAGAAGAATTCTTTCAAGAAGAGAAAATAGATTTAACAAACCTTAGTGTAGATATGTTAATTAATTTCTTGCCGAGTCTTCTTAAAGAAAAACAAGTTAAAGATGACACATTCCCTAGGATATATAAGGTTCAAACAATATCTCTTGAGGACCAAATAAATTATGTTAGATTTAGGATAAATAAAGAAGGAAAATTATCTTTTAAAGAATTAATAAAGAGTGAAGATAAAGAGGAGATAATAGTTACATTCTTATCTCTTTTAGAACTAATAAAGACTAAAGAAATAGTAATAAATCAAGATACATTTTTTTCAGATATACTGATAAAGAGGGCAGAGTGATTGTATGGAGAATATAAAAATAAAACATGTTATAGAGTCGATATTATTTGCATTTGCAGATCCTATAAGTGCTAAGGATATAAGAAGTGTTATAGGAGAAGAAATAAATGTAAAAGATGTTGTAGAAGCTATTGAAGAGTTAAGAAGTGAATACAATGAGAATAAAAGAGGTATTCAGATACTTAAAATAGAAGAAAAATATCAAATGTGCACTAACAAAGACTATGAAGAATATGTAAAGAAAATGTTAGAGCCAAAGAAAAAGAAAAGCTTAACTCAAGCTACGCTTGAAACTTTAACAATAATAGCATATAAGCAGCCTATAACAAAGGTAGAGATAGAAGAAATAAGAGGAGTAAAGTGTGATAAAGCCATATCAACGCTTGTAGAAAATGATCTTATAAAAGAAGCGGGTAGGCTAAATAAGATAGGAAAACCTATACTATACAAAACTACTGATGAGTTTCTTAAAGTATTTGGACTTGACACAATAAAAGCTCTTCCAGATATAGAAACTTTTGAAGAAAAAATAGAGGCTTAAATTAAGCCTCTATTTTTATAAGCAAAGCAACATCTCTCTTATTATTTTGCAAGCTACAGCAGTAGACACTCCTGTAGGGTCATAATCGGGAGCAAGCTCAACAACATCTGCTCCAACTATATTTAAATTAGACATAAGCTTTATAGCGTCCATCATTTCCTTGAAAGTAATTCCGCCAGGTTCAGGAGTTCCTGTTCCAGGGAATATAGAAGGGTCTAATATATCAAGGTCTATAGTAACATAAACAGGTTTATCCTTTATTTTCTCAACAACATCTTTCAAAGTAGATGTATCAAATTTATTTAAATGAGTATGACCTTCATTAGCCCAATTAAATTCATCTTTAAGACCAGATCTAATTCCAAATTGATATATCTTGTTATCTCCAAGTAAATCCCAAGCTCTTTTTATAACTGTAGCATGAGATAAAGGCTCTCCCATATAATCATCTCTAAGATCTGTATGAGCATCAAAGTGAAGTATCACAAGGTCTTTATGTTTTTCATAAAGAGCTTTTATTGTAGATATAGAAACTAAATGCTCTCCACCTATCATTAAAGGCTTCTTATTAGCTTCTACTATCTGCTTAGAGTAATCATATATCATATCCAAAACTCTATGTTTATTTCCAAATGGAAGCTCTAAATCTCCTGAGTCACATACTTTCTTATCTAAAAGATCTTTATCTAAATAAGGGCTGTAAGTTTCAAGACCGAAAGATTCAACTCTTATTCTGTAACCTGCAAATCTTGATCCAGGTCTAAAAGAGCAAGTTCCATCAAATGGAGCACCAAACATTACTATATCAGAATCTTCAAAAGAATGTTCACATCCAATAAAACTATAGCTATTAAATAGTTCCATTTTCAAAAAACTCCTTTACAAAGTTTGGTAAAGCAAATGATCCAACATGTAGATCAGTATTGTAGTATTTAGTCTTAATACCTAATTCATTCCATTTAGCAGCATCTAAGTCTTTTATAGGATCATACTTTTTAGAAGCAAATCCAAATAACCAGTATCCAGATGGATAAGTAGGTATGCATGCTTGATATACCTTAACTAAAGGAAATATCTTCTTAAGCTTAGAATTAGCTTTCATAGCTGCATCTTGATTTGGCTCATAGAATACAGACTCATTTTGGTTTACAAGTATTCCATCTTCTTTTAATATTCTATGACAATTTGTATAGAACGAAGTAGTGAATAATCCTTCTCCAGGTCCTATAGGATCAGTAGAATCTATTATTATAAGGTCGTATTTTCCATCTTCAGATTCTTCAACAAATTTAACTCCATCTTCATATAAAAGATTTACTCTTGGATTTTCAAGGTCACAAGAAATAGTAGGGAAGAACTCTTTAGCAGCATCGCAAACTAACTTATCGATTTCAACCATATCAACATGCTCGATAGAGTTGTATCTCATAAGCTCTCTTACAGTTCCGCCATCTCCACCGCCTATAACTAATACGTTTTTGATGTTAGGATTAACTGCCATTGGAACATGTACTATCATATCGTGATAAACAAACTCATCTTTTTCTGTAACCATAACAAGTCCGTCTAATGTCATTAGTTTTCCGTACTCATATGTATCTAAAACATCTAACTTTTGGAATTCACTTTGTCCACTAAATAAATGATTCTTAACTTTAAGTGAAAAATTAACATTATCTGTATGTTGTTCTGTGTACCATAGCTCCATAGTATAACCTCCTAAAAATTGTTAATTATATTTTGCGACACAAAACCTGTACCACAGGGTACAGGTTTAATTTTCTCAAAACTATGAAATAATATCCTAAAAAACTGAAAATATATTATACAGTAGCTTTAAAGCTAGTTGGATTTATTTCTTCTTTAGAATGAAGTTTAATCTTGTCAACAATACCTCTTGGAACTTCTGTAGTTTCAGATATTTCAGCTTTTAATTTATCTTTCATATATTGGAACGCAGTCCAAGGATTAACCTCATCACCACAAGTGAAGAAGTCAACAGCAGCATATCCGTACTCTGGCCAAGTATGAATAGTTAAGTGAGATTCCTGAATTACAACAACACCACTAACTCCCCAAGGATTAAATAAGTGGAAATTGCTAGTAACAACAGTAGCCTTAGATTCTTCTGCAGCTTCTACCATAAATTTTTCGATCAGTTTATGATCATTTAATAATTCCTTATCACAGTTATAAAACTCAGCTAAAATGTGTCTTCCTAATTGTTCGATTTTCATATTAAAATTCTCCTTTCTTAATTTGCTAAAAAGACGGCGGGCTTGAAACCCACAATACAGTAGCAATCTTGTTTGAATTATTTATTATATAATGCTCCTTATGAGGAGTGAAATAAAAGCTTTCGCCTTTTTTTACCTTGAACTTTTTCTTGCCTATACAAAGGGTAATTACACCTCTTGTTACATATCCAAATTCTTCACCATTATGAGGTCTATCAATATTTGTTGTACCGTTAGGCTCAATATCTATCAATATAGGTTCCATAATGTGTTTTTGAGAGTTTGGAATTAACCAATGTATAGTATGTTTTAAATCTTCATTTGAAGATTCGTATATATCATCTTTTGTATATACTATCTTTTCTTCTGCTGATTCATTAAAAAACGATTTAAGATCAGTTCCAAGTGCCTCTAAGATATCCATAAGCGTTGCAATAGAAGGAGAAGTTATATCTCTTTCAATTTTTGATATAAATCCTTTAGTTAAGTCACACCTTTGTGCAAGCTCTTCTTGAGTTAATTCATTAAGTATTCTAAGTTCTTTGATCTTTTCTCCTATTCTCAAAATAACCACTCCTAATAAAAGGCAAAAAAATATACTTAGTAAACTCTAAGTTTATTATAAGTGCTATTTCCTAAAAGTAAACTTTTTGTTTACCATATATAATATAAACTAAATTTAAAAAAAGTCAATACTTTAAGTAAAAAATATTTTTCGTACTGATTATTTTTATATTTTTTGTAAATAATAGCTAGTATGAATACATATATAATAGTTTTTGTAGCAATTTTAATTATTGTATTTTTGATAGTAAATTCGAAAGTTAAAATGAGTATAAAATTACTAAAAAACGGAGAAAATGACGAAGTAGTAATAAACATAAGTGCTCTTTATGGTCTTGTAAGATACAAAAAAGAAATTCCATTTGTAGACTTAAATGCAAACAAGGAGGGAGTAAAGTTTAAAGTATCAAAAAGGACATCTTTAGAAGGCAACTTAGTTAATGAACAAAAAGACAGAATAGATATAAAAACCATACTAAGTAATTATGACAAGTATAAGGAAATATTTAGTTATCTATATAAGAAAATAAAAATAAAAGAAGTGATAAGCGAAATAGATATTCGTGATAATAATGTTTTTTCAACTATTATCATATTCAATATAATTCACTTTATATATAGCTTGATACATATACATATAGATGCTAAATATATGTCATTAAGAGTACATCCAGGATTTGAAAAAAAAGAATTCAAAATTTATTTCAAAGGTTCATTTGATATTAGGATTAGAAATTTTTTATATTTAATAAAACACTACAAATTATTTATTAATAATGGAAAGGTTGGTGCATAAGGCATGAATAGCAATAGTCCTATAGAAGATTTAATGAAAACAACCATGGAAAATATGAAAAATATGATTGATGTGAATACAGTAATAGGAGATCCTATAGAAACATCTAATGGTACAGTAATAATACCTATATCTAAAGTATCATTTGGGTTTGCTTCAGGTGGTGGAGAATATAGCAAAGGAAGAAGAGAAAGTGGAAGAGTAGAAGAAGTTACAAAAGAAGGATATCCTTTTGCTGGAGGTACAGGAGCTGGAGTATCAGTTCAGCCTGTAGGATTTATGATAGTAGGAAATAATGAAACTAAATTAATTCCTGTAGACCAGAATATAACAATGGTAGATACAGTCTTAAACACTATTCCAAAAGTTATGGAAAAAATTCAAAATATGATAGATAAAAATAAAGATCATAACACACCTAATCAAGACAGCATGCACTAATAAAAAGCTGCTATTAACTAAATGTTAATAGCAGCTTTTCATTTGTAACCAAAACCTTGATATCTAAATAAAATATACTAATGATATATTTTCCAAGAAGGAAGTGATTAGTATGAAGCCTAATGTATGCGTCGATGCAGGTAGTGAGTACTGTCCTTGTTACTTAGCAGAAACTAAAGACTGCATATTATGTTCTCATCTAAAAGGGGATAAGGTGTGCGACTGTTTATGGCAGGGGGTTTGTATATACAACAAATTCATAAAAAACAATGAAAAAGCTATGGAATTTAAAAAAGACATATTAGTAGATATTAAAGACTGCTATGAAATATTAGACAATGTATACCTTCTAGAACTTAATATTCCCAAAGAATTAGGAGAAGAACTGATAAATCCAGGTTCTTATGTTTTTTTAAGGGGAGGAGAAAAAGTAGAAGAAAAGTTCAATATACCTATTTCAGTTACTGATGTAGATTTAAAACAAAACATCTTAAAAGTAGTAGTAGCAATAAGAGGGCCAAAGACGAAAGAAATTTTAAGAAGTAAGAAGATATATATAAGAGCACCATACAAAAATGGAATATTTGGTCTTAAATATCTTAAAATGCTACAAGACTCAAAAGCACTACTATTATCTGCAGGGATAGCACAAGTAACTCTAATAAAGATAATAAAACAGCTTCTTAAAAACAATAATGAGGTTGTAGTGATAATAGACAAAAATAAAAGACGAGTAGAGTATATAGAAAACTATATATTATCAAATAAACATATAAAATTTATGCATCTAGACTTTAATACAGATATAGAAACTATAAAAAATGAGATAAATGATAATGTAAAGTTAGTCTATTCAGGTGGATCTAATACCTTTAATAAAAAAGTTATGGATATTGTAGACTCAATTGATGAAAGTATAAGTTTAGTAATTAGTAATAATAACTTAATGTGTTGTGGAGAAGGAATTTGTGGAGCGTGTGCAGTTAAGATAAATGATCAAGTAGTAAAAGCATGCAAAACTCAAATTGAGCCTAGATTATATCTAAAGGGGGCTTTAAAATGAAAAAAGTAGTAGTTATAGGTGGTGGATGGGCAGGATGTGCAGCAGCAATATCTGCTAAAAAAGCTGGAGCAGATGTTACATTAATAGAAAGAACAGATATGGTTTTAGGACTTGGAAATGTTGGAGGAATAATGAGAAATAACGGAAGGTATACAGCTGCTGAAGAGAGCATCTTATTAGGAGGAAGAGAATTGTTCGAAATAACTGATGCATGCTCAAGACACAAAGATATAGACTTTCCAGGACATAAACATGCAAGTTTGTATGATGTAAATATAATAGAAGGCGTTGTAAGAAGAAAACTTTTAGAAATGAAAATAAATCTTCTTTTAAAGTCTAGAGTTGTAGATGCTACACTAGAAGGAAATACAATAAAATCTGTGACACTTGAAAATGGGAAAGTAATAAACGGAGATAGTTTTGTGGAAACTACAGGAACAACAGGCCCTATGGGTAACTGTCTAAGATATGGAAATGGGTGTGCAATGTGCGTATTAAGATGCCCATCCTTTGGACCAAGAGTTAGTATAACTCAAAAATGTGGAGTTAAAGACATGATCGGAAAAAGAAATGATGGGAATTATGGAGCTTTCAGTGGATCTGTAAAATTAAATAAAGAATCATTGAGTGAGGAGATAAGAAATGAGTTAAACAAAAATGGACTAGTTGTAATTCCACTTCCAGAGGAAGAAATAAATCAAGGCAAATTAAATATAAAGGTATGTCAGCAATATGCACTTGAAGCATTTGCTAAAAACTTAATATTATTAGATACAGGTCACGCTAAGTTAATGGTGCCATATTATCCACTTGATAAGTTAAGAAAAATAGAAGGATTTGAGAATGCTAAGTACGAAGATCCGTATTCAGGAGGAATAGGTAACTCTATAAGATATTTATCAGTTGCTAAAAGAAATAACAACTTGAAGGTAATAGGAGTTGACAATCTATTTGTAGCAGGAGAAAAAAGCGGATTTTATGTAGGGCATACAGAGGCTATAGTTACAGGATATCTAGCAGGTCATAACAGTGTTAAAAATGCACTTGGAATACCACTTTTAGAGCTTCCAAGAACTATAGCTATAGGAGATTTAGTAGCATATGGAAATGAAATACTAGATAGTGAGGATGGAGATAAGTTAAAAGTAACATTTGCAGGATCTGTATACTTTGAGAGAATGAAAAAGCTTGGACTATATACAATAGATAAGAATTATCTAAAAGATAAGATATTTAAGTTAGGACTGATGAATGTGTATGATGAAAAGATAATTTAGGTTTGAAAAGGAGTAGAAGTATAATATCTACTCCTTAAACTTTTTTGGCTAAGACATAGATTTGAAGAGTAGATGAGTTAATTAGGACTTTATATATAGAGTAAATACAAAGAAAGTGATGAAAAATTTCTTAGCATGCCTAAAAGTACAGTGGTATAATAGTTAATAAATCAGAAAGGGGTAACTTTCTATTACTAAAAAATAACTAAGAAAATATATTGAAATTAGTAAAGGAACTTATATGAATAATAAAAATTGGAAAGATATATCTTATTTGAAATACGGGAGTTTAAAACAAAGAAAATCTTATGAAATACTTATAAATACAAGAATTTTAGATATATTAGGAGATTACACTCCTATATTAGTAGGAACAATACCTATAGAGATTGATATAGAAAATAGTGATTTAGACATTGTATGTAAGGTTGATGATTTTAATATATTTAAAAAAGCATTAGAAGATAATTTCAAAAACTACAAAGAGTTCAGAATTACACATAAAGAAAATGTTTTAGTGTGTAATTTTATAGTAAATAACATTGAAATAGAAATTTACGGTTCAAGTGATGATGTAGATAAATCAAACGGATATAGGCACATGCTTATAGAATATAGATTGTTGAATTTATATGGAGATAATTTTAAAGAAGAGATTATTAATTTGAAAAAACAAGGTCTTAAAACAGAGCCAGCTTTTGCAAAAATATTAAACTTAGAAGGTAACCCCTATGAACAATTGTTAGAACTTGAAATGTATAGTGATGAGAAACTATATGAAATATATAATAAATAGCTATAAATAATGAACTGAATAAGTTATGAAAGCCTAAGGGGGAAATTATGATGAAAAAGGCTTATGAAACAGAAAGGCTTATCCTAAAGTGTATAGATAAAACTTATGCAGAAAAGGATAATCAAAGCAAGATAATAGGTTCAATAGGGTTTAGCAATATTATTAGAGGCTCATTTTTATCTTGCCATCTATAGGCTACAGCTTAGATAAAGATGAAATTAATAAGGGGTATATCACAGAGGCAATTAAAAAGGGGATAGATATTATGTTTAACGAGTTTGGTATTCATAGAATAGAAGCTAATATTATGCCTAAGAACAAAAGATCATTGAGAGTTGTTGAAAAACTAGGATTTTACAATGAGGGATTGGCGTATAAATATTTAAATATGAACGGAAAATGGGAAGATCACATACATATGGTCTTGTTAAATGATAACATGCACTAAAAAGTTCTCTTGTTGAGAACTTTTAATATAGGTGCGTTTTATTTGTATTTATCGTAGCAAACAATTTCATCTAATGCTTTTCTTGGTCTTGGATTTGGATTTTCTGCAGGATAACCAAGAGGTGTTATTGCCACTACTCTAACATTTTCAGGTATTTCAAGAATATCTTTAACTTGATCTTCAAAAAAACCTCCAATCCAGCAGGTACCAAGTCCAAGTTCTTGAGCTTGTAAAATCATATAAGACATAGCAATAGACAAGTCAACAGTGTAGGCAGGCTGACCGCAAGGCATTACAAAGGATTGTTCAGTGGCACACGCAACTATTATCACAGGTGCATCTACAATGAAATTTCTTCCGTTTACTGCAGGCAAAAGTCTTTGCTTTATTTTTTTATTCCTAACAACAATGAACTTCCACTCTTGTCTATTTTTTGCAGATGGAGAAATTCTAGCTGCTTCTAGAATCCTACTTAGCTTTTCATCTTCTATAGGGGTATTTAAATACGATCTGATACTTCTTCTTTCATTTAAAGCTGTTAATACCTTCATTTTATTACCTCCATTAATAAGTTGGATATTATTTATATTATGATAAGAAAGCTAAAATGTTGATTTTTGTATTAGAATAACTTGGTCTATTGATAAAGGCTTTAAAAAAAATATATAAAACAATTCATAGTAAAGTATGCATATATAATATGTGATAAACTTATTGCATATCATATATTTAAAGGAATTATATTTTGGGGGAAGAAATGGAAACTAAATATATTGTAATTATTCAATGTGACATAGCCAAAAGAAGATGTAGCGGATCGGCATGTACAAATTCTTTTTACCAAAGAGAAGGTGAATTTCAAAGGTATCAAGATAAAGACCTAAGGTATATAGCTTTTACTTGTGGAGGATGCTGTGGAAAGGCTGTATCATCACATCTATCACATTTAAATAAAAAACTCTTATCAAAGAACAATATCAAGAAGGAAGAGGTTGTAATACACCTATCTTCATGCATGACAACAGATAATTATCACTATGACAGATGTCCAAATATAGAATATATAAAGGATATAATAAGAAAAAGAGGTTATGAAAATGTAATAGAGGGTACATATATAAGTGCTAGAGCAGAAGCTAAAAGAGAAGAAGGGATATACAATAAAAATAAACCTGAGTAATTTACCTTAGCTTAAACTTATTATCAGGATGCTCCCTATCACAGCTACAAAAGAGATTGTAGAAACTAAAGCATGATTTCTAATTTAGAAATCATGCTTTTTTATTTTAGGAGGTATTAACAAATAAATTGCATAATTCATATATTAATATATAACGATATTGACATATTTATATTCAAATAATACAATAATAAATATAGATAATAAAAAATAGGAGGAGTGTATATGGTAAAAGTTATAACTGGTAATGAATTTAAAAGTGAAGTGGAAGATTACAGTGGAGTGGCTGTAGTAGACTTTTTTGCTGAGTGGTGCGGACCTTGTAAGATGTTAGCACCTGTTCTTGACAACTTGAATGAGGAAATGAAAGATGAGGTTAAGTTCTTAAAGGTAGATATAGATAGAGAAATGGCACTTGCTCAAAGATTTAATATAACTAGTGTTCCAACTATGTTAGTATTCAAGAATGGAAAAGTTGTAGATACTATAATGGGATTCAGACCTAAAGAAATGATACAATCTCAAATAAAATCTAACTTATAAAATGGTGATTAGATGAGATATGATATAGCTATAATAGGAAGTGGACCAGCAGGATTATCCGCAGCTATAAATGCTAAGGTAAGAAATAAAAATATAATAGTTTTTGGAAGTTCAAATTTAAGTGAAAAGATAACTAAAGCACCTTCAGTTGATAATTACTTAGGTCTTTACAATCTGACTGGTGAAGAATTAAAAAATGTATTTAAACATCACATAGAAGAAATGGATATAAAAATAACAGAAGAAAGAATAAACAATGTTTATGCAATGGGAGATTATTTTGCTATAATGGCTAATGAAAAGATGTATGAGGCAAGTGCTGTTATAATTGCTACAGGAATCGAGTATACAAAGCCTATAAAGGGTGAAGAAGAATTTGTAGGGAAAGGTGTAGGTTATTGTGCTACTTGTGATGCTTCCTTATATAGAGGAAAGAAAGTTGCTATAGTATCTTATAATAGTGAAGGTGAGGAAGAAGCTAACTTCTTAGTAGAGATAGCATCTAAAGTATACTATATACCTATGTATAAGAGTGAGTATAATATAAACGAGAATATAGAAATTATAAAAGATGTTCCTTTAGAAGTAAGAGGGGATATATCTATAGATAGTCTTGTCTTGAAAAAATCTGAATTAGATGTTGATGGGATATTTTTTATAAAAAATAGTATATCACCTAAGTATTTAGTTCCAGGACTTGAATTAGAGTATGGGCATATAAAGGTAGATAGAAATATGCAAACTAACATAAAAGGATGTTTTGCAGCAGGAGATTGTATAGGCAAGCCATATCAATATATTAAGGCTGCAGGAGAAGGTCAAGTTGCTGCACTTAATGCAGTTTCTTATCTAGATAATAAAAAGCATAGCTAGGCAAAATTGCCTAGCTATTTTTAATAATGAATAGGAAATTATAGACCTCTTGAATTGTGGATAATTTATAATTTCCGTTATGAATTTCAAAAAAGTCTACCTTCAAAATCTTTCAAAGAAAGACTTTTTTATTGTTGTAATTATAAACTTAGGTTATGAATAGTATTTTAGAGGAAATCTATTTTAATAGGGTGATATATATGACTTCTTTTTTACATAATCTTGTTTATAACTGTTTGATATCATTTGGTGTAATAATAGGGGCTTCTTTGTTTGCTGGATTAGGAGCTTTGATTAATAATCATCCACCATTTAAAACTATGTTTGATGTAGCTAGTTCTATTAAAATTTGGGCGGTAGTAGTAGCATTAGGGGGAACATTCTCGTCGTTTGAGATAATAGAACAAGGTATATTCAAGGGAGAAATAAGATCTGTTATAAAGCAAATAGGATATATTTTGATAGCACTTATCGGTGCGAATTTAGGATGTGGGCTTATTAAATTAATAAGATGGTGTTCAAAATTATGGTTATCGTAAGAGGTTCTAAGTTAAAGTATATTATATTTTTACTTACGGGTACTGTGCTTGGATATATATTAGGGGTTATAAGTATAAATACTCTTATAAGTTATAGAATAGATAAATATCATGAAGAAATTACTTATCTTAATACCGTTATCGAAGATAAAGATACTAAACTTAATAAATTAGAAGAAGCTATAAATAATAGAAAATTCATACTGAAAGATATTGAAATAGTATTACTCTATGACGGAGATGATATAGAGAAACTAAAGCTAAAAAAATATATAAGGGAAAAATATAATATATTGTTAGGAAAAGAGGTAAAAAATATAGATATAGATTTGACTTGTGAGTTAATAGATAAGAGGATAATGAAAGTAGACGACAAAGAATACAAATTGACAGTAAATAAAATGGTGCTAAGTGAAATTTTGAAGCTAGTAGTAAAAATTGAAGTGCTTAATTAATGTAAAATACATACAGAATCTACCAAGTCTTATTTGATAGATTCTGTATACTTATAACCTTTTGGTTTTGCTATAATCCATTGCTGTATAGATTGATTTTTAGGCATGATATATTTGTCAAACCACATATAAAAAAATCTATGTGCAGAGAAAATATAATATCCATCTTGCATGTGATCTGATGTATCGTAAGAATCTGCAAATATTATAACATCATCTTTAATTGAGTCAGTTCCCATGGTATCATATCCTATAATAACCTGCCAGTGCCCACCCCAGTCTATCCATTCAACTATGATAGGAATATTGTTCCTCAAATTACTTATAACCCAATCTCTAAATTTCAAAGGATCATCAAAAGTATATCCATTATCTAGCTTTCCTTCTGTCAAACTAGAAGTTACATCCCAATCAATCATTTCAAAAAAATCTACGATTTTATCAGTAGATGTTCCATTTTTGCAGTTGTTAATATTATTAGATTTATACAGATCAACACTTCTAAAACATCCCATCATTGTTGCTATTTTAAATTCATCATAATCAGTTTCTCCAAAGTGATGTAGTACCATAAGAATACAACATGGACCACATGTATATTCTGTAGTTTGTTGATAAGTTTTGAATTTAGGTAATATTGTAAGTGTATCATTTGATTTTAGATTATATACGTCAAGTTGAGTAAAATAAGGAGATATCTTTTTCATTATGTCATCCTCCAAACTAAATGGATATAATATTACTTTATGATATTAGCTTGAAAGAATTTTGTTTCAAGATTTTATTATTTAAGTTCATCTATCTCATGATATTTTTTTAGATACTTAAAAAATATATATTCCATCAGCATAGAAGCGGTATGCCTAGATACGAAAGAAAAATTGTTCATATTGTATCTTATAGAATAAATAAATAAAGACATATCAGAAAGATTAGAAAGAGTATTGCATCCAACGTTAGTTAAAGAAATTACTTTAGCATTATTAGCTTTTGCGATGTTACTAGCCTTAATGATCTGCTGAGTTTCTCCAGACATAGAAATGGCAAACACAATTGAATTTTCGCTAAGTTGACTAGCGGAGGCATACATTATACTCGTATCGTCAAAATAGTGACAATTTTTTCCCAGTAATTGAAAGTGACGAGATGACTCCCTACATAAATTCCTAGAAGAACCTTCTCCATAAAAGTGAATTACATCAGCGTTATGCATGATATCTATTATTTGATCTATCACATTATCATTGATTAAGTTAATACTTTTATTTATAGCATCTATGAGAGAAATATTATCTAATTGCAAATTAGCCCTATCATTATCTTTTGATTTTAGTGACATAGCCAAGTTAGCCTTAAACTCAGAATATCCGTTAAACCCTAGTTTTTTACAAAACCTAATTATTGAAGCAGTAGATATAAAAGCTTTACTTGAAAGATCGTGAATTTTCATGTTTAAGACTTCATTGGAATTTTCAAGGATATATTTTAAAAGATGACTTTCATTTCTATTAAGAGATTGAGTCTTTGAGGAAATTTTATTAAAAAAGTCCAAACTTTTCACCACCTGATGTTTAAATATTTATAAATAATTCTCATTATACAACAAAGTGAAAAATTTTACAAAAATGAAAAAGTTCGTTTATGAAAACATTTTTTCTAAAGGTGTGAAAATGCTTTCATAAATTTCAATGCTGTTTTATAATTGAGTCATCTTAGATAAATATTTGTTAACAAGGTGCCTATAACAAATAAAATCAAGTTATTATTAAAAAAATAAATTTTGAGAGAGAGGGATTATTGTGCTTAAGAAAATAAACAGCTATTTTCAGAAGTTAGGAAAAGCATTCATGCTTCCTATAGCATTAATTTCTGTAGCAGGTATATTTTTAGGTGTTAGTGCAGCGTTTTCAAATCCTAATATAATTGCAAGATTACCTTTATTAGGAAATGAAACCTTACAATTAATATTTAGATTTACAAGGGCTATAACAGGAACAATATTTGGAAATCTACCAGTGTTGTTTGCAATATCATTAGCTATTGGTCTTAGTGATGATGAACAAGCTGTTGCAGGATTTTCAGGGTTTGTTGGATATATATTAATGAATGTAAGTATAAATTTCGTTTTAAATACAAATGGAAGGTTAGCTAGCCCTGAAATTATGAGAGAATTAGGGCAAGGGATGACGTTAGGAATTCAAACTCTAGAACTTGGAGTATTTGGTGGTATAGTTGTAGGTATGATAGTAGGATCATTACATAACAAATATTACAATATCAAACTTCCGGATTATCTAGGTTTCTTTGGTGGAACAAGGTTTGTTCCTATAGTAACAACTGTAGTTTTATCAATAGTTGGCTTAGTGTTCCCAGTAATATGGCCTCCTATAAGTAGTGTTATACATAGTGTAGGATATGGAATAGCAAGCTTAGGATATTTAGGGACATTCTTGTTTGGTGCATTAGAAAGGTTATTAATACCATTTGGATTACACCATATATTAAATGCAATGGTTAGATTTACTCCAGTAGGAGGAGAAATGATTATAGATGGGCAACAAGTTGTTGGAGCATTAAATATATACTATGCACAACTTGCATCAAAAGAAACTGTATCATTTGCAACAGATGCTACAAGATTTTTAGCACAAGGAAAAATACCTGTAATGGTATTTGGCTTACCAGCAGCTGCATTTGCTATATATAAAACTGCAAAGCCTGAGAATAGAAGCAGAATAAAAGGTATATTATTTGCAGGTGCTATAGCATCGCTTGTTACGGGTATAACTGAACCATTAGAATTCTCATTTTTATTTGTAGCACCAATATTATTCATTATACACTCTATATTATCAGGGTTATCGTTTATGTTAAATCATTTATTAGGAGTTGCAATAGGAAATACTCAAGGTGGAATTATAGATCTTGTTGTATTTGGAATGATGCAGCCGCATACTAAATGGTTGGTTACTATAGCGATAGGTGCTATATACGCACTTATATACTACTATACTTTCAAAATATTAATATTAAAATTTGATTTTGAAACTCCGGGTAGAGAAAAAATAAAAATTGAAGATAAAGTAAGTGAAGTTTTAAATTTTGATGAAGAAGCTAAGGCTATTGAGATAATAAAATGTCTAGGTGGAAAAGAAAACATAGATACTGTGAACAACTGCTTTACAAGACTTAGGGTTACAGTTAAGGATATGAGTAAGGTGAATGAAGAAGGGTTTGCTAAAACAGGTTCTATGGGTGTTGTAAAAGCAGGAGATAATAACATTCAAATAATATATGGACCTTCTGTATCAAGTATAAAAGTATCTGTAAAGAATGCTCTGAAAAAAGCTACAACATAAGTTAAAGACAATTATTATATACTGACATTAAAAATAAAGAGGTGATTTGATATGAAGAAATTTAATATAACTGTAGTTGGTGGAGGAAGTACTTGGACTCCAGGATTATTGAAAAGTTTGTGTACATTGAAGGATAGATTTCCACTCAAGAAGCTTGTAATGTTTGACATAAATGAGGAACGTCAAAATATAATAGGAGAATATGGAAAAATCCTATTCAAAGAAGAATATCCAGAATTAGAGTTTAGTTATACAACTAATCCGGATGAAGCATATTTAGACACAGATTTTGTATTTATGCAAATGAGATCTGGTGGATATGAGATGAGGGAAAAGGATGAGAAGATACCTCTAAGTATGGGTATAATAGGTCAAGAAACATGTGGACCAGGTGGATTTGCATACGGTATAAGATCTATAACAGATATGATAAAAACTATAAATGATATAAGAAAATATTCTCCAGATGCGTGGATACTAAATTACACTAATCCAGCTGCAATAGTAGCAGAAGCATTAAGAAGGGAATTTCCAAATGATAATAAAATACTAAATATATGTGATCAGCCAGTTAACCTATTAAGATCATATGGTAGACTGTTAAATGTAGATCCTAATCAATTTGAACCAGTTTACTTTGGACTAAATCACTTTGGGTGGTTCACAAATCTATATGATAAAGAAGGAAATGATTTGTTGCCTAAACTAAGAAAGATGATATTAGAAGAAGGATTTATACCAGTAGATGCTGAGCAAAGAGATCAATCATGGCTAGACACTTATTCTATGGTTAGAGATATGGTCACTGACTTTCCAGATTATTTACCAAACACATACCTTCAGTACTACTATTATCCAGAATATAAGGCTAAGAAACTAGATCCGGAATATACTAGAGCTAACGAGGTTATGGATGGTAGAGAAAAGAGAGTATTTGAGGAATGTAGAAAAGTAGTAGAAGCAGGAACTTCTAAAGGTTCTCATGTAACTCATAATGATGCACATAGTGAATTTATAATTGAGGTTGCAGAATCTATAGCATACAATCTAGGGAGAATATATATAGTTATAGTTGAAAATAATGGAATAATATCTAATATACAAGACGATGCCATGGTTGAGGTTGCTGCAGTATTAACATCTAATGGACCAAGACCAATGTCAGTAGGCAAGATAGGTACATTTTACAAAGGAATGATTGAATCTCAACTTGCATATGAAAAGCTAACAGTAGATGCGTATTTTGAACAATCATATGAGAAAGCATTAATGGCACTTACACTTAATAGAACAGTAGGATGTGGTAAGAAGGCCCGCCAAGTTCTAGATAAGTTAATAGAAGCTAATAAAGATTATTGGCCAGAATTCAAATAGAGCAAAAGGATATGAATAATTTTATTCATATCCTTTTTTAAAATAAGTGGAGGTAGATATAATGAAGTTTGTTTTAGCACCAGATTCATTTAAAGAGAGTATGACTGCAAAAGAAGCAGCGGATGCTATGGAAAGAGGAATAAGAAAAGTTATTCCTGATGCTATATGTATAAAGGTTCCAATGGCAGATGGTGGTGAGGGAACAGTACAATCACTCGTAGATGCAACAAATGGACAAGTACACTATGTAGATGTCATGGGGCCGTTAGGAAATAGCGTACGTGCACACTTTGGAATATTAGGAAATAATGAAAGTGCAGTTATAGAAATGGCAAGTGCAAGTGGGCTAGAATTACTGCAAAAGGAAGCTAGAAATCCACTATACACAACAACCTATGGAACAGGCCAGCTTATAAGGGCAGCTCTTGATAAAAATGTGAAAAATATATTAATAGGAATAGGTGGAAGTGCTACTAATGATGGTGGAGCTGGAATGATTCAAGCATTAGGTGGAAAACTGCTTGATAAAGATGGAAATGAGCTTGGTTTAGGGGCAAGGGCATTGAATAAATTGCACAAAATAGATTTATCTAATTTAGATAATAGAATAAAGAGTGTAAATATAGATGTCGCTTGTGATGTTGATAATATTCTTACAGGAAAAAAAGGAGCTTCCTATGTGTTTGGACCTCAAAAAGGTGCAACACCTGAGATGGTTAAGATAATGGATGAAAACTTAATTCATTATGCTAACATAATAAGAAAAGAATTAGATATAGATATTGAACATGTACCAGGTGCAGGAGCAGCAGGAGGCCTTGGGGCAGGGCTTATGGCGTTTTTAGGTGCAAACCTTAGGAAAGGTGTAGAGTTGGTTATTAGATATACTGGTTTGGAAGAAAAGATTAAAGGGGCTAATTATGTATTTACTGGAGAGGGAAGTATAGATAGTCAAACAATTCATGGAAAAACACCATATGGAGTTTCGATTACTGCTAGAAAGTTTGGAATACCAACTATCGCATTCGCTGGTAGAATAGGTGATGGAGTAGAATCACTATATAATCATGGAATAACTTCTATAATATGCATATTAAATGGTGTAGAAACTTTAGACGAAGCATTAAAAAATGGAAAAAAGAATATGGAACACACATGTGAAAGAATAGTAAGACTACTAATATAAATGAAACTAAAAAGGCATAAGGATAAAGTCTTATGCCTTATAAAATGATTATTTTTACATATATCTATTTAAAGAAAATACTGGCTTTAATTTTCCTATAACCTCTTTGCGATGATTTTTTAGTAGAGGGATATGTCTATAATTAAGTTCATTAAGTTCTCTATAAGATAATAGATCTAACTGTTTTAAAGTTTCTATAATAACAGGGTCAATGGCCCTCACGTTTCCATCATCTATTTTAAGACATATACCAATACCTTCATTTACTATCCCTACATTATATACAGCTTCTGCTCCTAATTTAGCAACAAGTCTACCCTTTGTTACTTTCATTAAAGCTGTATCTAGCCTATCTGTTCCTGCTACATAAAAAGGGTAACTTGTCATAGCTGTAACGATTTTTTTCATAGCTTGAGTTCTATGATGAGAAAATAACCCATCAGGCATAGAAAGTTTCGCATAGGCTAAAGCCATTTTATCTATACCCATTCCAAATACAGGCACACCACAGCCATCAATAGCCACAGCTATATCATTTTCATCTATATCACAAATTTCTGAAACGATATTAAGCATAGCCTTTTGAACAGGGTGATTTATATTTATATAATTTTGTGGACATATATCTTTTATAATAGCTAGACCTATCATTGCTGAATGTTTGCCAGAGCATGCATTATGAAGTGAGTTACATTCTTTACCTGATTTGAGAAGTTGTGCAGATGCTTTTGAATACATAGGAGGGGCAATCCCGCAATCTAAACTTTCAATAGGTACGTTTAGCTTGTTTAATATACGGTTAACTGCATTTATATGTTTGTTCTCTCCTCCGTGAGATGATGTCATTACGGATAGTTCTTCCATAGTAATATTGAATTTTTCAACTCCTCCACTTTCAACGAAAGGAATTACTTGAAAAGGCTTTGCAGCAGATCTCCATAAAGTAAATCTATTATGATCACCAACGGAATAAAGTATTTTACCATTTCTATTTACAATAACTAGATCTCCATAATGTCTACTTTCTACATAATCACCTCTCATAGCATGTACTAGCAGCTGAGACATTGAATCACTCCTTTTAATTAAAATATATAGTATAAGTATATGAGGTGTAATAAGGATATAGTATTTATAAATGTAATTCTAGAAAAATTATTAGTTATATATGGTAGAATATAATATATGCAGCATAGGTTATTTTGTAGAAAAAGGAGGAAATATGAATTATATAATTGTAACAGGAACCTCAAGAGGTATAGGAGAAGCTATAATAAGAGAATTGATACAAAAGGACAATCATTTATTTTGCATATCTAGAAAGAAGAATATGAGTTTGATATCAGAAGCTAATAGTAAGGGGGTTAATTTAGACTACTTTGAATATGATCTGAACAATCTATGCGATATTGATAAACTAATGAATGGTATTTTCGAAAAGGTGGATATGATAAGGGCTAGAGGTATATATCTAATTAATAATGCTGGCATTATATCACCCATTAAAATTATAGATAAGTGCGATAAATATGATATTATAAAGAATATAAATGTAAATCTTACAGCACCTATGTTGATGGTATCAAACTTTATAAGGTTGGCAAAGGACATAGATGCTGAGAAAAGGATAATCAATATTTCTTCAGGAGCAGCAAGTAATCCTATAGAGGGGTGGAGTTGTTATTGCAGTTCAAAATCAGGGTTAGATATGTTTACACAGTGTGTAGGGCAAGAAGAAATGAACAAGGAATATCCAACAAAAATAATATCATTTGCACCTGGAATAGTAGATACGAATATGCAAAAAGAAATAAGGTCTTCTAGTGAGGAAGATTTTCCTAATTTAGAAACTTTCATAGATTTTAAAGATAAAGGGAAGTTAAAGGCTGCAAAAGATGTAGCTAAAGTTATTAAGAAAGTATTATTTGATAAAGAATTTGAACAAGGAAAAGCTGTAGACATAAGTGACTATATATAGTTGATTAGCATAAATAATATGATAAAATTACAATCAGTACAAGGGTAAAGAATATGGAGGATATAAGATGAAGTTAATATCTTGGAATGTAAATGGTCTTAGGGCATGTGTAAATAAAGGGTTTCTAGAATACTTTAAAGATATGGATGCAGATATGTTTTGTGTTCAAGAAACTAAACTACAAGAAGGTCAAATAGACCTACAACTTGAAGGTTATGAACAATACTGGAATTATGCAGTGAAGAAAGGATATTCAGGAACAGCTATATTTACTAAGAAAAGACCTTTATCCGTTAAGTATGGATTAGGAGATGATGAACACGATCAAGAAGGAAGAGTTATAACTCTTGAATTTGAAAAATTCTATTTAGTTAATGTATATACACCAAACTCTCAAAGAGAACTTGCAAGATTAGACTATAGGATGGTATGGGAAGATGTGTTCAGAGAATATATAAAGAAACTTGATTCGAAAAAACCTGTTATTTTGTGCGGGGATCTTAATGTTGCACACAAGGAAATTGATCTAAAAAACCCTAAGTCTAATAAAAGAAATGCAGGATTTACAGATGAAGAAAGAGGAAAAATTACAGATTTATTAGATGTTGGGTTTATAGATACATTTAGACACTTTTATCCTGACAAAGAAGGTGCTTACACATGGTGGTCTTATATGGGAAAGGCTAGAGAAAGAAATGCAGGTTGGAGAATAGATTATTTTATAGTATCTAAAAGAATAAAAGAAAGTCTTATAGGAGCAGATATACATCCACATGTATATGGTAGTGATCATTGTCCTGTAGTTTTGGAAGTAGATGAAAAAAGAATATAGATAAAAAAGCACCGTACTGTCAAGACGGTGCTTTTTCTGTAGCTTACTTTTTATCTTCAAAAGTATTTTTAGCAGTAGATGTCCATTGATTATCTGTAGCTGTTTTTTCCTTTTTATTTGAAAGGTTCTTGCATTTAGAAGATTCTTGAGATACTGATATCCACTGATTATCTGTACTCGATTTTAATTTTTTGTTCACTTATAAAAACCTCCCTTAATTTTGTAGCACTGAGTAATAATAGAGTTATATTACATATATAGTATTTCACGATAAATAAATTTCTATTATACATTTATATACGTTTTTCTTTTAAGTAGTAAATCAGATATAGTATTTAAACAATCAATGAAGTTACATTTAGAGTATAATTTGAATATATTTCCTAGGTAATATAGTATTATATAATTAAAGAATAATGAAAGGAGATAAATCTATGAAATTTGGAATGAGAACTCCAAGTCTAAAAAAAAGAGTATCAGCTAGAACTAGTATAAAAAGACAAATCGTCCATAGGGCAGGATTTAAAATGCCCAGAGGATATGGGTGGATAAGAAATCCTAAAAAATATGCGTATAATAAAATATATAATAAAACTACATTCGATATATTTAAGTTGATTAAAAAATTACTCAAGTAGAAGATACTTCCTAGTAGAAATAAAACTAAAAAATAAGGAGAGAAAAATGAGAAAAACATTACAATTCAATAAAAACGACAAAGAAAGTATTTATATATCATCTATAGACGAAAAAATGAGTAAATTGATAGAAAGAGTAAACGAATGCAAGGTAGTACTTGCAGATGATTACTATCTATCCTTGATAAAAAGTATTATAGGACAACAATTATCATTAAAAGCAGCAGATACAATATATAATAGGTTTATTGAATTGTGTGAATATGTCACACCAGAAAAAATAACTAGTTTAAAAGATGAAGAGCTAAGAAGTATAGGATTATCTAGATCAAAGATTATATATATGAAAGACTTATCAAATAATGTGATAAATAAATGCATAGACTTAAATGAGATAGATAATTATGAAGATGAAGAAATAATAAAAATATTAACAAAAGTTAAAGGGATAGGAAAGTGGACTGCTCAAATGTTTCTAATATTCTCATTAGGGAGGTTAGATATTTTTTCTCCTCAAGATTTGGGGTTGAAAAAAGGGATAAAGTGGTTGTATGATTTAAATGAAATTCCAAGTGAGAAAGAAACCATGCATATGAGTGAAAAGTTTAGTCCTTATAGAACTGTACTTTCTTTATACCTTTGGGAAGCGAGTAATAAAGGATTATTAGGGGGATAATGTTATGAAGATAGTAGATTTGACTCATTTGATTCATCCGCAAATGCCTGTTTTTCCAGGAACAGAAAAGCCTATATTTGAAGATGGAAACACACTAGAAAAAGATGGATTTCTTGAAAAGAAAATAGCGATGTATTCTCATACGGGTACTCATATAGATGCCCCAGCTCATATGCTTAAAGATGGAATGTTTCTTGATGAATATGAAGTGGAGTACTTTAGCGGAAATGGATATATCATTGATTTAACAAATTCAAAATCTAAATATATTGAAATTGAAGATTTAAAGAAATACGAAGGAAAAATAAAATATGCAGATTATTTAATATTAAGAACTGGATGGAGCAAACTTTGGGGTAATGATGATTATTTCAAAGGGTTTCCTACATTAAGTTTAGATTGTGCTAATTGGATATGTAAATTCAAATTAAAAGGAATAGGAATTGATGCTATTTCTATAGATAATATAGAGTCATCTACATTTTCTGTACATCATATTTTCTTTAAAGAAGGAATGATAATCATAGAGAATTTGACGAACTTAGATCATATCGAAAAAGATACATTTTTATTTATGTGTATGCCGTTAAAAACTAAAGAGGCAGATGGCTCTCCAACGAGAGCAATTGCTATACTGTAAAGAAACACATACTAAACTTAGTATGTGTTTTATATATTCTCAATTTGCCAATCTATAGGTTTTTTGTTTATGGATAGAAGGAAGTTGTTAGTTTGGGAAAATGGCTTACTGCCAAAAAATCCTCTACTAGCAGATAGTGGGCTTGGATGTACTGATTTAATTATTTTATGTACAGGATTAGTGATAAGCTTAGTTTTGCTTTGTGCATTGTTGCCCCACAGTATAAAAACCATAGGGTCATTTCTTTTATTGAGTTCGATAATTATTTTATCAGTGAAGTGTTCCCATCCTATATTCCTGTGCGAATTAGGCTTTCCAGCTACCACAGTTAACACTGTATTAAGAAGCAAAACACCTTGGTCTGCCCATTTTTTAAGATAGCCATTGTTAGGTATAAAGCAATTACAGTCAGAATTTAATTCTTTAAATATGTTCAAAAGGGAAGGTGGAATTTTTACTGATGGTTTAACAGAAAAACTTAGACCGTGTGCTTGATTAGGTCCATGATATGGATCTTGACCTAGAATAACAACTTTAACATCACTAAATGGCGTATAATGTAATGCATTAAATATATCATTTGCATCAGGATATATAGTTTTAGTTTCGTATTCATTTATTAAGTATTGTCTTAAATTTAAATAGTATTCTTTTTCTAACTCTTCTTTCAGGTATGTATTCCAATCATTTTTGAATATATTCATAATATCACCCGCAAAAAATTATATCATAGTTTTTTAATAATAAGTATAGTATGCACATTAAATCTTAAATTATAAAATATATATTGACAAATTAAGATTAGTTATATAAAATGTATAATACAAACAGGAAAACGATATATAGTAGGATTGTGACTGGTGATGCAGGCAAGACCTAAATTGTAAAGTGTAATACTATTTACATTTTGCGATTTTAGGTCTTTTTTTGTATCAAAATTAAGTTAAAAAATACATTGGGCCTAATGTATAGTTTGTTTGAAAAAGTTCATTTACTATATACAAATATGGAAAGGATAGATGAATATGGATATAAAAACATTATCTTCACGTATTTTAGAATTTATAGGTGGAAGAGAAAATATAGAGAGTGCTGCCCATTGTGCAACAAGACTTAGGATTGTTTTAAAAAATGAAAGTATAGTAAAAAAAGATGAAATAGAAAATCTGCCTGATGTTAAGGGTTGTTTTTCAACGGGTGGACAGTTCCAAATTATCTTAGGTCAGGGACTTGTAAATAAGGTTTATACGGAAATGATAAAACAAGGAGATATAGAAAATAGTTCTACAGACGATGCGAAAAAAGCTGCTATGAAAAATATGAATCCTCTTCAAAGATTTGCAAGAATGCTATCTAATATATTTGTACCTATAATACCAGCTATTGTAGCAAGTGGTCTTTTGATGGGAGTACTTGGAATGTCTACAAGGTTTGGATGGGTTGAAGGGGATACAGGTTTATTTACACTTTTAGATATGTTCTCTAACTCTGCATTTGTATTTTTACCAATTCTAATAGCATTTAGTGCAGCTAAAGAGTTTGGAGCTAATCCATATCTAGCTGCTACATTAGGGGGTATTTTGATACATCCTGCCCTACAAAACGCATGGACTGTAGGTGGAGGGATCGAAAAAACTATAGATGTATTTGGATTAAGAATAGGAATGGTTGGATATCAAGGGACAGTATTACCTATATTAATAGCTGTATATGTTATGGGAATTGTTGAAAGAAACTTAAGGAAAGTCGTACCAAATTCGTTAGATATAATACTTACTCCATTTTTAACATTAATGGTAAGTGGATTTATATCATTGATAGCTATAGGACCTTTAGGAAGATTACTTGGAGATGGAATTTCAACGCTGCTTACAGTAGTATATGAAAATGCAGGTATATTGGCAGGACTATTATTTGGTGGAACTTATTCTTCCATAGTAATTACAGGAGTACATCATAGTTTCCATGCTATAGAAGCTGGATTGATTGGAAGTGTAGGGGTAAATTTCCTGTTACCTATCTGGTCTATGGCTAATGTAGCCCAAGGTGGCGCTGCTACTGCTGTATACTTTAAAACTAAGGATCAAAAAATTAAATCTATAGCTCTTCCTGCTGCTACATCATGTTTATTAGGTATTACAGAAGCTGCAATCTTTGGAGTTAATCTAAGGTTAGTTAAGCCATTTATAGCAGCTGCAATAGGTGGTGCGATAGGTGGAATGTATGTTGTTGCAACTAAGGTAGGAATGACTGCATTAGGAGCAACTGGTATTCCTGGTATAGCTATAACAGATATAAACTCAATGTTTAACTATATAATTGGTATGGTTATAGCATTTGCAGGAGCATTTATAGCTACTTATGTATTAGGATTTAAAGATTCAAATTAATATGAAAATAGCTTGCAATATTAATGTTGCAAGCTATTTTTGTGCACAAATATAAAAAAGATGAATATCATAGTAGCAAAATATTAAAAATCAAAGAAGGTGCTATTATGAGTTATAATTATTTAAGTAGAAAAGATAGTTTGAAAATTATACTTAGAGGTGTTGTTGCTTTAGTTATGTTGATTATATTTGATAACCTAGGAGCAAGTTCTAGCTCACAAGGAATAGTAGGACTAATTTATAAGTTAGGATTTTTAATATCATTTATATTAATGCTTCAGCTTCCTTGTGGAATATATGAACTTATTGCAGGATTTTTTAGGGAAAAATGAAAAGAAACTGAGTGTTTACTTAAATAAAATTATGTAACCATAAAAAAGAAGTTCATTTCTATGAACTTCTTTTTTATGCTTCCATGTGGTTAACTCTTACTCCATCTAGGGAAGTAAGATCATTTAGCATGTTGTTTATTCTGCCTTTCGTTGCTCTAACATTCAGAGTGATTAATCCTGTGTTTATCTCTTGTGGATCATGCATTCCGAACCTAGATAGAATCATATCTCCATTTCTTGTTAATATTTCCTGAACTTTAGGAGCAGAGTCTGTTCTTTGATCTACTCTAATGCTTACAACACTTAGATTATCCATAATTCACCTCCTGATGTATATTTTAGACACATTAAAAATTTATATGCAAAACAGATATAGATTATTTATAAGATATTCCTTGCATAAAAGAACTACTAACTCTATAACCAAATTCTTCAAAATCATAATATCTGTTTTGACCTGTACTATCTTGAGCTATAATTCCTGATTCTAAAGAGTATTCAACAAGAACTAAATCTTTGTCCATTAACATATCTTCTATCTCGTATATAGCTTCAACACACTCATCATTGTTTGAAATTATTTTAAAATCTCTCATGATATAAATCCTCCTTTATTTTGAATATATTTTTGCCAAACTTTATAAAATAATTCTTAATAGGAAGTAAGTTAGTTGTTCTATAAAATCTATAAAAGCATATATTTTTATTGTAAAAATCAAAATCACGAAGGAGGCACTAAAGTGGGGGATGTATATCTACTTAATAAAATTGATACGTTCTTAAAAGAAATTTGTACAGATAGAAATATAAAAAAGATAAACCAAATGTCTATAGTCGTAAGTAAACAAAGTCATATTCATGAAGCTAATTTACACGAACATCTTAAGAAACATAATGTTAGCGTAATAGGAGATTGGACATCTATAGATGTTAAGAAAGATGAGATACCTCCTGAAACTGCTATAGTAACAAATATTGAAGTGGATTATGAATAAAACCTCTTTCTATGGAAAATATATTTGAAAGAGGAGAGTGATTGTATGAAGGAAAGAAAGTTTTTGAAAGGTGAGTATGAAGATGCAGTTGACCATGCTAAACAAATGCTAGATAAGGGTATAGGAATGGCTGAAATACTAGAAACTACAAATCTTACAGAAAAAGACGTAGTAAAGATACAAAATAAAATAAAAGCAGAATTTAATGATGAGTAAAAGTAGGATAAAAAACTAAAAATAGGAGCAATATAAGAATACCCCAAATATCAAAGGAGGTATCCTTGTATGCGTGAAGGTTTAATACCAACGGCTTTAGGCACCGTCGTAACAGCAACAGGTACAGCTCTAAGGCTAAGAAATATGAAAAAAAGAGACTTAAAAAGAAGAAATCTAATGCCGATGATTGAAGCAGGAGTAATAGGTCTTGGACTTGCACATATAATACTTGGATCTATTGACCTTGCTCAAAAGAAAAAACACTAGTTCAAAATAGAAGAAGAACCGAAATGGTTCTTCTTTTTAATTACTTTTCCTTGTTATTTTGAATTAAAAGTTTTTCTCCCATTTCTACAAGTTTTCTAGTCATATGTCCACCGACATATCCTGCCACAAGTCCATTTTCTCTAGATGTTAAGTTAGACTTATCGACTGATGAATCATGTGAAATACCAAGTTCATTAGCTATTTCATATTTCATTTTATTTAAGGCTTCTACAGCGTTAGGATTTATAGGTTTTTTAGACATACTATTCACCACCTTTTGTATATTGATTAATATTATCTTGCACAATTTTTAAATTGTGATACACATAATTGATTTACATCCATAAAGTTAGATATCATAAAATTTTTTGTATTCAGATATATTATATAGATTAGAATTATAGGGGGGGTTAAATGTTAACACAAGTTATTAGTCTACTTTCTAACATTATTTTAACTGATAATAATAGGCATAGCATATTGATAATAATTATAGGAATTATTGTAATATGCCTTAAGCTTCTAACAAAATATATACAAAAGATTAAAATAAATAAAAAAAGTAAAGAATTAATTAAACAAAATAACAAATATATAAATCAAATGATAAGTGAATATATAGATGAGGTTAAATACATAGCTTCTCGATATGAAATAGACAAAAATAATATACTAAAATATGAATATATAAAAGAAGAAATAAATAAAGATTATTATGCTAATATAGAAGAATTTTTAAGATCAAATGAATCTATATACAAAGATAAAAGAGATATAGAGATGAAGATTAATAAATTAATGATCTATATACAGAAATATGGAAATAATATTAAAGCAATAAAGAATATAAGTTTAGATAAAATACTTCAAAAAATCTTAGATGATTATTCTGAGTTTTTTAATAAAAGACAGGAACTTGAAAATAAGATTAAAATAAAAAATAAAAGAATGGAGTATGAAAATACCTTAATTGAAATTGTAAGACAAAATTCAGAACAAAAAAATATAAAGTATATGGGGGATATAACTATAAATATTGATGAAAAGTACTTAGATTTAGGATACATAATATTATCTAATTCAAAGTTGTATTCTATACATATAAAATATAAACAAGGTATAGATGATGGAGAAACACTTATGATAGATAACTATGGACACACTACACTAGAAAAAATAGATGGTTCCAAAGTGCATATTGACAATCCTATACATGAAGTTAGTTATATAAATAAGGTAAAATTTAATATTAACAAGGAACTTCATGCTAAGTATGGTAGTAAAGCACCATATATACACATAGAACCTATAATTATATTTGCTAATAATATAAAAATTCACAATAAATCTAAGTTTTGTGTATTGAGTGTTCGAGAGATAGATAATATATTGAGATACATAAATCATGGAATGAAGATACAACCTCATTATTATGATGATATTGAAAGAATACTAAGAAATATTAGTACTCAACCTAGATATGAAGAAAACTGCATGGTTAGTATGAAAGAAAATTATGAAGTGCTTCAATGTTATAGAAACTTTGTGTATGCTATAGATGCTATAAGTGAAAATATGATTGACTTTATTAAAGGAACACAATATGAAAAAAAGAGCAATATAAAATACAAATTGTAAGGATTCATAAGGATTATTCACAGATAAAATATATTAAATAAGAAAAGTATATTCTGTGTTTGATTTTTTATAACACATAGGAAATTATGTATTTAAAATAAATTGTGGGAAAGTTATAATTTACGTAATGTGTTTTAATAAAGTATTCTTTAATTAAATCTTTCAAAGAAAGAGTTTGTTCTATATAATATAAATTAATTACTAATGACAAATGGAGTGAAAAAACTATGGAAAAAGCTTTAGACATAATAAAAGATAGAATTTTAACGTATGAACAAAAGGTAATTGCTCTTGCTAGATGTTGTGAAAACGATATTAATGTATTAAATATAAACGATAGGATTCAACAATATAGAGATGAAGGAATAATTTGCGACCTATTCGAAGGAAATGCACCTTATAGACCAAGATATGTTGTTCCCGATTATGAAAAATTTATGAAAGAAGGAAGTGAGTTTCTAAAACTTAATCCTCCGAAAAATATATGGGAGGCAACTAATAATCTTTTAATATTATATAAACATGTACCTTCTATAACATCATTTCCTGTGTACATAGGGAACATAGACACTTTATTAGAGCCTTTCATAGATGATGAAGATGAAGCATTTAATGCTATAAAGTTATTTTTAACACATATAGATAGAACTTTAACAGATTCATTTTGTCATGCAAATATAGGTCCTTACGATACTAGAGCAGGAAGATTAATATTAAAAGCCGAGAGAGAGCTTCAAAATGCTGTTCCGAATATAACGTTAAAATATGGGGAGATGACACCTGAAAGCGTATGTATTGAAGCTATAAGTACTGCTCTAGTAACTGCAAAGCCTAGTTTTGCAAACCATGGCATATTTAAGAAAGACTTAGGAGAAAATTATGCAATAGCAAGTTGCTATAATGGATTAAATATAGGTGGGGGGAGTCATACACTTGTTAGATTGAATTTAGCTAAGTTATCAAGCAAAGGGTCGAGTGTAGAAGATTTTATTGATAATATATTACCTGATGCAGTAAATAGAATGATAGAGTATATGGATGAAAGAGTCAGATTCTTAGTTGAGGAAAGTAACTTCTTTGAGTCTAGTTTTTTGGTAAAGGAAAAGTTAATTTACAAAGATAAATTTACAAGTATGTTTGGAATATTTGGTTTAGCAGATTGTGTAAATAATTTTATGGGGAACAAAAATTTAAAAGGTAGGTTCGGTCATAGTCATGAAGCTGATGAATTAGGTATAAAAATTATAGAGAAAATTCAACAAGAGGTTAATAAATATAACAATCCTCATTGCAAGATTACAAAGGGCAAGTATCTGTTACATGCACAGGTTGGTATTGACTTAGACAATGGAATTAGCCCTGGATGTAGAATACCTATAGGTGAAGAGCCTGAACTTCATCAGCACTTAATACAATCTGCTAAATTTCATAAATATTTCCCTTCAGGCATAGGGGATATTTTTACATTTGATAGTACATCAAAACAAAATCCTAAGTATATACTAGATATAATTAAAGGTGCATTTAATATAGGAATGAGGTATTTTTCACTATATTCTACAGATTGTGATGTTGTCAGAATTACAGGGTATCTGGTTAAAAAATCAGATATGGAAAAATTAGAAAAAGGAAATCAAGTTCTTCATGATACAGTTGTTCTGGGACTTGGATCTGTTAAAAATCAGAATATATTAGGTCGAAAGGTAAGAAAAAATGTGTAGTGCTTTGGTTAATAAAATCATTCATTTTAGCTCAGTCGATGGTCCGGGAAACAGAATGGCAATATTTTTGCAAGGATGTAATTTTGACTGCCTCTACTGCCATAATCCTGAAACCATAAACACGTGTAGTCATTGTAAAGTATGCTCAAGAGAGTGTGAAAGCAACGCTATAAGTATAATTAAGGACAAAATAGTGTGGAATAAAACTCTTTGTAAAGATTGTGATAAGTGTGTAGTTACTTGTACGAAAAATAGTTCTCCTAAAACTATTCAGATGAGTGTTGAAGATATATTAAAAGAAATAAAGAGAATAAAGCCTTTTATATCAGGAATAACCGTTTCTGGTGGAGAATGTACATTACAATCAAATTTTGTAACCAAACTCTTTAAAGAAGTTAAAAACATAGGATTATCTACATTTTTAGATACTAATGGATATTTGCCATTAGATGAGATGTGTGAATTAGTTAGTGTTATGGATATGGCTATGATTGATGTTAAATCATATGATTCTAAAGAGCATATGATGTTAACCGGTAAAGATAATAAAACAGTAATAGAAAATGTAAAATACATTTCAAATATAAACAAGCTTTACGAAGTAAGAACTGTTATAGTTCCTGACATCTTAAATAATTATTACAATGTTGACATGATAAGTAAACTAATTGCATCATTAAATTCAAATATAAGATATAAACTGATAAAATATAGGCCTATAGGTGTAAGAACTGAGATTATAAAAAGTTATACACCTGATGAGAAAACTATGAATGGATTGTCAGAATTAGCAAGAAGAAACGGGTGTGAAAATGTAATTGTAGTCTAACGATTAAAAATAAGGACCGAACGGTCCTTATTTCTAATCGTTAAAGTCTTGAGCAGTATAGTGAGAGTTTTTTCTGTTATGTTTTAGTTTAGAGTCCAAATCATTAAAATTTACACTAAGTTCTTTCCCAGCTTCTAAATGAGCTTTTTGAAAAGGTATTCTAGGGTTAGTAGCTCTAGATTTTGTTGGAGTTTTATTTTTCTTAGTCACATTAATTCCTCCTTTAATTCTTTAATTATTTACTAGTTTAACCTAGATGATAAGTACATATTAGGAATTAGATGAAAAACAATACAAAATCTAGAAGTTACGTAATGTTTTTAGTTGTCTATTTTTCTTATTGTATCTATATAAAGTATTGGAACTGCATGAGTGTGATCACCGTGTACTTCATCTACTACTCCAACTTTGCCAGTTACCTCGATCCAGTCTAATACATCAAATTCATTTATTTGAGGGTTGTTAGGATCAAGAATGATGTTAAATGCAAGGTCCTCACCAGTAGCTAAGGTCTGTATAACGCCTATAGAGTATTCATCATATGTTTTGAACAACTGTCCTTGTAGAGTTGCCATTTTCCCTTCGTAATTATCTAAATTTATATACATATCCATTATTTTAAGTGCAGTTTCATTGTCAACTTTATTGTTCACGCTATTGTATAAATTCTCATCACTATGATTACAACTCTCAGTACATGTATGATTATCGTTATTATAGTCATTAAAAACATAAAGTGAAGTTGTAAATAACATTCCCACTAATAAAATAATTGAAATAATCATCTTATTTTTCTTTATAATTTCCAAAATTATCACCCCATATAAATATTTCATGTATTTATTATACATTGTTTATAGTTATAATCAAATTATTTTATAAAAGTGTGGAATTTTTTTTAAACATAGTATATACTGGTAAGGGGTATAAGGAATATTTGTTTTATTTCAGAGAAAGGGTGAATGAGTTATGAAAAAACATGTGTTAAATATCGAGGGAATGACGTGTGTATCCTGTGCTAAAGGGATTGAAAGAGAAATAAAAAAATTTAAAGAAGTATCAAGTGTTAATATTAACTTTGCTACAGAAAAGTTAAGTATTGAGTATGATGAATCTAAAATAGATATCAAAGATATAAAGGACACAATAATAAAATTAGGATATAAAGTAAATGAATATGAAAAAAAGGAAGTTAGCATACCAATACAGGGAATGACGTGTGCATCTTGTGCAAGAGGTATAGAAGCAGAGATTAAAAAAATGGATGGGGTAGACAGTGTTAATGTAAATTTTGCGACAGAGAAAGCTACTGTAACTTACGATGTAAATAAAGTGAGGGCTTCTCAGATAAAACAGGCGATATTAAAGTTAGGATATAAACCTTTAGATATTGAAAAATCTAGCGACTTTGATAGAGATAAACAAATAAAAGAAAAAGAGATAAAGATGTTCTGGTATAAATTTATTGTATCGATAATATTTACAGCTCCATTATTTTATATAGCTATGGGACCAATGATACCAGGCATAAACATACCAATACCTTATTTGCTAGATCCTATGAATTATCCACTAAATAATGCTATTGCTCAAATTATTCTTACTACACCAGTTGTAATAGCTGGATATAAATTTTATACAGTTGGATTTAAAGCTATAATAAGGAAAAGTCCTAATATGGATTCGTTAATTGCAATTGGAACATTGGCAGCTATTATTTATAGTTCGTATTCGACATATAGAATTTCAACCGGAGATTTTATGTATGTTCATTATTTATACTTTGAAACAGCTGCTATGATTGTAACTCTTGTACTTTTAGGTAAGGCGCTTGAGGCAGTTTCTAAAGGAAAAACATCAGAAGCTATGAAAAAACTTATGGGATTGGCACCTAAGACTGCTATAATTATACAAAATGGTCAAGAAATTGAGATGTCAATAGAAGAAGTAGAAGTAGGAGATATAATTTTAGTTAAACCAGGTGAAAAAATACCAGTAGATGGAGAAGTGGTAGAGGGAAGTACGACTATAGATGAATCTATGCTTACAGGAGAAAGTATACCTGTTGAAAAAAATGTTGGAGATAAAGTAATCGGAGCAAGTATAAACAAACATGGATCAATTAAGTTTAGAGCAACAAAGGTTGGAGCAGATACTGCATTATCTCAAATTATTAAATTAGTTGAAGATGCTCAAGGATCTAAGGCTCCTATAGCACAGTTAGGAGATATAGTGTCGAGTTACTTTGTTCCTGTTGTATTTGCTATTGCAGTTATAGCAGGAATAGGTTGGTATTTAAGTGGTGAAAGTTTAGTATTTTCTCTTAAAATATTTATATCGGTGCTGGTGATAGCATGCCCTTGTGCATTGGGTCTTGCCACTCCAACAGCGATAATGGTAGGAACAGGCAAAGGGGCAGAGTATGGAGTTTTAATTAAAGGTGGAGAGGCTCTTGAAATCGCACATAAAATACAAACAATAGTATTTGATAAGACGGGAACAATAACAGAGGGTAGACCACAGGTTACAGATATAATAACGATAGACCCTACTGAGAGTAAAAAAGTATTGCAAATTGCAGCGTCTGCAGAAAAAGGTTCAGAACATCCATTAGGAGAAGCAATAGTAAGATTTGCTAATGAAAATAATATAGAGCTTTTGAGTGTGAGTAATTTCATAGCTATACCAGGACATGGTATAGAAGCATATATAAATGAAAAAAATGTTCTCTTAGGTAATCGTAAACTTATGCTAGATAAAAAAATAGATCTTGCTGTGATGGAAAGTGAATCTGATAGATTAGCTTCTGAAGGAAAAACACCGATGTATATTGCAATAGATGGCAATTTATTAGGTATCATAGCAGTAGCTGATGTAGTAAAGGAAAGTAGTAAAAAAGCCATACAAAGGCTTAAAGATATGGGTATTGAGATTGCTATGATAACAGGTGATAATAAAAGAACTGCTCAAGCTATAGCAAAGCAAGTTGGAATAGATAGAGTTTTAGCAGAAGTTCTACCTGAAGATAAGGCAAATGAAGTTAAGAAACTTCAAGAAGAAGGGAAGAAGGTAGCTATGGTTGGAGATGGAATTAACGATGCGCCAGCTTTAGCACAAGCTCAAGTAGGGATTGCTATAGGATCAGGAACTGATGTTGCAATGGAATCCGCAGATATCGTTCTTATGAGAAGTGACCTTATGGATGTTGCTACTGCTATACAATTAAGTAAGAGTACGATAACTAATATTAAGCAAAATTTATTCTGGGCATTTGCGTATAATGTTGCTGGCATACCATTAGCTGCAGGAGTATTATATGCTTTTGGGGGACCGCAGTTAAATCCTATGTTTGCTGCAGCTGCTATGTCTTTAAGTTCAGTATCGGTACTAGCTAATGCGTTAAGATTGAAGAAGTTCAAGCCTTATAAATAGAAAAAAGGAAGGGTTATATATGAAAATAAAGAGGATGATATCATTTATTTTGGTAAGCACAGTTGTATTAGTATTATCAGCATGCCAAGACACAGATGTAATAGGGAATTTTGCTATAAAGTCATTTGAAGAACTAATCAATTTCAGTGATCAGAATGTGTATTTTGATGAGCAAAGAAATCAATGGGTATTACAATCACCAGGTAAGGAAAAATTTATTTGGAGCAAAGATTTTAGTAAGAATACATTTGATATAGGATTTGAGATTGATGCTACCCCTTTTATTAATGCAGGTCTTGATACATTAAAGCTTCCAAGAGAAAAGTATATATATAATAAGGATAAGGGGACTATAATAATAGTATCTGATTTAGGAGATAATAAATTTGAATATAGTGAAGATTCTACAGCTAAAAATTCATTTAAACAGATTATTCGTTCTCACAGGAAATTAATAGGATACCATGAAGAAATGGATCATTTTGGAATAAACTTGGGTGATGGAAATAAATTTGAATGGGCTAAAGATATAAGTAATAATGACAAAGATATAGTATTTATACTTAATCCGCATGATTTTATAAGTGCTGGGGTTGATTCAGAAAGATTAGATGGATGGAAATTAGTACAACGTGCTGATATACATGGTGGAGAAGAAAAAGATAAATTTGTAAAACCATTTGATTTAAACTAACAAACTAAAAGCCTTAGAATTCTAAGGCTTTTAGTTGTAATATAAGGAGGACTATTTTGAGAAACATTAAATATGTATCTACAGTTATAAATACTATAGCTTCCATCATACTGAGCTTAATAATAATCATTATGTCTGTTAAGCTCACTTTAGCGTTCAAACCATTGTATTATTTTGATATTGATTATTTGAATATCGAAGAAGATTCAGGAATGACTAAAGAAGAAATTAAAGTTAATTATGATTATACAATAAATTATTTAATGGGTAGGGAAAATGAAGAATTTAACCTTCCAACACTTCCTTCTTCGAAATATGGAAAAATACACTTCAAGGAAGTTAGGGATATATTTAAAACTTTAGATGTAGTACTTATAGTAACATCTATTGCAGCTGGACTAATTATTTATATAAGTACTAAAAATAATCAGTATATATACATATTGTATGCAGCTAGAATCTTGTTTACGGCACCGCTAATATTAATGAGCGCATTTATTTTAGATTTTGATACGAGTTTTACTGTGTTTCATGAAATATTTTTTGATAATACTTATTGGCAATTCGATCCTAATACTGATCCTATAATAAATATGTTACCTCAAGAATTCTTTTACCATTCAGCTCTGTTGATTCTAACAATAATATTATTATTTAGTTTTGTATTAAAGCTTTTATATATCAAGGTAACTAAAGTTATCAAATCATTATCTTAAGGCTATGAATATGATTTCTAGAATTGGCAAACAATAATTGTAACAATTCAAGGAGGTATTAAAATTTATGATGCAACTAAGTCAAAAAGAAAGAATGATGCTAGAAGATCAAAAAAGTCATGAAGAAATGTGTATACAAAAGTATACTGAGTATGCAAATAAAGCTCAAGACCCACAATTAAAGCAACTATTTACTTATCATGCAGATCAAGAAAGACAACATTTAAATACTATAAATCAAATTCTATCTGGACAAATTCCTAATATGCAACAACAAAGTGCTCAAAGTAATGCACCAATTGTATTTGATCAATCTCCAAGTTATAATCCAGAAGATATTAAATTCTGCAAAGACTTGTTAATGACTGAGAAATATGTTTCGTCTGGGTATAACACTACTATTTTTGAATGTACTGATACAAACATCAGAAAAGCTTTAAATCATATACAAAAAGAAGAACAAGAGCATGGAGAGCATATATTTAATTATATGAAGAGTAAAAATGCATATCCCGTACAATAGAGCCTCATGGCTCTTGCTTTACGAATTACAATTCCTAGTAGAAAATACTACTAATAAAATATGGCTGCTTTAATGCAACCATATTAATAAAATTACTTTTGATTTTTATTCTTATTTCTTTTAGAAACAGGTCTACTTGTATTTTGACTTACAGATCCTGTTTGACTTGGATGTTCATTAGGATGCAAATTTAACTCTTCTGCAAATTCAAGTTTAGTATTCGGAGTCGATCTACCATTTTTATTATGTCTATTGTTCTTATTATTTTTGTTAGGCATTTGAAATCCTCCTTAATGTGAGATTCAATATTAATTTAACCAAATTAATAAAATATTATTTAAATAAGTTGTAAATATATATAAAGTGGTATAAATTATTATATATAACAATCATCAAGGAGAGATTTAATGAGATTAAATAAATATATTGCACTATGTGGAATAACCTCTAGAAGAAAAGCTGATGAGTTGATAGTAAATGCAAAGGTTAAAGTAAATGGAAAAATAGTCAACGAAGTAGGTACAAATATAGATGAAAACAATGATATAGTTGAAGTTGAAGGAAAAAAAATAAATCTAGAGCAAAAGAAAATATATATATTATTAAATAAACCTGAAGGTTACGTTACTACTGTTAAAGATCAGTTTAACAGAAAAAATGTAGTAGATTTAATAGGTTCAGTACGCGAGAGAATATACCCTGTAGGAAGGTTAGATTATGATACCTCTGGTCTTCTGATTCTTACTAATGATGGAGAGCTTACATTTAAATTGACACATCCAAAACATGAGATTCCTAAAACATACATAGCTAAAATAAAGGGGCACCCTGACAAATTAAGTATAGATAGATTTCAAAAAGGTATAAAAATAGATAACTATATTACATCACCTGCTAAGTTTAAAGTGTTAGAGTATGGAAAAGACTTTTCTAAAGTTGAAATAACAATACACGAGGGAAAGAATAGACAAGTAAGAAAAATGTGTCAGGCAATAGGCCACCCTGTCTTGACTTTAAAAAGAATCTCAATGGGAAATATTACTCTTTCAAATCTTAAAAAAGGAGAATGGAGATATTTATCTAGCAAGGAGATAAGCTATCTAAAATCTTTATAGGGAGTTGAAAAAATGCTGAAAATAACAAGAATTAATAAAGAAGATAAGAGTGTAGTGGAAAGTATATTAAATAGAGAGTTAGATACACAATCACTACATAATTTGCTAGCTATATATGATGATAAAAATATACTAGGATGCGCAAGTTACAAAACGGAAGATGGAATTGCATATCTTAAGGATTTTATTGTATTAGACAAAACTAGTGAAGGTATTCTAAAGGATGGATTAATAAAATCTTTACTAAATTTAGCTGACTTAAATGGGATAAAACTATTTTTAATTAAGAAAGACATTAATGAGAAATTCTTTAAAAAAATAGGCTTTATGGATTTATCCGAGAGAGAATTCATAGTAAGTGAGAATCTTAAAGATGAAGAATATATATACGCTATTTTACCAGATTTTTTCAATACTGCCTGCCATAGTAAGAAAAGAAGTTGATAGTTTATTGATATATGTAGTATAATCAAATAGAATATTCTTAGGACAACGTTTTACAAAACAAAGGAGGTATTCCTATGGGTAAAGTTAAAATAACAGAAACTATATTGAGAGATGCACATCAATCATTAATAGCAACTAGACTAAAGACTGATGAAATGTTACCTATAGCACAAAAACTTGATTCTGTTGGATATAATGCACTTGAAGTTTGGGGTGGAGCTACATTTGATGCTTGCTTAAGATTTTTAAATGAAAATCCTTGGGAAAGGCTTAGAAAGTTAAGAAAAGAAATAAAAAATACTAAACTTCAGATGCTTCTAAGAGGCCAGAATCTATTAGGGTACAAACACTATCCAGATGATATAGTTGAAGAATTCATCAAAAAGTCTATACATAATGGAATAGATATAATTAGAGTATTTGATGCTTTAAATGATATAAGAAATCTCGAAACATCTATAAATACTATCAAAAAAGAAAAAGCTCATTGCCAAGCTACTATTTCATATACAACAAGTCCTGTACATAACATACCTTATTACATAAAGTTAGCAAAAGATATGGAAAGTTTAGGGGTAGACTCTATATGCATAAAAGATATGGCAGGAGTTATAACTCCGTTTGATGCTTATGAACTTGTATCAAGCTTAAAGAAAGAAATAAAAGTTCCTCTTGAATTACACACTCACTATACAAGTGGTGTAGCTTCAATGACATTGCTAAAAGCTATAGAAGCAGGTGTAGATATAGTAGATACCGCTATATCACCGTTTGCTCTTGGCACATCTCAACCACCAACTGAGCCTATTGTTGCTAGTTTAAAAGGAACACAGTACGATACTGGATTAGACTTGACTTTATTAAGTGAGATAGCTGAATATTTTAAAGATATAAAGGAAAAATACATAAAAGAAGGTATTTTAGATTATAAAGTTATGGCAATAGATCCAAAAGCTCTAATTTATCAGGTTCCTGGAGGTATGCTATCTAACTTGTTGTCTCAACTTAGAGCTCAAAATGCAGAAGATAAATATGAAGAAGTATTAAGAGAGGTTCCGAAAGTAAGAGAAGATTTAGGATATCCTCCTTTAGTAACTCCTCTTAGTCAGATGGTAGGAACTCAAGCTGTGTTTAATGTAATACTAGGAGAAAGATATAAAATGGTTCCTAAAGAAATAAAAGATTACGTTAAGGGTCTGTATGGTAAGCCTCCTGTACCTATAAAGGAAGAAATTAAAAATAAAATAATAGGTGATGAGGAAGTTATAACTCAAAGACCTGCGGATTTATTACAGCCTCAATTTGAAATGTTTAAAAAAGAGATAAATGAGTTTTATGAATCTGACGAAGATGTATTGTCTTATGCTTTATTCCCTCAGGTAGCAAAGAAGTATTTCGAAGATAGATGGGCTAGCCAATTTAGAATAGAATCATCTGTTTATGATGAAGCTCAGAAAACTCATCCAGTATAAAAAGTCTCCCGTTTTATCTCAAAAATAATATTCTTAACTTAATGAAAGTATATGGTTATGAACAACTAGCCATATACTTTCCTATTAATTACAAAAAGGTGATGATATATGAACATACTAATAACTAATGACGATGGAGTGTATGCTGACGGAATCTTTGAACTAGCTAATAAAGTTAAAGCTATAGCTAACGTATATGTAGTTGCACCGGATTCAGAAAAAAGTGCAATAGGTCATGCTATAACTATACACAATCCTTTAATGGTAAAGAAAGTGAATTTCAGAAATACAGATATAGATGCTTATGCTGTAAGTGGAACTCCAGCTGATTGTGTAAAACTAGGAATCGAAGCTATATTGGAAGATATCCATATAGATTTAGTTTTAAGTGGAATAAACAACGGACCAAATTTAGGTACAGATGTTATATATTCTGGAACAGTCTCTGGTGCAATGGAAGGATTAGTTCAAAACAAGCCTTCTATAGCTATATCTTATGATGGTAAAAATATATCTTCAAAAGAGTATGAAAAAGGTGCTGAGTATGTAGTACAGTTTATAGACAAAATTAAGGATAATTTAACAATGCTAGATGATACTATGATTAATATTAATATACCAGATATTAGAGATACTAAAATAAATGGATTTAAAGTAACACAGTTAGGCATAAGAAGGTATGAGAATACTTTCGAGAAAAGAATTGACCCGAGAGGAAATATATACTATTGGCTTGGGGGAAAAACTGTAGAATTAGAACAAGATGAAAATAGCGATGTTACAGCTATAAAGAATGGTTTTATAGCTATTACTCCTCTAAAATATGACTTAACTCATTATGACAGAATAGGCAGAATAATGAAGGAAATACAACCTCTAGACATCTAGAGGTTGTATTTTTTGAAGTGAAAATTTCAAATGAAATTTATGCCAGAATTTGTGAAACTTTAATTGCAAAAACCTTTTCCTTCTGATATTATATATTTGAAAGTACTATTTGTTTATAAAGGAAGGGAGAGGGTTTTTTTTGAAGAAAAATCTTATAATCAAACCTGAATGGTGTAAAGGATGTAAAATATGTGTAGAGTTTTGTCCTAAAAACGTTCTCGATATAAAGGAAGATAAGATATACATAGCAGATATCGAAAAGTGTATAGCATGTGGACTGTGTGAGCTTAGATGCCCAGATTTTGCTATATACGTAGAAAATGAAGAAAAGTAATTAAGGGGGTAAATATATGGCTAATACTATCAAGTTATTACAAGGGAATGAGGCTTGTGTTGAAGGAGCTATTTATGCTGGGATGAGATTTTATGCAGGTTATCCTATAACCCCTTCAACTGAAATTGCTGAGGTTTCAGCTGTTTTGCTGCCTAGAGTTGGCGGAAAATTCATACAAATGGAAGATGAAATAGCTGGTATGGCTACTGCTATAGGTGGATCTTTAGCAGGATTAAAATCTATGACTGCTACAAGCGGGCCAGGATTTTCATTAAAATTAGAGAACTTAGGTTATGCATGTATGACAGAAATACCGGTTGTTGTGGTTAATGTTCAAAGAAGTGGCCCAAGTACAGGACTTCCAACAGCTCCTGCTCAAGGTGATGTTATGCAAGCTAAATGGGGTACTCAAGGAGATCATCCTGTTATAGCTTTATCACCAATTTCTGTTAGAGATACTTTTGACATGACAGTTAAGGCTTTCAATTTTGCAGAGAAGTACAGAATGCCAGTTATTATATTATTAGATGAAGTAATAGGTCATATGAGAGAAAAGATAGAAATACCTCAAGAAGGAGAACTTGAAGTAATAGATAGAAAAAAACCAACCTGCCCTCCAGAAGAATATAAAGCTTATGAGTATACTGAAGATTTAGTCCCACCTATGGCTAACTTTGGTGAAGGGTATAGATATAACGTTACAGGACTTTTCCATGATGAAACAGGGTTCCCTACTAACAGTACTAAAGAAGCTGAAAGACAGTTAGATAGACTTATGAAGAAAATTTCTAACAATATAGATGATATAGTAATTTATGAAGAATACCTTTTAGAAGATGCAGATGTTATGTTTGTTACTTATGGTTGTATGGCTAGATCAACTAAAGAAGCTGTTAACTTATTAAGGGAGCAAGGAATAAAAGCAGGTATGTTTATAGCTAAGACTATTTGGCCGTTCCCTGAGAAACAGATAAAACAATTAAGTGAAAAAATTAACAATATATTCGTAACAGAAATGAATCTTGGACAAATCGTTCTAGAAGTTGAGAGGGTTGCAGTTAAAGACGCAAAAGTACATGGTATAAATAAGGCAAATGGAGAATACATTACTCCAGAAGAAATAATAGAGAAAGTTAAGGGGGTATTATAGTGTCTAGTAGAGTTATACAAAAAACTTTTAGAACTGAGAGATTACCTCATATATGGTGTCCGGGATGTGGACATGGGGTATTAATGAGATCAATTTCTGTTGCTATAGATGAATTAGGTTTAGATAAAGATAAGGTTTGTATAGTTTCTGGAATAGGATGCTCATCAAGAGCTGCTGGATATATGGACTTTAATACTTTACATACTACTCACGGAAGAGCACTTGCTTTCGCAACTGGATTAAAACTTGCAAACCCTGAACTACACGTAATTGTAATATCTGGGGATGGAGATGCTACTGCAATTGGGGGAAATCATCTAATACATGCAGCAAGAAGAAATATAGATATAACTACAATAATATTTAACAACAACATATATGGAATGACTGGAGGACAGTATTCTCCAGCAACTCCAACAGGTGATAAAGCTACAACTGCACCTTATGGAAACATAGATAAGCCATTTGATATTTGTAACCTAGGAGCAGCTTCTGGAGCTACATATGTTGCTAGATCAACTGCTTATCATGCTAAACAAATGATAGACTATGTTAAAAAAGGTATAAGCCATAAAGGGTTCTCTTTGATTGAGGGAGTTAGTATATGTCCTACTTACTATGGAAGAAAAAATAAAAAAGGAAACGCAGTAAACATAATGAACGAATTAAAGGATAGCTTCATAGATATTAAACTTAAAGATAAGCTCCCAGAAGAAAAAATAAAGGGAAAACTATTCATTGGGGAGTTTAAAAACGTAATAGAACCTGAATATACAGAAGAATATCAAAAAATTATCGATAGATTTAAAAAGGGGAGATAGTTATGAAAAAGGAGTTAAGGCTAAGTGGTTCGGGTGGACAAGGGTTAATACTTGCAGGAATAATATTAGCTGAAGCTGCTATTAGGTCGAATATGAATGCAGTGCAAACTCAATCTTATGGACCTGAAGCAAGAGGTGGGGCTAGTAAAGCTGAAGTTATAATAAGTGAAAACGAAATTAACTATCCAAAAGTTAGAAAGCCAGATATACTATTATGTCTTACTCAGAAGTCTTTCCAGGAATATTCGAAAGATTTAAGAGAAGATGGTATATTAATAGTTGACTCATCTGTAAAAATAGATTACAATACTGTAACAGGAAAAATTTATAACATTCCGATAATTGAAACTGCAGTTAACAAAGTAGGCAAAGCTATGGTTGCAAATATAGTGGCACTTGGTGCTATAGGCGAGGTTATGGGGATAGTTTCTCAAGAGCAACTTACTGCTGCAGTACTCGAAAGGGTTCCTGAAGGAACAGAAGACCTTAATACATTAGCTTTAAAAGAAGGAGCTCTTCTAATTAAAGAGTATGCTAGATAATATGTAGGTTAGGTCTATCCAAGTAAGAAGGAGTTTTATTTGATGATAGAAAAGAAAAGTGATTTGATAGTGACTATACAGCAAAAATTCTCCCAACTGAGTAAAGGACAAAAGCTTATTGCTCAGTTCATACTAGACAATTATGATAAAGCTGCTTTTATGACAGCATGTAAATTAGGTGAAACAGTTGGAGTTAGCGAATCTACAGTAGTTAGATTCGCTAATGCGTTAGGATTTGATGGATATCCTAAGCTTCAAAGGGCACTTCAAGAACTTATCAAAACAAAATTAACAACTGTCCAAAGGGTTGAAATGGCAAAAGAATACTCTAGTGATTGGGCAATTCTCAAAAAAGTTTTGAAATCTGATATTGACAATATCAGAGGCACATTAGACGAAGTGAATGTTGAATCTTTTGAAAATCTTATCAATAAGACTCTTAACGCTAAAAAAATATATATTGTAGGACTTAGAAGTTCTACTGCAATAGCTGAATATCTTGGCTTTTATCTTAACTTAATACTAGATAATGTTCAAGTGGTTAGCTATGGAATAAGTGATGTATTCGAGCAAATACTTAATGTTAATAAAGACGATTTAGTTATTGGAATAAGTTTTCCTAGATATTCTAAGAGAACATTAGAACTTTTTAAATATGCTAAAGAACAAGGAGCTACATTAGTCTCTTTAACTGATAGTGTATTATCCCCTATCGCTGCGTTATGTGATGATAGCATTATAATTAAGAGCAATATGGCTTCATTTGTAGATTCTTTAGTAGCACCTTTAAGTTTTGCTAATGCACTAATAGTAGCTGTAGGTATGAGAAGGAAAGATGAGATCAAAAAATATTTTGATAAGCTAGAATACATATGGAAAGAATATAACATCTACGATGAGAAATAGGAAAATTCCTATTTCTTTTTTCTTTATAATAATTAAATAGGAGGGTATATATGAACACTTTTTTTATAGTAAGACATGGAGAAACACAGTGGAATATAGAAGGAAAAACTCAAGGGCATGGAGATTCAAAACTAACAGAAGAAGGAAAAAGACAGGCGGAAAATATCGCAAAAAGATTATCAAAATACGATATAGATTTTATTTATAGCAGTGATTTAGGGAGAACAAAAGAAACATCTGCGATAATATCTAACATTCTTAGTAAGGATGTTAACTATTTAGAATCTCTAAGAGAAATAAATTTTGGTAAATGGGAAGGTTTGACTATTGATGAGATAAAAAAAACTTATACTGATGTTTATAGAATTTGGAGAAATGAACCTCACAAGGCTATTATACCTGATGGTGAAAATTTAGTTGCTTTAAAAGAAAGAATCTATAAACAAGTTATAAACCTTAACAAAAATCATACAAATTCGAATATATTGCTGATATCTCACGGTATGACAATAAAAGTATTACTTTTAAGCTTATTAGGTTCTGATTTAAGTAATCTTTATAGAATAAAACAAGATAATACTGCATTGAATATTGTTCAATTCAAAGAATATGGACCTGTAATCGTAAAACTTAATGATACTAATCATCTAAATTACTAATAATATTACTAGAATAAATATTTTAAATCTGATATAATACTGCGAGATGGTGATAATATGATAACATTAGCTATAAGAGGAGCTACTACAGTTAAAGAAAATACTAAGGAAGAGATCTTAGCGGAAACGGAAATATTACTTAAGGAAATACTAGATTTAAATCAAATTGACGAAAGAGATATAATAAGTATAATTTTCACAATGACAAGTGATTTAGATGCTGTATACCCTTCAGAAGTTGCTAGGAGAAATATGGGAATGGTAAATACTCCAATGTTAAATTTTGAAGAGAAATACGTTAAAGAAAGTATGGAAAAATGCATAAGGATATTAATGTACATTAACTCAAACAAGAGAAAAGATGATATTGTACATGTATATTTAAATGAAGCTAAAATATTGAGACCAGATTTACTATCAAGGAGTGGAAAAATATGAAAAAAGTAGTTATAGCAATAGATGGACCAGCTGGTGCAGGAAAAAGTACTGTAGCTAAAATTATATCTCAGAAGCTCAATATCAATTATATAGATAGTGGTGCTATGTATAGAGCAATAACTTACAAAGTGTTACAGAAAAAAATAGATATTACTGACGAAAATAAAATAATCGAAATCTCAAGAAATTCAGATATAGATTTCGAAGATAACAATATATACCTAGATGGAAAAATTGTTAATGAAGAAATCAGAGACTTATCAGTTTCAAGCCTTGTTTCGAATATAGCCCAGATAAAAGAGGTAAGAGAAGTTATGGTATCTCTTCAAAGAAAAATGGGAGAAAAGTATTCAGTAATAATGGATGGTAGGGATATAGGATCATACGTTTTTCCTAATGCAGATTATAAATTCTTTTTAACTGCAAGTGTAAAGGAAAGGGCGTACAGAAGATATATAGAACTCAAAAGCAAAGGATATGAAGTAACTATAGATGAGATAATCAAGGACATAGAAAATAGAGATAAGATAGATTCGCAAAGAGAATTTGCACCACTTATCAAAGCTGATGATGCAATTGAAATAAACACTAGTGGTAAATCTATAGATGATGTAGTTTCTAAAATACTTGAGTATATAAAGTAAGGGGGAGTTTATTTGACTTTTTATGAAATTACAAGAGGAATACTAAGTCCTATACTTAAAATACTATACAGAATAGAAGTTAGAGGAGTTGAAAAAGTTCCTTTAGATGAACCATTAATATTTGCATCAAATCATAAAAGCTTACTTGACCCTGTATTCATAGGAATTTATATGCCAAGAAAAGTTTCGTACATGGCAAAGAAAGAACTGTTTAGTAATAAAATTTTTGGATATATATTGAAGAAGCTAGGTGTATTTCCAGTAGATAGATCTAAAACTGATGTGTCTACTATTAAAATAGCTCTAAAGATATTGAGAAGTAATGGTACTTTAGGTATTTTCCCAGAAGGCACTAGGAGTAAACAAAAAGAATTAGGAAAAGCTAAAGCAGGAACTGCTATGCTTGCAATTAAAGGAAAATCTAAAATAGTACCTGTATCAATAATTTCTAACTATAAATTATTTAACAAAACTATAATTAATATAAATGATCCATTAAGTTTAGAAGAGTATTATGAAAATAAACTTAGTTCTTCAGATTATGAAAGATTGAGTCAGAAAGTATTAGATATAATAGCTGATGATATAAATAAATTCTAAAATGGAGGAATAATGTTGGAAATTAAAATAGCTAAATATGCAGGATTTTGCTTTGGTGTTGAAAGAGCCATGGATAGAGCCTGGAAAGCCCTTGAAAATAATTCAAAAATATATTCACTTGGTCCACTTATTCATAATTCACAGGCTGTAAAGAAGTATGAGGAGAAGGGCCTTCAGATAATTGATGATTTAGGCACAGTAGGTAAAGGGGATACAGTTATAATACGATCTCACGGGGTGCCTTTAGATGTATACATAGAAGCAGAGAAAAAAGAAGTAAATATTATAGATCTTACCTGTCCATACGTAAAAAAAATACAAAATATAGCAAGTAAATATTACAATGAAGGATACAAAATAATAATAATAGGCGATCCTAATCATCCAGAAGTTATAGGAATTAATGGTTGGTGCAATAATGACGGTATAATTGTAAAGAAAATAGAGGATTTAGACAAAGTTTCTAGAAATAATAAGTATTGTGTTGTAGCACAAACTACTATGAATTTACAGGTTTATGATCAAATATGTAACAAACTAAAAGATATTATTGCAGATACTGTCTTTTTTAATACTATATGTTCTGCAACGAAAGAAAGGCAAGAAGCTGCTATGGAAATATCTAAAACAGTTGATGCTATGATAGTAATAGGAGGGGTTCATAGTTCTAACACTCAAAAACTAGTTCAAATATGTAGTCAGTTCTGCAAAACATACGCTATTGAAACTATTGAAGATTTAGACTTGCAAGAAATTGCGAAATGCTCAAATGTGGGAATAACTGCTGGTGCATCAACTCCAGATTGGGTAATTGATAATGTAATTGACAAAATCAAAAGCTTGTAACTGAATATTAAGGGGTTCAAACATCATTTAAAACAGGGGAGTAGTTGTTAATGCTTGGATACGAATATTTCAAAGAGAAAATATATAAAAAGACAGGTATCAATTTGTCTTTATATAAAGAAAAGCAAATGAAAAGAAGGCTTGAATCTTTAGCTGCTAGAAATGGATTCAATAATTTTGAAGACTACTTTAAGCACATTGACGTAAACAAGGACTTATTTAATGAATTTATAAACTATATGACTATAAACGTATCAGAGTTTTATAGAAATCCAGAACAATGGAAAGTATTGGAAGATCATATAATTCCAAATTTGATTAAAAACAATACAAACTTAAAAGTTTGGAGTGCGGCCTGTTCTACAGGAGAAGAACCATATTCATTAGCTATGCTTTTAAGTAAGTTTATGCCTTTAAATAAAATAAATATTTTAGCAACTGATATAGATAAAGAAGTTATGAATAAAGCTAGAAGTGGCATATACACCCAGAAAAGTTTAAAAAATTTACCAAATGAATTTATCATTAAGTTCTTTGATAAGCTTAATGATAGTACTTACGCTATTAAAGATGATATAAAAAATAGAGTTACCTTCAAACACCAAAATCTACTAGAAGACCCGTTTACAGACAATTGCGACTTGATTGTATGTAGGAATGTGATGATATATTTTACAGAAGAAGCTAAGGCAGTAATTTATGAGAAATTTAGCAAATCTCTAAAAAAAGAAGGAGTTTTATTTGTAGGAAGTACAGAACAAATAATAATGCCTCACAAATATAATTTGAAGCCTGTAAAAACTTTTTTTTATGGGCGAGTGCAATGACAAAAAAGGTTGTGGAATTATCAGTTCCATAACCTTTTTTTGTTGTAAGCATTAATCATAATATGATATAATCATATTATATGATATTAGTACCAGGTATAAAGAGGAGGAATAAATTATGAATTCAAAGGATATAAAAGATTTAATTTTGACACTAGATAAGACTAATATAAACAAACTTGAGATACAAAATGACAACTTTAAAATCTACATAGAAAAAGGTGTATATTCATCACAAAACAATCCTTATGAAAATATTACTACTGAAGTGATTAAAAATGAAGAAACAGCACAGGTTATTGAAGAAACTGTAAGATCTACAGATGAAAACATTTATATTATAAAAGCACCTTTAATGGGAACTTTTTATAAAGCACCTTCACCAGATTCACAGCCTTATGTTAGTGTAGGATCGAAGGTAAGTAAAGGAGATACTTTATGTATTTTAGAGGCTATGAAGCTTATGAATGAAATAGAAAGCGATGTAGATGGAGAGATAATAAGTATACTTGTGGAGAATGAAGATTTAGTTGAATATAATCAACCTTTATTTGAAATACGTTTAAACAAGTAATCAAAGGAGATGTTTATATGATTAAAAAAATACTTATTGCAAATAGAGGAGAAATAGCAGTAAGAATTATAAGAACGTGTAAAGAAATGGGTATAAAAACCGTAGCAATATATTCTGAAATAGATAAAGAGTCCCTTCATACATATATGGCAGATGAATCTATATGCATTGGGCCTAATAATATAGGGAAAAGTTATAATAACATAGACAATATTATATATCTAGCACTAAAGACTAAGTGTGATGCAATACATCCGGGTTTTGGATTTTTATCAGAGAATTCAACTTTTGCTAAAAAGTGTAAAGAAAATAACATAATATTTATAGGACCAGATTATGAACATATAGAAAAAATGGGAGACAAGTCAAGAGCAAGAGAAAGTATGATAAAAGCAGGTGTACCTGTTGTACCTGGTTCTGAAGGAGTTGTTAAGAATATAGATAATGCTATAGAAATAGCACAAGAAATAGGATATCCTGTGCTTATAAAAGCATCTAGTGGTGGCGGCGGAAAGGGTATGAGAATAGCTCATACAAAAGAAGAACTCATATCAAATTTTGATATAGCTAAATCAGAAGCTTTATCAGCATTTGGAAATGGTGATATGTATTTAGAGAAATATATCGAAAACCCAAGACATATAGAAGTTCAAGTTTTTGGAGATAACTTTGGAAATGTAATTCATTTAGGTGGAAGAGACTGCTCTATGCAAAGAAGAAATCAGAAAGTTATAGAAGAGAGCCTGACTGATTATCTTGACTGCGAAACTAAAAATAAATTATATAATGCTGCAGTAAAAGGTGCAAAATCAGTAGGGTACATCGGTGCAGGAACTGTTGAATTTATAGTTGATAAGGATAAAAATTTTTATTTTATAGAAATGAATACAAGAATACAAGTTGAGCACCCTGTAACTGAAATGATAACAGGAATTGACTTAATAGGTCTTCAAATATCAATAGCTTCTGGTGAGAAGATAAACTATACACAAGATGATATCAAATTTAGTGGCCATTCAATCGAATGTAGAATCAATGCAGAAGATGCATATAACAATTTTAAACCTTCTCCTGGAAAAATAACTTATATTCATACACCTGGAGGAATGGGAGTTAGATGGGATAGCTTTGTATATAGTGGATATACAATTCCTCCAATATATGATTCTATGATAGGAAAGCTTATAGTATGGGGCAAAAATAGAAATGATGCTATAAATAGAATGAATAGAGCTTTAGATGAATTGACTGTGGAAGGGGTAATAACAAACAAGGAATTCCAAAAATCTCTCATTGAGAGTGATGCCTTTATTAACGATACCCATTATACAAAATTTATAGAGAATGAATATATTCAAACTCATACAACTTAAAATCATATTTACTATTTAAATTACCTAGAGGTGATATATTTTGATAAAAAAGCTGCTTAATAAAAATAAAGAATATGCAAGTGTAAGTGTTAGCACTAATTTTTCAAGCAAAAATCTAGATGAAAAGTTCTGGATAGTATGCCCTGATTGCAATAAAGACATATTCAAGAAGGATGTAGAGGAAAACTTAAATGTATGCCCAAAATGTAACTATCACTTCAAAATGCCAGCTAGAGAAAGAATAAGTCTTTTAATAGATGAAGCTACATTTGTTGAGTTAGATGCAAAACTAAGTGCAAGAAATATATTAGATTTTCCTCAATATGATGAAAAATTGAACTCGTACATTGATAAAACAAAAGAAAACGAAGCTGTAATAACAGGTACAGGTAAGCTTAATGGTATAGACGTGGTTATTTGTGTTATGAATTCAGATTTTATGATGGGTAGTATGGGTGCGACTGTAGGTGAAAAAATAACTAGAGCTATTGAGTATTCATTAGAAAACAAATTCCCTCTAATAATTATTTCTTCATCTGGCGGTGCAAGAATGCAAGAAGGAATAGTTTCTCTTATGCAAATGGCTAAAACTTCTCAAGAATTGAGTAGATTAGCTAAAAATAGTATACCATATATCTCAATACTTACAGATCCAACTACAGGTGGAGTAACAGCTAGCTTTGCAATGCTTGGAGATATAATAATAGCAGAACCTAAGGCTCTCATTGGCTTTGCTGGTCCAAGAGTCATACAGCAAACTATAAAACAAAATCTTCCAGAAGGGTTCCAAAGGTCAGAGTTCTTACTAGAGCAAGGATTTGTAGATATTATCGTTAGTAGACAAGATATGAAGAATACATTGTATAGAATATTTAAAATGCATAATTATTAAAAGGGGGGCTCGAAAATGAATACGAATTTACAAATAGATAAGCCCATTTTAGAGCTAGAAAATAAAATTGAAGAATTTAAGAAGTTATCAAAAGAAAGCAATATAGATTTATCTGCGGAAATTAAAATCCTAAGCATGAAATTAGAAAATCTTAAAACGGATATATATGAAAACCTCACTCCATGGCAAAAAGTTAGTTTAAGTAGGAGCAACGATAGACCTACAACTCAGGATTATATTGAACATATTTGCTCTGATTTTATAGAGCTGCATGGTGATAGATTATTTAAAGATGATAAGTCTATAATAGGTGGAATAGGATTAATAGATGGTATTCCTGTTACTATTATAGGGCATCAAAAAGGAAAAACAGTCAAAGAAAATATAAAGAGGAATTTTGGAATGCCCCATCCTGAAGGATACAGAAAAGCTTTGAGACTTATGAAAGAAGCTGATAAATTTGATAGACCTATAATAACATTCATAGATACACCTGGAGCATATTGTGGAATAGGAGCAGAGGAAAGAGGTCAAGGAGAAGCTATAGCTAGAAATCTTTTAGAAATGAGTTCCTTAAAGGTACCTGTAATATCTATAGTCATAGGAGAAGGTGGAAGTGGTGGAGCCTTAGCTTTAGGGGTATGTAATAAACTTGCTATGTTAGAGCACTCTATCTACTCTGTTATATCTCCTGAGGGATTATCTAGTATTTTGTGGAAAGATGCTTCTAAATCTAGTGAAGCCGCTAATATAATGAAGCTTACTAGTAAAGATTTATATGAACTTAATATAGTGGATAAGATTATAAAGGAACCTTTAGGTGGAGCACAAAAAGATATTGGGCTTGTATCAAAAAATATAAAGGAATATGTTATAAGCGAAATCACTAACTATAAAAAGCTAAGTAACGATGAAATCATCTTAGATAGGTACGAAAAATTTAGAAAAATTGGATATTAACATAAAATAAAAAAGGATTTTAATTAAAGATGTAGAATATATAGTTTAAATCCATTATTTAGTTGTAGAAAAAAATATTAAAGGGGGCTTATTTAAGATGGAGGTACTAAAAGTTTCAACAAAATCTAATCCAAACTCTGTTGCTGGTGCTTTAGCAGGGGTTTTAAGAGAAAAAGGATCAGCTGAAATACAGGCAATAGGTGCAGGTGCTCTTAATCAAGCTGTTAAGGCAGTTGCAATCGCTAGAGGATTTGTTGCACCAAGTGGAATGGATTTGATATGCATTCCAGCTTTCACAGATGTAGAAATTGATGGTGAAGAAAGAACTGCTATCAAACTTATTGTTGAGCCAAGATAAACTAATATTAAATACAAATATAAACACTTGTTGAATACGAAAAAAGCAGCCATATATGGCTGCTTTTTATTGTTTATTATAATATAATATCTTATAGTATATGTATTGAAAGGTGGTTGATTATGGATAATAAGGTGAAAGGTATAATTTTAATTATCTTTTCTGCTTTATGCTTTGCACTGATGGCTGCTATGGTAAAACTTTCAGGCGACATACCTTTATTTGAGAAAGTTTTCTTTAGGAACCTAATAAGTCTTTTTATAGCATTTTGGATAGCTAAAAAAGAGAATGTAAGCTTATTTGGAAGTAAAAAAAATCAATTATTTCTTATGGGTAGATCTATATTTGGCCTTTTAGGAGTAGTGCTTCATTTTTATGCAATAAACAACTTGCTATTGGCAGATGCATCTATTTTAAATAAGCTATCCCCATTTTTCGTAACTATATTCGCTTTTGTGTTCTTGAAGGAAAAGCTTAGTTTTGTACAAATACCTGCATTTGTAATGGTTATAATAGGTGCAATGTTGATAATAAAACCTAAGTTTGAACTTACAATTATACCAGCAACTGCAGGTTTTTTATCTGCTATATTCGCAGCAGCGGCATATATATTACTTAGAGTATTAAGAGATAAAGAGGAATATTCTACTATTGTTTTTTATTTTTCTTTAGTGTCTGTTTTAGCTATGCTTCCATTAACTGTTATTAATTATAAACACCCAACACCTATGCAATTTGTGTATTTAATGGGAACGGGAATATTTGCAGCTCTCGCTCAGTTTAGTATAACTTTAGCATATAAATATGCTGAAGCATCTGAAATAGCCATATATGATTATACCAATATTATTTTTGCATCTGTAGTTGGATTTATTATTTGGAAAGAGGTTCCAGATGTTTTTAGCTTATTTGGGGGAGCCTTAATTATTATTGCAGGATGTATGGTTTTCATATATAATAAAGTCAAAAAAAGTAATAATAGGGAGGTTCCTCTAAAATGAATGAACTTGTTAAACAATATAATTCTCTGAATAACAAAGAAAAAATTGAATTTATTAAAGAAATAATTCCTTCTGTAGAAACTCTAATGAAAGAAAATAAAGAGGAATTAATGAAAGAATTTTACCCAGTAATTAATGCATTATTAGAAGGATATGGAATAACTATGCAAGAAGTTATGCTAATGCTTCAGATGTTTAGTAATAAATAATAAAAACGAGCATATGCTCGTTTTTATTATTTATTAAGATTGATGTAAGTTTCAAGTCCTTTTTTGAGAACTTCCATAGCTTTAGTTAAATCATCTTCATTTAGTATATATGCAAGTCTAACTTCATCTTTGCCAAGACCTGGAGTAGAGTAGAACCCTTCAGCTGGAGCCATCATTACAGTTTCTCCATTTAAATCGAAATCTCTAAGCATCCATATAACGAAATCTTCAGCATTTTCAACTGGTAATTTAGCAACTACATAAAATGCACCTTTAGGCTCTTTACATACAACTCCATCTATTTCAGAAAGCTTTTTATATACTATATCTCTTCTTTTTTTGTATTCTTGGTTAACTTCTTCAAAATAAGATTCATCAGTTTTATAAAGTTCTACAGCTCCCACTTGCTCTAATGTAGGAACACATAATCTTCCTTGACATAATTTTAATATTTGATTCATAAGCTCTTTATTTTTAGATGCTATAGATCCTATTCTAGCACCACAAGCACTATAACGCTTTGATACACTATCAACTATAATAACTCTATCTTCTACATCTTTTACATTTCCAAAGCTTGTATACTCTAATCCATCATATACGAATTCTCTATACACTTCGTCTGCAATTATAAACAGATTATGTTCCTTAGCTATAGAAGCAACCATTTCTATTTCTTCTTTTGTATAAACTACTCCTGTTGGATTTCCAGGGTTTGATAACATAATTCCTCTTGTTCTAGGAGTGATAACGTTTTCAATTTCGCTCTTAGAAGGTAAGTGGAATCCATCTTCAGCTTTTGTCGTTATAGGAAGTATGTTTACATCAACAGCTGATGCAAATCCATTGTAGTTTGTATAAAATGGTTCTGGAGCTATAATTTCATCACCAGCATCAGCGATAGCTATTATAGCAAACATTAAAGCCTCACTACCACCATTTGTTATAAGAATTTCATCTTTATCAAAGTCCATATTATAGTTTTTGTAGTAATCACGGATTGCATCTATAAGTTCTGGCATTCCTTGAGAGAATGAATATTCTAATACTTCCTCATTGAAATTCTTTACAGCATCAAAAAACGATTGAGGAGTTTTTATATCTGGCTGACCTATGTTTAGATGGTAAACCTTTTTTCCTTCTGATTTCGCTTTAGTTGCATAAGGAACAAGCTTTCTAATAGGAGAAGCTTGCATAGTTGTTATTCTTCTTGAGAATTTCATATAACAGACCCCCTTGAGTATGTAATTATTTACCTTTCCATTAAATAATAACATAAAAGTTTAAAAAAATCACCTAATAAACCAAACAAAATTTAATAAAAAAACTTACATTTGTGCTACTAGAATTGATATTTAAAAATTGGTAAAATATTTGTATAGTAACTAAGTAAAATATATCTATTGACGGGAGATGATATCTTGAAAAATCTAGTTAATACAGATTGGCTTTACGAAAATATTGATAATGAGGACCTAATACTAGTAGACTGTAGATTTGATCTTCAACTAGCAGAGTATGGAAAAGAAAGCTATGAAAAAGGACATATAAAAGGTGCGTTCTTTATGGATGTAAACACTGACTTATCATCAGAAAAAAAAGAACATGGTGGAAGACATCCTCTTCCTGATATTAATGTATTCAAAGAAACAGTAGAATCTATAGGAATAAATAACAATAGCATTGTAGTAGCGTATGATGATGGGGATTTAGCAGGAGCTTCTAGATTATGGTGGTTACTTAAATATATAGGGCATGAAAAAGTATACGTATTAAATGGTGGAATAAACAAATGGATAAATGATGGTTATGATCTTGTAAAAGATCTACCTGGTAAAAGTAAATCAACTTATACAATAAATCTACAAAATAACATACTTTGTGATGCCAATGAGGTTAAATTAAATATAAATAAACCTACTTCAATCATAATTGATTCTAGATCACCTGAAAGGTATACGGGAGAATTTGAACCTGTTGATAAAGTAGGAGGACATATTCCGTCAGCTAAAAACTTCTTTTGGCAAGATGTTCTTGATAAAAATAGTCAAATTAAAGATAAATCAACATTAGAGAACATATTTGCACCTGTAAAAAATTATAAGGAAGTTATAGTATATTGTGGATCAGGAATTACTGGATGTGTAAACTTTTTAGCTCTTGAAGAAATAAACATACATCCAAAACTTTATGCTGGTAGTTGGAGCGACTGGATTAGTTACGAAGAAAACGAAATAGCTAAAGGGAATTAAGCTCTAAAATATTATGCATATAGCTATAATCTTTTGGTTAATACTAACTAAAAGGGGTGGTTATATGAAAAAATATAAAAGACAAGAAAGTTATCAACCAATAGAAAATCATGAAACTGCAGCTTGGGCAGATATTGATAAAACTATGCCTGAGTCAAAAGTACCAATTCCAAGTCAAAGAGCAGTTGTCGAGGCTAAAGAATGGGTAGAAGACGAAAATCAAAAATAATAAAACAAAAGAGAAAGTTATGTAACTTTCTCTTTTGTTTTATTCAAATATAATTGCTACTTTCTCAGTAGGATTGAAATATAATCTTACAAATTCATTTTTTCTTACTTTGCTCTCATCAAAACCGCTTTTTATAGTTAACTTAATTGGTAATTTACCGTTTTTCAAAAGAAGTTCATACAAGTTTCCTTTTTGTTGAACGTGTATAACTTTTCCTTCATAATATTTCAGTTCCTGAAGCTTGTCTCTATATTTTTTTAGGTAAATAAATCCAAACCCTACAACTCCAAGTGCTAACACAGTAGTTAATATACCATTAAGTTTCAGTGCTGCCCCTAATACAAAAACAATTATTAATAAAGCAAAAGGTAAGATGGCTTTTTTAAGTATAAGCATTCCAAATATCTTAGCAGCTTTTTTCTGCGTTTCATCCATGTTTTTTATATCTACTTTTTTGATTTGTTCTTTTATTTCTTTTTTCATAATCAACATCTCCTAATATAATTATTTAAGTTATATTTATATTATTAACAGTATTGCTATTAATATAATATCACATTTGCTACCCTCCTTTGAAACTTTAATTGTTCTATTTATAAAACACGATATAACTATACTATGATACATATCAGTATAATTATAACAATATAATTAAGCTTTATTAAACATTTTACCATCTATTTACTAGAAAATAAACTATAATTATGTATGCTGTAAGAAATAATATTTTTCAATATGAATATTTAAGGAAAATTTGAGTAAATTATATATAAAATGTTTGACATGAATCTTATGAAGATATTATAATATCTATTATAAAAATTCAATATTAAAAATACTATGAAGAGAAGAGTAGGTATAGTATGAAGTCATAGCGAGTCGGCGATGGTGGAAGGTCGATACGAATTCTATATTGAAGAACATCTCGGAGTTTCTAACCGAAATCCTAATAGGAGAGTAGACTTAGACGGAGTTACACCGTTATATCAAGTAAACAGTATAGATTTTCTGTACTGATGATGAGTTGGTCAGTTTTTGACAACTAGGGTGGTACCGCGAAATTTTAGCCTTTCGTCCCTTGAATTAGGGATGATGGGCTTTTTTTATTAATAAAAAATATATTTTAGGAGGTTAAAAAAATGAAAACTGTATTAGTAAAAGAGCTTTTCAGAAACTCGGATTCCCATACTAACAAAAGTATAAAAGTTTCTGGTTGGATAAGAACATCAAGGGTATCAAAAACGTTTGGTTTTATAGAGCTTAACGATGGAAGCTTTTTCAAAAACGTACAAATAGTATTTGATGAGAGTTTAGATAATTTTAAGGAAATATCTAAACTACCTATAAGTTCAGCTATAGTTGTTGAAGGTAAATTAGAAGAAACTCCTAATTCAAAACAACCATTTGAGATTAAAGCTGAAAATATAAGTATAGAGGCTCTTTCAAGTTCAGAGTATCCTTTACAAAAGAAAAGACACTCTTTAGAATTCTTGAGAAGTATAGCACATTTAAGACCTAGAAGTAACACTTTTTCAGCAGTATTTAGAGTACGTTCTTTAGTTGCATACGCTATACATAAGTTTTTTCAAGAAAGAGGATTTGTGTACACTCATACTCCGATAATAACTGGAAGTGACTGTGAAGGTGCAGGTCAAATGTTTAGAGTAACTACACTAGATATGAAAAATATTCCACTTAACAATGATAAAGATATAGATTTTTCTAGAGACTTTTTTGGAAAAGAAACAAATCTAACTGTTAGTGGGCAACTAGAGGCTGAAGCATATGCGTTAGCTTTTAGAAATGTTTATACATTCGGACCTACTTTTAGAGCTGAAAATTCTAACACTGCAAGACATGCTTCAGAGTTTTGGATGATTGAGCCTGAAATAGCTTTTGCTGATCTTAGTGACAACATGGAGCTTGCAGAAGACATGCTAAAGTATATAATACAATATGTTTTAGATAACGCACCGGAAGAAATGGAATTCTTTAATAATTTCATAGATAATACACTTTTAGATAGACTGCACAATATTTTAAACTCAGAATTTGCTAAAGTTTCTTATACAGAAGCAGTACAAATGCTAATCGATTCAAACGAAAATTTTGAATACCCTGTTGAATGGGGATGTGATCTTCAAACTGAACACGAAAGATATCTAACAGAGAAAATATTTAAAAAACCTGTATTTGTTACTAATTATCCAAAGGATATTAAAGCCTTCTATATGAGATTAAATGACGATAATAAAACTGTTGCAGCTATGGATTTATTAGTTCCTGGAGTAGGAGAGATAATTGGCGGAAGTCAAAGGGAAGAAAGACTTGATATCTTAGAAAAGAGAATGGAAGAAATGAATTTAAATAAAGATGACTATTGGTGGTATCTTGAGTTAAGAAAATATGGTGGTGTAAAACATGCTGGTTATGGACTTGGATTTGAAAGAGCTATAATGTACATTACCGGAATAAGTAATATAAGAGATGTAATACCTTTCCCAAGAACTCCAAAGTCAGCAGAATTCTAAGACTCTAAAATCCTCTATGTTATAGTAGAGGATTTTTTTATATTACAAATATCAACATAAAAATTTTTTATACTTTTTATAAGCTTTTTGAATAGTTGCAACTTCAAAATAAGTGCTATAATCTTATTAATATCTTCGGAATTATAAGAATGGGGGAGTGTATCTTGAAAAAAACTAATCATGAACTTATACTTGAAGCAAAGTCACTAGCTGAAAATTACTATAGAAGTGGAAAATATCTATGTTCTGAAGCTATTCTTGCTGCTATAAATGAAGTATTAGAATGTGGTCTTCCAAAAGACTATATAAGTCTTGTGTCTGGTTTCCCAGTTGGAATGGGTGGGTCTGGATGTAGTTGTGGAGCATTGACGGGTGCTCAAGCTGCTATAGGACTTGTTCACGGAAGAAAAAAAGCTGGAGCTAGCAACTCTAAAGTGATGAAGTTATCACAAGAACTTCATGACGAATTTAAGAAAAAATATAAAAGTGCGTGTTGTAGAGTTCTTATAAAAGATTATAAATTTGGATCTAAAGAACATAAAGAAAGGTGTACTAATGTTACAGCCGATACATGTGAAATAGCTATGACAATAATACTAAATAACCAAGGGATAGTATCGAAAATGCTAAATTTAGCAAAGAAATAGATTAAGTCTGACGACTTAATCTACTTCTTTTATATTATCTTTATTATTTAAGTATGGATGTTTTCCTCTAGCTAAAAAGGTTGTATGAAGATATTTATGTGAAACATCTGATAGTGGTTTTCCTAAGAATTCTTCATATATTTGATGTATTCTTGGGTTCTCATGAGAACGCCTTATAGACTTACCTTTATCGATATTATAAAGTGCATCAGCACGGTTATGTCTATAGTCAAGTGAAATATGCTTATGATCTCTTCCTCCTAATATAGGTTGACCTCCACCACCAACACAACCACCTGGACAGGCCATAACTTCCATATAATCAAATTTTTTCTCTCCACTTTTAAACATATCTAGAGCCTTTTTGGCATTTCCAGTACCGTGAGCTATTGCTATAGTTATAGTTTTATCTCCTAAACTTACTTCTCCATATTTTAGTCCACTTTGACCTCTTGCTTGTTCGTAATCTGGAACAGCCATTTCTTCATCTGTTACTAGTTTATGTGCTGTACGAACTGCTGCTTCAAGCACCCCACCTGTAGCTCCAAATATCATACCTGCTCCACTAAATTGGTCAAATGGCTCATCATAATTTTCATCAGGTAAATTCTTGAAATCTAATCCTACTTGTCTAATCATTCTACCAAGTTCTCTTGTTGTTAGTACATAATCAACATTTCTATATCCATCAGAAGTCATTTCAGGTCTAGCAGCTTCATATTTTTTAGCTGTACATGGCATTATAGCTACATTTATTATCTTCGACGGGTCGATATTGTATTTTTTAGCATACCATGTTTTAGTTAATGCACCACACATTTCGTGAGGAGATTTTGTAGTAGATAGATTTGGAAGAAACTCTGGATAAAAATGCTCAGCAAACTTAACCCAACCTGGACAACAAGAAGATAGCAAAGGAAGCTTTTCTGGAGTATGGAATAGTCTTTCAATAAGTTCACTACCTTCTTCCATTATTGTTAAATCAGCTGTTACATCTGTAGCAAAAACTTTATCAAATCCTATTCTCTTAAGAGCAGAAACTAATTTCCCAGAAACAAAAGAACCCTTAGGCATATCGAAAATTTCACCTATTGTAACTTGGATAGAAGGAGCTGTTTGAGCTACTACAACCTTATCTGGGTCAGACAAAACCTTCCAAACATTATCGATATCTTCTTTTTCACTTAAAGAAGCTGTTGGGCAGGCTAATATACATTGACCACACATTATACATGTTACATCATTCATATCTTTTTGGAATGCAGGTGCTATGACTGTATCAAGTCCTCTATTTATACCAGAGTATACATTACACTCTTGGATCTTACTACATATAGCCATACAACGACGACAGTTTATACATTTATTATAGTCTCTTTGAATTGCTGGATTATTATCATGGAAACCATAATCTTTCATTTCTCCGGTGTAAGGTATATTTCTAATTCCCAGATTGTCTGCTAAATTTTGTAGTTCACAATTTAAATTTCTCACACATGTTAAACATTCTCTATGGTGGTTTGATAAAAGCAATGTTACAGCAGTTTTTCTTGAGTTTAGAACTCTCTTGGTGTTGGTTCTAATTTTTAAACCTTCTCTGACAGGATACACACATGAAGCCTGGAGGTTTCTCATGCCTTCTACTTCAACCATACAAACCCTACAAGCTCCAATTTCATTTATATCTTTTAAATAACATAGACTTGGAATGTCTATGTTAACTCTTCTAGCAGCCTCTAGTATAGTAAGTCCTTTGGGTACTTGATAATCTCTATCATCAATATTTATGCTAACTAATTCTTCACATACCTTTTCCTCTGTATTTTCTCTAATATTTTCCACTTTTATCACCACCTTTATCTTTTATATATTGCGTCAACAGGACATTTAGGGATACAAGCACCACACTTAATACAAACATCTTGTTTTATGTGGAAAGGAGGCTTTCTATTTTCGCCTTCAATAGCATTTACAGGGCATACTCTTGCACAAATACCACATGCTACACATTTTTCATCGCAAATAACTATCCTTAAAAGGTCATTACAAACTCCTGCAGGACATGTTTTATCCTTGATATGAGAAATGTATTCATCTTTAAAGTATTTTATAGTACTTAAAATAGGATTAGGAGCAGTCTGACCAAGTCCACATAAAGAAGAGTCTTTTATATTGTAAGATAAATCTTCAAGGATATCGAGATCTTCCATCTCTCCATTTCCTTTACTTATCTTTTCTAAAATCTCTAGAAGTCTTTTTGTACCAACTCTGCATGGAACACACTTTCCACACGATTCTTCTTGAGCGAACTCAAGGTAAAAACGTGCTATGTCAACCATACAGTCACTTTCGTCCATAACAATAAGACCACCAGATCCCATCATAGATCCTATATCAGTTAGAGATTTAAAGTCTATTTTTGTACTTAATAATTCAGAAGGTATGCATCCACCTGAAGGACCACCACTTTGAACCGCCTTAAATTTCTTATTGTCGTGAATTCCTCCACCAATGTCATAAATGATAGTGTCTAAAGTTGTACCCATAGGTACCTCTATTAAACCTGTATTATTTATTTGACCCGCTAGAGCAAATACTTTAGTTCCCTTACTATCTTCTGTTCCTATACTCGAATACCAATTTGCTCCCTTTAATAATATTATTGGAATATTTGCATATGTTTCAACATTGTTATTTAATGTAGGTTTTTCCCACAGTCCTACTTCAGCAGGGAATGGCGGCCTTGGTCTTGGTTCTCCTCTTAGTCCCATTACAGATTGAATAAGAGCTGTTTCCTCACCACATACAAATGCACCTGCACCAAGTCTTATATCTAAATCAAAATCAAATGATGAACCTAATATGTTTTTTCCTAGTAATCCTACTTTTCTAGCTTGCTCTATAGCTATTTCTAATCTTTCTACAGCGATAGGATACTCAGCTCTTACATATACATATCCTGTATTTGCACCAATACAATATCCAGCTATAGCCATAGCTTCAATAACACTATGAGGATCTCCTTCTAAAATAGAACGATCCATGAAAGCTCCTGGATCTCCTTCATCAGCATTACACAAAACATATTTTTGATTATTTTTGTACTTTGTAGCATATTCCCATTTTAACCCTGTTGGAAAACCACCGCCACCACGCCCACGAAGTCCCGATTCCTTAATCTGCTCTATAATATCTATAGGAGATGTATTATTTTCTAAAATATTAGCTAAGGCCATATATCCATCCATAGCTATGTATTCACTTATATCCTCTGGATTTATAACACCACAATTTCTAAGTGCTATACGCATTTGATTGTTGAAAAAATCCAACTCATCTATTGTCTTTTGAATTTCATCCTTTATTGGAGATTTATAAAGCAATCTTTCAACAACTATTCCTTTTTCTAAATGACTTTCAATAATCTCATCAATATCATTAACATCTACTTTTGTATAAAAAGTCCTATCTGGGTGGACCACTATAATTGGACCTAGTTTACAAAATCCAAAGCAACCAGTTTTGAAAATTTTCACTTTATCAGATAATTGTCGCTTTGTGATTTCACTTTCAAGTTTATCTCTGACTAAATTACTCTTTGATGAATGACATCCAGTTCCAGCACAGACAAGAATATGATATTTATCAATTTCACTTTCCACGCCATTTTCTTTCAGACGTAATTTTATATTATTGTATGAACTTTCTCTAACTTTTTTTAAGTCAGATAAAGATTTGATAGGGATTAAATCCAATAGCTTCACCTCCTAATTATTCAATTGAGATTCCTTGTTTGTTTTTATATATTGATATAAGATACCTGGTACATCAGCTGGAGAGAGTCTACCATGTACATCCTCATTTATAGTTATTACTGGTGCAAGTCCACAGGCACCAATGCACCTTGTCGCTTTTAATGTGAATAGCTGATCCATGGTGGTTTGACCTACATCTATTTGGAGTTCCTCTTTTATTGTGTCTAGAACATCCTGAGCACCCTTGACATAACAAGCTGTTCCCATACAAACTCCAATAGTGTATTTCCCTTGAGGTTCTTGAGAAAATAAGGAATAGAAACTTACAACCCCATTTATGGTTGAAATTGGTATGTTCAAACTTTCAGATATATATGCTTGTACTTTCATAGGCAAGTACCCAAAAATTTCTTGTGATTTTTGCAAAATACGAATAAGCATACCTTCTTCATCTTTATATTTATTGATAATCTCATCTAGCTTTTTTAGTTGCTCTGCTTCCTTTTCTTCAAAACGAATATCCATAAATAAAATTCACCTCACTTTTCTTTGACTAATATACTTCTTATCATGAGTATTATTTACCAGTATAAATATCATTATTCACTATAAATCGTGTCATTGATACTTTTCAAAAAAACAATGAGCAATAGCTATTAATAGCTATTGCTCATTGTTTTAACTAGGATGATTTATTCTTTATCAAAGACACTTAAAAATTCTTCTTTTATGTATTCTTCCTCATACTCTAAACACTCTTCATTAGCTTGTGCTTCTTCACATCTACAAGGATTATCGTCTTCAAATTTAATATCTAAACATCTAATATTTACATCATTAAACCATACTTTTATAATATAATGGTTATCTGGGCAAAGTGGACCAAATAAAAATTGACCATGTTCATCTGTAAATGCATGTGTAATTGGAATCAATTTTTTATTACACCCAACTTCAAACAACTTTACAACTGCATCTTCTACAACTTTCCCTTTATAATCTTTAACTATTCCATGAATAACACTTCTACGTTCTTTAGGTACTTTCACAACTACTTCTAACTGCTCATTTTCTCTTGGTTTAAAATCGAATTTAACTAATTTAGCTCCCATACATAATACCCCCTTATATTCTAAACTTAAAATAATTTTATTAATTGAATACCTATAATATGTTTAGTTTTTCATGATGAATTAGATAGATTTATAAAAGAATTTGATAAAAGAGAGTACACGTGGAGAAAATATAAAAACATACATCAAAGGAGTAGATAACATATTATAGACATGTTACAAACTTAAAGGTATAATCAAAATACTTAACAAAGACATAATAAATTAGTAGGTGATAATTATGAAAGCAAATAAGTATATGCCTATATCTAAGGATGATATGAAGGATAGAGGATGGAATGAGTTAGATTTTATAATAGTAACAGGTGATGCATATGTTGACCATCCGAGTTTCGGAGCCGCTATTATATCTAGAGTTCTAGAGCATGAAGGTTATAAAGTTGGGATAATAGCACAACCAAACTGGAGAAATATAGACGATTTTACTAAGCTAGGACGTCCTAGATTAGCATTTTTAGTAACATCAGGAAACATGGATTCGATGGTAAATCATTATACTGTTAGCAAAAAACTTAGAGAAAAAGACTACTACTCCCCTGGCGGTAAAATGGGACTAAGACCCGATAGAGCTACTATAGTATATTGCAACATGCTAAGACAAGCATACAAAAATATCCCTATAATAATAGGTGGTATAGAAGCTAGTCTTAGAAGATTTGCTCACTATGACTATTGGAGTAATAAAGTAAGAAAATCTATTCTAATAGATAGCAGTGCTGATTTATTGGTATATGGAATGGGCGAGAAACAGATAGTAGATATAGCTAATAATTTAAATGATGGATTAGAGGTGCAGTATATAAGACATATACCTGGTACATGTTATATTGTCGATACGCTTGAGAATGTATATGACTACGTAGAAGTTCCTAGTTACAAGGAAGTAAGTGAGAATAAGAATAAGTACGCTGATGCTTTCAAAGTTCAATACGAGGAGCAAGATCCTATTAGAGGAAGAACTATTGTTCAAAGACATAGTGATAAGTATTTAGTTCAGAACAAGCCTATGATGCCTTTGAACAGAGAAGAGCTAGACGCTATTTACTCTCTGCCTTATCAAAGAAACTACCACCCTATATACAAAGAGTTTGGTGGAATACCTGCAATTGAAGAAGTTAAATTTAGTATTATAAGTTCAAGAGGATGCTTTGGAAACTGTTCTTTTTGTGCTTTATCTTTTCATCAGGGTAGAATAGTTCAAAGTAGAAGTCATAACTCTATATTAAACGAGGCTATAACTATTACTAAAGATGAAGATTTTAAAGGATATATACACGATGTAGGAGGACCTACAGCTAATTTTAGGGATGCAGCATGTGAAAAACAACTTAAAAAAGGTGCATGTAGAGAAAGACAGTGCTTATTTCCTAATCCATGTAAAAAAATGAATGTAGATCACAAAGAATATATATCATTACTTAGAAAACTAAGAAATATTCCAAATGTAAAAAAAGTATTTATAAGATCTGGAATAAGATATGACTACGTAGTAGCTGATAAAAATTATGAATTTCTTGAAGAGCTATCTAAACACCATGTGAGTGGGCAGTTAAAAGTTGCTCCAGAGCACGTATCCTCAGAAGTACTAGCATTAATGGGCAAACCAGGGCGAGAAGTTTTCGATAGATTTACGCAAAAATTCTATCAGATAAATGAGAAATTAGGTAAAAAACAATATATTATACCATATCTTATGTCTAGCCATCCTGGAAGTACTTTAGAGTCTGCAATTGAACTTGCAGAATACTTAAGAGACATACGATATCAACCTGAGCAAGTTCAAGATTTTTATCCAACTCCAGGCACGCTATCAACAACTATGTTTTATACTAATTTAGACCCACGAACAATGAAGAAAGTATATGTGCCTAGAGATAAAACTGAAAAAGCTATGCAAAGAGCCTTGCTTCAATATAGAAATCCTAAGAATTATGATTTAGTATATGCTGCACTAGTGAAAGCTAATAGAGAAGATTTGATAGGTTTTGGACCAAAATGTCTTATAAAACCTAGAAGGTCTAAAAACGATAAGAACTATCAAGGTAATGTTGAGCATCAAATTAAGATGAGGAAAACTGACAAGAAGAAAAATAATACAAGAGAAAAATCTAAGAAAACAAGAATGAAATCTAAGAAAAAATAAAAGATATGCACACTAAAATCTCTACAAGAACTTGTAGAGATTTTTAAATTCCAAGTTAAATATACATTAAATATTGTATCCCACTTTTACACATAAAAGCATATACTTTTTATATATAAAATTTCAAAGGAGGTAGAGTAAATGACAAGTATTTTACACGAATATGGATGGTTTTTTCTTTTGATAATAGTTATAGTTGGATATATGGTATATATATATAAGAGATTCGGTGAGAAAGTTGCTATAAAAGAAGCTAGAGAACTGGCTTATAAACTTATGCTAATTGCAGAAAAAAACTTTGTAAATGGAGATGAAAAATTTGCCTGGGTTGTTAGAAAATTTTATAATATGATTCCAGAATATACAAAGTCATTATTTACAGAAAAGGAAATTGAAAGCTTTGTACAAAACTCCTATGATGAAATTAAAGATATATTAGATGACGGAAAAAAGAATAATTCAGTATGATTTTAGTTTTTAAGAGAAAATTCGAGAAAATAATGGTAAAATAAAAGGGAAACTTTCTAAAGTTTCTCTTTTATTTTATGTAATCTCAAAAGGGGTATAAAAATGAAGAACGGAACAGAAGTTATTTTAAAACAGGTATCAAAACTATATACAGATATATTTAATATTATAAATAAAGAATTTGAACGTAATTATAATGCAAATATTCAGTTTAAAAATTTGATGCATAGTTATTCTCTAAAGCATGAATTAAATTTACCAATAGATAAATTCAAAGAAGAATTCTGTAAAAAATCTTCATTTGTTCTTATAAGTAAATTGATATTTCTAAATATATGTACTAGAAAATTATTAATTAAGTCAATAAATGAATGGCCTAATTTAATAAATGAGTTTAGATTTGATGAGTTATTTGATTTTATATTCTCAAATAAAAATAGTCTACAATCTAGACTCTTTAATGATATAAGGATATATGAAAGTTTACATTTAGATAATAGACAACTTAATGTTATAATAGATAAATTTCATTCTCTTAATTATGATATAGATCCAGGTTTGCTTGGAAAGCTATATGAACAGTTAATAGATATAGATACAAAAAAATCTTTAGGATCTTTTTACACTCCTATTTTTATAGTTGATTATATGCTTGAAAATACCGTAGATGAAGTAAATATCCTAAAAAGCCCATTTGTAAAAGTACTAGACCCATCTTGTGGGTGTGGATACTTTTTAGATAAAGCGTACGATTTATTAATGCAGAAATTTAAACGCAACATTGTTAGTTTAAACTCTATGTATTATAACCATGAATATACTATATCATCAAATGGAATAACTCAAATAGTTAAAGGAAAAGATTACTGGGTAACTAAAAATATTCATTTTCATATATTAAAGCATTGCATATACGGTGCAGATATAGACAGTTTTTCTACATATATAACTAAGTTTGTATTATTACTTAAAGATATAGAAAGCTTCTCATATGAATTAAATGTTATTAATTGTGATAGTTTAATTAGATATGAGAATTTATCTAATTTAGATAAAGAAAAGATAAATTTTTGGAGCAGAAAATTCGATTATATAATAGGTAATCCACCATACATAGGAACTAAGAATCTAAATAAAGATTATAAGAAATATTTATTGAATAACTATTCTGATGTTTTTAAGGACAAGTCTGATTTATCCTACTGCTTTCATCAAAGGGCGTTAGAAAAGGTCAAAGATACAGGTAAGATTTCATTTATTGTTCCTAGATATTTTTTCGAAGGTCCAACAGGTATGAATTTGAGATGTTACCTTAAAAATAATACAGATATAAAACGAATTATAGATTTCTTTGGTATTAAAATATTTAAGAACTTAGGAATATCTACATCTATATTAACTTACACTAGAAAAAAACTTTATGATAACAAAATAGAGGTTTTTAAGGTTAATAACAAAGATATATTTAATAATTATTCACTAGTAAGCAAACTTTCATATAATACATTTTATATAAATCAAAATGACTTAAAGGATGATAGATGGATACTAGCTCACCCATCTAATTTTAAAATATTAAAAAAAATATCTGATTCTTCAAATCTTTCATTAAAGGATATTGCATATAGTTTTCAAGGTATAATCACTGGATATGACAAGGCATTTGTCCTAAGTTCTGAGGATATACATGTTAACAATATTGAAGACACGGTAGTAAAGCCTTGGATAAAAAATAGTAATATAGAAAAATACATACTAAAAAAAAGTGATCTTAAATTGATATATGCAGATTCTATAGACGATCCTAATATGTTTGAAAATAGTATGAGATATATACATAAATACAAGAATAAATTAGAAAACAGAAGAGAATGTAAATTAGGGTCTAGAAAATGGTATCATCTTCAATGGGGAAGAGAAGAAGGCAAGTTTAATAAATATAAGATGGTTTATCCATATAAATCTAAACAAAATAGGTTTGCAATAGATCCAGATGGACACTATTTTAGTGCAGATGTATATTCATTTTATATTAAAGAAGAATATGCCCAGAATATATCTTTAGAATACTTGGTAAGTATCCTAAATTCTTCACTTTACGAGTTTTATTTTAAACAATATGGAAAATATCTTGGGAATGGTTTATATGATTATTATCCTAATTCTGTTATGGATTTAAAAATTATAGTTATAAAAGATAAGGAGGTTGTAGAAAAGAAGGGAAAGGAAATTATAAATCTATGCAGAATACTTGATTCTTCAGATGAGCAGAAAGAGTCGTTATTATATTCTATAACTAAGTTAAGGTCTGAAATTGATGATATTTTATATAATCACATATCCTTAACAAGCAGTGAAATTGAGTTGATAAATGAATTTATTTGTAATTAGTTTTGCTGTGTAACTATCGCGTCTGCGATAATTGCACAGCACTTTATTTTTATTTTCTAGATTCTATACTTCTAGAATAAGCCTCTTTGCTTATCTTGCCCGTAAATTTTCCATCTTTGTAATCAAGTCCTAGCTCATTTGCTGTTTCTATTTTTATTTGATTTAAATTGCTATGTCTGTCTTTTCTTGTATTTCTAGTAGTTTTTTTTCCCATATACAATCCTCCATTTGTTTAATATTTACTTAGTTAATTTTTACTTTTTCTTATGAGAAAGCTTTGATCTTTTAGTTAGCTTTCTTCCATTTTGTCCTAATTTTTCTCCGTGAGCTATACCTATTTCACTGCCATGTTCTGAATACATTTTCCTTAACTCGGCATTTGTCTTTTCTGTGGTTTTTCTTAAATTTTTATTATTATTCAATATAATCACTCCTTTCATTAATTAATTTAACCAATAATGCAAAATATAATATATAAATCTAAATTTTTAAGGTATATACTACTTAACTATTGAAGTTATATTAATAATGATTTATATTAAACTATGTGAAATTACCAATACGTCAAGTCTTTAGGAGGATTATATGTCTAGAATTAAGTTAGTAGCACCATGTTTATTTGGAATTGAGAAGATTTTAGCTAGAGAAATTAAAGAGTTGGGATATGAAATAGAAAAAACAGAAGATGGTAGAGTAAGTTTTATAACTGATGAATATGGAGTTTGCAAGTCAAATATATGGCTTAGGACTGCAGAAAGAGTCATGGTAAAATTAGGAGAATTTGAAGCGAGAACTTTTGAAGAACTATTTCAAAATACTAAAAAGTTAGATTGGGATAAATGGATACCAAAGGATGCAAATTTTCCAGTTGCCAAGGCTTCTTCAGTAAATTCTAAACTTTTTAGTACATCTGATATACAATCTATTGTTAAAAAGGCAGCTGTAGAAAACTTAAAGTCGACTTATAACTTAGATGTATTTCCAGAAACAGGAGATAAATACCCTATAAGTGTATTTATCAATAAGGATAAAGTTACTATTTGCTTAGATACTACTGGAGAAAGTCTTCACAAAAGAGGATATAGAGAAATCTCAAGTAAAGCTCCTATAAGAGAAACAATAGCAGCTGCTTTAGTTTCTTTAACTCCTTGGAAACACGATAGAATATTAATTGATCCTTTCTGTGGATCAGGTACCATATTAATAGAAGCAGCTATGATTGGTATTAATATGGCCCCTGGGCTTAATAGAGAATTTATTAGTGAGAAATGGGAAAGGATTCCTAAAAAGCTTTGGTGGGATGCTAGAAAAGAAGCATATTCATTAATGAGAAATGATGCTCAATTCACTATATATGGATATGATATTGACGAAAGTGTATTAGAAGTGGCAAGACAAAATGCTGAAATAGCAGGAGTTGATGAATATATAAAATTTGAAAAAAAAGACATGAGACAGATACAAAGTAATGATAACTATGGATTTATTATTACAAACCCACCTTATGGAGAAAGACTTGAAGATAAAAAATCAGTAGAAAAGTTATACAGCGATATGGGAAAATCTTTCTCTAAATTGGATACTTGGTCATTTTACATAATAACTTCCCATCCTGAATTTGAAAACTTCTTTGGAAGAAAAGCTGATAGAAAAAGAAAGCTTTATAACGGAATGTTAAGAACAGACTACTATCAATATTTAGGACCTAAACCAAACTCAAGATAAAAAAGTCTTTCACCTGCTTTTATAGAATTTTTTTAGTTTTTCTGGGAAAAATTCTACTATACAAAATAGAAAAGTAGGTGAAATTATGAATGAGGTTCACATAGATAACTCTTTGTCTCATATATATACAGGAGATGTATTCTATAAAGTTCTTAAATCTCAATACACGCAAGAATATAAAGATATAGTAATAGTATGCATAGGAACTGATAGATGTACAGGTGATTCACTAGGTCCTCTTACAGGTTATAAACTCGAAAATAAACTCAAAACCTTTAGAAATACTTATCTTTATGGAACTTTAAATCATCCAGTGCATGCAAAAAACCTAAAAGAAACTTTAGATTTAATACGTAAGACTCACAAGTATCCGTTTATTATTGCTATAGACGCTTGTCTTGGCAATAAAAATAAGATAGGCAATATAAAAATATCTGATGGTCCATTAAAGCCAGGAGCAGGAGTCCATAAAGACCTACCACCTGTAGGAAATATTAATATTTTGGGTATTGTGAATTTATGTGGATTTATGGAACTTATGGTACTTCAAAGCACGAGATTGAGCTTAGTTATGAAAATGTCTGATGTTATAGCAAAGGGAATAGAATTTGGATTATGGAAATTTAATAAAGATATAAATAGTAATCAATTGAAAGAACCTATGCTTATGTAGGTTCTTTTTTAATTTTTAAAATTATATTCAATATTATGTAACACAATTTACTTTACTTACATAAAATACATTGTACAGAAACATTTTGGCGTTATTATTAACCTTAAATTAGATTGGGAGGATGAAAAATGGGTCTACTAAAACTTAGAACAGGATTATTTAGAAAGCGTAAGTCTAAATCTAAAAATCAAGCTGAAGTTAAAAATGATTCTAAAACTACTTCACAAGTATCAAAGAAGAAAAAAAATAAACCTAGTGACAATATAAGAGATATAGAAGAAAACTTAGAATGTGATGACTTACTAGTAGAGGATCATCAACCTGAAGATAAAAAAGATGTAGAAAAAACCTCTAAATCTATGAAAAAGAAAAAATACAGAGATTCTAAGGAAGATTCAACAAATTCTACAGAAGAAAGCTCAGAATCTATAGAAGAATAAAATATATCAATAAAATAAAGCTAAAGATTCTTTAGCTTTATTTTATTGTTTAAACATTTTTATTTTAAGTTATATCTACACTTTTAGATAACAATTTGATATAATATAGGATAAACTGCTTAAACTATATACTAATATATACATTGCATTATGGAAGGAGTTCAATCATGGGCGAAAGAAAAAATGTATCTGTATCTCAAGAAGATATTCAGAAACAAGAAAATTTAGTTAACCATATATATAAATTAAATCGAGGTAAAACTTTAAAATATATTATAAAAACATACGGCTGTCAAATGAATGAACATGATTCGGAAAAACTATCTGGAATGTTACTAAGAATGGGATATAATGAAGCACAAACACTAGAAGAAAGTGATATCATAATATATAATACCTGTGCAGTAAGAGAAAATGCTGAACTTAAGGTATACGGAAATCTTGGACATCTTAAACATTTAAAGCAGATAAATCCAGATCTTAAGATAGCTGTATGTGGATGCATGATGCAGCAACCTCACATAGTAGAAGAAATAAAAAACAAATATAAACATGTAGATATGGTATTTGGTACTCATAATCTTCATACATTTCCGCAGCTTCTTTTAGAATCATTTGATTCAGATGTAACGCTAATTGATGTTTGGGATATAGATGGCGAAATTTTAGAAGGTGTGCCTAGCAAAAGAAAATATGAATTAAAAGGTTTTGTAAACGTAATGCAAGGTTGCAACAATTTCTGTACGTACTGTATAGTACCTTATACTCGTGGCAGGGAAAGAAGTAGAGATCCTAAAAATATAATAGAAGAAGTTACAGACTTAGCTAATAATGGTACTAAGGAAATAACATTACTAGGACAGAATGTAAATTCGTATGGAAAAACCTTAGAAAATAATTTTTCATTTGCAGATCTTCTTAGAGAACTTAATAAAATAGAAGGGATAGAAAGAATAAGATTTATGACATCTCACCCTAAAGACTTATCAGACGATCTTATCTATGCAATAAGAGATTGTGAAAAAGTATGTGAGCATGTTCATCTTCCATTACAATCGGGAAGTTCTAGAATTTTAGATATAATGAATAGAAAATATGATAAAGAATATTATTTATCTTTGGTTGATAAAATCAAAAAGGAAATTCCTGATGTAGTATTTACTACAGATATAATAGTTGGTTTTCCTGGTGAAACTGAAGAAGACTTCCTTGATACATTAGATGTTGTTCAAAAAGTGGAGTATGATTCTGCATTTACATTTATATACTCCGTAAGACAAGGAACTCCAGCTGCACAGATGGACAACCAAGTACCAGATGAGGTTAAACAAGAAAGATTCAATAGACTTTTAGACGTATTAAATCCAATAAGTAATAAGATTAATTCAGGGTACAAGGATAAAGTTGTTGAAGTATTAGTCGAAGGAGAAAGTAAAACTAATAAAGATAAGTTAATGGGTAGAACTAGACAAAATAAACTCGTGAACTTTGAGGGAAGCAAAGACCTTATAGGAAAATTAGTTAATGTAAAAATAACAGATCCAAAAACTTTCTCATTAAATGGAATAATTATAGAACAATAAAAAGCACTCACAATTGAGTGCTTTTCTTCTGAAGATTGGGGGAATTAAGTTGAAAAAATTAACACCAATGATGAAACAGTATTTTGAGATAAAAGAAAAGTATAAAGACTGTATTTTGTTCTTCAGGTTAGGAGATTTTTATGAAATGTTTTTCGATGATGCTATTATAGCATCTAGAGTTTTGGAAATCACTTTAACAGGTAGAGAATGTGGATTTGATGAAAAAGCTCCTATGTGTGGTGTTCCATATCATTCATCAAATGCATACATCTCTACACTTATAAGAAATGGATATAAAGTTGCAATTTGTGAGCAAACTGAAGATGCTTCAAAGTCTAAAGGTATAGTCAAAAGAGAAGTAGTTAAAATAATAAGTCCAGGAACTATTATGGATGATAGTATCCTTAACAATAAAGAAAATAACTATTTAATGTCTATTACATTTAACGATACTTCAGCATCCATTTCTTATGTAGATATATCAACTGGAGATCTTTCATGTACTTTCATTGATAGATCTATGTTGTATGAGGAAATAATTAAGGTTAAACCCACTGAAATAATATATAGTTCCCAAACCACAGAAGATAGATTAAAACTAATATGTGATCAGAATAATATTTTCTTGAATGAAAACTCTACTAAATACTACTCTACTGATAGTAGTATACTCTCTAAATATTTTGATGAAAGCTACTTATTAAATGTAGGGATTTTAGACAAAATTGAGATTAAATATAGCTTGATAGGACTTTTAAACTATATTTACAATACTCAAAGACAAGTTGCTTCAAATATCAATAAAATAAATTACTATAATTCATTAGATTATATGTGTTTAGACGTTTTCACGAGAAGAAATTTAGAACTTACAGAAACGCTTAGAAGCAAAGAAAAAAAGGGATCTTTAATTCATGTTCTAGATAAAACAAGTACTGGAATGGGTTCAAGACTTCTCAAAAAATATGTAGACGAGCCATTGATAAATAAAGCTTCTATTCAAGAGAGACTAGACTTAGTAGATGAGTTGGTAAAAGACTATAATTTAAGAGAAGACATTTCATCAGAGCTTAAGAATATCTATGACATAGAAAGATTATGCGGAAAAATTGCATTTGAAAATATAAATCCTAAAGAGATTATAAACTTAAAGAAATCTATAAGCAGGATACCTAAGATTAAACATATAATATCTAACTCTGAGTGTATACATCTAAAAAAACTAAGTGAAAAAATGGATGAACTTAGTGATATTTATAACTTCATAAATGATGCTATCTTAGATGAACCCTCAGTTACCTTAAAGGATGGAAATATAATAAGATCATCTTTTAGTGATGAAGTGAGAGAATTAAGAGATTTATCTAAAAATGGAACTCATTTAATCAAGGAAATTGAATCAAGAGAAAGATTAAAAACAGGCATAAAATCTCTGAAAGTAGGGTTTAATAGGGTATTTGGATATTATATAGAAATAACAAATTCAAACTTAAAGCAATTTGAACTCCCTAGTGAGTATATAAGAAAACAAACACTTAGTAATGCTGAAAGATTTATAACACTAGAGCTTAAAGAAATAGAAGAAAAAATATTAAATGCTGAAGAAAAGATAAAAGAACTAGAATATCAACTTTTCTTAGATATAAGGTCAAGAATATATAAAAACATAAATAGAATTCAACTAGTAGCGAAGGTTATAGCTAAAATAGATGTTTTAATTTCTCTATCACAAGTAGCGTATGAAAATAATTACTGCAAACCTACCTTGAATACAGATGGAAATTTAACTATCATAGATGGTAGACATCCTGTAATAGAAAAATTAATAAACGAAGAAAACTTTGTACCTAATACTACAAATCTAAATACTAGTGATTGCAGTATATGTATAATAACAGGACCAAATATGGCTGGTAAATCAACTTATATGCGACAAGTAGCCCTAATTACACTTTTAGCACATATAGGATCTTTTGTACCAGCAAAAGAAGCCAATATATCAATAGTAGATAGAATATTTACACGTGTTGGGGCTAGTGATGACTTGTCTCAAGGTCAAAGTACATTCATGGTTGAAATGACTGAAGTATCTCATATACTAAAAACAGCTACTAAAAATAGTTTAGTTATTTTAGATGAGGTAGGCAGGGGTACTAGCACGTACGATGGACTTAGTTTAGCATGGTCTATAGTAGAATATATATCCAACAATATCGGATGTAAGACCTTATTTGCTACCCATTACCATGAACTTACAGTTCTTGAGAAGAACTTAAGTGGAGTTAAGAATTATTCTGTAGCAGTAGAAGAAAATGGGGAAGATATAATTTTTCTAAGGAAAATAGTAGAGGGTGGAGCTGATAAAAGCTATGGAATACATGTGGCTAAACTTGCAGATTTACCTGATGAAATAATCAAAAGAGCTAGCGAAATTCTTAATAAACTTGAACAAAGTAATATAAACCATGCTCCACATGATTTTTCAAGTGCAACTATAGAAGCTGCTTTTACTAAAGAATCTGTGGTGAATGAACAAATTAGCTTCTACGATACAAACCCTCTGTTAAAAGAAATAGTATCACTAGATATAGTAAATATGACTCCTATTGAAGCGTTAAATACTCTTTATAAGATTCAAGGTAAAGCTAAATCAATGGAGATGATATAATTTGAATACTACTATAAATTTACTCGATGAATATACAATAAATAAGATAGCTGCTGGAGAAGTTGTTGAAAGGCCATCATCCGTAGTAAAAGAACTTATAGAAAACTCTATAGATGCACATTCTTCAAAAATAACAGTAGAAATAGAAGATGGTGGAAAAAAATTAATACGCATAACAGACAATGGTACAGGTATTAAACCGGATGAGGTGGAAAAAGCATTTTTGAGACATGCTACAAGTAAAATACTTAATGTAGAAGACCTTTATAATTTGAATTCACTGGGTTTTAGAGGAGAAGCTTTGGCTAGTATAGCATCTGTTTCAGAAGTCGAGCTTATAACTAGAACTAAAGAAAATGATTTTGGAATTAAAATATGCCTATCTGGTGGTAAGATTATAAAGAAAGAATCTATAGGCACAAGCATAGGAACTACAATAATTATCAGAAATCTGTTTTTCAATACTCCAGCACGAAAAAAGTTTCTTAAATCCTCTAATGCAGAAACACTAAGTATCACTGATACTGTTAATAAACTTTCTATAGGAAATCCTTCTATACAGTTTAAATATATAAACAATAACAAAGTTATGTTAACTTCTCCTGGAGATGGTAACCTCAAAAGTGCTATCAGAAGTATATATGGTAAACAAGTTTTTGATAATCTAATACAAGTTTCATCTGATATGGGATTTATAAAGATAGACGGGTTTATAGGAAACACATCTATTTATAGGGGTAATAGGTCTATGCAACATGTTTATGTAAATGGAAGATATGTAAAAAGTACTATACTGCTCAACTCTATAAATGATGGATATAAATCTATACTTCCCATAAATAAATATGGAATTTGTTTTTTGAATCTTTACCTAAATCCTGATGTTATAGATGTTAATATTCATCCTACTAAGTTGGAAATAAAATTTGAAAATGAGTTGCAAATATATAATGTCATTAAAAATACAATTAATGATACACTCTTAGGTCAAACACTAATTCCTAAATACGAAAAAACACTTACAGCATCTTATAAAGAAAACTATATAAAAGTAAATGATATAATAAACACTTCCTGCACACACTTAGAAAAAGGAGTTAAACCACTTACTATAGTTTGCGAAGAACAAATTATGGTAAGTGAGGATTTTGCAAAAAATTGTGAAGATAAAAATACTTTTTCAGTTGATTCATCTAATATATACGCCTCAAATAAGAACACTTTTATAGATGCACCTATAGTTAATGAGGATAAAATTATACTACCTGATATATCTATTGTTGGGACAATTTTTAACACATACATTATTGGTCAACATAAGGATTCTATATTTCTAATAGATCAACATGCTGCTCATGAAAGAGTATTGTATGAAACTTATTTAGCTGAATTAACTAATAAATCTCTAACTACTCAAATATTAATAGATCCTATAATACTTGATTTTTGTATTAAAGATATAATTAAAATAAAAGATATATTTTCTATATTTGAAGAGTTTGGTTTTGAAATAGAACTATTCGGGAATAATTCTATTATTATAAGAGGAGTTCCTTATTTATTTGAAGCCCCTGAGTCTGAGAAATTCATTTTAGAAATTCTAGATAATATAGACTATGTAACTAATAACTATGAACTTAAGAAAGATAAGATTGCATCTATGGCTTGTAAATCTGCTATAAAGGCCAAGGATAAAATACACCAAATTGAAATAGATGTTCTAATTAGGAAATTAAGTCAGTGCGAAAACCCTTATACATGTCCACATGGTAGACCAATATTAGTTGAAATGACAAAGTATGAGATTGAAAAAATGTTCAAAAGAATTATTTAGAAAGGAACATGTTTAATGAAGACAACGCCTTTAATCATAATTTGCGGTCCTACAGCTGTTGGTAAGACAAGTATATCCATAAAAATTGCTGAGAAGTTAAGGACAAGCATTGTATCTGCTGATTCTATGCAGATATATAAATATATGGATATAGGCACAGCTAAAATATCCAATGAAGAAATGAATGGAATAAAGCACTACTTGATAGATGAGATTGACCCTATCACCCCGTTTTCTGTATCTGAGTTTCAGTCACTAGCAAAAGAATATATACATCATATATTTACTAGAGGGCATGTACCTTTAGTTGTTGGTGGAACAGGTTTATATATAAATTCACTTATTTATGATATGGATTTTAGTAATACTATTTCTAACGATAATATAAGAAAGCAACTTGAGGAGGAAGCTGTTAAGTATGGACCTAATTTCATTCACGATAAACTCAGAGAAATAGATAATGAATCAGCTGAGAGAATACATCCTAATAACATAAAAAGAGTGATTAGAGCCTTAGAAATTTACACGGAAACTGGAGGAAAAATTGGAGATTTCAGTAATGATATTAAGCCCAATGATGAATACTATCCTATAATAATTGTTTTAAATAGAAACAGAGATGTACTATATGAACGAATCAATAAAAGAGTAGATATAATGATAAATCAAGGCTTAGTTAAAGAGGTTCAAAAGCTTTTATCTATGGGCTATAATGAATCTATGACATCTATGAAAGGCATAGGTTACAAAGAAATAATTAAATATTTAAAGGGTGAGTATTCTCTCGAAGAAGCAATCTATACCATTAAAAGAGACAGTAGAAGATACGCTAAAAGACAATTAACTTGGTTTAAAAGATACGATGACGCTAAATGGTTTAATTTAGATGATTTTGTCAGCGAAGACGATGCAGTCCCACTTATTTTAGAGCATATAGAAGGAAAACTGCAACTGTTGTAGAATAAATATAAGATTAAAGTATATAGGAGGGGTATTTTTTATGAAGAGCAATTCGATAAATTTGCAAGATTTATTTTTAAACCAATCTAGAAAAGAAAAGATAAGTATAACAATCTTCCTAATGAATGGAGTTCAATTAAAGGGTATTGTAAAAGGATTTGATAGTTATATAATAGTGCTTGAAAATGAAGGAAAACAACAAATGATATATAAACATGCTATATCTACTATAATTCCATCTAAGAATATAAATTTAACATCAAATAATAACTCTAAATAGAAAGGATGCTAAACGCATCCTCTTTTAATTTATATATGTATTTTATAATCTTTTATAGTGTTTTTTAAATCTTCCATTTTTATATGAGTATATATTTGAGTTGTGGATATAGATGAATGCCCTAACAACTCTTGAACTTTCCTAATATCAGCCCCATTTTTTATTAGATGAGTAGCAAATGTGTGCCTAAGTTTGTGTGGTGTTAGATTTTTAGTAAGCTCTATTTTCTTTGAATAATTTTTTATTAATATCTGTATAGTTCTAGATGTTATTCTCGTGTTTCTATTAGATATGAACATCGCCTTTGTATTAACATCTTTTTTTACTCTCTCATCGTAATATTCTTTTAGGCACATCAAATTTCCACTAGTTACAAACTCTCTTAATACAGGAACCTTCCTTTCTTTATTTCCTTTCCCTAAAACCTTAAGTATTTCATAATTCATTGCATATTCTATATCTTCTAAATCTATATTTACTATTTCAGAAACTCTAAGGCCAGTGTATAGCATTAAGCTAAGTATAGTTAAATTTCTGAGTTTATAGAATAAATTTGTTTCACTTTCTTCAATATAATTAAATAAAGACTTTATCTCATCTTTTTCTAAATACACTGGTAAACTCTTAATATTCTTTGTTTTATTCTTTATTATTTCATCTTTTAATATAGGATTATGCCTTTCTAATATTACTCCTTGCTCTATCAAGTACATAAAAAAAATCTTAAGTACCATCTTTTTTCTAACAATAGATTTAGGTGAATTTTTCTTTTCTGTTTGAAGATATGTATAATATTTAGCTATATTTAATGGCCTGATATCGCAAATATATTCTATGTTTGGATATACTAAAGTTATAAAGTCAAAGAATGTCTTGATATCGAAATAATAAGAAGCTACTGTATTTACTGATTTTTCTGCTGAGATTAGTGCATCAACGAAAATTTCTAATGAATCAGAAAATTCAATAGGATAGTTATCAAATTTACACTGAAACATCTGTCTTCTTAATTTTAAATTTCCTATTAAATCTTGTGATGAATATTTCATTTAAAATCTCTCCTTATATGTTATTACAACAATATAATTCAACATAGTTATATATAATTCCTGTATAAATTCAAAATAATTTCGCATAAGATACCTTATGCGAAATTATTTTGATGTTTTTATTACATATGCCGACAAAAAATTGAATAAGTAAATTCTTTGTGGTAAAATTCTAATATTGTTATAATTAGGTAAAGGGTGATTCAATTGATTAAAGAAACTAAAGATATGCTTTTAAATTTTTATGGAATTAGCGAACATATACTACATCTTTCTGAATGTGTACAAAGGGAAATAGAAGGTAAATTCGAAGAAATAGACTACATAAAAGAATATAATCAATATAAAGTTTTAAAAGCTATGCAAAAATCAAAATTAAGCGATATTCACTTTAATTGGACAACTGGTTATGGATACAACGACATAGGAAGGGAAAAAATCGAAGAAATTTACTCTTACGTATTTAATACAGAGGATGCTCTAGTTAGACCTATTATAGTATCGGGTACTCATGCGTTATCTCTTTGCTTAACAGGACTACTAAGACCTGGAGATGAAATTTTATCCGCAACAGGAAAACCGTACGATACTCTGGAAGAAGTTATCGGAATAAGAGAGTCTAAAGGATCATTAAAAGAATTTGGAATTACATATAAACAAGTAGACTTTTTGGAAAATGGAGATCCTGATTACATAAATATAAAACAGTGTATCACAGACAAAACTAAATTAGTCTTAATCCAAAGATCTAAAGGGTATAGTTGGAGAAAATCTTTAACTATAGAAGATATAGAAAAGATTATAAAAATAGTAAAATCTACTAGAGAAGACATAATAGTGATGGTAGATAACTGCTATGGAGAATTTTTAGAAACTAAAGAACCTACTGATGTAGGTGCAGATGTTATGGCAGGATCATTAATTAAAAATCCTGGAGGAGGGTTAGCACTAACAGGTGGATATATAGTAGGTAAGAGACATCTTATAGATCTTATTTCTTACAGACTTACATCTGCTGGAGTAGGAAAAGAATGTGGTCTGACATTCGGAACAACAAGAACTGTCCTTCAAGGGTTATTCCTAGCCCCTAATACAGTATCGGAAGCTGTTAAAGGTGCTATATTTTGTTCAAGAATATTTGAAAAATTAGGGTATGATGTTCTTCCATCGTATGATGACCCTAGGAGTGATATTATACAATGTATAAATTTAGGTAGTCCTGAGAGTGTAATATCGTTCTGTAAAGGTATACAAGCTGCAGCCCCTGTAGATTCATTTGTTTCTCCAGAACCATGGGATATGCCAGGTTATGACTGCGATGTAATAATGGCTGCTGGAGCTTTTGTGCAAGGATCTTCTATAGAATTAAGTGCAGATGCACCAATTAAGCCTCCTTACAACGTATATTTCCAAGGTGGACTAACATTTACCCATTCTAAATTTGGCGTATTAAAGGCTATATCTCAAATGATATACGACAAAAATATAAATATCACATAGGAATTCCTATGTGATATTTATATTTTATATTTAACTATTTACAATGAATAGAAAATATAATATAATAGTTCCATATTTTTAACCGGGCTATTTTGAATTATATTCGTAATTATACGAATTATTTTTATTTATCCCGTATAAAAGTAAGTATATTTAACAAATAGACAGGAGGGGTTTTAATTGACCAATCATTTCAAAGAACACAATGTTTTATCTAACCTTGTCTACAGCATACCAAAGGAATATCATGATATGGAATATTTGAAACAAATTCTATCATCACATCCTGAAATACAATTTGTGTCTTTTATGGGAGTAGATTTGAGAGGCAACGACACAGATGAAAAAATACCGATTAGTGTATTTATAGATGATATGAATGAATTATTAAAGTTTGGAATTCAGACAGATGGTTCTAGTGTTGTTTTACATAATATAGCTACTTTAAATAATGCTAAGGTAGAAATTATACCTGACTTAGATGCCACATGGTTTGTTGATTATAATTTCGATTATATGAATGATGAAAATAATATGCCAGTAGGAACACTTAGAATACCATCATTTTTAATGCATGATGGTAAATATGTTTGTTCAAGGTCTATATTAAAAAAATCAGTACAACACTTTAAAACCACATTAATGGAATTAATGAAAGAAAATAAAAATATTCTTGAACAAATAGGTGTAGATAACTTGAGCGATATTCAGGAAATACTTCTAACGTCAGCTACAGAACTAGAATTTTGGGTTAAAACACCTGAAGATAAAGCAGATGAAGAAAAGTTATCAACTTCTCAAAACTTAAAAGAGCAGTATTGGAAAAGAACAGAAGGTGTTGTAAGAACAGCTTTAGAAAAAACTATATGGATTATGGAAAAATATGGCCTAAACCCTGAAATGGGACATAAAGAAGTAGGCGGTATAAGATCTACAATAGGGGTTACTGGAAAACAAACTCATATAATGGAACAGCTAGAAATAGATTGGAAGTATAGTGATGCACTTAGCGCTGCTGATAACGAGCTTATAGTAAGAAATATCGTAACTGACATTTTCAACAGTTACGGGTTAGAAGTCACATTTGCTGCAAAGCCGATAGAAGGAGTTGCTGGTAGCGGAAAACATACTCACCTAGGAGTTTCTCTTAAACTTAAAAGCGGTAAAACAGTAAATCTATTTTCTCCTTTAGACCCTAAGCAAGATTATTTGAGTTCGATAGGCTTCGGAGCATTGATGGGATTGCTTAAAAATTATGAAGTAGTAGGTCCGTTTGCATCTTCTTCTAACGATTCATTCAATAGGCTAAAACCTGGTTTCGAAGCTCCTATATGCATAGTGTCATCTTTAGGGAAAAGTGTAGATGTACCTTCTAGAAATAGATCTATTCTTGTAGGTTTAATAAGAGATTTATCCAACCCTCTATCAACTCGCTTCGAATTACGTTCGCCAAATCCACTTTCAAATACATATTTAGTAATTGCCGCTTCATACCAAACTATGCTAGATGGAATAAAATATGCAGTTAATAGTGCAAAAACTTCCACTGAACTTGAAAGAGAATTCTCAAAATCATCTTTAGATGATGCTGAATACCTAGAGAGTTCAAGACAATACAGAAGTGAGGAAGATGTATTTGAGCACTATACAAATGAGGAAAGAAATAATTTATTCGGAATACCACCTGCAACAGTTTGGGAAAGCATAAAATTATTTGAACAATTCCCAGACAAAACAAATGTTCTGTTGTCAGGAGATGTTTTCTCTGATGAAATTATAGATTCGTATAAAGCAGCTGCTATTGATCAATGGATAACAGAACTAGAAAGTAGAATAATCTCTGACTTTACTGAACTGGTAAGATCTTGTTTTAAGCTACATACATCTGAGGATGTATCTGATTTAGATGTAGTTATGTGGGAAAAAATCCACAAACTAAGATGGTATCTTATGAAAGATAAAATCGACGAAAAATCACTGTTTACAGAAATAAGAGATGCTATAAAAGATAAAAACTACGACTTAGTATCTCAGCTTCAACTCAAAGCCTATGAAAAGGTAAGGGAACTAAAAGATTTATATCATACTTATAAAAGGAATTTATTCTAAAAATACATGGCTATGTAGCCATGTATTTTTAGATTACAGATTTAATCTAAATAGTCCGTATACAACACCTAAGATTTTTACTTCTTTCACATAGATGGGATCCATAAATGAGTTTTCTGGCTGAAGTCTAATAACATCATCTTCCTTGTAAAATCTTTTCACAGTAGATTCATCATCATTTAGTAAAGCTACCACTATATCTCCATTATTGGCAGTTGATTGTTGCTTGACAATTATATAATCTCCATCTAATATTCCAGCATCTATCATACTATCTCCCTTAACCTTGAGAATAAAATTTTCTGTTCCTTTTACAAACGTAGTAGGTAAAGGAATAATATCCTCTATATTCTCAACAGCAAGTATAGGTGATCCTGCCGTTACACTTCCCACAATTGGTATATTACATATTTCTTTTTTATGAAAGAAGTTATCATCATCAGAACCCAATACTTCTATAGCACGTGGTTTTGTTGGGTCTTTTCTAATATATCCTTTTTCCTCTAACTTATTAAGATGTGAGTGAACAGTAGATGTCGACTTTAAATCTACAGCAGCACATATTTCTCTAACAGAAGGGGGGTAACCAACTCTAGCTAATTCATTTCTTATGAAATTTAAAATCTCTATCTGCTTTTTATTTAACCCAGCATACATTTTATATACTCCTCTCAATTATAATATAACACTCTAATTATATCACTGAGGAATAAAAAACTCAAACATTTGTTCTGAAATATATTGACTAAGAACAAATGTTCTGATATTATACTTTTAACAAACAAATGTTCGCGAAAGGAGATGTATTACCTTGAAAAGAAATTATGTATGCATAATATTATTAATGTTATTATTTATTGTAAATCCATTTAACTTACGAAAAGAAGATATTGAATTAGAATTTGTAGAAATACAGATTCAATCTGGAGATACCTTATGGAATATAGCTAGGGAATACATAAACGAAAAAGAAGATATAAGAAATTATATTTATGAAATACAAAAATTAAATAATCTCAATGAACCTTATATATACCCAGGAAAAGTAATACTAATTCCTATAAAGAAACAGAATAGACTGTAGCTTAAGCTACAGTCTATTCTGTTTCTTCTTCTAACCATTCGAAATTTTTAACGATTTCTCTTTTTACATTCTTTTTGTGTGCTGCATAAAGCTGTGTAGTGGTCACATTATCATGATCTAATAAGTTTTGAACATCATATATTGAGAATCCATACTGTATTAATGACGTTGCAGCAGTTGCTCTTAATTTGTGAGGGCTATACCCATTATCTTTAGTGGTACCCATAGCTATAGAAGTATATTTTTTTACAAGTTCTCTTATAGCTCTAGTTGTCATTCTTTTATTTTGCATAGATAGAAATAGAGGATCTTCTTCATCACTTGTATACGATGTATTAGCTCTTTCATTATTGATATAATCTAATATAGCAGTTTCACAAGTTTTATTAAGTGGCATAAGAACTTCCTTGTTTCTTTTTCTATATATTTTAAATTCACCTCTTGAAAAATTAAAAGAAGATATATTTAATTGTTGTAATTCACTCAATCTTAGACCATACGTTACAAACATCAGTAATACAGCCTTATCTCTAAGTTTTGTTTTACTCCAGTATACTTTTTCTTTTTCAGTTAATCCTTCTCCTTTTTCTACCGCATCTATCATTTTAGCAACTTCATCAATTTCTAGTCTCTTAATGGCATCTGGCTGAGGTTTTGGTAATTTTATAGGATTAAATCCATCCGTAATATTATTTTTTAGTTGTTCGCTTCTGTATAAGTATTTAAACATAGATACTATAGAAGCCTTTTTTCTAGCTAGAGCTCTATTATGATTTTCAAATACTAATACTGTTTTCTTTGTCTGTTTATAGTACCTAGAGCAGTATTCTCCTAAAAATATATTTACATCTCTAGATTTAATCTTATTAAATTCTTCTAATGTTATGTCTTTAATATTATCACTACATATTATGTCTGTTTCATTAACTAGGTAGTTGCAAAAAAACAGAATATCTTCTAGATAGGCAAGTCTGGTAGATGTTGCAACTGCATTTTTAAGGTATATAAAATAATCCTTCATAAAACCCGGTAGGGAGTTTTGTATATGGATACATTTTTCTATTAACTCATTTTCTTTTAGTACTATGTTGTATGGCTTATCTGATTTGTTATGTATTTTTAAAGTCTTATTCATAAAAACAACTCCTTTAAATATAGGGAATTACATAATTATAATACCAGTGTTTTATTACCAATACAATAAAGAAAAGATATTGTTAATATTAGCACATGAAAGATACCTTAACGAATACCTTCGTAACTATTCCCTAAATATACATTTAAAGAATAGTTATTTTTGTTCGTATACCTCTTTTTATCTTTGTCTATAATGCTATTTTTTTATAAATCATAATATGTAATTGATTATTTTTTCATTTAGTTATAGAATCTTTTTGTAAAAATATTTTAAACTTTGGAGGCCTTTTATGTATACAAAAAATATCAGAAACTATTTAATTAGCAGCTCCTTAATTTTTTTGACGTTTGGTTGTTTTTCAAACTTTTTATCTATTCATCTAAAATTAAATAATTTTACAGATTCTTTTATTGGAACTATTCTTTCTATGCAAACTTTTGGGACTGCAATAGGTTCTATCGTTGCTGGTATTTTATTAAAAAAGTACAGTTTTAAAGCAAATATGCTTTTTTCTACACTCTTAATTACAATTAGTTGTATATTAACAGCCAGCAGTCTACATAAATATATACTATTACCTGCATCATTAACACTAGGATTAGGTATGGCCTTTCAATTTGTTATAGAATCCCCTTATTTAATGAAAATAACATCGCGTGAAAATAGAGTTAATATGTTTAGCTTAAGTTTTTGCATTAAGAATTTCTCAATGATGTTAGGAACCTTATCAGCTGGTTTTATCTCTGATATCAATGTAAATACACAGCATACACTACTCTTTTTTGGAATAATGTCAATTTTATCTGTATTGCCAATAATAAAGATTGACAATATTAAAACAAATTCAGAAAATTCTTCGTCTAAACAATCTCCAAATATATTTAGAAATACACACCTTGTAAAAATAGTTGTTTTCAATGCACTCATAGGTATAGGTGCTGGCTTAGTTGTTCCTTTTTTTAGTGTATATATAAAACATACTTTAAGTGCAAATAATAAGATAGTGGGGATTCTTTTATCTATGTCTCAACTAGGTATAGTTTTAGGTGGACTTTCCATTCCCTATTTAAGTAAGTCACTCGGCAAAATAAAAACAGTTATATTTTGTCAGGCTTTATCAATACCATTCTTACTTTCTATCTCTATTTCTAAAAATATAACTATAATAGCAATATCATTTTTCATGAGGACAGCTCTCATGAATATGGCTCAGCCTCTAGTGCAAAGTGTATCTATGGAAGTAGTTGATGAGAAAGATATGAGCATGTTTTCAAGCTTTATAGTGTTGATTTCAAACGTTTTTAGAGCTGTAGGCACATTCATAGGAGGTCAGATTATACATATAACAAACTATGACTTCCCATACTACATCACTAGTATATTATATATATTTGCGATAATATTATTTTACAATACATTTAAAAATTATTATTATCAACCAAATAATGCTCTTCAGTAATGCATAAAATCCTTTATTTTAAAATACATTATAAAATAAAGGAGGTCTTTACATATGGCAAAAATTATAAACTATGCAGAAGCTAAGAAAAAGATATATAAAATGAAAAAGAAAAATACTAAAAAAGCATACAAGTATTCATATATTATTTTAATACTAACACTAATAATTATTAGCACCGTAGTATTTACATCTATAGTTAATAATAAGTCTATAAATTCAGATAAAACATATAAAAAGATTTTTCTAGAAACTAACAACACAAGAGGCATAACTAAAAGTTATGCCTCTTGTTGTTGGTTTAAACATTTAATTCTACCTTAATTCCTAAATAATCTTTATATTGACTAACTACTTTATTTACTTCATATTCTATAAACTCTACTACCTGCTCTGAAGCTCTACCTATAAAATTTTTAGGATCCATTATAGCGTCTATATCTTCTTTACTCAACATAAAGGCCTCATCTTTTTCTATATACTCCATAAGATTGTTATTTTTACCTTCTTGCTTAACTTCTCTAGCAGCCTCCATAGAATACTGTCTTATCTTTTCATGTAGTTCTTGTCTATCCCCTCCCCTTTTTACAGCTTCCATAAGTATAGTTTCTGTTGCCATAAAAGGAAGTTCTTCTTCTATATGTTTATTTATTATTTTTTCATATACAACAAGGCCATCAGTTACATTTATACCTATCTCTAATATAGCATCAACAGCTAGGAAGGCTTGTGGTATACTAATTCTTCTATTAGCCGAATCATCTAATGTTCTTTCTAACCATTGCGTTGAAAAAACTAGTGCAGGATTTAGAGTGTTAGATATTAAATATTTAGATAAAGATGAAATTCTTTCGCATCTCATAGGGTTTCTTTTATAAGCCATAGCAGAGGAACCTATTTGATTACTTTCAAATGGCTCTTCTATCTCTTTCAAACTCTGTAAGAGTCTTATATCATTAGTAATTTTATTCATACTTTGTGCTATAGATGATAAAGTCGAAAGCACTTGGTAATCTACTTTCCTGCTGTACGTTTGTCCTGTCACAAAATAACTCTCTTTGAATCCCATTTTTTCACAAACTTTCGCTTCTAGTTTCTTAACTTTTTCATGATCTCCATCAAATAAACTTAAGAAACTTGCTTGCGTTCCAGTTGTGCCTTTAACTCCTCTTAACTTCAAATTATTCATTCTATATTCTAAATCATAAAAATCTAATAACAGATCCTGAATCCATAGGCAAGCCCTTTTCCCAACAGTTGTTAACTGAGCTGCTTGAAAATGGGTAAATCCTAGTGTTGGAGTGTCTTTATATTTTATAGCAAATTCCTTAAGGTTATTTATTAGGTTAACAAGCTTCTTTATTATAATATCCATGCCTTTTTTCATTAAGATTATATCAGTATTATCCCCCACAAATGCACTTGTAGCTCCTAAATGTATTATCCCTTTAGCCTTTGGGCATAGAACACCATATGCTTTAACATGTGACATAACATCATGTCTAGTTTCTTTCTCAAACCTTTTTGCATCCTCAAAGTTTATAAAATCTATGTTATGTTTCATTTCATTTATTTGATCTTGTGTAATATTAAGACCTAGTTCCATCTGAGCTTCAGCTAAAGCTACCCATAACTTTCTCCATGTTCTAAATTTAGTTTCATCTGAAAATAAACTACTCATTTCCTTACTTGAATATCTTTCTATTAATGGATTCTGATACGAAGAAGTACTCATATTATCGCTCCTTTTTCTTTACATTGTTGTCTTTTTATATTATCATTATACAACATGTTTCGAACAATAACAATGTATTTTAGGTAAATAGTATGATGTTTATAAAAAATACCTGAGATAATCTCAGGTATTTTTCTTAAGATATTGCTTTTTCTATTCTATTTAAACCTTCTATAATGTTTTCTAGTGAAGTTGCATACGATAATCTTATAAAGTTATCATCTCCAAATGAAATTCCAGGAACTACTGCAACTGCAGCTTTTTCTAGTAAATAATCTGCACAATCCATAGAATTATTTATTTTGTATCCCTGATACTCTTTTCCTATAATCTTTGATATGTTTACCATTACATAAAATGCACCTTTAGGTTCTCTGCATGATAATCCATTAATTTTGTTAACTCTTTCTACCATTTCTTTTCTTCTCTTATCAAATTCTCTTCTCATAAATTCTATAGAAGACTGGTCCCCTTCTAGAGCTTCTATACTAGCATACTGTGCAATTGTATTAGGATTTGAAGTAGCATGACTTTGAATATTACCCATAATCTTAGCTATTTCACTATTAGATGCTGTATAACCTATTCTCCATCCTGTCATAGCATATCCCTTAGCTAAGCCATTTATAACTATAGTTAAGTTTTTTATTTCTTCATTTAAAGATGCTATACTTATATGTTTAGTTTCATCATATGTAAGCTTCTCATATATTTCATCAGACACAACTATTATATTATGTTTTATTGCTAAGTCTGCAATTCTTTCTAATTCTTCTATTGTGTAGACAGATCCAGTTGGATTTGATGGGCTATTTAGTATTATAGCTTTAGTCTTATCTGTTATATATTTTTCAAGTTCATCAATATCATATTTGAAATCGTTTTCTTCTTTACAGTTAACAAATACGGGAACTGCCCCTGCCATTTTAACAAGTTCAGGATAGCTTACCCAGTATGGCGATGCCATTATTACTTCGTCACCATCATTACATATAGCCTGAAAAGCATTATACAACGAGTGTTTAGCTCCATTAGAAACTATTATTTGATCTTGAGTATATTCTAAATTATTTTCTTTTTTTAACTTATTACATATACTCGCCTTTAAAGCAGGCATGCCTGAAGCTGCAGTATAACCTATGTTACCATTATTTATTGCATCGATAGCAGAATTTCTAATATTTTCAGGAGTATTAAAGTCTGGCTCTCCAACACTAAAGCTAATTATATCTATACCTTCTTCTTTCATTTTCTTAGCCTTAGCACTTATAGCTAGTGTTAAAGACGGAGAAAGATTCTTATGTTTTCTAGATAATTCCATTTTTTATACCTCCAAGTATGTATTTTTACAACCACATAATCATTATTCTACAAAAAATGTTGTTTTCCTTCATTTTTTATATATTTTTACTTTTCTAAGTTTTATTATTTTGTACAACTTCATTTATCGTAAGTTTGTCCGTTGACATAATTTTATCTATTGGTTGGTTATCTACAAAATTAATTACATATTTATATCTAATAGCATAGTATTTGTCACTCCAACCTAGATACTCTTTAACTTCCTCATCCGTCGCTCCTAACCTTAAGGAAAATGTAGCAACCGAATGTCTGAAATCCTTACAAGAATAGTTCTGCAGTCCAGCTAAATCTAAAGCTTTTTTCACTATTATTCTAACATTTCTATCGCTTATGTTTTTATCTTTATGTCCTTTAAATATAAAGTCGTCTATCGGCTCAAAATTTGTACTCATATTCAAACTTTCTCTGTAATCAATTATTAAACTCCATAAATATGGATGTAGTTTTACTATTCGTTCCTTCTTTCTTTGTCCTATCTTACAGTAATAATTGTTATTTTCATCTACTATAAAGTCTTTCCATTTTATATTTATCAACTCACTAAGCAAACATCCCGTAGTTATTAAAAAAACAATAATAACTCTATCTCTATGATTTAGTTTAGGCAATACCCCTATCAAAGTATTAATTTCTTCAAAACTTAAAACATCATCTTTAGTTTTAATCCTAGAAACAGATGGTTTTTTGATATATTTAAACGGATTATCTTCAATATACCCATCTTTATTTAAAAAATTATAAAAACTATGTAAGTACCCATATATCTTTTCACATGTAGATTTTGCATATTTACTTTGTATAAGTTCTATAAAGCTTTTGCAGTCACTTACTTGTACAGTAAATAAATCCTTATCTGTATCATCTATACTAGATTTAAATAGTTGTATCTTACTAATATAGTCATCCTTTGTATATTTTTGTAATCCTTTCAAAAATTCCCCTAACACTATCTCTTCATAATCTGAAAATTTATACATATAAATCACTCCTTCACTCACCATTACCGTTAAAAAGTTTGAATTGCTTAGGTTTTTTGTTATAATTATTTTAATATATTGGGCATATAAATAAAAGTATTGCCAATTATTCAATTGATATATTCACTGAGGAGGTAGAGAATTTGAGAAAAAAGTTACTTTGCATTTTAGCAATCTTATGCTTAATTTTAACTTCTTGTAAATCAACTGATATTTCTTATATATCAAAAACTGATTTAATCATGGGAACAATTGTAGATATACAGATATATGGACATACAGATAATTCTATTTTAGAAGCTGCTATGAAAAGGTTAAAGCATATAGAAGAAATTATGAGTATAAATATTAAAGATAGCGAATTATCTAAAATAAATATAAATTCAGGAATAAAAAAAGTTGCTGTTAGTGATGATACTTTTAATGTTTTAGAAACGTCTTTATATTATGCAAAACTATCAGATGGTAAATTCGATCCAACAATAGCCCCTTTGGTTAAATTGTGGGGTATAGGAAGTGATGAGGCAAAGGTACCTTCTGATAAACAACTTAGACAAGCCTTAAATTTAATAGATTATACAAAAGTAAAATTATATCCAGATGATAAAAGTGTGTTTTTAGAGCAAGAAGGTATGGGTTTAGACTTAGGAGCAATTGCCAAAGGATATTCTGCAGATCAAGTTCATAAGTTATTAAGGGATAAAGGTGTAAAAAGTGCCATAATTAATATTGGCGGAAATATAATCGCTCTAGGAAAACATCCCAAGGGAAGTCCATGGAATATAGGCATACAGGACCCAAATAAACCAACTGGAAACTATATGGGGATATTAAAATCTTATAATTCATCTATAGTTACATCGGGCATCTATGAAAGATATTTAGACGTAGATAATCAAAAACTTCACCATATATTAGATGTTTCAACAGGTTACCCTGCAAACAACGACATACTATCAGTAACAATAATTAATAAATCTTCTATAGATGGAGATGCTCTCTCTACAGTTGCATTCTTATTAGGGTCAACTGACGCTTTGAGCTTAATAGAATCTATTCCGAACACTGAATGTATAATCATAACAAAAAATAACGAAGTTTATCTCTCTTCAGGAGTAAAAGATAATTTTATACTTTCAAATAACTACTACACTATAAAGAACCACTAAAATTTTTATCATTATAATATATTTTCTCCTAAAATAGGGAACTATATTTAATAAAGCTAACTGATAAATTAATGAGGTGATATAGTGTTAAATGGTATAGTAGAAGTAAGAGAAAAAAGAAATGACGGGTTGTACAATCTTACACTAGAAATTCCTGATAAGAGATATTTCGAAGTATACGAAGACGTTGATGAAGAAAATGCTCTAGACATAATAAACAAATATCTCATAAGTCGCCAGGATGATGCTAGACCCAAAAATACAAAAGTCAAATACGATAAGAACTCTCATCTCATAAGATTAACGAGTGAGCTACATTATCTTGAAAATGATCATACTGATTATAATTAATATTAATATATAAAAATACTAGCTTTTGAAAGCTAGTATTTTTATATTACAACGAAATTTTGAATTTTCTCAGTAGATTTTGAATTGTTTCTAATATTCTAGCAACTATAGATTTAATTTCTTCGTTTTTCTCTACAACATTAGATAATTTATTAGTAATATCCTTTATTTGATTAGATATCTTATTTACATCTAATTCTAATCTACCTATTCTATTCATTACGTCTAATATTTTATCTATTTGACCTTCAGATAAATTAACATCATAATGATTAGCTACCTTTCTTATAATAGTTCTTATGTCGTCTGGATTAGTAACTCTTTTCTCAACAACCTCTTTCTTTATATCGTTTATAATTTGAACAGCTTTGTCTTTACCTATTATATCTCCTAATTCTCCGGTAGCAATCATTTCTCTATTTGCTGCATCTTTAGCTTTAGCATCAAGTTTTTTTCCTGTGGCTTTCTCAAACCCTTTCATAATCCCTGTTAAGGCTGCAGTTCCAGATACTTTAAACGGAGCAGCTGCAATTACTTTAGCGTCACTTATGCCTGCTGTCATAAGAGCATTTGCTATCATCTCTTCTGTAACCCAAGTTAAATTTAGAGTTTTAACATTTAAACCTGACCCCTCAGGCATAGGTTCAATATAAGATGATGATATCGATTTTGTACCTATTTGAGACATCGGAGCTATACCACCTAAATACTCCCTCTCTTCTTGATTGGTAATTACTATTATTTCTGCATCTCCTTCATCTACATTGAATATATCTAGTATCTTCTTTCTATGCTCTGTTTTTAAATCATTACCTAATGTTACGACTTTAAAGCTATCTGCATAAACCAAAGTATTTGCAGCAATTATTGTAAGCATTATAATTGATAATATAATTTTCTTCATAATGTTCACTCCTGTTAGTCATTTTCAATTTTATCTCTGTAAGTATCCATAATTCCACTTAGTATGTCTGATGTTAATGGAGGTGTATATGTTATTGCATTTGCTCCAGCTTCAACAGTTTTTAATATAGTATCGTCAGTAGGTCCTCCTGTTGCAATTATAGGAATGTACGGATAATCTTTCCTTATCATTTTGACTATATTAGCCGTATTAGCAGCTCCTGATACATTTAATATAGATACACCTGCTTTGATTCTTTCATCTATATTTTCGCTTTCAGACACAACTGTAACCACAATAGGAATATCTATTCTTTCTTTCATTTCTCTTATAACCTCATTCGGAGTTGGTGCATTTAATACTACTCCTAATGCACCTTGAAACTCAGCATGAAGTGCTATATTTATAGACCTTTGACCACTTGTTATGCCACCACCTACACCACAAAACACTGGGACTGACGCAACATCCATTATAGCTTGTGTTATTGCTGGCTGAGGAGTAAATGGATATACAGCAATTATTGCATCAGCATTTGTATTCCTTATTATAGCAACGTCTGTTGAAAATAAAAAAGACTTTACTCTTTTTCCCAAAATATTTATCCCACTAGCTTTATATATGGCCTTAGGAACTTGTATAATATTTTTTCTTAACCCTGTTCTTATTTCAGGTATAAACTTCTCTTTCTCCACATTATCACGCCTTTCTACATTATATTTAAAACACAATATGTGATGCACTAAATGTCAAACTCTCGATTTTAATATATAGTACCATAAATTTCTTCAAATAAAAACTCATATTTTTACATCCGATTATGTTTATTACATAAATATCCATATGTGTTATTTGCTTTGATATGATATAATATAGTTCGTTACTCTTAATTTTAAACTATCTTCATTATGGGGGAGTGATTATATTGAAAAGTAATATAGCAACTTTAGGTAAAATAACAACATCACTAGGGGTAGTGCTAAGTATAATTGTTGCATCTAGACATTCGTATTTAGGAAACTTTAATGAAATAGTTATTTGCGGTCTAATAGGATTAATAAATATATACTCATTTATAGTGTTTGATAAACATAGTCAAGCATAATTTTAAATATGGGTGATTATAGTCACCCATATTTATTTTAATATTCTCTACAGTTATTATTGTCAAGGGAGTTAATCAATAAACCCATTATATCACTTTCTTCTTTTTCTAGGGTTGTAACAATGGTTAGGTAATCAGTAGCTCTAGTTAATCCCGTATAAACTATGTTTAAATTAGAAATAAAATTGCCTATTTTAGAGTTGCTACATGCCGAATTTATCTTGTGATCATATAACATCTCTATCTCACAAAATACTACAGCTTTATATTCTAAATTATTTGCTAAATAAATATTTGAAATTGTTACACCTATTTTGTCATTTAAATTAGTAAGTTCGTCATTAGCATATACGTAAGGTATATTGTTCTCTTCTAATGATTTTCTCAAAATATATTGAAAGTATATCACATTTCCATTTTTTAGCTTTCTGTTACTAAAAGGGTATATAACAGCTATATCTGAATAACTAAGGCCCTTCTGGTTTACTAGGTATTTTATCTCCCATATTATAGCTTCTATTTTTTCCTCTATATGATCTACCTTTATAATTTGAACCTTATCCCCTTCATTTCTTAGTGAATGAGTCTTTGAATAATATCCCTGCGGAAGCACAAGATCACGTTTAGTTGTGTAATCTGTGATAGTATAACTAAAACTATTTAGAAAGTTAGAAATACTTCTAGTTTGTCTATAATTATAGTTCATTTCTGTATACTCATCTATATCTATATGCTCCCAAGGTGGCATAGACCAATCTGAGTTACTCGATGTTTTCTTTGATCTATCAATAGATATATTCAATATTTTCTTTTTATCATATAGTAACGATGAAATAAATTCTAACTGCTCATGGTCAAATTTTTCTCCTTCATCTATAAATATACCCTTGTATATGACTTTGTCTTTCAAGTAGTTTTTGACCTGCAAAAATATATTCTTAAAGTGTTTTTCGAAATTTTCTTTCAATTTAGCATAATCTATAACTAAATTAAACTGTTTAGCTAATCTTATTATAAATCCATGAAAATTATATATATCAATATTATTCGAATCCCTTCTTAGTATACTCATTTCATTTTTTACATTATTCATTAGTTGTTTGTTATATGTTATAAATAAAAACCTATCTTTATTGTATAACTTAGAAAGTTTTATAGCTCTTGATAGTAATATTGTAGTTTTGCCACTACCTGCCCCTCCTACAAATACAGTATTTCCATATTTTATTGAGTTTAGTTTACTCAACTGAAAAGAATCTAAAAATAAGCCAGTATACTCATAATTCTGATGCCAAAATGAAATTCTTTTGAAATCTTTATTTATTACCCTACTTTTACCTTCCTTCTTTATAGTATGGTATTCTGGACAGATATAAAATCTAAATAAATTAAGAACAGATTCTTCATTTCTTCCTTTAAAATAACCTTTTAAAACATCTAAATTTGCAATCATATTTTTATACGTATTTTTATCTATTATATGGTTTTTAATAAAATATTCAAAACCTAAGTATCTTTCTATAGAAACATAAGGCATTATGTATACAATATTATATTTGATATTTAGATTAAATTTCTTAATCCCCTGTACTAAGTTTTCATACTCTTCCTCCATAACTTCTAGCAAATCTTCTTCTAAGATAGAATATGTATCTTCGCTTGTATCCATAAATTTTATAAATAATATGTTGTTATCTTCCATATACATAAGGTCTAAACTTATGCCTTCTACAGGAACCACCTTGCTTATCGAAACTCCATCTAATTTATTTGAAAAGTGCTTGTAAAAATCCCTTTCGCTACTCTTTATTCTTAAAGAGTCTAAATCGGAAACTATATTAGTAGAATATATTTTCAATTTTATCCCCCTCTAAACTTTATTAGATACTTGAGATTTATTATTTTTCATTATACTATAACATTTTATATAAATAAACCATAGCTTGTTAATCAGCTATGGTTTATTTATATGTTAATGAAATTCTCTAACAACTTTATCAAAATTTTCATCCATCCATTTATTCATTTTTCTTCTAATTTTTGCTTCTTTAACTTCTTCAAATATACCATCAGTTATTTTTAGTCTTTCAAGTAGTCTTTGAACTTCTGTAGGATATGATAAAAACTCTCCGTTTTGATTTAGAAATCCCATGTATAAAATTTCGTACTCATTCTCATCGTGATTTGTCTTAGTAACTATTCCATATTCCACATAATCTTTGTGTGGTTTTGTTATTTTTACGAACTGATTTTGGGCTAACTTATTTAGCATTTTATTACTCCTTTCATTTTTTAACTTAACAATAGTATTTCTTTCTTTATTCTTATTTATGTGTGACTAGTTTTTATATTTTACTTCTGTTTTTCTACTGGGAAATCTAAACAAATAAAAGACTTGATATCTCGTATGAGACATCAAGTCTTTTATTATCTTGTTTATTTTGCGTATTCAACTGCCCTAGTTTCTCTTATTATACTTACTTTTATTTGACCTGGATATTCTAATTCATCTTCGATTTTCTTAGTTATATCTCTAGCTAATAAATGTATTTCATCATCTTTTATTTGATCTGGCTTTACAATAATTCTAATTTCTCTACCTGCTTGTATAGCATATGACTTTTCAACACCTTCGTACGAATTAGATATTTCTTCAAGTTTCTCTAGTCTTTTGATGTATGATTCTAAAGTTTCTCTTCTAGCTCCTGGTCTTGCAGCTGATATAGCATCAGCTGCAGTTACTAAGACTGCTTCACTAGTTTCAGGCTCATAATCACCGTGATGAGTAGACATAGCATGAATAACATCTTTAGATTCTTTGTATTTTTTCAAAAGGTCAATTCCTATTTCAACATGAGTTCCTTCCATATCATGATCTACAGCTTTTCCAATATCATGTAAAAGACCAGCTCTTTTAGCCAATCTTACGTCAGCACCAATTTCTGCAGCCATAATACCAGCTAGATGTGCCACTTCAATAGAGTGCTTAAGAACATTTTGACCATAACTTGTCCTATATTTTAATCTTCCTAACAACTTTATAATTTCAGGGTGTAGTCCATGTACACCTGTTTCAAAAGTAGCTTTTTCTCCTTCTTCTTTTATTATATTTTCAACTTCTTTCTGTGCTTTTTCCACCATTTCTTCAATTCTTGCAGGATGTATTCTACCATCTAATATTAATTTTTCTAAAGCGATTCTAGCTACTTCTCTTCTTATAGGATCAAATCCTGATAAGATTACAGCCTCTGGAGTATCATCAATTATCAGATCTATTCCTGTTAAAGTTTCTAACGTTCTTATATTTCTTCCTTCTCTACCTATTATTCTTCCTTTCATCTCGTCATTCGGAAGGTTGACAACTGTTACAGTAGTTTCAGCAACATGATCTGCAGAACACTTCTGTATTGAATACGCTATTATTTCTCTAGCTTTTTTTTCAGCTTCTTCTTTAGCCTGAAGTTCTAGTTGCTTTATCATAATAGACATTTCATGTTTTACTTCTTTCTTTGCATCTGATAAAAGTATTTCTTTTGCTTGTTCTGATGTAAATCCAGATAAATCTTCTAATTTTTCAATCTGTTGTTTTTTTATTGTTTCTATTTCCTGTTCTTTTTCTGCTATTTCTTTCAATTTTTCATTTAAATTCATTTCTTTAGCTTCTGATGCTTGTGCCTTCTTATCTAGAGTTTCTTCCTTTTGAATCAATCTTTTTTCATATCTTTGTAGTTCATTTCTTCTCTCTTTACTTTCTCTTTCTAGTTCACTTCTTAACTTGTGAACATCTTCTTTTGCTTCTAATAACTTTTCTTTTTTTATAGTTGCTGCATCTTTATGAGCATCTTCTATAATTTTCTTAGATAATTCCTCTGCTGAATTTATCTTTCCTTCTGCTATATTTTTTCTTATGAAGTATCCAATTAATGTACCTACTCCAGTACCTGCAATGACTATTAGTATTTGTGTGCCACTAATAATCTCCACCTCCCTTAATAAAATCAAAGCTTTCATTATGTAAATATTATAGTTTACAGGAAATGCATTACATAAAGCATATGCTTTCCTGTTCATTCTTTATAAATGTAAACTTTGTTTTAAATATCTCTATTTTTTTAATTGTATAATTTTTTTATTAAAGTGTCAAGTTATAGAAAATCGCTTCCATTTTAAAAGCTACTTTCTTTGAAGAAAGTAGCTTTTTGTCTAGGCATTTTCTGTGCTTGTATTATCACTTTGAGATGGATTTAGATTATAATGTGCTCTAACTAGGTCTTCTATTTCTTTAACTACATCTGGGTTGTCGTTCAACCAGTTTTTAACATTTTCTCTTCCTTGTCCTAGTTTCATATCGTTATAACTGTACCATGCTCCTGATTTTTTGATTATGTCTATTTCTGTTGCTATATCTAAAAGATCTCCTATTTTAGATATTCCCTCTCCATACATTATATCAAATTCACATTGCTTAAACGGCGGTGCTACTTTATTTTTTACTACCTTCACTCTCGTTCTACTTCCTAGTACTTGATCCCCTTGTTTTATTACATCTACTTTTCTAACATCAAGTCTTACTGAGGCGTAAAACTTTAGAGCCCTACCACCTGTAGTTGTTTCTGGATTTCCAAACATAACCCCTACTTTTTCTCTTAACTGATTTATAAATATAGAAATACATTTAGATTTGTTTATAGCACCAGCTAATTTACGAAGTGCTTGAGACATAAGTCTAGCTTGTAGTCCTACGTGTGATGCTCCCATTTCCCCTTCTATTTCTGCCTTTGGAACAAGGGCTGCTACAGAGTCCACAACTATTACATCTATAGCTCCACTTCTAACTAGAGCCTCTGCTATTTCAAGAGCTTGCTCTCCTGTATCAGGTTGTGATACTATTAGACTTTCTATATCAACTCCTAAAGCTTTTGCATAAACAGGGTCTAGTGCATGTTCTGCATCTATAAAAGCTGCTATTCCACCTTTTTTCTGTGCTTCTGCGATAACACTTAGTGCTACAGTAGTTTTACCAGAAGATTCTGGCCCATATATTTCTATTATTCTACCTTTAGGTAAGCCTCCTATACCTATAGCAATATCTAAGCCTATACAACCTGTAGATATCGTTTCTATAGTCGCTTTAGAAGCTTCTCCTAGTTTCATAATAGAACCTTTTCCAAAGTCTTTTTCTATCTCTGCCAACGCTCTTTCTAAAGCTTTCTTTTTATCATCCATACTTAATACCACCTTTCCTCGACAGAACAAATGTTCTAAAATCATTATATAATACATTCAAATTATAGTCAATTATATTTGGTAAAAAATTTATGACTATAAGATTATATAGAAGGATAGATAACGATCCTACCTTTATATTATTTTCCAAAAATTTAAAAAAATAACAATAACTCGCATATATTTTTCGAATTATTGTTATTCAATATTAGTTTAATTTTACTTCTTTTCAGTTATTAATGATCTATTTAAATAAATGTAATCGTACCCAGAGTATATAGTAAGTATTAAGGCTATCCACAATACTATATTATAAAAAGGTATTTGCAACAAAACCATAAGTATAGATACTATTTGTGATATTGTTTTATATTTTCCCCATTTACTAGCTGCTATAACTATACCTGATGATGATGCTATTGCCCTTAATATACTTACAGCGAACTCCCTACATATTATTATTATAACCATCCATGATGGAACTAGTTGAAGCTCTACCATACTTATAAGAGCAGCAGCAACCAAAATCTTATCTGCAAGTGGATCCATAAATTTCCCAAAATTAGTTATCATATTATATTTTCTAGCTATATAGCCATCTAAAAAATCTGTTACTGATGCTATAGAAAATATAATAGCACTAATAGGTAAAGAATTTTTAATACCTGACAATATAACTACAATAAATAATGGAACTAACAAAATTCTTCCAAGTGTTAATTTGTTAGCTAAGTTCATTAGTTATCTCCCCCACTAAATCATACTCTAAAGCCTCTATTATTTTCACATTTATAAAATTTCCTATTTTAAGTTCTTGTTTTGTTCTGATATATACAACTCCATCTATATCATAGGCATCTTCATAACTTCTACCCATATATAATCCATCTTCTATTTTTTCATCTATAAGTACAGAATATATTCTGCCTAATTTATTTTGATTTTTCTTAATAGATACACTCTGCTGCAAAAGCATAAGTTCGTCCTTTCTTCTATGTTTCGTTTCTTCATCTATTTGACCTTTTAGCTTAGCAGCTGCAGTCCCTTCCTCCATAGAGTAGGTAAATACACCTAGCTTATCAAATTGCACTTCTTTAACGAAATCTTTTAATTCGCAGAATTCTTCTTCTGTTTCACTTGGGAATCCAACTATTATAGATGTTCTAAGTATAGCATCTGGAATATGCTTTCTTATAAGTGAAATTTTATCAATTAAATCCTTCTTATTTGTTTTTCTATTCATTAACTTCAAAATCCTGTCATTACAATGCTGTATTGGAATATCAAAGTAATTACATATTTTTTTATTATCAGCAATGACTCTAACTATATTCTCATCTATAGCTTCAGGATATGAATACATTACTCTTATCCATTCAAGTTCATCAATTTTAGATAATTCTTCGAGTAAAACGTGTAACTTTGGCTTACTATATAAATCTTCACCATATCTGGTTGTATCTTGAGCTATAACTATTAGCTCCTTTACTCCTGATGCTGCTAATTCTCTAGCTTCATTTAGTATATCCTCAATTTTTCTGCTTCTATATTTACCTCTTAATGTTGGTATTATACAATATGTACAATGATTATCACACCCTTCTGCAATCTTCAGATATGCCATATATTTTGGTGTACTTATATATCTTGGTAAGTTCTCATCATATACAAAATCTATTTCATCTAAAAGTACTATATTCTTTTCTCTTGAAAGCTCCTCAACTATTTCACCTATTTTAGGATAGCTTGCAGTCCCTAATATAGCATCTACTTCAGGTAATTCATTCTTAAGATCTTGACTATATCTTTGAGCTAAACATCCAGTAACTATTAAAAGTTTCAAATTTCCTGTTTTTTTGTACTGTGCTAGTTCTAGTATGCTGTTTATAGATTCTTCCTTAGCTGACTCTATAAAGCCACAAGTGTTTACTATTATTATATCTGCTTCTTCAAATTTTCCTATAAGTCTATATCCTTTGTTTCTCAATATTCCTAACATTATCTCTGAATCAACTAAATTCTTAGAGCATCCTAGAGATTCTAATGCTACTTTTAAACTCATTTATATTACTCCTTTCATTTCGCGACTTGCTTTCAGTTATATTCTTATATATATTACCATGTAATACTTCCAATTGATATACTTTTAGTTCTCAGAATTTAAACTATGAGCTATTCACCTACTGAACTTGTATATTGTTCTTTAGAAAGCAATACTTTTCTTGGTTTGCTTCCTTCATTAGGTCCGACTATTCCTCTTTGTTCCATTTCATCTATAAGTCTTGCTGCTCTATTATATCCTACTCTGAATTTTCTTTGAAGCATAGACGTTGAAGCTTGTTGTAATGACACTACAAACTCTATTGCCTGTTCTAGAAGCTCATCATCAGATGAGTTATCTACAGTTATATTCTTGTTTATATTTTCTATTATATCTTCTTTATAATGTATTTCTTCATCTATCTGTCCTTTTATATACTCAACTACAGTTTCTACTTCTTTTTCAGATATAAAGGCTCCTTGAAGCCTTATTGGTTTTGATGCTCCAATAGGATAAAATAGCATATCTCCTTTACCTAATAATTTTTCTGCACCACCCATATCTAATATGGTTCTTGAATCTGTTTGAGATGATACAGAAAAAGCAATTCTCGACGGTATATTTGCTTTTATGACTCCTGTAATAACATCAACAGATGGTCTTTGAGTTGCTACAATCAAATGCATTCCTGCTGCTCTAGCCATTTGGGCTAATCTACATATTGCATCTTCTACTTCATTAGCACTTACCATCATCAAATCAGCAAGCTCATCTATAATAATCACAATACTAGGCAACTTATCTTCTGCCTTTTCATTATAACTATATATATCTCTAACTGAACTATCAGCAAATAACTTGTATCTCTTTGTCATTTCATTTACAGCCCAAGCCAATGCACATGCCGCTTTCTTAGGGTCAGTAACTACAGGTATTAAAAGATGTGGTATTCCATTATAGTTTCCAAGTTCTACAACTTTAGGATCTATCATTAAAAATTTAACTTCATCTGGCTTTGATTTATATAATATACTTGTTATTAATGTGTTAACGCAAACACTTTTTCCAGATCCTGTAGCACCAGCTATCAATAGATGAGGCATTTTAGAAATATCTGTAACTATAGGCATTCCCGATATGTCTTTTCCAAGTCCGAAACTTAATTTCGATTTACTATCTACAAACTCTTTTGATTCTATTACTTCTCTTAAAGTTACTAATTGTATTTCATCATTAGGAACCTCTATTCCGATGGCAGATTTTCCTGGTATCGGTGCTTCTATCCTTATGCTTTTAGCGGCAAGGCTTAGAGCTATGTCGTCTGTTAAACTTACTATTTTGCTTACCTTAACTCCTGACTTAGGTTGTATTTCATATCGAGTTATGGTAGGACCTTTAGTTACTTGATTTATACTTGCTTCAACTCCAAAATCTCTTAATGTTTTTTCTAACAACTTAGCATTTTTAAGTATTTGCTTTTTATCTTTGTTATCTGATATATTATTTTGTTTAGCCAAAACATCTATTGGTGGGATTTTGTAATCTAAATATTTAGGATTAGCATTAGAAAATACAATATCTATATTATCATTGATAGTTTCTTGTTTTTGTTCAGAATCCAATGCATTTTCTTTCAAACTCGTTTTTTCTTCACTAGGTGTTATATGGGAATTGTTGTTAAAATCTATAATTTTAATTTCTGTATCATTTTTATCTAATTTGTTATTATATGTATCATCTGATTTATTTTCAATAGAAGCTTTATTTCTTCTAGTAGGTTTATCCTTTTTCTCAACCATAACAAAATCAACTATAAGATTTTTTACACTGCTAAATATATCTACGAGGAAAATTCTAATTTTTTCAATTCCCTCTTTTAAAGAAATATCAAAGCTAAATAAAGTAATCACGATTATAAAAAATATACTAAGTATGTAAGATCCTATTATTCCAAACAACTTTATAAAATAGTAAGCAATTATAGTGCTGAATACCCCACTTCCTTTTCCCTCTATCGCCATCCTAAAAATACTTCTTAAATTCTGTGCCGAAAATGGAGAGTCTATAGGTATAAAGTGGTTGTTATTTACACCATAAATAAGCATAATTATAAATATAAAAAAATTATATAGCTTATACTTCTTTATTTTTTTTATATTTTCAGATTGAATTAAGTTAAGAACTCCTAATAAAATAATTACATAGGGTACAATAATCGATAACCTAGAAAAAAAACCTAAAAACATTATCCTAATAAAATAACCTATTGTTCCCATAGACTCTGTTTTTAAACTGAAGGAAAGAAACAATCCGAAAAAAATCAATGCGATAGAAACAAATTCATCTTTTAAGTTGCCATCTAACTTAAAACCTTCCTTTATTTCATTATCTACATTTTTTCTCTTTCTTCTTTTTCTCATATATTTCACCTCTTTATTGTATTAAGTTGTTTTTATAATGAATAAAAGTGTTAATGCCTAAGGACACTAACACTTTTTGTTTAATTATATCACATTATTTATTTTCCTGTGAAATTAATTTTTGTAAATATGCTAATGCATCCTTCAAGCCACCTACTTGATTTATCAATTTATATTTTACAGCTTCTTCTCCTATTAAAACACTACCTACATCGCTAACTAATTCATCTCTTGAATTCATAAGTTTTACGAATGTATCTCTGTCTATATCAGATGTTCTAGTCACAAAATTTATTATCCTGTCTTGCATTTTTCTAAAATATTCAAATGTTTCATTAACACCTATAACTAATCCATTCATTCTAATAGGATGAATAGTCATTGTAGCTGTTGGTGCAATGAATGAATAGCTTCCTGATGTAGCAAGGGGAACTCCTATACTATGACTTCCACCTAACACTAGTGTAACTACATGCTTAGACATACTATTTATAAGCTCTGCTATAGCAAGTCCTGCTTCAACATCTCCACCTACTGTATTTAATATCACTAATACTCCTTTTGTTTCCTTACTTTCCTCTAAAGCCACTAGCTGTGGAATTATATGCTCATATTTTGTTGATTTTTTCTGTGGTGCTGACATAATATGGCCTTCTATTTCCCCTACTATAGTTATACATTGAATTTCTTTACTTTCTGCTGTAGGTAAATTTGTAACTCCATATTCTTTGATATTTTCTGATGTAAGTTTATTTTTTACTGTTTCTTCACGAGTTTTTTTATCCATTTTTTCCTCCTGAGACTCAATTAATTTTTACAAAGATCTGCCACTTATACAAAATCACATTTTTAGTTTATCCAATATAGTAACTTAATACACTTTCAAAATAAAAATAAAGACTATCAATAGATAGCCTTTATTTCAGATAATCTAAATTCTCTATGAAGAGCATTTACTGCCTTTTTAATATTGTTTTCTTCCACTAGTATTGATATTGTCATATGTGAGTCTGAGGTTTGTAGTATTTTAATGTTTTCTTTAGTTAATGTCTTTACAATTTGAGCCATTACACCTGGTATTCCTGTTATCTTAGATCCTATTAGTGTAACTTTAGAACAATCTTTTACTATTTTATATTCTACTTTATATGAATCTAATATCTGTTTCAATATATTAGTCTTATCACTATCTATTGTGAATATCTTTTCTTTAATAAAGAAGTTAATCATATCCATACTTATATTATTTTTTTCTATATCAGTTAAAATATCTGTAAACAACTCTTCTTGACAATTTTCGATTAAGATTTGAGTTAATCTATTTTTGTGAGCTACTGCAGTGATTAATTTACCATCTTTACTTGATTTATAAGTATCTATATTATGAGTTATACATCCACCTATACTAGTTCCCTCACTTGGATTAAATGTATTTTTTATCTTAACGATTATATTATTATTTTTTGCAATTTCTACAGCTCTTGGATGAATTACCTTAGCTCCTTTATCTGCCATTTGAAATACTTCATCATAATTTATATTTGTAATTACCTGCGCACTATCTTCTATTCTAGGATCTGCTGTCATTATCCCATCTACATCAGTATATATTTCTACAACTTTAACATTTAATCCAGCTCCTAATATCACTGCTGATGTATCGCTTCCACCTCTTCCTAGTGTGGTAACTTCTCCAGAACGTGTAATTCCTTGAAATCCAGTAACTACAACTACTTTGCCCTCTTTCAAATTTTCTATAACATTAATAGGATCTATTTGTATCACAGATGCATCTCCATATTTTTCATCTGTAACTATCCCTGCTTGACCTCCAGTAAGAAGAATTGAATCTAATCCACCTCTTTTTAAAGTATGTACCAGTATCGACCCTGATATTATCTCGCCACAAGACATTATCAAATCTAGTTCTCTATCTGATACAACTTCATTAGCTTGTTTACATAATTCTATTAATGTATCAGTTGCATAGGGAGATCCACTTCTTCCCATAGCTGAAACAACAACCACAACATCGTATCCTTTTTCTTTTGTGTCCTTGATAATATTAGATACTTCAATCATTTTTTGATGAGATTCTACAGATGTTCCTCCGAACTTTTGAACTAGTATATTCATTTCTAATCCTCCCATCATCAAATGCTTCCTTCATAATCTATTATTATCATGTCATTTCCAATCTTTTTGATGTTCTTCCATGGAACTTCCATGAATTTTTTATCTCTTTTTAAAGAAAAAATACTTCTATCTCTCGGTATGATCAAAGATAGTATTTTTCCATTGGATTCATCTATTATTAAATCTGATTCAGCAATAATTCCTAATCTTTCTCCTGTGGCTAAGTTGACAATCTCTTTCCCCGCGATAGAAGATAACTTCATAAAAAATCACCCCTGTATTTTAATATTTCAATTTCTGTAAAACTATAATCTCCACATAACTATTAATATTTATGTTTCTAGAATATTTATTATTCCTATATTTGATTTCTAGGATAGTGAGTGATCATCAATAGTTTATACAATTTTTAATTGACTTTAAATATATTGCTAAGTTTCCCTACCTTATAACCTCTATCTATTATTATATCTATTATACTTTCTAGTGTTTCTACTGTAGCTTTAGTTGGGTGAATCAAAACTATGCTATTATCTTCCATATTTTTAGATTTTACTCTTTCTATTATTTTTGTAGGATTATCCTTATAAAGCCAATCTGCAGTATCTATATTCCACTTTACTGTTATATAATCAAGATTTGATGCTGCCTCTAAGGTATGTTTGTTAAACGATCCTGATGGTGGAGAAAAAAATATAGTCCTTTCTCCAATTATATTTTCAATAGTTTGTTTAGCCTGTTCAATTTCTTTATAGTTATTTTCGTAATCAAGTTTTGCGTAATCAAGATGTTTAAATCCGTGGTTTCCTATTTCATGACCCGATTTTTTTATCTTTAATAATAAGTCTGGATATTTATCCGCCCATCTTCCAGTCACCATAAATGTTATGTGTACGTTATTATCGTGTAGTATATTTAACATATCCTCTATATACTCATTTCCCCAGTCAACATTACAGGTTATCGCTACATACTTAGAACCCTCATTATTTCCTTTTTCATAAGGTTCATTCATTGTTTTAAATGCACCTATACTGTAATTGTATATAGTTGATATAGATAATATGGTAACTATAGCAATTAAAATCAAAAACTTCTTTTTATTTATTATTACAACCAAACTTTTCACCCCTTTTTACCATTTTTCATATATACTTATTAATTTGTATCAAAATTTATGCAAAAAAAATAAGCACACTTTAGTGCTTATTGTTAATTACTTTTCTTCAATTTGCTCATCTTTTTCGAGTAGTATTTTTCTTGATAAATTTATTCTTCCTTGCTTGTCTATTTCTGTAAGTTTAACTTCAACTTCATCTCCTATTGCCAATACATCTTCTACCTTTTCTACTCTCTCGTTAGATATGTTAGATATGTGAAGTAATCCTTCTTTTCCTGGTAATATTTCTATAAATGCACCAAAATTCATTATTCTTGTAACTTTTCCTTTGTAAGTTTCTCCAACTTCTGGTTCTTTAACTATACCTTCTATTATTTGCTTAGCTTTGTTACCCATTTCTGAATCACTAGAAGCTATGAATACAGTTCCGTCTTTTTCTATGTCAATTTTTACCCCTGTATCCTCTATGATCTTTGTTATAGTTTTTCCTCCCGGTCCTATAACATCTCTAATTTTATCTACGTTTATAGACATCTTTATTATTCTAGGAGCATATGGTGATATTTCTTCTCTAGGTTTATCTATCGTCTTTTTCATTTCATCTAGTATATGGAATCTGCCTTTTTTCGCTTGATCTAATGCACTCTTTAATATATCTTTGTCTATTCCTTTTATTTTTATATCCATTTGTATAGCTGTTATACCTTTTTCAGTTCCAGCTACTTTGAAATCCATATCTCCTAAGAAGTCTTCCATACCTTGTATATCTGATAAAATTGCTACATTATCATCTTCCTTTATAAGACCCATAGCAATTCCTGCAACCATCCTTTTTATAGGTACTCCTGCATCAAGTAAAGCCAATGTACTTCCACAAACACTAGCCTGAGATGTCGAACCATTCGAGCTTAATACTTCAGAAACTAATCTTATAGTGTATGGAAATTCCTCTTGACTTGGTATCATAGGTTCTAGTGCTCTTTCAGCTAAAGCTCCATGTCCTATTTCTCTTCTTCCTGGACCTCTTAAAGGTCTTACTTCTCCAACGCTGTATGAAGGGAAATTATAATGATGCATATATCTCTTATTTTCCTCATCCTCTAGACCATCTAGTACTTGAACCTCACCTAAAGCTCCTAATGTAGCCACTGTTAAGACCTGAGTTTGTCCTCTTGTAAACAGTCCTGAACCATGAGTTCTTGGAAGTAAGCCAACATCGCACCATATACTTCTTATTTCATCTGGCTTTCTGTTGTCAGGTCTTATGTTTTCATTTATTATCATGCTTCTAACTTGCTCTTTAGTTATGCTGTATAAAACCTCTTCTACATCCTTCAAATTCTCAGGATACTTTTCTTCAAAATAAGCTAATGTTTCTTCTTTGACCTTCTCCATATTATCTATTCTTTCCAATTTTTCTACAGTCTGAATAGCATCTTTCATTTTAGATGTAGCGAATTCTCTTACTGCTTGTTCTATTTCTTCATCTGGTCTATACAATTCAACATTTTGCTTTTCTTTTGCGACTTCTTTAGCTATACCTTCTATAAAACTAACTATTTCTTTTATTTGCTCATGAGCAAACATTATTGCATCTAACATAAGTTCTTCTGATATTTCATTACCACTAGCTTCAACCATCATTATTGCATCTTTAGTACCAGACACCACTAAATTTATATCGCTTACTTCTTTTTGTGCAGACGTAGGATTTACAATAAATTCTCCATCTATTAAACCTATACATACAGATCCTGTAGGCCCTTCAAAAGGTACATCAGATATAGATAGTGCAACCGAAGAACCTATCATAGCTACTATATCTGGAGTACAGTTTTGGTCTACTGACATAACAGTTGCAACAATCTGAACATCATTTCTGTATCCTTTAGGGAATAGAGGTCTTATTGGTCTATCTATAAGTCTAGATGTTAAGATTGCCCTTTCTGAAGGCCTTCCTTCTCTTTTTATAAATCCTCCAGGTATTTTTCCTACAGCATATAATCTTTCTTCATAATCAACACTTAACGGAAAGAAATCTATACCTTGTCTAGGCTCTGATGAAGAACAAACATTCACTAATACTACTGTATCTCCATATCTAACCATACAGCTTCCATTTGACATCTCACATACTTTTCCGATTTCCACCGAAAACTTTCTTCCGGCTAAATCCATCTCAAAATTCTTATACATAATTTACCTCCTCTCATAGGTAACAATACTACAAAATTTACCTTTAGTAAATATCCTATTTTAACATTTTATGTAGTTATTATAACCCTATGTACATTACAAAATTAAAGAAAATTATAGAAAAAGAGCAGGTTTGCCTGCTCTTTACTATTTTCTTAATCCTAATTTTTGAATTAAACTATTATATCTATCTAAGTTTTTGCCTTTTAAATAGTTTAATAAGTTTCTTCTTTTACCAACCATTCTTAAAAGACCTCTTCTTGAGTGGTGGTCTTTTTTATGAGTTTTTAAATGTTCATTTAACTCATTGATTCTAGCTGTTAACATAGCTATTTGAACTTCTGGAGATCCAGTATCTCCTTCATGAGTTTTGTACTCGTTGATTATTTCTTGTTTTTTAATAGTATCTAACATTTATAAACACCTCCATAATTATTATCCCCTATTCCCAAGTATTCGTCGGTGATTCAAATACTTAGCAAAGGTTCATGTCTTATAGGATTGTACCACATTTTATTTTATATGTAAATAGTTTTTTTATTTCTGATGTATTCTATATCTTTTTTCATTTGGCTAGTCAGTTCATTTAATGAGTGAAATTTTTTTTCATCTCGTATCCTCTCTATAAAATGTATAATAATTTCCTCTTCGTATATATCTCTATCAAAGTCTAAAATATATGTCTCTATAGAAAGTGATCTATTTCCTATCGTTGGGTTTAAGCCTATATTTGTTGCACCGTAGTAAACTTTATTCTTGAAATATATTTTAGTATAATATACTCCCTTTTTAGGAATAACTACATCTTCATTTATCTGGATATTAGCAGTAGGAAAACCCAACCTTCTTCCTAACTTCATGCCATGAATTACTTTTCCTTGTAAACTATAGTATCTTCCTAAAAATTCTTTTGACTTATCGACATCTCCATTCTCAATCATTTTTCTTATTATACTACTACTTATTCTGGTTCTATTTATTTTTATAGGTTCTACTATTTCTACATTTATATCATATAGAGTAGCTATTTCCTTTAACATACATGAATTTCCTGATTTATTCTTTCCAAACGTAAAGTCGTGTCCTATAACTATTTCCTTCGCTTTCAATTTATTCACTAAAATTTTTTCTACATATTCTGCTGGTGATAAGTTCGTGATATAGCTATCAAATGGAATAGACAAGCAACAGTCTATACCTATATTTTTTATGAATAGATATTTTTCATCTAGGGTGGTAAGACTTTTAACTGTTCCAGCCCTAAAAAAATTCATTGGGTGATTTAAAAATGTAAATACTATACTCTTCAAATTTTCTTTTTTAGCTTTATCAACTACTTTTTGTATTATCCGCTGGTGTCCTAAGTGAACTCCATCAAAATTACCAATAGTTATGATAGTAGGCTCTTTTATACATAAATCATCTAGTGTTTTTATTATATGCATATCAACCAGCTCCGAAATTATATAAATAATTTAAAGTTCCTAAGCAACATATTATCTACTTCTGCTATTTTGCCGATACCATAAAACTTTCCGTTACAATATACCCTTACTAGTTCTTCTTTTGTATATGTGCTTTCTTCAACGTCAATTAAGCCTTTTTTAGATACATAAGCTCCATTTAAAAAAGATTTCAAAGCACTTTCTTTTATATGTATGCTTTTATATTCATCTAAACAAAAATCTACATCAAATAAATATTTACCTTGATCTTTATCTTTGTACTCTTGTAGTTCTTCTAATGTAATAGAATTTGTAATTTTAAAAGGCCCTGAAGATGTTCTCAGTAAAAAAGACATATGTCCACCACAGCCTAATTCATCTCCTATATCTTTACATATGCTTCTTACATAAGTTCCTTTAGAGCACGTAAGGTCAAACAATATTTTGTTATTTTTTATACTTAATATCTCTAGGTGTTTTATAAATACTTTTCTAGATTTTATGTCTATATCAGTTTTTCCTTGTCTAGCAAGTTCGTATAGTTTTTTTCCATTCATTTTTATAGCTGAATATACGGGAGGCGTCTGATATATCTCTCCCTTGAATTTTTCAAATGCTTTTATTATGTCTATATCGCTTATGCCTTTTACTTTTTTTCTTTGAACTACACTACCAAATGAATCATATGTGTCTGTTTCCACTCCTAATGTTAGCTCCGCCCTATATGATTTCTCTTTATTTAGTAAAAGATCAGCAATCTTAGTTCCTTTGCCTATGCATATCGGTAGAACTCCTGCAGCATTAGGATCTAGTGTTCCTGTATGACCAACTTTTTTTATAGACATTATTTTTCTTACATTATGAACAACATCATGAGATGTCATTCCAGTTGGCTTTAATATGTTTATTATACCATTCATTATATCACTCTCTTAAATATACTTTATAGTTTCTCTCAAAACTACCTCTTTAGCGTCGTTTAAAGACATATTTATAGTACATCCTGAAGCTCTTTTATGACCTCCACCTCTAAATTTCCCAGCAATTTCATTGACATTTACGTAGGATTTAGACCTAAAACTCACTTTAATTTCATTTGGAGATTTTTCTTTGAACAGTATACCTACTTCTACACCAAATATATCTCTTGCATAGTTAACAATTCCATCTATATCATTAAAATCCACATTATATTTGTTCATAATTTCTTTAGTTACCTGTATATATGCTATCCTTTCCTCTAATACATTAAGTGTTCCTATAACTTCTCCGATTAATTTAACTAAATTTAAAGGATTGCTTTGATATATGTTTTCGATAATATTTTGCTTATCTATGCCTATATTTATTAAATTAGATGCCATAACAAAACTACTTGGAGTTGCATTAGAGTACATAAAATTACCAGTATCTGTTATTAATCCTGTATATAAACATTTTCCTATTTTCTTATCTATTAGATTTTCATCTATAGCACATATTATATTATATATAAGCTCACACGTAGATGATGCTTTAGAATCAACGTAATTTATATTGCCAAAACTATCATTGCTTGCGTGATGATCAATATTTATTATACTTTCCGCATTTTCTTTTATAGATTGACTGCAACAAAGTCTAGACTTATCTCCACAATCTAGTGATACTAATATGTAATTTTGTAGCTTGATATCATCTGACTTGTTGATTGTAACTTCATTGTAGAGAAATTTTAAATTTTGAGGCAAGACATCATCTATAATTATATACACTTCTTTATTCAAACTCCTAAGGGCGTGATAAAGAGCTGTAGACGACCCTATACTATCTCCATCAGGAGAATAATGGGAAGTGATAACGATAGTTTCACTTCCTTTTATTTTTTCAATAAGATTATTCATTTTCATCATTCTCTTTCTGAAGATGTAAGTTTTGTATAAGTCTAGACATATGAATTCCTTTTTCTATAGACTCATCGAGTTTAAATATTATTTCTGGTGTATACCTTAATTTAATTTGTTTTCCTACTTCTCTTCTTATAAACCCACTAGCATTTTTCAAACCATCTAGTGTGTTGTTTTTTTCACTTCCTAATACACTGATATATACATATGCGTACTTCAAATCAGATGTAACATCTACGTCAACAACACTAACTAAAGATGTTACTCTTGGGTCTTTTATATCTTGAAGTATTAGTTTGCTTACAACTTTTTTTATCTCTTCACTTATTCTTTTAGTTCTAGGATATGCCATAATATCAACCTTTCTACACTATTTTCTCTCTATTTCTTTCATAGTATATGCTTCAATAATATCTCCTTCTTTTAAATCATTGAAATTTTCTATCGACATACCACACTCATATCCATACGCAACTTCTTTAGCATCATCTTTGAATCTCTTTAAAGATGATAAGTTTCCGTCGTGTATCACAATTCCATCTCTAACTAATCTTACCTTAGCATTTCTAACTATTTTTCCTTGAGTTACATAACATCCCGCTATAGTACCAGCACCAGAAATTTTAAATACAGCTCTTATTTCAGCCTTACCTAATTCCTCTTCAATGTATTCTGGATCTAACATTCCTTTCATAGCCGCTTGTATATCTTCTATAGCCTTGTATATTATTCTATAAGTTCTAACATCTACTTTTTCCTTTTCAGCTAAAGATTGGGCACTTGTTACTGGCCTTACATTAAATCCTATAATTATAGCGTTTGAGGCTGATGCAAGCATTATATCAGATTCTGTTATAGCTCCTACTCCTGCGTGTATTACCTTAACAGCTACCTCATCATTTGTTAATTTTTCAAGAGATTGTTTTACTGCTTGTACAGATCCTTGTACGTCTCCTTTTACAACTATATTAAGTTCTTTTAGTTCTCCCTTTTCCATTTGCTTAAACAATTCATCTAGCGAAACCTTCTGTGTTGCCTTCATCTGTTCTTCTCTTAGTTTTTCTTTTCTTTTATCAGCTATACTTCTTGCTAGCTTATCATTTTCCACAACAACAAACTGATCTCCACTTTGTGGTACATCTGAAAGCCCTAATATTTCTACAGGTGTGGATGGTGTTGCTTCTTTTATTCTTTTACCTAAATGGTTTATCATTGCTCTTACTTTACCATGTCCTATTCCAGCTACTATTGAATCTCCAACTTTAAGTGTACCATTTTGAACTAAAACTGTAGCAACAGGTCCTCTCCCTTTATCAAGTTGAGCTTCTATTACTGTTCCCACAGCCTTTCTATTTGGGTTAGCCTTTAGTTCTTCCATTTCTGCTACTAAAAGAACCATCTCCAAAAGAGTATCTATATTTTGACCTTTTAGAGCTGAAACTGGCACAGAAATTACATCTCCTCCCCAGTCCTCTACAAGAAGTCCTTGATCAGCTAACTCTTGCTTTACTCTATCAACATTAATATTAGGTTTATCTATTTTATTTATAGCTACGATTATAGGTACATTAGCTGCTTTTGAGTGATTTATAGCTTCAATAGTCTGAGGCATTATACCATCATCAGCTGCAACTACTATTATAGATATATCTGTAACTTGCGCTCCTCTAGCTCTCATAGATGTAAACGCTTCATGTCCAGGAGTATCTAAGAACACTATTTTTTTCCCATTTATATGAACCTCAGAAGCTCCTATATGCTGAGTAATTCCTCCTGCTTCCTTTGCAGTAACATTAGTTTGTCTTATAGCATCAAGTAAAGAAGTTTTTCCATGGTCTACATGACCCATAACAGTTACTATAGGTGGCCTTGGTTGTAAATCATTTGGGTCATCTACTTCAACTTCAAGTAAAGAGTCTTCATTGTCATCATTAGATACTTCTTTTTCTACCTCATACCCAAACTCTAAAGCGATAAGTTCTGCTACATCAAAATCTATTTCTTGATTTATAGTTGCCATAACTCCTATCTGTATAAGTTTCGTTATAACCTCAGCAGAAGTTTTATTTATTAATTTAGATAAATCTTGTACAGATATTTTTTCACTTATCATAATTTTAGGCATACAGTTCTCTTCCTCTTCTCTATTTATTGAATTATCTTTTTCATCCGCACTTCCTAGTAATTCAAAAACTAGTTTAGCTTCATCATCTTCTAATGTACTCATATGATTATTTACATTTATTCCTAGTGTTTCCATTTGTTCTATTAATTCTTTGCTAGATATTCCAAGTTTTTGTGCTAGCTTATAAACTCTCGTCTTCGACAAAAGCTTCACCCCCTATTAATTCTTCCATTTTTCTTGCTAATTTCTCATCTTTTATTCCTACGACTGCTCGCTCATACTTTCCTATTGCTTTTCCTAATTCAGTCTTAGTAGCAAATATGCAATATTTAATATTCCTGAATTTTGATTTATCTATAAATAGCTTTTTCGTATTATCTGAGGCATCTTGTGCTATTATTATTAACTTCACTTTTCCTTTTCTTAATTCAACTAATGTCGTATCATCACCAGAAACTATATTTCCACCTTTAGCTGCTAAGCCTAAGAAAGAAAGTGCTTTACTTTTCACTACTATTTATTTCCCCTCTCAATTTATCATATACCTCTTTTGATACTTCCATCTTAAATGCTCTATTTATAGCTTTTGTTTTTATTGCCTTTTCCAAGCAATCAATGCTATTGCATATATATGCCCCTCTACCATTTGCCTTCCCAGTTTGGTCTACAAAAATATCTCCTTCTTTTGTTTTAACTATCCTTATTAAATCTCTTTTGTTGTCTCTATCCTGGCAAGATATGCATTTACGTTGGGGTATTTTTCTTTGTTTCAAAGTATACTCCCTCCTTGTTTTGTTATATTTTATTAGCTTGGCTTTCACTCTTAATATCTATCTTCCAACCAGTAAGCTTTGCTGCAAGTCTTGCATTTTGACCTTCTTTTCCAATAGCTAACGAAAGCTGGTAATCAGGAACTATAACTTTTGCACTTTTTTCAGTTTCATCTATTTCTACTGATAAAACTTTAGAAGGGCTAAGAGAGCTTAGTATGAACTCCTCTGGATTATCACTATATTTAATTATATCTATTTTTTCACCCTTTAGCTCATCAACTACATTCTTAACTCTGCTTCCCTTTGGTCCTACACAAGAACCTATTGGATCTATATTCTCATCATCAGAGTATACAGCTATCTTTGTTCTTGATCCAGCTTCTCTTGATATTGACTTTATTACAACAACTCCATCATATATCTCTGGAACCTCAAGTTCAAATAATCTCTTAACTAATCCTGGATGACTTCTTGATAATATTATTTGAGGTCCTTTTGAGCCCTTTTTAACTTCTAATATATAACACTTTATTCTTTGTCCTATTTCATATACTTCTCCAGGTATTTGTTCTGTTTGATTTAATACTCCCTCTACTTTTCCTAAAGATACATATACAACACCTTTATTTACTCTAGCAACTAAACCTGTTACTATTTCACTTTCTTTATTTATAAATTCTCCAAATATAACTTCTCTTTCAGCCTCTCTAATTCTTTGTACAACAACCTGCTTTGCTGTTTGTGCTGCAATCCTTCCAAAGTTTCTAGGTGTAACTTCAAATTCTACTACATCTCCTAGCTCATATTTTCCACCAAATTTTTCTTTGCTTTCTTCTAAGGAAATTTCTAAAAAATCATCTTCCACTTCTTCTACTACTTTTTTCTGAGAAAATACTTTAACATCGCCAGTTTCTCTATCAATTTGAATTCTTACATTTTGGTACGATCCAAAATTCTTTTTATATCCAGATACTAATGCTGCCTCTATAGTCTCTATCAGTATCTCTTTTGACACTCCTTTTTCCTTCTCTAATTGATCTAAAGCCTCTATAAATTCTCCGTTCATATTTAATCCTCCCTGTTAGATTTTCACTGATAATCTGACTAATGCTACTTCTTTTTTGTTAAATTCCAATACATTATCATCTACACTTATCTTAATAATATCTCCATCAAATAAACCTATTAAATTACCTTCAAACTGCTTTTGTCCGTTTAAAGGTTTATATAATTTCACCTCTACATCTTTGCCTTTATATCTTTCAAAATCTGAATCTTTCTTAAGTGGTCTGTCAAGACCAGGTGATGATACTTCTAGAAAATAATTTTCTTTTATAGGATCTATATCATCTAATTTCTCTGTTATTGCATTACTAATAGTCTGGCAATCTTTTAAGGATATTCCTCCTTCTTTATCTATGTATATTCTTAAGTATCTATGCCCTGCCTCTAAAACGTATTCTACATCTACTAATTCAAATCCTTCTCTTTCAGTAAAAGGTAATACTAGCTTAGTGACAATTTCTTCAATGCTCTGTCTCATATATCATACCTCCTTGTTTTGTTAAATATATCAAATTTATGATAAGCATTTATGTATTGATAGTTTTATAAAAGCAAAGAGTGGGTAATTTCCCCACTCTTAATTTCTCTCAAAATATGATTTTCAATTCTAGTATATCACACTCCACCTTGTTTTGCAACTCATCATAGAAGTGATAATTGGTTTGTATGTGGCATATCATCAAGACATCCATGATTTTGAAGTGTCTCTATAACAGTCTTAGATATCTTAGTTCTAACTCTTAAATCTTCTACAGATAAGAATTCCTCTTTTTCTCTTTCTTTTGCTATATTTATAGCTGCGTTCTCCCCAACTCCTTGTAATGATATCAATGGCGGCAGCAACTTTCCATCTACAATTTTAAATCTTTTAGCGTCTGACTGATACAAATCTACCTTCATAACTTCAATCTTCCTAGCAAACATCTCCCAGACAACTTCCAAAACCGTAAGCATATTTTTCTCTTTTGCTGTAATATTATTCCCCATTTTTTCAATTTCTTTTATTTTAGATATAACTTTTTCTTTTCCTTGTGCAACTAAGTCAGCATCAAAATCTTCCGCTTTAGTTGTAAAATAAGTTGCATAAAACGCTTCAGGATAATGAACCTTAAAATAAGCAATTCTGAAAGACATCATAACGTAAGCAACCGCATGTGCTTTTGGAAACATATACTTTATTTTATTACAAGAATCTATATACCACTGGGGAACTTTATTTTCTTTCATTGCTTTCTCATATTCTTCAGTTAACCCTTTTCCTTTTCTTACATTTTCCATTATTTTAAATGCCATTTTAGGTTGTAACCCTTTGTATATTAAGTAATTCATTATATCATCTCTTGTAGATATTACGTCTTTTAATTCAGCTATATCATTTCTTACTAGTTCCTGTGCATTATTAAGCCATACATCTGTACCATGTGAAAGCCCAGAAATCCTGACAAGTTCAGCAAATGTAGTTGGTTTTGTATCTATAAGCATCTGTCTAACAAATTTTGTTCCAAACTCAGGTATACCAAAACTAGCTATCTCAGAGTTAATATCTTCAGGCTTTATACCTATAGCTTCCGTTGATGTGAAAATGGACATGGTTTTTTTATCATCTAAAGGTATCTTAGTTGCATTTACTCCTGTTAAATCTTCTAACATTTTTATTATCGTAGGTACATCGTGTCCTAAAATATCTAACTTTAATATCCTACCACTTATTGAGTGATAATCAAAATGAGTTGTTATTACACCTGATGATGGATCATTTGCTGGGTATTGGATAGGAGTAAAGTCATATACGTCTTTATAATGAGGAACAACCATAACTCCACCTGGATGTTGTCCCGATGTTCTCTTTATTCCAGTACATCCACTCGATAGTCTACTTAACTCAGCTGATGTAGCATTTATATTGTTTTCTTCTAAGTATTTCTTAACAAATCCATACGCTGTTTTTTCAGCTATTGTTCCTATAGTGCCAGCTCTAAATACGTATCCTTCTCCAAATAAGTCTTCTGTATACTTATGAGCTGTGGATTGATACTCTCCAGCAAAGTTAAGATCTATATCAGGCTCTTTATCTCCTTCGAACCCTAGAAAAACTTCAAAAGGAATGTCGTGACCTTCTTTTGTAAGCTGCGAACTACATGTTGGGCAATTTGCATCTGGCAAATCTGCTCCTGAGCCAATACTTCCATCAGTAAAAAAATGAGAATATTTGCAATTTGGACATATATAGTGTGGTGGTAAAGGATTTACTTCTGTTATGTCACTCATTGTAGCTGCAAATGACGATCCAACTGATCCCCTAGACCCTACTAAATATCCATCTTCCATTGATTTTGTAACTAGCTTTTGAGCTATTATATACATAACTGCATATCCATTACTTATAATTGAATTTAACTCTCTATCTAATCTATTCTTCACTATTTCTGGAAGCGTATCGCCATATATACTGTGTGCTTTTTCATAGCATGTTCTTCTAAGTTCAGTTTCCGACCCCTCTATTATAGGTGGATATGTTTCATCGGGTATAGGCTTTATCTCTTCAATTTGGTCTGCTATTTTATTTGGATTTGTTATAACAACTTCTTTAGCAAGATCTTCTCCTAGGTAGCTAAATTCGTCAAGCATATCCCTCGTATTTCTGAAGTATAATGGTGTACTCTCATTAGCATCTGCAAATCCCTGGCTATTCTTTAATATTTTTCTAAATATCTCATCATGTTCATCTAAAAAATGAACATCTCCAGTTGCAACAACTAGCTTATTATATTTTTTTCCGATTTCTATTATTTTTCTGTTTATTTCTTTTAATTCATCATAATCTTTTACAATACCTTTTTCGATCATAAATTTATTATTACCTATAGGCATAATCTCTAAATAATCATATAATTTTAAGACTTCATCTAAACTATCTTCATTTGCATTTTTTAAAACTGATTGAAATACTTCTCCAGATTCACATGCAGACCCTATTAATAATCCGTCTTTATATTTTAATAAAATACTTTTAGGTATCCTAGGAGTTTTATAAAAGTAATTTATATGAGACTCTGATATTAATTTATATAGATTCTTCAAACCTTCATGATTTTTAGCTAATATCGTTATGTGATTTGATTTTAATTTCTTATGGTCATCAACTCTAAATGTAGTATTTATTTCTTCTAAAGTAGTTACCCCTCTTTGTTTAAGCATTTCCAAAAACTTTATAAATATATGAGCAGTTGCTTGAGCATCATCAACTGCTCTATGATGGTTTTCAAGTTCTACATTAAGCTCTTTAGCTAAAATATTTAATTTATATCTCTTTAAATTTGGTAGTAATACCTTTGCTAAAGCAATAGTATCTAAATGCGTATTTTCAAAATTAATATTCAATCGTTTTGAGTTTTCTCTTATAAAACCTACATCAAACTCTGAGTTATGAGCAACCAAAACTGAATCTCCTACAAAGTCTAAAAATTTTGGAAGAACTTGTTCAATAGTTTTTGCACTTTTTACCATATCATTTGTTATTCCTGTTAATTGTTGTATGTTGTATGGAATATCAATTTCAGGATTTACTAATGCAGAAAATCTATCCACTATCTTAGAATTTTTTATTTTAACTGCTCCTATTTCTGTTATCCTATCATTTATACTCGATAAACCAGTAGTTTCTATATCAAATACAATAAATGTTTGTTCAAGAGTTAAATTATTTGGCTTCTTAATTATAGGTGTAGTATCATTAATTAAATATCCCTCTACACCATAAATTACTTTTACTCCATACTTTTTCGATGCATCCATTGCCTCTGGAAATGCTTGTACTACGCCATGGTCAGTAATAGCTATAGCTTTATGTCCCCACTTAGCAGCCCGTTCAATTAGTTTCTTTGCAGATGAAACAGCATCCATTGCAGACATTTGTGTATGAAGGTGTAGTTCTACTCTTTTTTCATTGCAATCATCGGTTTTCTCTTTATATTCGTAAGTTTCAATATCGGAAATGCTTAATATCATTTCTTGTGAATAGGTATCAAATATAACATCTCCTCTTATTTTAAGGAATGTATCTATTTTTATATTATTCAATATATTTTCTTTGTTATTTTCCCTTAAGAACAACTTACAATTTATAGAATTGCTGTAATCTGTAACTGAAAGAACTAGGAGAACTCTTCCACCTTTTAATTCTCTAGTTTCAATACCAAATACTTTTCCCTGTATACAAGTCTTGCCGATTTCAGGATGTATATCTTGAATGAGCTCTATTTTATCCTTTATTTCCTTACCGTATAGTATGTGTTGGTTTTCCTTAGAAATATCTTTAACTTCTTTAGTTCTTAAATCAGCTTCTCTACTAACTTCCTTTAACCTTAATTTATCTAATATACTATCAGTTTCCTGTTCTTGTTTCATTATATATTCATTTAAATCTATATCATTTTCTTTGTTAAGTACAAATTCTACACTTATATCTATTCCTAATTCTTCATTTATTATATTTTTTATTGAATACGGGGCATTTTTAGATATAAGCCTTTTGTATAACAACTCATCCTTTATTTCTATATACAAAGTACTTTTTTCAATTTTCCACACTATATCATTAAACATGAAGGAACTAGACGGCATCAAAGATTTTATCACATGTGTTATATTATTCCAATATAACTGTATTATCTTACCCATATCTTCTTTGTGCGAAATATCATATCTTATTTTTATTTTGATGTTATTGAAGTAGTCAAGTTTACTTTTTATTAGTTCTTCAAGACTCTCTATATCTCTTAAATTTATTATATTCTTAGATGTTATATAAAGATAAATAGTTCTATTCTCTTTAAAATATAGAATTTTCTTAAGAAACATGTTTTTTAAATCTATATTACCATTTATATTTACTATATTTAGTTTATCTAGGTATTCTTTTAGTTTCTCCATCATATCCCTCCTAAAAGAACTTCTTCATAGTCCTTAAGATTAGAAAATTCTAGGTAAGTCTACCTAGAATTTTCTAATCTCATCTATTAATTCATCTACCAAATTCTCTGATTTTATTTTCCTTACTATATTTCCTTTTCTAAAAAATAGGCCTTCATTCTTACCTCCTGCAATACCTATATCAGCTTCTTTTGCTTCTCCCGGTCCATTAACAGAACACCCCATTATAGCTACAGTAATATCTTTATCTAGCTTTTCTGTTTTCAATTCGACCTGTGAAACAATATCTATGAGGTTTATATTACATCGTCCACATGTAGGGCAAGATATTATTTTTACCCCTTCTCTTATTAGTCCTAATGATTTTAATATTTCTTTACCTACAAAAACTTCTTCTTTAGGATCTCCTGTTAACGAAACTCTAATAGTATCACCTATTCCATTTATCAGCAGATAACCTATCCCTATTGAAGATTTTATAGTCCCTCTTTTTACACTTCCAGACTCTGTTATTCCTACGTGTAAAGGATAATCTACTTTTGTAGACATAAGTTCGTAAGCCCTTATAGTCGTATATATATCACTAGATTTTAGTGATATAGCAATATTATCAAAGTCCATATCTTCAAGAAGTTTTATATGTCTCATAGCGCTCTCTACTAGTGCTTCAGGAGTTGGTGACTTATACTTTTCTAAAAGATCTTTTTCCAAAGAACCTCCATTTACTCCAATTCTAATTTTTAAAGACCTTTCTTTTGCTTTTTCAACTATAGCTTTAACTCTTTCTAAACTGCCTATATTTCCAGGATTTATCCTTAGACCATCTACACCTTGGTCTATAGATTCCATAGCCAGTCTATAGTCGTAATGTATATCAGCTACCAATGGTATATTTATTTTGCTTTTAATTTGACCTAATTTAGTGGCAGCTTCCATGTCCGGAACTGCTACTCTTATTATATCACATCCTACATCTTCTAGCTCTTTTATCTGATTTACAGTTGAATCTACATCTCTCGTATCAGTAGTAGTCATAGATTGTACTGTTATAGGATTATTTCCTCCTATCATTACATTCCCACAAACTATTTCTTTTGTTTTCCTTTTCAATAGAACCACCTTCTATTTAATTATTCTTAGAATATCCTTATATGTTACGAATATCATCAAAGTCATAAGAAGAACAAATCCTATTAAGTGAACTGTTCCTTCTTTTTCAGGGTCGATTTTCTTTCCTCTTAGGGCTTCCACTATCAAGAATAAAACTCTACTTCCATCTAACGCAGGTATAGGAAGCAAATTTAAGAGCCCTAGATTCAGACTTATAACAGCTGCTAATGAGACTACGTTAAGAATTCCTGTTTCTGCTGCCTGACCTACTAAATTTAATATACCAACAGGCCCTGCTATCTCAGATGATGACGCTCTTCCACTTATTGCTCTTCCTAGGAAAAGTATCATATCATTTAGTATATAAATAACTCTTTGAAACCCATATCTCAATGCTAACAGTATATTCTTTTCTTCTTTAGGTATTATTCCTATTACTGCTCTTCCATTTTCCTCAATAGTCCTAACATTGTAAGTTAATAGCTCATCATTTCGTTTGACTTTAATACTTATATCTTTGCCAGGAGAATTGCCTATCTTATTTATTACATCTTCCCATGTTTTTATTTTACTTTGGTCTATTTCAACTATTTTATCTCCTGCTTGCAACCCTACTTCTCTTGCTGGACGGTTTTCTATTGTACTTTTTATTACAGTTGTTGGTACCCCTATACTAACAAATATAAATGTGAATAATGCTATTGAGAGAATAAAATTCATAATTGGACCTGCTAAAATTATACCTGCTCTTTCGGGAACACTTTTTTTATTAAAGCTCCTTGGGTCATCAGAGGAAGCATCCTCACCCTCCATTCTTATGTACCCACCAAGTGGCAAAACTCTTAAAGTATATTCTGTTTCTACTCCCTTACGGCTGAATATTTTAGGTCCCATACCTATAGCAAATTCATGTACCTTTACACCTGTAGCTTTAGCAACAATAAAGTGACCAAACTCATGAAATAATACTATTACCCCAAAAACTATCAAAGATATAAATATAGTCATTTTTTCACCTTCCTATTTTATACTATTATTAACAAATGTTCTAGTCCAGTTATCTATTTCTATTATTTCTTCTAAGGTTGGTTTTTTTATGCTATTATGTTTTTCCATAGCTTCGCTTATGTAAGTAGGTATATCGTAAAACTTAATTCTATCGTTTAGAAATTCGTTCACTAAAACCTCATTAGCTGCATTCAAAACTGTACAGTAAGTTCCGCCTAACTTTAATGCATCATAGGCCATTTTTAGACATGGGAAAGTGTCTGTATCCGGGTTTTCAAATGTTAATGTTGCTATTCTAGATAAATCTAATCTCTCAAAATTGTTTTCTATTCTATCAGGATATGATAGTGCATACTGTATCGGTAGCTTCATATCAGGATTTCCAAGCTGAGCAATTACTGATCCATCTATAAATTGTACCATAGAATGTATTATACTTTGAGGGTGTACTAGAACTTTTATATCTGAAGGGTCAATGTCAAACATCCATCTAGCTTCTATAACTTCTAATCCTTTATTCATCAAAGTAGCTGAGTCTATGGTTATCTTACTCCCCATATTCCAATTAGGGTGCTTTAGTGCTTGAAGTTTTGTTACATCTAATAACTCGTTCTTAGTTTTTCCCCTGAATGGCCCACCAGAAGCTGTAAGTGTTATATTTTCTATACACTTTGTATCTTCTCCATTTAAACACTGAAATATAGCTGAATGTTCACTATCAACAGGTATTATTTTCACCTCATGCTTTTTAGCTTCATTCATTACAAGTTCTCCAGCGGTAACTAATGTTTCTTTATTTGCAAGAGCTATAGTTTTCTTTGATTTTATAGCTTCAATAGTAGGAATTAATCCTATCATACCTACAAGAGCAGTCAATACTATATCCACATTTTCTAAACTAGATATAGTTTTCAAACCATCCATCCCGCAAAGAACTTCAACATCATCACTTAACATCCTCTTCAATTCAATAGCCTTATTCTCATCATAAACTACAACTACTTCGGGCTTAAACTCCTTTATTTGAGATGATAATTCGTCTATATTTGATTTTACAGCCAATGCTACTACATTAAACTTATCTTTGTTTTGCCTTATAACATCTAAAGTTTGCATTCCTATAGATCCAGTTGAGCCTAATATAGATATATTCTTCATATTATTCATCCTTTCTTAAGTAACATTAATAGCTTCAGAAATCTCTGAAGCTATTTCATAAATATCAAAACATAATAGTATACAAAAGGTGCTGTAAACAAGATACTATCAAATCTATCTAATATACCTCCATGTCCAGGTATTAATTTTCCATAGTCTTTAATTTTTATAAACCTCTTTATTGAAGAAGCAAATAAATCTCCTAATTGTGCTAATATACTTCCTAAAAAACCTATTATTGTTATATGTAAAATGCTAACATCCACTATATATGCAAAAACTATACAAGAAAGAATACTTCCTACAATTCCTCCGATACTTCCTTCTATAGTTTTTTTAGGGCTTACCTGTGGTATTAGTTTATGCTTCCCAAAAAAATATCCACTAAAATAAGCGAATGTATCTGTCATCCATGCTATTATAAATACCACCCAAATGAAATTGTGACCTATAAATTCTTTAATAAATACGATGTGGCTCAAAAAATATGGTATATATATAATACCTAAAAACGTAACTCCCATATCTATAATAGTATATTTTTTCCATATCAATAATATGCTTGAACAGAAAAATAATACTGTAATCATGCTATATACGTAATTAATATCTATCCTAAATACAAAAAATAAAAAAAATACTGTTGATGTAATATACCCTAAAATGTTTATAGGATTTATTTCTTTAAGCCTAAAGGCACTATAAAATTCTTTCAGAGCTATTATGGAAACTATAAATACTCCTAAATAAAGGGGCACTCCTCCATTGATTAGTATGTAAAATAAAAGCGGTAATAATATTACTGATGACAATATTCTTATGAACATAATAAGTATACCCCCTACTTGATGGATCCGTATCTTCTTTCTCTGCTTTGGTAATCCAAAATTGCTTCATGCAAATGCTCTTTTTTGAAGTCTGGCCATAGTATATTCGAAAACCAAAACTCTGTATAAGCTATTTCCCAAAGTAAAAAATTGCTAACTCTATGTTCTCCACTTGACCTAATTAAAATATCAGGATCTGGAAGCATGCTTGTTGTCAAGTATTTTCTCAGGAAATTTTCATCTATTTCTTCAATTTTGAAATTGTTATTTTCATAGTCTTTCAGAATATTTATCAGAGCATCTTTTATATCGTTTCTACTCCCATAATTTAATGCTAGAGTAAGAACTAATCCTGTATTATTTTGTGTAAATTGTATAGATTCATTTAGTTTCTGTAAAGCCATACTTGGTAACTTAGATATATCTCCTATTGTATTCAGTTTAACATTATTTTTGTGTAGCTCCTTTACTTCAACTTGTAAATATTCAACTAATAAACTCATTAAAGCATTCACTTCTTGTTTCGGTCTATTCCAATTTTCTGTAGAAAAAGCATATAAAGTTAAATACTTAACCCCTAGATTACTACATTCTTTTACAATTTCACGTATAGTCTCTATTCCCGCCTTATGACCAAATGTTCTAGGCAAAAATCGTTTTTTAGCCCATCTTCCATTTCCATCCATCACTATAGCTATATGGTTAGGAATATTATTAAAATCAATTTCTCTTTTTAATGTATTACTCATAATAATCCTCCATTTGTATATTTCTCTACCTCTATTCTATAGAGGTAGAGAAATATGTTACAGTCAACTGAACTTCATCGTTTTCTAATTTTTTTATTTTTATTACCCTAGGAATATTTAAAATATCTTGGTCTTTATACCCTTTTATTTCATTTACAGTAAACTTGATGTTATTATCTTTAAGTATCTGATCAGCTTCTGAAAGTTCAAGACCTAAAAGCATATCTATATCCAATTTAAACCTCCATTATTTCCTTGCTCTTTTTCTCTAACATCTCATCTACAACTTTTATATTCTTATCTGTAATTTTTTGAACCTCATCTTGTGCCTTCTTTAAATCATCTTCAGTTATTTCTCCATCTTTTTCCATTTTCTTCAGCTTATCATTCGCTTCTCTTCTTTCGTTTCTAAGTGCTACTTTTGCATTTTCTCCTGTTTTGTTTACTATTTTCAGAAGGTCTTTTCTTCTTTCTTCTGTAAGTTGTGGAATAACTATTCTTATAACTTTACCATCATTTGTAGGATTAAATCCTAAATCAGCATTTTGAATAGCTTTTTCTATACTATTAAGTGCAGACATATCCCATGGTTGAACAACAATAACTCTTGGTTCAGGAGCCGAAACCGTTGCTAACTGCTTAAGAGGTGTTATAGATCCATAATAATCTACAACCACTCTATCAAGCATTGCAGGATTTGCTCTACCAGCTCTTATAACGCTCAATTCTTCTTTTAATACTGACATAGTTTTTTCCATTTTCTCTTCTAATGTTTTATGAATATCTAATCTCATTTTTATTCCTCCTCTACAGATGTTCCTATTGATTTTCCTAAAACAATATCTACTATATTTCTTGGATTATCTAATCCAAATACCCTTATAGGTATTTTATTATCCATACATAAAGACGTTGCTGTTGAATCCATAACTTTTAATCCTCTTTTTAAGACATCCATATACGAAAGCTTATCAAATTTTACAGCATTAGGGTTAAGTTTTGGATCACTGTCGTAAACTCCATCTACTTTCTTAGCAAGCAGTATAACTTCAGCCTCTATTTCTGCTGATCTTAATGCAGCTGCTGTATCTGTCGAGAAATAAGGATTTCCTGTTCCTGCTGCGAATATAACTACTCTTCCTTTATCTAGATGTCTAACAGCTTTTCTTCTTATGTACGGCTCTGCTATTTGTCTCATTTCGATTGCTGTTTGTACTCTAGTTAAAACTCCTATGTTTTCTAATGCATCTTGCATAGCAAGAGAATTTATAACAGTAGCGAGCATTCCCATATAATCAGCAGTGCTTCTGTCCATTCCATCGCTTGATCTTCCTCTCCAGAAGTTCCCTCCACCTACTACTATAGCAACTTCCACTCCTAGGTCATGTAATTCTTTTATAGATACTGCAATCTGATTTACTATATCATTATCAATACCATGACCACACTCTCCAGCTAGAGCCTCTCCACTTAACTTTAGCAATACCCTTTTATATACAGGTTTATCCATAGAAATCCTCCATCCTCACTTTCCAAAAAAGAGAACACGATCGTGTTCTCTTTTTAGACTTTTTAACTAGTTTTTAAGTTGCTTAGCAACTTCTTCTGCAAAGTTTTCTTCTTTCTTCTCTATTCCTTCTCCAACTTCAAATCTTACAGTTTTAGATACGTTTATAGAAGTACCTAATTTCTTAGCAAGATCTTGAACAAGTTGTCCTACTGTAACATCTGGATTCTTTACAAATGGTTGGTCTAATAAGCATACTTCTTTTAATTGTTTATTTAATCTTCCTACAACCATTTTTTCTACTATGTCAGCAGGCTTACCTTCATTTAAAGCTTGTTGTATTAGTATTTCTTTTTCATGAGCTATGTAATCTGGATCTACATCTTTCTGAGATATATATTTTGGATTCATAGCAGCAACTTGCATAGCTATATCTTTACCTAAAGCTACAACTTCATCAGAGTTACTATCTGTTTCCATTTCAACAAGTACTCCTATTTTTCCTCCACCATGAATATATCCTGCTACTTGTCCAGTTTCAACTTCAAATTTATCGAATCTTCTTATGTTCATATTTTCTCCGATTGTTGCTATCTTTGAGTTTAGAGTTTCTTGAACTGTAGATTCTGTATCTAAATATTTCTCATTTGATAATTCTTCAACAGTATTTGCATTCGATTTTAAAACTATAGTAGTTATATCATTAACGAAAGTTTTGAACTCTTCGTTTTTAGCTACGAAATCAGTTTCTGAGTTTACCTCTACTATAGAAGCTTTTTTATTATCTTCTGAAATAGAGATTGAAACTAATCCTTCTGCAGCTATTCTATCAGATTTCTTAGCAGCTTTAGCTAATCCTTTTTCTCTTAATATATCAACTGCTCTTTCTATGTCAGCACCAGAATCTTCTAATGCTTTTTTACAGTCTAACATTCCTGCACCAGTTTTTTCTCTTAACTCTTTTACCATTGCAGCTGTAATTGCCATACTCATCGCCTCCATATATATTATTAAAGGTAAGGGAATTTCCCTTACCCTTTATTATTCTGCTACTTCTTCTGTTTCTTGTTCGTCTTGAACTCCTTGCTTACCTTCTAATATAGCATTACCAAGTGTAGAAGTTATAAGTTTAACAGCTCTTATTGCGTCATCATTTCCTGGAATTGGATAGTCGATTTCTTCTGGATCACAGTTCGTATCAACAATCGCAATAACAGGTATACCTAATTTATGAGCTTCTTTTATAGCTATTCTTTCTTTTCTAGGGTCAACTATGAATAAAGCTCCTGGTAGTTCTTCCATATCTTTTATACCATTTAGGTATTTTTCTAATTTTTCTTTCTCATGTCTTAATTGTATTACTTCTTTCTTTGGAAGAACATTGAATGTTCCATCCTCTTCCATTTTTTCTAATTCTCTTAATCTAGCTATTCTATTTTTAATAGTCTTGTGGTTAGTTAACATTCCACCTAACCATCTTTCATTTACGTAGAACATATTTGTTCTTTCAGCTTCTTCTTTTATAGCTTCTTGAGCTTGTTTTTTAGTACCTACGAATAATATAGGTTTTCCACTTTCAGCAACTTCTTTTGTAAATCTGTATGCTTCTTCGATTTTTTTAACTGTTTTTTGTAAATCGATGATGTAAATTCCATTTCTCTCAGTGAATATGTACTGAGCCATTTTTGGATTCCATCTTCTTGTTTGATGTCCAAAGTGAACACCTGCTTCTAATAATTGTTTCATTGCTATTACTGACATTTAAAGCACCTCCATGGTTTTTTCCTCCGCATTGGTCATCTCCTTAAAATACCTGTTGGCACCGTTTTAAGAATTCCAAAGCGTGTGTAATAATTTCACCCTTGATAGTATAGCATACGAGGATTTCATTTACAATATTTTTTTTATTAGTTAGTTAGTTTGTCTATTATCGATTTCATACTTGAGCCTTTTTTTATGTTTATTTCTCCAACCTTAATTTTACTATTTAAATTAAGTAAATCTAACATTAATTTAAAATCTTCTTTATTATAAATCAATTCATTTTCGTACAATATATCTATTACTCTATGTGAAGTATATCCACTTTTTACTGTAATATTCACATATTCTTCTTTTTCATTTATTTGTATTTTATCATTGTGTTGTTCTTCTTCTATTTCTTCTTTTTCTGAATATCTGTCTTCTATAGATTCTTTTTCGACTTGTACTTCTTTTTTTAAACCGATATTTACTATAGATGTAGTCATAACACCTAAAGAAAGTCCTAATAAAAAAATAAACATTATTATTTTTTTCAAGACTTACCTCCTTCTCTTAATCTCAATATTAAATCTATTTCTCTTATGCTTTTGTTTGTCTTTTTAGCTATTTCTTCTTTTGAATATCCTTTGGCTAACAGTTTTTCTATGTCGCTTGAATAGCTAACTTTTTCTTTATGTACTAACGTGTCTCTTTGTGAATTTTTAATTTTAGTTTCTAACTCATTTAATTTATTTATTATCTTTTGCGATTCATTTTTTCCATTCTCAAACATGACTTCATCTATGTTCTTTAGGTATTTATTTAAAAAGAGTATACTCACAGTAGATATGATTACAGATACAATGATAAAGATATGGTTGACGCTCATGTAAGCCTCCTTGTTAACTTCTAGTAACTATTTGTCCTTCTTCTATACAAATTTGAACTGTAGATGTCCTTTCATTTATATACTTAGTATTTCTTCCTATAACTATTTTACAACCTGGATATATTTCATTTTTAACTATTATTTTTCCACATTTTAAATTGATTATTTCCTCTTCTAATAACTTTATTTCCTTATTAATTAACTCTAACTTTTGAGTAAGCTCTTTATAAGCATCTATGCTTTTAGTTAACAATTGTTTTTTTTCCTGACTTAAAGCTGCTTTTTTCATCATGTCTTTAAGTGAATTTATTGTATATAAAATATTTTTCAGATTTTTCTCTATTATTAATTTTTCTTCATTATATGAGTCTCGCTTTAACTTAAGTTTTGGATTAATTCCAACTTCTATATACGTAGCAGTCTCCATAGGAGATCCTATGGTATTTGCAATAATCTGATTTTTGACTCTTACTTGGCCTCCTACTATCAATCCTTTTTTTCCAATAACATTTAGATCATTTCCACATATTATGATTCCATGGATTATAAAGTCTGTAGTTATGTCGCCTTCACAGATTATTTTTGCATTTTCTATATACTTACAAATTATATTTCCCTCTGAATATATATTTGCCTTATCGTTTCCTTGTATTCCACCCTTTACGATAAGATTTCCTTTCGCCTTAATGATAGCCCCCTCAATTACTCCATTTACTTCTATATTTCCATCTGCTTCTACAATAAATCCTGTCTTTATATCTCCGTTTATAACTATATCTCCATTAAATCTTATGTTTCCTGTAGACGCATCTATATTCCCAGGTATAGTCAATACTGTATTTATCCCTATTCTCCCATCTTTAAAATCAATTCTACCAGCACACATGCTTATGACATGAATTCCATCCTCACTTAGTTTTACATTTTTACCTAGTTTAAAAGCAACATCCTTTCCTAAAGGAGCTTCAACTACCTCCCCTAGCACATTTATGCCGTTAGTTCCTTTTTTAGGAGGCACTTTTTCTGCTAGGATGGCGTTTTTTTCTATATTTTCTACATACCCAAGCTCCTTAAAATCCACTTTTCCATTTTCACACGTTAACGCTTTGAGCTGTTTGTTTGTATTAAAGAAATATTTAATGAACCCGTCTTCTCCTTTAACCGGTTTAAGTCCTTGTGCAATATTTATTGGTGAATTATACATTTTATTAGCTACTATCACATTAAGTAATGGTTCATTTACTCCATATGTGATTTTATTTTTCTCTAAAAAATTAAGTATTTCATCAATAGTAACACATGTGTTCGCATTATATGATTTTATTGTTAAGTAAGCCTGCATCATATTGTCAATTGTGCTTAATACAAGCTCAAATCCATTATATTTTTCTACTACTGATATATTTCCTTTTGAACTCATTTCAATCCCCCTGATACTACATTTTATCCATCTTAACCCCTAATTTTAATATGCTCCTACTATGAATTTGAGATATTCTAGATTCAGATATGTTTAGAATGTTAGCTATCTCTTTATATGTTAATCCCTCATAGTAATATAAATTTATTATTAACTGTTCTCTCTCTGTTAAGCCTTTTATAGCTTTCTTCAGGTTATCTATAGTATCTTTTTCTAACAATGATTCTTCAGGATTCGAATTTATAGAATCATCTTTTATTTGAATTTTTAGATTGTCATTTATCTGTTCTTCTAAAGATATCACATTATAAACATTCGTGTCTTCTAATAACTTCAATACTTCATCTTCAGTTTTGTTTATTTCTTTGCTTATCTCACTAACATTTGGAGTCCTTCCTAAAGTCATTTCTAATTTGCTGTACGCATCTTTCAGTAGTTTAGATTTTTGTCTTACGGACCTTGGTATCCAATCTAAATTTCTTATCTCGTCTATTATGGCTCCTCTGATTCTAACAGATGCATACGTTTCAAATTTTATGTTTTTGCTACAATCATACTTCTGTATAGCATCAATAAGGCCTATTATTCCATAACTCACTAAATCATCATATTCTACATTTGACCCATAGTAGTTATATAATCTGCCAGCTATTATTTTAACTAAGCTTAAATATTGTAGAATCAAGTCTTTCTTTATATCTGATTTCAATATCTCATCCTTTGCTTCTTTATACTTATTCCATAATTCCATCTGGCTCATTTAAATACCCCCGAACTCTTCAAGGTTATTTTGTTAAATCATCTAAATTAATCTCTTTAAAATCATCTTCAGTTCCAATTTGTTCATAACTTTCTTTTAGTATATCACTTAAGTCAGATTCAGTTGGAGGTAGTGTAATATCTATATTTGGCTTGTCTCTATACTTTTTTATATCACCAAATACAAATTTATACAATATGAATGCAAATACATTTATGGAAATAATAGCAACCATATATCTACTTATGAATTCATTAAAACTAAATCCATTGATAATGGAAATGCCAAATATAATGATTGTTATTAAATAGTTTATTATAAATACACTTACTAATTTCCATTTCATATTGCAACACCTAAAATCATATTATTTTTACTTCCTTACCTATGGCTTTAATCTTTAAATTTCCAGTACTACAATCAAACTCTATGGTTCTACCATAATTCCCTAATACATCTTCTGCTATTATAGGTATTTTAAAATACATTAATATATCTTTCACAGCTATTACATTTCTTTTTCCTATGTTTAAATTTTCATTTTGAGCTGATATTTTGAACATTTGAGCCCCACCTGCAATTTTAGCCGTCAATGCGTTTTTATTTGCACCCATTCTTGCTATTTCATTTAGTAATTCCTCAATAGCTGTATCTGCAAATTTTGCTTTATTAGAATTATTTTTTATTTCTTTACTCGAAGGAAGCATAATATGAGCCATTCCAGCAATTTTTCTTGTCTTATCATATATTACTATTCCTACACAAGATCCTAGTCCTAATGTCGTCAAAACATCGTTATTTCTTCCTAGTTTGTAGTCAGCCATTCCAACTTTAATATTATTAGTCATCTTTGAACACTCCTAGGCTTTTGAACAATGTCTTGAACGAGTCTATATCTGGCATTAAGAAAAATTTAGCTACAATCTCATTTTCTCCCTCTGTAAGTTTATTTTCAATTAGAATTATTTTATCACTAATAATTCCATATTCTATCGCTGGAACACTTAGTATGGACCCAGCCATATCTATACTAACAGACGGTACTGAAATATTAGCTTTTAAATTCGATAAAGAGGATATAGAATTTATATACGCACTAGATAATATATTTCCTATTTCCTGTAGGGCTGACAACTGCATATCATTATAATCTATTTCACTAATTTTATGTCCAAATAGTATAGAAAGTAGATTATCACTTGATGATATGTCTAATATCAAAAGCATAGTTCCTTTAATATCTCCAAAAAAGTTTACATATACTCCAACTACACTTAGCTCTTCCCCACCTAATATTTCAACAATCTTTTCTATATTTAATATCTCAACAGAAGGAACTTCCATTTCTATTTTTTTATTTATCATAGCAGATAAAGATGTTGCTGCATTACCCGCTCCTATATTCCCTATTTCTTTAATAACATCTAAATATAATCCTTTAATATCATCCATAGAAAAAGTCATAATAAACGCTCTGAAGAACACTAAGTGTTCTTCTCATACATAAAATGTACATAATGCAGTTTTGCATAGCCCGAGCTTAGGCTGCGTCGTCACTCCTTTCGAGTCCTATTTAAATCAATTACATATTCATGTTTAAGATTTTATATTCATCTACAAGTATAATCACTCTATCATCTATTTTTGCAATACCTTTAACAAATCCCTCATTAAAGTTATCATCAACAATATTGTAATCTATATCTTCCTTTTGTATATCTTTAACTTCTGAAGCAGAATCTACTATAAATCCTATTAGTATATCATCTATCCTATTTACAATTATTCGTGTTTCATTAGTATAATCTGTAACAGGAAGATTGAATCTACTTCTTAAGTCAATAACTGGAACTATTTCTCCCCTTAAATTTATAACACCTTTTATATATTCGTCTGTTTTTGGCACTCTAGTTATATTCATAATTCTCTCTATGGTTTGTACATAATCTATATTTATACCGTAGTATTCTGTATCTAACCTGAATATCACATATTGCGTTTCATTGTTTTTCAACTGTACCACTCCCTTTGAAATAGAGAATTTGTATCAATAATCAATGCAACACTACCATTTCCAAGTATAGTAGCACCTGCTATGAAATTTAAACCACTTAAATATTTTCCTAGAGATTTGATTACTATTTCCTGCTGCCCTACAAGATTGTCTACTATAAATCCTAAATCTCTATCTCCCTTTTTAACTATTACTACTACTATTTCATCCGATTGCTTATCAGACTTTCTCTCAACGTCAAGTACGTTACCAAGATTTATAAGCGGAAGAGTTTTGCCCCTATATAATACAATCTCCCTTCCTTCAACTAATCTAATTTTATTTTTGTCTATACTTGTAATTTCCTTTATGTTGTTTAAAGGTATAGCATATTTCTCATCTTCTACCGTCACAAGTAATGCTTGTATTATAGCTAACGTTAATGGTAATCTTATTATAAATTTGCTTCCTTTATTTTTTTCAGTTTCTATTTCAACAGTTCCGCCTAGTGCTTCTATTTTTGTTTTTACAACATCTAATCCTACACCTCTTCCAGATATATCTGAAATCTTTTCTGCAGTACTAAATCCAGGTGCAAATATTAGCTCAGCTGCTTCTTTGTCATCCATAGTAGCTAGTTGGTCTTTTGTTATAATTCCTTTTTCCATTGCTTTTTTCTTTACTTTGTCTATATTTATTCCTGACCCATCGTCACAAACTTCTATAACTACATTATTTCCATCCGGATAAGCTAAAAGTTTTGTTGTACCAACTTCATTTTTACCTAAAGATTTTCTTATCTCAGGAGTTTCTATACCATGGTCTATAGAGTTTCTAAGAAGATGTATAAGTGGATCTCCTATTTCATCGATAACCGTTCTATCAACTTCAGTATCTTCTCCGTTCATAATTAAGTTAATTTCCTTATTAAGTTCCTTGGAAAGATCTCTAACCATTCTAGGAAACCTATTAAATACTCTTTCTATAGGTACCATCCTAACCTTTGTAACAGCATCATGCAAGCTTGTTGTTATTCTTTCAAGATATTCAACAGCTTCATTCATATTTTGACTTTTAGAGTCTGTGTCTATATCTTCTAATCTTGTTTTTACAATTATAAGCTCACTAACCAAATTCATAAGATTGTCTAATCTATCAATATCTACTCTTACTGTTTTAGATGTTTTTCCTTTGCGTTGTTTAGATTCATTCTGATAACTTTCTTCTTTGGATTGTTCAGTTTCATTTTTACCATCTTCGATAGTTATATCTTTTTTATGTGTATCTTCAACTATATCTACGTTTTCAGGATTGAAATCTTCTATATGAACTTCTTTTATTTCTGATATATTCTTGATTTTTTCCGCAAAATCTTGAGAATTTAAATCAGTCAATGCAATAATTTTGAACTCTTCTCCAAAATTCTCATCTTCAATATCTTCAACAGAAGGATTAGAGTATATTATTTCTCCATTTTGCTCAATGCACTTGAATACTAAGAAAGCTCTAGCAGCCTTTAGCACACAGTTTTCTTCTAATTTTACATTTATATTATAGCAGTTTATTCCCTTATCCTTTGCTTTATTAGCTACATTACTTATATACTGAAAATCATCACTACTTGATTCAATATTAGTATTTTCATTGATAATTTCACTTTCTTGGTTTTCTAGATTATCTAAACTTTTTATTATATCATCGATACTTCTGCTACTTTCTTTTCCTTCTGACTCTATGTTTTTAACAAATTCATCTAGTATATCTAAACCCTTAAATAACAAATCTATTATAGCTGTGTTTATTTTAGATTTTCCTGATCTTATATCATCTAATACATTTTCCATCTTATGTGTTAATGTAGCTATTTTTTCAAACCCCATCGTAGAAGACATTCCTTTTAACGTGTGAGCTATTCTGAATATTTCATTAACTGTATCTATAGATTGATCATTTTCAAGTTTTAAAAGGTTTTTGTTCAAATTTTCTAGATGTTCTTTGGACTCATCTAAAAACATATCTATATATTGCTCTAAATCAAACATTTTTTACACCCCCATTAACATATTAATTTCACTACTTATCTGGTTAAGTTTTAAAACACTGTCTACTACCCCTAAGTTTACAGCAGATTTGGGCATTCCGAAAACTACGCAAGTTGATTCATCTTCTGCAATAGAAACCACATTTGGCTTTTTCTTTAGTTCTTTCATTCCTAATGCTCCATCTGCCCCCATACCAGTCATGAGTACACATATTACCTTGTTAAAATCAAGTTTTGATAACGAGAGAAACATCGAGTCCACTGAAGGTCTATGTCCAGAAACTTTACTTCCATCATTTAATACTATCTTTATATCTTTTCCTCTTTTCTCAAAATTCATATGCTTATCTCCAGGAGCTATATAGCCTACTCCATTCTTTAATATTTCTCCATGTTCCGCTTCTTTCACTTCTATTTTAGAGATTTGATTTAGCCTATCTGCTAATGATTTTGTAAATCCTGGGGGCATATGTTGAACTATCACTATAGGTGCTTTAATATTAGGACTTATGTTAGGAACAACTTGTTGAAGCGCTCTTGGACCACCAGTAGATGTTCCTATTGCTACTATATTTTCAACCACATCATTTGACGCAGTACTAATTTTTTTTATATACCCTTTATCATTATATACTATGTCTTTCTTTATAACATTCTTTGAAACTTTGATTTTTGATGCTATTTTTACCTTGTCGATTATGAGAGATTTCATTTCGTCACTATTTATCTTGAAAATATTAGATGGCTTAGTTAAAAAATCTACTGCTCCTATATTAAGTGCTTGTATAGTTAAATCTGCCCCACTCTTAGTCAAACTACTTAGCATAACAACAGGAATAGGATTTTTTTGCATTATCTCTTTTAGGGTCTGTATGCCATCCATTATTGGCATTTCCACATCTAATGTTACTACATCAATATCCTTGTTTTTATTAAGCTTTTCTAGTGCTTCTTTTCCATTTTTAGCTACGTCTGCTACAGTTACTTCATTGTCTAGGGATAGAATATCGATAATCATTTTTCGTATAAATGCAGAATCATCGACCACTAAAACATTTATCTTCCTCATTCTAGATCAATCCTTTTTGCATTAATTTTCTTTGCTCCTTAAAAATAAACCCAACTATATTGTTTCTTTCTTTATTATCTATTTTTTCAAAACTAATTCCAATCTCAAATAAATCTGTATTCTTTTCATAAATTCCAGATCTTACTATCTTGCTGTGGAGTTTATATTTTTTATTATCTATATCTATCTTGCAGTATACGTATATATTATTTTGTATTTTTCTATCTAATATAGCGCTTATACCACCTCCACTAATATCTTTTGTATATCCTTTTGATATTAAGTTGTCGCCTAAGTCATATAATTCTATAGGGATACTAATCTCAAGCCTAAAGTAATCTCTTCTTTGTATTTTTTTTATTTCTGAAATCCTTTTTATATGTAGATACGATATATCTCCTTTTTTTCTATCTATAACTTCAGCACTAAATTTAAATACTCCACTTGATTCTATTGTATAGTATATAGTTATTTTACTTCCTACATATATTGGGAACAAACTTGTATTGACTATAGGAACTGCTATAAAGTATTCATCTTCTGAGACTATCTCTAGAAGCTGACTTATCAAGTTGTTTTCTTTTATATCACTTGTTTCTATTTCTATTTGGAGTTTTTGTCCTATTTCTAATTTCTTTTTGCATTTCATTTTTTAGGTTACCCCCTGTTACCTAGAAATAAATTAGATAGTTTTCTTATAAATGTATTGAACATATTCTTATCTTTCTTTGTACCTAATATCTTACTACATATTTCATCGATATTATAACTTGCATTAGAAGTTGGTGCTCCTATATAGAAAGGGACTTGCTTTTTCACAGAATCCTGTACCGTCCTATCGTTATATACATACCCTAAATAATTCACATTAATACCTAAAAATCTGTTGCTAGCTGTATTAATTTTAGCATATGCACTTTGAGCCTCATCTTCATTATCAGATTTATTTACAACTAAGTTAATCTTTTTTTCCTTATCCTCTCTTGCAGCAACTTTTATTAATGCATATCCATCCGTTATAGCTGTAGGCTCTGGAGTTATAACTACAATTATTTCCTCTGATGCTGATAAAAAAGCCATGACTGATTTTGATATGCCTGCTCCTGTGTCTATCAAAATGAAGTCAGCTCTATCTTTTAGTAAGTATATGTTATTAAGTATCTTATTAAGTTTGTCCATAGGTAAATCTACTATTTCACTTATACCTGCACCACCTGAAATTATTTCCACTCCTAAAGGCCCTTCAACTATAATATCTTCTATATCCACTTCATCTTTAATTAAGTCTAAAAGCCCTAATTTTGGTGTTATTCCTAGTAATATTTCTATATTTGCAAGCCCTAAATCTGCATCTATTACTACAACTTTATTTCCGTTTTTTCTTAATGCCAACGCTAAGTTGAGCGTGAAATTAGTTTTGCCAACTCCACCTTTTCCACTACTCACACACATAACTCTAGGTTCTTTAACTTTAGTATGTTCTTGTGAAATATCGGTTTGGTACATATTTTTCTTTATTACAGCACTTCTAAGTTTTGAGGCTTGATCCATAGCATTCTACCCCTTCAACAGTTCATTTATGTATTTTTTTATGTCAAATTCTTCTATATCATCTGGAACATTTTGGCCAAAAGTTGTATAAACTATAGATTTATTAGATATAGATAAAATATCTAAAATTATTCCGAGTCTATTAGTTTCATCAAGCTTTGTTACAATTATCTTATATTCTTGTAAAAACGAGTATTCATTTATTATATCTTTTATATCATCTACATTCCAATTGGCATTGATAACTAAATAAACATCTTTATCATTGAAAGTATCTAGTATATCTTTAAGCTCCTTCATGTGTTTTTTATTCTTATGACTTCTACCAGCAGTATCTACAAATATTAAATCTCTATTTTTCAATCTTTCTATAGATTGATTGATGTCTGATACATCATACACAACCTCTATAGGACAATTTAATATTTCTGCATACACCTTAAGTTGATCTACAGCTCCAATTCTATAGGTATCTAACGTTAATAAACCTATTTTCTTGTCATATTTTAATACAGATTCAGATGCAAGCTTTGCAAGTGTAGTGGTTTTTCCTACTCCAGTAGGTCCTACAAACACATTTATTTTCTTATTAAATTTACTACTGGGTTTATCAAATTTTTCTACTAGGTAGTTTTCTAAATGTTTATCAGCCTGTATATCTTGTTCATAACTAATATCCATGCTTAACAATATATCCTCTATTAGTTGTGATGAAACTCCTTTCATCTTTAGTTTATCATAAATTTCTTTAAATTTGTCGTTTATTTTGCCTTCCTTGTCAAATCCAATTGTCACTTTATTATTTATCTTTTTAAGAAATTCCTTTAGTTCTTGTATTTCTTCTTTTATATTTTTAACATCGTGACTTTCAATATTGTCTCTTAGAGAGATGTTGTTATGTTTTTGTGGTTTTATGTCTACTTTTTTCACTTCTAACTTTTCACTAGGTTTTATATCTACATTTTCATTTTCAATAGCAGCTAATATCTCTACTTTCTCTTTTTTTAAGAGGCCTAAAAAGCCGTCTTTTTTGACCCTTTTTGTGTGTAGTATTATAGCTTTTTCTCCTAGTTCTTTTTTTACTTTATCCATCACTTCTTGAGTATTATCTCCGGTAAATTTTCTGATTTGCATTATTAAGTACTCACCATCCCTACAGATTGTATTTTAACTTTAGGGTCTATTTCATTGTATGATAAAACAATTATATCTTCACTTATCTGATCTATAAATCTCTTTAGATATATTCTAACTCCAGGTGGTGCAAGTATTATAGGCTGCTCCCCAATTGAGATAAGTTTCTCAACCTCTTTACCTAAGCTCGCTACAAACCTTTGAGAAATTTGTGGATCTAACGATAAGTAAGTACCTGTTTCTGTATTTTGTAAGGAATCTACTATAATCTTTTCTAAGTTCTGATCTAGAGTTATAACTTTAGCTTCATTACTAGGTATAAATGTTTTAGTTATTGTTCTAAACAATCCTTGTCTTACATACTCCGTTAACATATCTGTATCTTTAGTCAACACAGCATAGTCTGCTAAAGTTTCGATGATAGTAGGCAAATTTCTAATTGGTACACCTTCTTTTAGTAAGTTTGAAAGCACTTTTTGAAGATCTCCAAGTGATAATAAGTTTGGAATTACTTCTTCTACTAATGCTGGATAGCTCTCTTTTAGGTTATCGACAAGCATCTTAACTTCTTGTCTTCCTAACAATTCATGTGAGAATTTCTTTATTACTTCAGTTAGATGTGTAGAGATTATAGATGGTGGATCTACAACTGTATATCCTAAAATTTCAGCTTTCTCTCTTTCTTTGTCATCAATCCACTTAGCAGGAAGTCCGAAAGCTGGCTCTATAGTATCTACTCCACTTATCTCTCCTTCTGCCATTCCAGGATTCATAGCAAGATAGTGGTCAAACAATATTTCTCCTCTTGATATTTCAATTCCCTTTATTTTTATTATATATTCATTAGCATCAAGCTGTATATTATCTCTAAGCCTTATCATTGGTACAATTATCCCCATATCAAGAGCACATTGCCTTCTAATCATTACAAGCCTATCAAACAAATCCCCACCTTGTGCCTTATCAGCAAGTGGAATAATTCCATACCCAAATTCTAATTCTATAGGATCTACTTGTAAAAGAGGTAAAACATTCTCTGGTTTTCTTATTTCTTCAACATCAACTTCTTTTTCCTCTTGTACTTCTTGTTCTGGCTGAATTTTAGCAGCATTTAACATATTGTACCCTAATGCTGCAAATATAAGTGATAATATAAAGTATGGTATAAATGGTAAAGGGGTTAACCCTAGAAAGAACAAAACACCTGATACTATAAACATTACTTTTGGTTGATTAAACAGTTGTTTTATAACATCACTACTTAAATTTGATTCTGAAGCTGCTCTTGTAACTACGATACCAGTTCCAGTTGAAATTAAAAGTGCTGGTATCTGCGAAACAAGCCCATCTCCAACTGTTAAGAGTGTATATCTTGATATAGCTTCTTGGAATGGCATTCCCTGAAATGCCATTCCCATAATAAGTCCAGCTACTATATTGATAAGTGCAATTATTATACCTGCAATTGCATCTCCCTTTACGAACTTACTCGCCCCGTCCATGGCTCCATAAAAATCTGCTTCCATTTGTATCTTTTTTCTTCTTTCTCTTGCTTCACTTTCATCTATAGTTCCAGAATTCAAATCAGCATCTATAGCCATTTGTTTCCCTGGCATAGCATCTAGTGTAAATCTTGCTCCTACCTCAGAAACTCTTTCGGCACCCTTTGTAATTACCATAAATTGAATGATAACTATAATAATGAATACTATAAATCCAACAAGAGCATTTCCACCCATAACGAAGTTTCCAAAAGCTTCGATTACATCTCCTGCATTCCCTTGACTTAATATATATCTAGTAGTTGTAATATTCAGTGCTAACCTAAATAAAGTAGTAACTAATAACAAAGATGGAAATACAGAAAATTCGAGTGCTTCCTTGTTATATATAGAAATCAAAAGTATTAAAAGTGCAATAGATATATTTAAGCTCAACAACAAATCTAGCATAAAAAGAGGAACAGGTATTATTATCATTAAGATAATTCCTATAATCCCTAGTGTAACTATAGTATCTTGAGACTTCATTTCGTCCTCCTATTTATTTCTTTTTAATGAGTAAACATAAGCAAGTATCTCTGCAACAGCTTCATAAAGTTGTGGAGGTATTAAATCTCCTATTTCTATAGTTGAATATAACTCTCTTGCAAGAGGCTTGTTCTCAACTATAGAAATATCATTTTCTTTAGCTAGCTCTCTAATTTTTAATGCTACTAGGTTCTTTCCTTTAGCAATTACATAAGGAGCATCATATAAAGTTTCATCGTATCTTATGGCTATAGCATAATGCGTAGGGTTTGTTATTATCACATCTGCTTTTGGAACATCTTGCATCATTCTATTCATAGCCATCTGTCTTTGTTTTTGTTTTATCTTAGATTTTATCTGTGGATCTCCCTCAGATTGCTTAAATTCATCTTTTATTTCCTTTTTAGACATTTTAAGATTCTTTTCATATTCATACCACTGATATAAATAATCAAATAAAGACATTATAAATAGTATAAAGGCAAGTCTAATTCCTAAATTTATAGCTAAATTATAAAGTGTATATGAAAATTGAAACTTATTTAAATTAAGCTGATTTAATATGGCATCTAAGTTTTTATTTACATAACTATACGAAACAAACCCTAGTATAACTAATTTCAAAAAAGATTTAATAAACTCAACAAAGGATCTTAAGGAGAATAACTTCTTAAATCCTTCTATAGGATTAAGCTTGCTTAGTTTAAATTTTATATTTTCTAGTGTGAATAAGTTCCCAACTTGCATATAACCTGATGCAAATGCAACTACAAAGTTAATTAAAATTATAATAAATGATCCCTTGACTATATAATAAATTATATATATACATATCCTGTATACTACTTGTGTATTACTCAAATCTAAACTCGAAAAGTTATTCTGAAAAAATAGCAAGCTTTCATATAAACTTCTAAAAACATATCTTCCAAATATCTTCATGCCAGAAAGAGAAAATAACAAGGTTAAAGCTGCCGTTACTTCTTTACTTTGCAGAACTTGTCCTTTTTTTCTAGCTTCTTGCCTTTTTCTTGGTGTTGCCTTTTCGGTTTTTTCCTCTGAAAAAAGTTGTAAGTTTATACTTAGAATCATAAAACCATCCTTAGAATATTCTTATAATTTTATGAATAAATTCATATATACTGTTAAACATATCTTTCATTATTGATATATAATATGGAAATACGATAGATATGATTAATATCCCTATTATTAACTTAAGTGGCATTCCAACAACAAATACGTTCATCTGTGGCATAGTTCTAGCTAATATTCCAAGAATTAAATTTGTCAAAAATATTGCTATCATTACAGGTATCGCAATTTTAATTGCAGATGTAAAAATATAATCTAATAATTTTACTAAAAATATAAAAAGATTATTATTGATACTTATTAAGCTATTTACTGGAAAAATATAAAAGCTATTTACTAGTGATCTAATCAAGTGGTGATGTCCATTTAGTATCATAAATACTACTGTCCCTATTGTATATATAAAATTTCCTGTTATAGGTACCTGAGCCCCATACTGTGGATCCATTACACTGGCCATACCAAATCCTAAATCCATATCTATAAATGATCCAGCTATAAAAAAAATAGAAAATATTATATAAGCTATAAATCCAATCACAAGTCCTATCAACAGCTCTTTAATCGCTAGAAATATAGTTTCAAAAAAAGAAAGTTGTGTAACACCGCTTCCTTCAACATATGGTAATATTATGTATGCTATAATCAAACAAAATCCTAATTTAAAAATATTCGGAAGGTTATTCCTTCCGAATATCGGTGCTACTACAAACAGTCCTATTAGCCTTGAAAAAATCAATATGTATAAATTCAAACTCACTAATACTTCAATAAGAAATTGGTTCATTGATATCATCCTAGTTATTTGATAAGTTTATCCATGTTTAAAAATAAATTTTTAGTAAAGTTTACAGACGTGGAGATCATCCAGTGTCCAAATATAACTAAAGATAAAAACACCACTATTATTTTGGGAACAAATGCTAATGTAGCCTCTTGTATCTGAGTGGTAGCTTGGAATATACTCACTATCAACCCTACTAAAAGACTTAGAAGCAGTACTGGCGCTGACAGCAATAATATCATTGTTAAAGTTTGTTGCCCTAAGTGCACTACTGAATTTATGTCCACTATTCCACTTCCTTTATTTAAATCCTATAACTATTGATCTAACTATCAAATTCCATCCATCTATGAGTATAAATAGTAATATCTTGAATGGTAAAGATATCATAACAGGTGGAAGCATCATCATTCCCATAGACATTAGTGTACTTGCTACAACCATATCTATTATTATAAATGGAATAAAAAGTATAAATCCCATCTGAAATCCCGTCTTTAGTTCGCTTATTAAAAATGCTGGAATTAATACACTATTAGGTATATCTTCTAACTTTTCAGGCTTTTCAGCAGCCTTAGATAGTTCTAAAAAGAGCGATATATCATTTTCTCTAGTCTGTTTCATCATAAAGGCTCTTATAGGTATCATAGCATTTTCAAAAGCTTCTTCCTGAGTAATCTCCTCATCAAAATAAGGTTTCAAGGAAGTATCGTATACTTCACTTCCTACAGGTGCCATAATGAAAAAGGTTAAAAAGATTGCAAGTCCAATCAATACCTGTGTAGGTGGATTTTGTTGAGTAGCTAAAGCATTTCTCAAGAAGGATAAAACAATAATTATCCTAGTAAATGATGTCATCATAATTATTATAGTAGGTAATAAAGAAAGTACCGTTAGTAAAATAATTATCTCTATTGTATTACTCAAATCATTTGGGTTGTCTGTTCCATTAATTTGAAGCGACACATTAGGGAGCTGTTGTGCAAATGAAACATCTACACTTAATAACAAGATTATAAAAATCATTAGCATCCCTATTTTACTTTTATTCATTGCTATCATCCTCAGTGTTTAATATATCTATATTGCAAAACCCATTTGTTGATATTCCTATCATATATTCCTTATCTTTGTATTTTATAAGTGCTATTTCTTTATCCTTACCTAAATACAGTCTTTCTATTATTTTTATTTTTCTGTTTTTCATCATAGAGTTATTTTTATTTATTACATATTTCGAAGTCAACTGTACAAGATAAAGAACGATAAAAAAAATACATAAATACGATATTGCCTTAAATACTGTGTATAAAAAATCCATATCTTCTATCCTATTACTTTTTTTACAGCTTCTAAAACCCTATCAGCTTGAAAAGGCTTTACTATAAAGTCCTTTGCTCCTGATTGTATAGCTTCTATTACCATAGTTTGTTGCCCCATTGCTGAACACATAATGATATTTGCGTTAGGATCGAATTTTTTTATTTCTTTAACAGCTTGAATTCCGTCAAGCTCAGGCATAGTTATATCCATCATTGTTAAAGCAGGTCTTAACTCTTTGTACTTTTCTATAGCTTTTAACCCATTTTCTGCTTCACCCACTACTTCGTATCCATTCTTAGTCAAAATATCCTTAATCATCATTCTCATAAAAGCAGCATCATCAACTAATAGTATTCCCTTTGACATTTTTATAATTCCTCCTCTTATATAATTACAAACTTATTTAAATAGATCTTAATCTTTTTTCAGGTTTTATAATATCAGTTATTCTTATTCCATAACTTTCGTCTATTACAACAACTTCTCCCTTTGCTATTTTCTTACCATTTACTAATATATCTAAAGGTTCTCCAACTAACTTGTCTAGTTCAACAACTGTTCCTGGTGCAAAATCTAATATTTCATCTATAGATTTCGTAGTTCTTCCAAGCTCTACAGTAACTTTTAATAGTACATCCTTGATTAGTGTGATGTTTTCAGATATACCATTATTTGATGGGCTTGAAGTATCGAAACTTTCAAACTTTACAGGTTGAACATTTATATTGCTCTGCGGCTTTTCTTGCTTTGGTTGATGATAACTTTGAACATTAGGCTCTATCTTTGCTTCTATTTTAGGTTCTTCATAATAAACATTTGATGGCTTAATATGAGTATCTACAGTTTCACTCTGGATAGTTTGCGCAGATCCCCCATATAACATATTATCAACTAAATTTTTGGCAAAGTCAATAGGTATAAGCTGCATTATATCACTATCTATTAAAGTTCCTATCTTCATATTAAATGAAATTCTAACTATATTATCATCTCTTTTAATATAATCTAACTCAATATTTTCATCTCCTAAATCGTATGTAAATACATTTGGAGGAGAAATATCTATTTTCTTTGATATCATTTCAGATATAGAAGTTGATGAAGATCCAACCATTTGATTCATAGCTTCGCTAATTGCACTTAAATGAATTTCATCTAATCGTTCAGGTAGGTTTGTTATTCCATCCCCACCCATCATTAGCGAAGTTATTATTTTTACGTCTTCTTGCTTTAGAATAAGTAGATTTGTTCCAGTTAACCCTTCTTTGTAACCTACCTGTACCGCTACAAACGGAAGTGGATATTGCTTAGCAAGTTCATTTATAGTTACAATATCTACTCTAGGAGTTGTTATGTTAACCCTTTGGCCTAAAAGCATAGATAAGGTCGTTGCAGCTGTTCCCATGCTTATATTTCCAATTTCTCCAAGAGCGTCTTTTTCTATATCGTTAAGTATACTGTCTTTGTCATTCAAATCTTCTGCAAAGTCACTACTCATACTTCCTTTTAAAAGTGCATCAATTTCTTCTTGGGATAACATATCATTCATCATATTCATCATCATCCTTTTCAATTACTTTTGTAACCTTTACTGATAATTTATTCTTAATAGTACCTGGCTTTCCTAAATATTTAATTTTGTCTTCAACCATTATTTCTACTTCATCTCTAATAGTCTTGTTTAAAGTTATGACATCTCCTTCTTGAAGGTTTAAAAAATCTTCTACAGTTATACTAGCTTCACCTACAATACATGCTATTTTGAGATTAGCTCTTTTGACTCTCTTTTCTAATACTTTCTTTTCTTCATCTGTAGTTTTCTTGCTAATAGTCGAAAACCAGTATTTAGTGCTTAGTTTAGGTAAAATAGGTTCTAATACTATATGTGGAATACAAATATTTATCAGGCCTTCAGCATCCCCTATTCTCGCTCTTAAAGTTACTAGGGCGATAGTTTCATTATGAGATACTATCTGTGCAAACTGAGAATTGGTTTCTATTTTATCTAGTGTAGGAGATAATTCTATTACATTTTCCCAAGGATCAATAAAATACTTAATCATCTGTCTTACCATTTTATTTAGTAAAGTTACTTCTATTTCTGTAAAAGCCCTTATTTCTCCATTATAGTTACCCATTCCGCCAAGTATTCTATCTATGATGCAAAATGAAAGCTGATTTGAAATTTCAAATACAATTTGACCTGGTAATGGTTGGAAATTTATTATAGCTAGCATAGCAGGGTTTGATATAGAATTACTAAATTCGTAGTAAGAAACTTCTTCAACTGATAGTACGTCAATTTGAACCTTCGTTCTCAAGTATCCTGATAAGAATGTATTTAATATTCTAGAAAAATTTTCATGTATCATATTAAGTGTACGCAATTGGTCATTAGCAAGTTTCTTGGGACTTTTGAAGTCATATTTTTTTACTTTTTTTTCTTTGTTTTCTTGCTCGATTTCCTTAACGCTTACTTCTCCTGTATTTAAAGCCTGCAATAAAGCATCTATTTCTTCTTGAGATAATATTTCAGACAATCACGCCACCTACCTTTACTGCACTATATAATTTGTAAAATATATGTTAGTTATCGAGTCCGTTTCCATAATTTTAGATAGCTCATCTGCTAGCTGTTTTTTAAGTTTATCTACACCCTCAACCTTAACCATTTCACTTGGATTTTGAGAAATAATTACCCTTAATATTGTATCTCTTACTAATACATTTTTATCTGCAAATTCTTTAGGTAAGTTTTTATCTATAGTCTCAATAGTTATGTTACCTCTAAAGTAATTATTAGTATTCCCTATATTTGTTGAGAATTCTCCTACATCATAAATATAGGTTTTTACGTTAGCTTCCCCATTAGATGGTTTATTGAATACTGTAAAATACAATGTTGCTCCAAATACTGCAAGAGATATTATGAATCCTACTATAGAAAATATGACTATTTTTTTTGTACTCATTTTTTTCCCCCTATCGTACAGGTTGGTCTTTGATGATTTCAGATCTTAGTATTAGTATGTCTACCCTTCTATTTTTAGATTTATTTTCAGGAGAATCATTGGGTGCTATTGGATGATATTCGCTATATCCTGAAGCTGATATCCGTTTTGGACTTATTCCAGTTTCTTCAATAAGGAATCTAACTACATTGCTAGATCTTGATACAGATAGTTCCCAGTTACTAGGATACCTTGGAGTATTGATAGGTACATTATCTGTATGTCCCTCAACTCTTATAAATTTATCTTTGAATTCTTCCTTGTTTAAAAACTCTGATATATATTTTAAAGTTTGTTTAGATCTTTCTTTCAGATCAGCTCTTCCTGGATCAAATAATATGTTATCCTTAAATCTCAAAAGAATTCCTGCACTCTCGTTCATGACTGAAATATCGTCTTTAAGTCCATTAGCATCTAGATACCTTTGTAATTCTTCTTCTAACTTTTTAAAATCTTCTAATTCTTTTTTCTGCTTAGTTGTGTTGTCATTTACAGACCCATCTTTTATATATTGATGGCTATCTATAGTTTTTCCACCATCAAGTAACCCTAAAGAGCCTTGAAATGACATAATAATGGCCTCAAATTTTTGTGCATCTATAGTTGAATACGAAAACAAAAGCACGAAAAAGCACAGTAAAAGAGTTACCATATCTCCATAAGTATTCATCCATTCTGGAGAGCCTTTCTTAACTTCATCTTGCTTTTTTTTTCTACGCATTTTCCTCCACTCCCTCATTAAGTGGTTTTCTCATAGCAGGAGATAAAAATGCCTTTAATTTTTCTTCAATTATTCTAGGATTTTCCCCAGCTTGTATAGAAAGAAGACCTTCAAGAATTATTTCTTTTTCTAAAAGTTCGTTTCTACTCTTCACTTTTAATTTATTTGCTATTGGCAAGAATACTAAGTTAGCTAGTAAAGATCCATAAAACGTAGTTATTAATGCAACTGCCATAGCTGGACCTATAGTTGATGGATCATCCAATTTTCTTAACATATTTATAAGTCCTATTAAAGTACCAACCATACCAAATGCAGGTGCAAAAGATCCCATAGTTTCGAATAGTCCTTGACCCACTTTATGTCTTTCTTCTACAAATGACAGTTCTGTTTCTAGTAAGTTCCTCACAAGTTCAGGATCTGTTCCATCAACAATTAGTATTATTCCTTTTTTCAAAAATTCATCATCCATATCATTTGACATCTCTTCAAGAGCTAACAATCCTTCTTTTCTGGCTTTGTTTGCTAATTCTATTATATTTTGTATAACACTATTTGAATTACTTTTTTTGTTTTCGAATGCTTTTTTAACTATTTTCCCAGATTCTAAAACACTTGGGAGAGGATAAGCAACTAAAGTAGCTGCTATCGTCCCTCCCATAACTATCATCATTGATGCAGGATCTAAAAACGTTAATATACTACCATTACTAATTATTCCTATGGCAATTAATATAAATCCAGAGGCTATTCCTATGAGTGTTCCTAAATCCAATTGTTACACCTCTTTTCACTTGTACAGTATGTTAATACTTGTATCTCTTTTGAAATTTTTGATTTTATCTATTATGGTGTCAATACTTTCTTTTACTATATACTTATGTCCTGTAGTTAATGTTATAACTGTATCAGGAGTTCTCTCTATAGTCTCTATCAAATCGCAATTTATTACAAATTCATCACCATTTAATCTTGTAACCTTAATCATTTGTTCACCTTATTACCTTTTTAGATTTACTAGCTCTTCTAACATTTGATCTGTTGTTGTTATAACTCTAGAGTTTGCCTGAAAACCCCTTTGAGTTGTAATCATGTTTGTAAATTCTCTTCCTAGGTCTACATTTGACATTTCTAAAGATCCTGGATTTAAATCTGCAAATCCATTAGTCGATGGAAGTCCAATTACAGCCATTCCTGAGTTTCTAGTGCTTGTAAACATGTTAGACTGGGTTTTTTGTAGCCCTGCTGGATTTGTAAAATTAGCAATTGCAATTCTTCCTAAAACTCTCCTTTGACCATTATCAAAGTTTCCTATTATTTCTCCATTAGGTGCAATTGCGAAATCACTAAGTGCCCCTTGCTTATATCCTTTAATGTATGTTGCTGCAGCAGTTGAAGTATTTGCAAACTGAGTTAAGTCTCCTAAGTTAATATCAAACTCTAATGGACCTGCTCCAGCTGTTAGTCCTTGACCTATTTTAAATGTCATTTTGTTATTTCCAGTTACAAGTCCTTTCTCATTGAATGTTATTTCAAAGCTTCCTTGAGAAAACGCACCTGAGGATTTATCTCCATAAGAAAACCCATAAATCCCTTCATTTTCAATTGGGTTTCCATTCGGATCTAGAGTAATAGTTTCTACTCCGTTTCTAAGCATATTCCCATCTGGATGCAGATAAAATGCATCTACATTCCAAGTAGTATATGGAGGGTTATCAATATCTCCTGTTGACACTTCCTTCTTAGTGAATACCAATTTTATTCTATGGATATTTCCGAAATCATCAAATACCTCCATAGTAGTTTCTCTACCTATACTAGCCTTATACTCATCATTTGGTATATATATAGCTTTACCCTTTACTATAGTTGTATCTAGCTTGTATACAGATGTCCCACCTGTACCTACTGTTGATGTTGCCCCTAAATCTACACTAGACCTTGTAAGGTTATTCAAATTTCCTGAAAATATAACAACATCTTCTTCTGGATTATTTGGTGTTGGTTTTGTAGCTTGAGGTGGATATACTATAGATTTGTTTATTTGTATACCTTCTATATTGCTTTTAAGATAACCACTTTCATCAGCCATGTATCCTAATACTTTATATCCATCTTGAGTCACTAAATTTCCATTAGTATCTATGCTGAAATTCCCAGCTCTTGTATAGTATCTGTTTAAGTAATTTGGATCATCAGATACCATAAAAAATCCTTCTCCATTTATCATTAAATCAGTTGGACTATCTGTTCTTTCGCTAGCTCCTCTTGCGTGCATAATATCAACAGTTGCAACGTCAGCACCAAGTCCTATCTGCATCGGGTTAGTTCCACCACGTCCATCCTGAGCACCACCAGCACCTTTTACTGTTTGATTAAATGTTTCTTTAAATGTTACTCTTGAACCTTTAAAAGCTACAGTATTCACATTAGCTATGTTGTTTCCTATAACATCCATTTTAAGTTGGTGTGCTCTTAAACTTGAAATTGCAGAATACATTGATCTCATCATAGTAAAATTCCCCCTAAATTTCTGTTATCATACTTTCAATACTATTTTCTTCAACTGAGCTAGCTTCTTTTAGAGCCCTTAATTCATTTATAAGCTCATCAATCTTGCTGCTTAAGTACATGTTATCATACGCTAAATCAGTATTTAATTTTTTTATTTCATTAACTATTTCTTCATATCCTTTATTATTTGCTAAATCTTGTCTTAGAAGCTTTATTTCCGAAATCAAATTACTCTGACTTCTTTCCATTACATTACTTAGATTTTGTATCTGTTCTAGACTGCTAAACTGTGCCATCTGAGATATAAATTCCTTATCTTCCATAGGCTTTAGTGGGTCTTGATACTTTAATTGAGTTATCAATAAGTGTAAAAACTCATCCTTACCTAAAGAATCTCTCTTACTCTTAGTATCGTTTTGCGAATAATTGTGTAAATTGCTTAAAGCATTTATATTACTCATACATCTTCCCCCTATGCTAACTGATTGAACTTGTCATCCGTATATAAGTATGGATTATCGACCTGTTCTTGACCACTTATTAACACTCTATCTTTGTTTATTTTTTTGTTATATGAAGTGGCTTCAAGTATATTTCTGTGTCTGTCAAAATCACTTTGACTATCAACAGAAACACTCAAGCTTTGTATGTTTAATCCTTGTCCTAAGAGATTATTTTTTAGTTCCTCAATATTACTCTCTATAACTGACTTTACATCTTCATTTTGTGCTGTGAATTTAGCAGTCACTAAACCTCTCTCAAGTACTATTCTTAATGTAAGTTTACCTAAAGACTCTGGTTCTAACTGTATTTCTATACTAGATATATCCTTATTAATTATAAACTTTGACTTATTTGATATTTGATTTATTATATCCATATCCTTTATAGAGTTATATTGGTTACTCGTGTTATTTATTGATTTGATAGTTTGAGATATTCTACTAATGTCGTGACTAATAAAAGCTATACTTCTGTATTCATCCTCTGAATGCTCGTCATTTTTGAATAATTTCTTTTCTAATGTATTAAGATCTACATCTCTCTCGTCTTCTTTTATTATATTTTGTAAATCTAGTTCTAACTTCTTTTGGGATGTAATATCCCTGTTTTCTGGAATTTTTACTCTTTTCAGTTCGGTAGCTTCAAGCTCTTTTGCACCTGTGCTTTGGAAAGTATTTTTTAATTTGTTAATTATATCTACCTTCATATCAACCGGTATATTTTCTATATTCTCTATTGCTTTAATAACATCACTTAACTGCATCGCTTCTTTACTAGTCTTTATTAATTCACCTAAATTAAATTTTAGTTGATGAATATCTTCAACCCCGTCATCCTCTAGACTACAGATTAGATTTGATAATATCTGATATATAGCTTCATAACAGTCTTTTTCATCCTCTGTTTTTTCTAGTGGGTTGTTTTTATCTTCTTTCTGATTATCTATCGCATTATTTATACTATTATTTTCCACCGTACATTTTCTGATGTCGGTCGATTCATTGAGGCGTTCTTGTTCTATGGATATGTTGATTTCACTTTTATTTTCATCATCACGTATTATAAATTTTTTCATCTTACTACTAAAATCATCAGTTGTAACTTCTTGTGCAGGTTTATTTATTGTATTATTTTTCATATTAAAATTCACAAAGTTTATAGGCGATATCTTACTCAAGCTTTTTCCTCCTATTGTTCGACTTTTGGAAGTCCTATCTTTCTGCTTATTTCTGCTCCTTTCTCAGGTCCAAGTTCTGAAATCACCTGAGATAAAAGTCTAGGTCTTAACCTTTTTAATACCTCTAGTATCATATCTTCTTCCGTTATCCTGAAAGACTCATTTTGAGAAACTCTATACTCTTTGTACTTAGGGTTGTTTTTAGTCATTTTTTCTGTTAAAATAGCTATTTCTCTAGGAGTAAGTCTTTCGTATGATTTAATTAGTTTTTCTAAGTCACTTTTATACAAATCTAATACTTTTAGTGCCTTGTCCACGGTCTCAGTAAATCCATATACATTTTCCTTTTTACCTCTTAAGGTTTCAATATCTTTTAATTCTGTCAATATCTCATTCACATACTCTTTATCCTCAAATTCATGTAATATTTTAGCAGCACTTAAATAATCCATATTAGTCAGTATTATAGCAACATCGGTAACTGAGTATTTTCTTTTATCTTGAAGTTCCTTACTCGAATCTTCTATTTTTCTATTTGAAAGAACATCAGATAAACTTTTATTTCTCTTTACATACTGTTGATACAGTTCAATCTGTCTTTCAATATCTATTCTTTGATTTGAAGTTAAACTTTGTAGTATTGATAAAGATATATTTTCATCCATATAGTACAGAACTTTTGCTGCAAAGTCTTGTTTGAAGTGTTGTATTATTTCAGCTGCATTATCAAAGTCTAACTTAAGACTCAAAATATCATCTTCTAAATTATTTATCGTACCTATAAGCCCTAATTTTAAATAATATTTTGATATTTCTTCACTAATATCAGCTTTTTCCGCACGCATTAATTCAAGTTCCGTTTGCAGCAAATCTTTCCTAGCTTCTCTTTCTCTCAAATGATTTAGTATAGTATTTGTACGCACGAAATTTAATTTTTTCATCTGATTAACTATACTTTCAAATAGTCTTCTATCACCATTTTTTAGTATTATAAGTTTATCTACAGCCCTATCATCATCTAAGGATATATAGTAATTAGCAAGCATCTTCTCTCTTTCTAATCTTTCTTCTCGTGTAGGTATAGAATCAAACCTTTTTCCTATGACAGGAAGTTTGCTTAGCCTTTTATTAGTATTATCATTTATGCTTTCATTTGTGAAATATAATATTAGAAAAGCAAGAAATATGCATGAAACAATAGTCAATGCTACAATCAGCATGCTGTTAACTTTTTTCTTATCTTCATTTTTATCGCCTTTGTTTAGATTTCCTTTCATGGAGTCCTCCTAGTTACTTACCCTTGTTTTAAATGTAACTATTTGATCTATAAATTTTTCTTCTTCCTTTTTAAGATGCTCGTTAAATCTCATTAAATCCTTGTCCTTTAGGTTATCTAGAGTCTTTTTTTCCTTAGCAATTTCGATATATTCTCTTTTTTTCAGTTCTAATTTTTCTTCTAGAAAAAATATCTTTTCCCTAAGTTTGTCTATATTGATATCCATAGAATTAACAATACCACAAAAAAATCTTATATTATTAATATTCGTTCCCTCACTCATAAGATTTAACATTTCATTTTTTTTATTTTCTTTACTTTTAACTAGCAATTCTAAATTCTCATTTGCATCTTGTATATCTTTCATAATAGCGTTTATCTCTGCCTTTTTACTTTCTCCTAGTTTGTCTTTTATATCTAGTATCTTTTGAAACCTGAATTTATATTTCAACTTATACACCTCTATTCGCTTAGTATATTAAAGAGGTTATCTACTATCTCATTGTATTCATACTTTTCATGAGTACCTTGTCTTAAAAAAGAGTTTATTTGATCTATTTTTTCTATGGAATAATCTATCTTAGGGTTGGATCCTTTTACATATGCACCTATATTTATTAAATCTTCAGCTTCCCTATACACAGCTAAAATATCTTTTAGTTTATGAGAAATTTTAATATGATCACTATCAACGATATTGCCCATTACCCTACTTACACTAGATAAGACTTCAATAGCTGGATAATGATTTTTGTTAGCTAAGCTTCTTGATAAAACTATATGACCATCTAATATTCCTCTCACAGTATCCGCTATAGGTTCATTTAAATCATCCCCATCAACAAGTACTGTATAAAGACCTGTAATAGACCCTTTATCAGAGGTTCCTGCTCTTTCTAAAAGTTTGGGCAAAACAGCAAATACAGATGGTGTATAACCTTTTGTTACAGGAGGTTCTCCAACAGCTAAGCCGACTTCTCTTTGTGCCATAGAAAATCTAGTTAATGAATCCATCATCAGCATTACATCTTTTCCTTTATCTCTAAAATACTCTGCCACAGCTGTTGCAAGAAGTGCTCCTTTCATTCTTACCAAAGGGGGTTGATCAGAAGTTGCTACTATTAACACAGATCTTTTTAGACCTTCTTCTTTGAGGTCATTTTCTATAAACTCCCTAACCTCTCTTCCCCTCTCTCCAATCAAAGCTATAACATTTATGTCTGCCTTTGTATTTCTTGCAATCATACCTAATAGTGTAGATTTTCCAACTCCCGATCCTGCAAATATTCCTATCCTTTGCCCTTTTCCACATGTCAATACCCCATCTATAGCTTTAACTCCTAGAGGAAGAACTTCTGATATCTTTTTTCTTGTAAGGGGATTAGGGGGCTGATTCATAACCGGATACGATTTTTTAAGTTCAAGTTTATCAAGATTATCTATGTTATTTCCAAGTCCATCTAGTACTCTTCCTAATAATTCTTCTCCTACTTTAACTTCTAGGCAATCACCAGTTGCTACAACCTTACTTCCTGGACCAATACCATCCATTTCTCCTAAAGGCATAAGTAAAACCTTATCTTCCTTGAAACCTACAACTTCCGCTAAGATTGGATGGTCTGATTTCAATGGATATATATTGCATATTTCTCCTAATTTAACAGCTGGACCTTTAGATTCAATTGTAAGCCCTATAACCTGAGATATTCTACCAGTATATTGTACTAGATTAAGGTCAGATAGCTTGTTAAAATATTTATCGATTTTTATAGTATTCATGATCTAATCATCACCTTGAAGTAATTTTATAAATTCTTCCTTTAATATGCCTATCTGGTTTTTGATACTAGGATTTATAGTTCCTGAGTCGGTATCTATTACTATATCACCTTTTTGAAATGAACTGTCTATTTTTACCTCAATGTCATCTATATTGTCTGTCATAGCGAGTATTTTATTTTTAGATGAATTAACTAAATCAAAAGAATCTTTGTCTACTCTTATGATTAGTTTATGAGTAAATGTAAATTTGTTTAGAGCTTCCTTTAATACATTAAGAATTACCTCATCATCCTCTTGTAACTTAATTTTTATTATCTTTTCTACAGATTGTATAACCAGATTGATTATGTTTTTTTCTAAGCTATTAATTTCCCTACTTTTCCAATCCAAAACAGTTTTTTTATGTCAAGTGCTTCATTTATCAAATGTTTGTATTCCAACAAACTGCTATTATACCCTTCTTCATACCCCTTTTGTTTTTGTGTTTCGAATATAGCTGTTGCTTTACTTTTAGCTTCATTTATGATTCTTTCATATTCAGTATTGGCATTTGATATTATTTCATTTTTTTGGACATGAGCACTATTTTTCATTTCTTCTATTTCTCTGCTTAATTTATCTTTGAGTTTGATCAATTCGTCAACTTCTTTAGAAAGCTGAGAGTGTGTCTGATTATTTTCATTTGAGTATAAATCTAATACATCAGGCTTTAAAGTAGATGTTATCAATTTTTCTTCACTTATCTTAACTTGATTCGATTTTATAACCCTAGACAATCAGCTCATCTCCTCCGCCTCTTGAAATTACTATTTCTCCCGATTCTTCTAGTTTTCTTATTACATTTACAATCTTTTGTTGTGATTCTTCCACATCTCTTAGTCTAACAGGACCCATAAAGTCCATATCCTCTTTTATCATCTCAGCTAGACGCTTAGACATGTTTGCAAATATAACATCTGCAACTTCTTGAGTAGATCCTTTAAGTGCAATAGCAAGATCTTTGTTGTCAATTTCTCTAATAAATCTCTGAATAGATGTATTATCAAGAGTAATAATGTCTTCAAATACAAACATTCTCTTTTTAATATCTTCCGCAAGTTCTGGATCTGAAATCTCGAGATTTTCCATGATATATTTTTCAGTTCCTCTATCTACCGCATTTAATATATCAACAATCGACTGTACTCCTCCAGCTGATGTGTAATCTTGTGTTACCATGCTAGATAGTTTTTTCTCAAGCACTAACTCTACTTCTTTTATAACTTCTGGATATGTTCTATCCATAGTAGCAATTCTCTTAGCTACTTCAGACTGTTTTTCTTGAGGTAAGCTTGATAATATTTGTCCAGCCTTGTGTGAATCCAAGTAAGATAAAATTAATGCAATTGTTTGAGGGTGTTCATTTTGAATGAAATTTATTATTTGTGAAGCATCAGCTTTTCTAGCGAAATCAAAAGGTTTTACCTGTAATGATGCTGTAAGTTTATTCATTATTTCTACAGCCTTTTCTGCTCCTAAAGCTTTTTCTAAAACTTCTTTAGCGTAACCTATTCCACCTTCTGATATGAATTCTTGAGCTAGACATACTTCATAAAATTCTTCCATAATTTTATCTTTAACTGATGGATCTACTTTTTTCATATTTGCAATTTCTAAAGTTATCTCTTCAATTTCTTCTTCAGACAAGTATTTAAATAACTTAGCTGAATACTCAGGTCCTAAAGTTATAAGAAGTATCGCGGCTTTTTGTTTCCCGGACAAATTGGTTTTGTTGGATTTTTTCATATTTATTCCCCCTTACTCCTCATCCAACCAACTCTTCAGGAGTTGAGATACAATCTCTGGATTTTTGTTTACAAAACTTTCAACACTCTTTTTATATCCTGATTCCTTAATATCAAGCTCTAAGTCTTCTAACTGTTCTTGAGGTATTTGAATAGTTTTTGACTGTATAGTAGTGTCTAGTTTCTTATTTTTCTTATTTATAAAGTATATGATTACTCCTGCTATTGGTATTAATCCTAATATAATCAATACAACTACCATCCATAAAGGTGTTTTGTTTTGTGTAGCACTTCCAGCCTTTTCTAAAGCATCTGAAATGTTAGTGTTGAAAGGTTGTGCGTATATATTAACTGATTTTGTTTGAAGTCCTGTTGCACTTGAAATAAGCTGTTCTATATTTTGTCTTTTCTCATCAGTAAGCTCGTTTCCTTCTAATATGTTACTGTTTAGTATTACAGCTACTGTTATATCTGTTATTTCACCTTTAGCCCTTTCTACTCTCCTAACTATTTCGTTCAGTTCATAATTCACAATTCTATTTGATTTATGATAAGAAGAGTTTTCATTTCCACCTTCAACATACTGAGGAATTTCTTCAGTGTTAGTGTCAGTTCCAGGAACACCACCATTTGAGTTGTCTGTTACAGTCTCAATATTTTCTTCCATACTTCTTATAAGTCCATTTTCTTCTCCCTCTATAGGTGTTTTGAACTCTCTACTTTCAGTTATATCAGTATCAAAGTTTAAATTTACACTAGCCATAACAGATACATTCCCATATCCAAATACTGATGCTAAGAATTCAAGTAAGTTTCTCTCTATATCATCTTTTACCTGCGCTTGTAATTCTAATTGTGTACTTGATGTAAATGAGCTATCAGCCTTATTTACATTATTTAAGACCCTTCCCTTTGAATCATGTATTGTTACATTTTCCTTATTTAAACCTTCTACAGAATTTGCTACTAAAACAGCAATACCCTCAACGCTTATATTCTCTATATTTTCTCCTTCTATAAATACAGAAGCTTTTGCATCTTGTTTATTTTCAGACAGTATAAAATCTGATCTTTGAGGTATACTAAGAGTAACTATAGCTTTTCTTACTCCTGGTATTTCTTGAATTATTGATGCTAAGTGGTTCTGAAGTGCATAGTTATATGCTTTTCTTTTTTCGTCTTCACTCATAAACATATTGTTTTTGTTAATTATATCTTCATAAGAAAACTTAGCCGAAGGAACTCCCTTAGTAGCTAAATCCATTTTTATTTTGTTTACATCTTTTTTAGGAACCAATATCGTCCCTTGTTCTCTTATTCTGTATTGAACTCTTAATTCATCTAAGTTCTTAACAACTTCTCCTGACTCTTTCAAATCTAAATCCTTATATAAAACCACATATTCAGGTCTTGATATATACAATATAATTCCTGTAGTTAATATTAATGTTAATATTGCAGCTATTAATATAGATTTCTTTTGTTTACTATCATAATTTGAAAGCACTTTTGAAAATTGCTCTTTCAAACCTAATAAAACATCTCCCATTTATACACCTCTTTTCGGTTAGGCATGTTTATATTTGCATTCTCATAATCTCTTTATATGCCTCTATTACTTTGTTTTTAACTTCAGTAAAAGTCTGTATAGCTATATCTGCTTTTTGAGTTGCTATCATTAGATCATGAATATTATCAATTTCACCTAATATAAACTTTTCATTTAGATCATCAACCTTTTTCTCCATATTACTCACTGAATACATAGAATTTTTAAGAAAATCTTTAAAAGAAATATTTTTTTCATCATGTGTATTAAGTTTATCAGTAAAGTTTCCGATTTTAAATATAGTTTTATTTACACTATTTACATTCATAATCTAATCGCTCCTTTATTTTCCTATTTCTAAGGCTTTGAGCATCATGCTCTTTGTTGAATTTAGGGCTGTTATATTAGCTTCATACCCTCTTGTAGCAGATATCATATTTACCATTTCTGTCACAATATCTATATTAGGCATTAAAACATACCCTTCCTTATCTGCATCTGGATGACCTGGATCATATACCCTTTTGTATGGACTATTATCATCTTTTACGTAAGCAACTTCTACCCCACTACTCTTATTTGAATTCGTAGCTTTGCTCAAATAACTTTTAAATGAATTGTTCTCAGCTTCCTTAAAAACAACTACTTGTCTTCTATAAGGGGTTCCGTTTACTGTTTTGGTTGTATTTACATTTGCTATATTTTTAGACAGTATGTCCATTCTAAATCTCTCAGCTGTAAGTCCAGAAGCACTTATATTTATTGATCTAAATAAAGACATTTTTACCTTCTCCCTTCAGTTATCGCATATCTTAGTCTTCTAAAACTGCTATTAATTTGTTGAGTTATAGTGTTGTAGTTTATGCTATTTTTTGATAACTCTGCCATTTCCACATCTATATCTACATTGTTACCATCAAGTCTTGTTCTTGTCGTTTTATCTGTGTGAATTTTAATATTATTTTTAAAATTATTTATTTGTATATGATTTTTATCAGTTACATATCCAGCTACATTACTATTTTTTGTCGAATTTTTAAGTATTTCCTCAAACTTAATGTCTTTTCTTTTATAATTTGGTGTATTAGCGTTTGCTATGTTGTTAGATAGTAACTGTTGTCTGGTTGAATATGCTCCTAGAGCATTAGCTAGTATATTTATGTTTTTATTTATATTCATATATACTTCTCCTTTTTTATTCGACAATGTTTTTATTAATTATTTTATCACAATATATATAATATTACAATTTATTACAAGATTTTCTGTCTATAGTACTATATTTTTTTTCGAATTTTGTTAAGATTTCGTAAATAAAAAAGTCTCCGAAGAGACTTTTTAGTTATTATTTCCTACTAGGAAGTTTTGTGGTTTATTTACTTTTCTTAGCAAGTAATGCAGATGCAAGAGCAGTTATAGGAGCTGCTAGTATCAGACCTATGCTTCCAGATAATGCTCTTACAATTTCTGTTGCCACAATATCTAGATTTAGGATTTTAATAAAAGGTGTATCATATGCCATAAATAATATTAGCAGAGGAATCGAACTTCCCGTATACGCTAATATAAGTGTATTTGACATTGTACCCATTATATCTTTTCCAACATTCATACCACATAAAAATAACTCTCTTTTCTTTAATCTTTGATTTACATTATGTATCTCCTCTATAGATGATGCTATAGACATACTGACATCCATAGTAGCCCCTAACGCTCCAAGTAATATCCCAGAAAACAACAATCCTCTAAAGTCAAATTCTACTCCAACATATGCTAGCATAGAAATTTCTTCACTTGACAGTCCTGTTAACTTTATTTTAGTACCAACTAAATATGCTATAGTACCAGCTATTATTACTCCTAGCAATGTTCCTAGAATTGCAGAAGCACTTTTTTTAGATAGTCCTGTAATAATTGTAATGGTGGTTATAACTATAACAAAAGATGTAATTATAGTTATAAAAATAGGGTTATAACCCTTAAGCATTAATGGAAGTAATATTTTGTATATAGAAATTATGGTTATTATAAGAGTTACTATTGTTTTTAACCCCTTATATTTCCCTATTATAATCAATAAAGCAGAAAATAATATTATTAGGTAATATATATATGTATCTCTTGTATACTCAGTTATATATATATCTAAACTTCCATCTTTTTTCTCATTTACTCCTATTATAACTTTATCCCCTTCATCAACTTCTATGTCGTAAGCTGGGTTTCCAGTAAGATTATTTTTAACATCAAAATACTGTCCTTTATATTTTCCGCTCAATATTTTTAATCTTACATTCTGAACCGTTATAAAGTTGTCGTAAATTTTTTCATTCTCATTACTAACTTCTACTACGATTGCTCTTTCTGTAAAATTTTCAATTTCTTCATATCCGTATGTAGCAGTATTATTTAAAACCAACATAAGTATTAATACTATTATTTTTTTTAGCATAACAGCTTTTCCTCCTAAACTAAATCTCATCACAGTATCATATTATCTCCTAACGGTATAGTTTTGTCAATTTAAGTTTAAATTTTCTGAATATTATTTCCTAGGAAATCAAAAGACTTCAGCTTGGTGAAGTCTTTTAGTTTTATTACATGTATAATTTTGTTCCTATCCTTCTATCGTACTCAGACCAAGTTCCAACTTCTGTAATACTTCTTATTTGTTCTATCTTATTCAAGTTAGCATCTACATAATCTGCATAATGAACTACAAATGCTTCTTCCGTGTTAGCTCCTTTTGGAGATCCGTACTCCACTTTTCCATGATGTTGAATTATACATCCCTTTATTCTCATTTTAAATTCTTCACTATAAAAGTCTTTTCTGCTTTTAAATGCTTCCTCTAGCATAAGAGTACCTGTTACTATATGACCTTGTATATCGCCTATCATAGTTGTAGAAAAAGGACCATTAGTGCTATACTCTTCAATTTTACCTATGTCGTGTAATTTTGCTCCAAGAATTGCTATTTCTTTGTATCTTATATCATATCTATATGCAAAAGTCTTTGCTAGATACATAACATTCAGGGTATGTTCTGCAAGTCCGCCTATATAATTATGGTGCTGTCTTAATCCTCCAATTCCACTTTTGAATTTTTTTAAGAAGCTTTCATCTTTAAAAAAGTATTCATCTAAAGTTTTACATTCTTCACTCTTAAACTCACTTTGAGATATTGCTCTTATTTCATCCATTATATCTTCAATTGGTCTATTTACGGTTGGAAGGTAATCTTCCATCTTAAACTCTTTTATCTTGTTAAATTTCTCAACCTTTAATACTGTATCCTTAATTCCTTCTATATAGATTACATCCCCTACTTCTAATGTGTCAGTTTTAGGGATTATACTTTTTATTTCTCCACTTTTATCTCCTATAAATGCAGTAATACTTTGATCGTCTTGGTATACTATTTTCATAACCATAAAACTTGAACTAAACACTTCATTTTCTTTTATGTCTTTGAGAAAAATTTTATCCATATCTAATCACCATCACTTGTAAGTTTTAGTTAGATATAGTTTTTCACATAAAGAAAAGTTTTATCCTTCTATATAATTATCTCTAATCTACCATCATCTTGCCTTTTTATTTCTTTAGCCACATCATATGAAGATTTTAATCTTGATTTGTCTTTTATATGAGTACTGTTTTCCCAAAACGGAGTATTCATCCCCCCCATATATACTGCTGTAATGTTTAATTTACTATCTTCAAATTCTTTTTGCAAGCTCTCCGTAAATCCTCTTATAGCAAATTTACTCGCTACATATACAGATTCATTTACTTTTCCTTTCATTCCTGCTGTTGATATTATATTTAATATTCTTTCTTTTATGTATGGCAATAATCCTTGAGTAATCATTATCGTTCCCTTTACATTTATATCTATCATTGAGTTAATCTGATCTATTGTAATATCATTTAATTGCCCAAAATAACCTACTCCTGCGTTATTAATTAGATAATCTATATATAAATGCTTCTCTTTAATTGTTTTGACTAAATTATCAACTGAAATTTGATTACTAATATCACAGATTATGTACTCACAAGTTGCTCCACCTTTAGTTATCTCCTCTTGCGTCTTTTCTAGAGTATCTTTTGTTCTTCCAACTAATATAATATGGTTTCGTTCTTGAGAATAAACTTTTGCTAAATCGGCTCCTAAGCCTGTTCCTCCACCTGTTATCAAAATCTTCTTCATCAAAATCCTCCTTAACGACAAAATAGTTTTAGGCATATGCCTAAAACTATTTTATCACAATTTAAAACATAGGTAGATTATCTAAATTGTCACTTTTATCTCCATTTGGATTGCTTCTTAGAAATTCTCTTCCATTTTTAGCTTGCCCAACATTTACACCTTCAATCAATTCATTCTTAGCCATAGATATAGCTTCTTCTATAGAATATACATTTCCATTTTCTAGCATTACATCTGTGATATCACCATCTGAGTTCTTTTTCACTTTAGTTATTTTACTTTTATATTCCATATACATTCCTCCTTTTTTCAATATTATTAGTATTATTTAACTTTATATGCATTAAATAACTAATTATAAAGGAGGACTTTGATAATTAATTTTTATTTAGATATAAATTCTCAAACTCAAGATATCCCCTTGATCTTAATTTACACGCAGGGCAATCATTACATCCTTCACCTTTAATTCCATTGTAACAAGTTAATGTTTCATTTTTTATTATATCTAAAACTCCCAAATCATAAGCCATTTTCCACGTTTGTGCCTTATTTATCCACATTAAAGGCGTATATATTTCAAATTGATAATCCATAGCTAAGTTTAAAGTTACATTAGTTGACTTAATAAATACATCTCTACAATCTGGGTAACCACTAAAGTCACTTTCTGATACTCCTGTTACAATATTTCTTATATTTCTCTGTTTTGCAAATATAGCAACGAATGATAAAAATAACAAGTTTCTTCCATCAACGAAAGAGTTAGGAAGTTTATCATCTTCTTGTTTTTTATCCACCTTTATATCAACTCTAGTTAAAGAATTTGGAGCTAATTGATTAAGTAAGCTTAAGTCTAGTATGTGATGTTCAAATCCATATTCTTTGCATATTTTCTTTGCACATTCAAGCTCTAACTTATGTTTTTGATTATAATCGAAAGATACAGCAATAACTTCTTTAAATTTTTTCTTTGCCCAAAACAGACAAGTTGTACTATCTTGTCCTCCACTAAATACCACTACAGCCTTTTCGTTATTCATAATATCCACCACCAATCTATTAAACTCCTCGTTTATGAGGTTCCCATATAATCTTATGAAGTTGTATTTGAAGCGTAACACCGTTCATTTTATTTCCCTTCATAAATTCTACTATTTCACTAGGTTCAATTTTGCCAAATACAGGACTTATATATACTTTACATTTATTTACTAAACCGTATTCTTCTATAATACTTTTTGTGACACTTAAATCGTCACAATCTCCTACTACAAATTTCACAGTATCGCAATTTCTTATATATTTGAAGTTATCAATATTCATTTTGTTTCTCATATTACTTGAGTCTAGTTTATAGTCCATCGTAAACTTGATATTATTTTTATTTAAACTAGCAACCTTACTAATATCAACACTTCCATTTGTCTCTATTTCAATATTTAGCTCACTATCTTGCGATATAAAATCAACTAACTCTAAAATGCCTTCTTGGATAAGCGGCTCCCCTCCTGTTAAAGTTATATTTTTTATTTTAGTGGACTTTATATATTCATATATATCTTTTCCATTCATCAATTCATATTTTACATTTTTATCATTTGCCCATAATGTATCACAGTAACTACATTCTAAATTACACATAGCAAATCTTATAAATACCGAAAGTTGTCCTGATAAATCTCCCTCTCCATTAATACTTACAAACTTTTCTACAATTTTATAATTCATTTCATTTCACCTCGTAACTTGCACTGTTAGTAGGAGTTTCATATACAGTCACTTTCTTTACATTGTAAGATCTTTCCTTCATACAATCAAAAAAGTGCTTTGAAAAATTTTCTGCAGTAGGTCTAAAATCTACGTTTATTACTTTGAATCCATCTGAAACAATAGAGTCTAATGTTTCTTTTCTCATTGTTCCACTTTGAATAATAAGAGCATGATCAAAATAGTCTACCACATCTTTAATATCCTTCTTAAGATCACCAAAATCAACTACCATTCCATCTAATTGTCCACCTTCTATTAAACTTTCAGAGTATACCTCAACTTCTACTTTCCATCTATGTCCGTGTATATTAGAACACTTCCCTTGATAGTTTGCTAGAAAATGTGCACTATCAAAACTATGTTCTCCTTTTAAAATATACATTTTTTAACTCCTCCAATCTATTTTAAACTTCCATAATAACAGCATCCTATCGCCCCATTAAACTGTGGATCATCAACTGATATTATTTCGTCATAGTCATTTTGTAAGTATTTTTTAATTGCAACATTACTAGCAACACCGCCAGTTATAACTAATTTTCTTCCCTTAAATTTACTTAAAAGAGGAGATAATCTTTTATACAATGAATAATTAACTCCTGCATATAAACTTTCTACACTGACACCTTCTGCTATTTTTCCTATCAATTCTGATTCTGAAAATACAGCACAAGTAGAGTTTAGCTCAGTAGGATTTTCGCTATACATTGACATTTCTTCAAGTGATACCTCAAGTACATTTGCCATATTTTCAAGATATCTACCACAAGAAGCAGCACATTTTTCATTAAGTTCTATGTCAGTTATAATCCCTTTTTCAACTTTAACAACCTTCACATCTTGTCCACCTATGTCTAAAAGTATAAAGTCACTTAAATCAGTTTGATAAAACGATCCATAAACATGTGCTTTCACTTCATTTATTAGCTTAAACTTGCTTAAATCAGTATTATTTCTACCATATCCAGTTGAAACGGCCACCTCTACTTTATCTAAACCTAGTTTATTTAAATCTACAACTATCTTCTCATTATAACTGCAATAATCTCTATAAAAAGACATAGTGCTAATTTTCATCTTGTTTATTATCTTTTTATCTTCCATTAAAACAATCTTTACTTCTCTACTTCCAAGATCTATTCCTAATACTCTCATCTTAATCCTCCCTTTATATCAGAAAGCATATCAAGAAAGGCCTCTATTCTAAGTTTTGTTCTAGCATCTAAAGTATTTATTTTATCTCCTTCTATATTTAATATTGGTATATTTAATTCTTCCTTTAATACTATATCTTCTATAGCTCTATAACAAAACGCTTGTGTGTAATGCACTATTCCATCTAACTTTCTTTCCTGTATTTGCTTTTTAAGCTCTATTAGTCTAAATTTAATATCATAAGGATATGTGTAATAATAATATTGCTCAAATATATTATCAATTTCACTAGCCCTTGGAAAAGCAAATTCTCTCTGAACTTCGTTATATACAAACCTAGCATCAAACTGCTCTACAAAATCATATATATCTGCAGTCATAGGGGGAACTCCTATGTAGCCAAGCCTTATAGATTTTGGATTTTCTTTTCTACCTCTTACAGTATTAAGTACATTTGCAATATCAAATTCAAATTTTTCTACATCGCCATTAAAGTCACTTAAGCTCACTTGATATAAATGATTTTCAAATCCAGTAACTTTATTATCAATATAAGTTAATTCATCAATTTTCCTTGCAATATTTCTAGATTTGTTAAGCCTTTGTCTTACTTTTTCAACCTCATCATACTCAACTCCGAATATATTCATGAACTTTTCTATTTCTTTCTTTACATCTTCTATCTTATGACTATGAGGAAAAGAAAAAGGATATATTTTAACTCCTTTTAAAGCTAGAACCTCTATTAATGCTTTAGTATTTGAACAATCTCCTTCCATCACTCCTACTATTTCTTTGATTCCATTTTCAATACAAACTCCATATATACCTTTTATCCAGGCACATAAACTTTTGGAAAACCCGTCCTTTTCTGCTATATCTATGTATTTTAGATAATCCTTAGAAGTAACAAAAATATTGTTAAGATCTATAGGTTTATGTCCTGCTGCTATCAAAACTTCTATTGGAACCGTAGTTGTCAAACCTATTTTTTTCATTATCGATATCCTCCATTAACTATAAATTTACATAAAAAAAGTGGCAAAACTGCCACATAAATAAAAAACTACCTAAGACGGTAGTATTATGCCCTAGTTTTGTTTATAGACAGGATGGTTACGAACTGTCTTATTTTATTGTAGTAAAAGTTTATCATAAAGCTTAAGTTCTTACAATCAATAGTTTAGAATATATTCTTTTTATATCTTTCTAATATACTCATAAGCGGATATCCTATTCCGTAACAAGCAATTAACTGTCCTATTGTAACCCATATCATAGTGATAATTAAAGGCAATGAATATAGATAATTTAATACAAAACCTATTACTATCCCATTAACTATAACTGGTGGTAATGGTACAAGGATTTTTTTATTTGCTTTGTATGATAGTATAGCAGCCAAAAGAGTTGCTAAGCTACCAAATACAATATCTATTATGCCACCTCCACCATAAATATTTGCAATAACACATCCTATAAATAGTCCTGGAATAGCAGCTGGTGTAAAATAAGGAAGTACAGTAAGTGCTTCTGAAATTCTAACCTGAAGTTGTCCATAACTTATGGGTGCAAATATTATAGTTATACAGGCATAAATTGCAGCTATTAAAGCTGATTGTACTAAATAATTAGTTCTTTTCATATTAACCTCCTTGTAGTCTAAAGAAAAAAAGATTATCTGGCTACGTCCTACTCTCCCAGGAGGCTTCCCTCCAAGTACCATCGGCGCAAAAGAGCTTAACTTCTGTGTTCGGAATGGGAACAGGTGTATCCTCTTTGCTATAGTAACCACATAATCCTATTATATCCCTCTTAATGGACAAGAAATACTATACCATCATAATTTATATCTGTCAATAAAAACTACTTAATTATAGCAAAATCTTTTTGTAGAATTCTACAAAAAGATTTTGCTATATTTGCAGTATTCAAGCTATAAAGACGTAGTAGCAGCAGTTTTTTCTACTTCAAGATACCTCGCCGCCTTCTTGTCAATAATTACTGTAAGATCTTTATGTAACTGTAGTATAGAACCTGGCACTTGTGGCACTATTGGACCTTTCAACGATTCAAATATAGCTTGTGCTTTATTGTCACCATTTGCTAAAAGCAATATCTTTCTCGAACTCATTATAGTTTTTATTCCCATACTTATAGCTTTCGCAGGAACATCCTCTACAGATCTGAAAAATCTAGAGTTAGACTTTATCGTATTTTTATCTAGGTTGACAAGATGTGTATACGGTTCAAATTTATTATTAGGTTCATTAAATCCTATATGTGCATTTGTACCAATTCCTAATATCTGAAGATCAATTCCACCAGATTCTTGTATTTTCTCTTCGTATAATTTACATTCTCTTTCTGTATCATTAGTCATTCCATTAGGAATATTTATGTTGTTATGATCTATGTTTATATGATTAAAGAAATTTTTCATCATATAGTACCTATAACTTTGATTATCTTGTGGATGTATCTTGTAATATTCATCTAAATTAAATGTTTTGATTTTGCTAAAATCTAATTTTTCTTTTCTGTGCATTTTAATCAATTCTTTATACATTCCTATAGGAGTACTTCCTGTAGCTAATCCTATTACACTGTTTTGTTTAGTCTTAATCTGCATAGACACTATATCTGCTGCTTTTTTACTCATTGCATTGTAATCATCAACTATATAAAGCTTCATATGTATACCTCCTCTAAAAAGCAAAAACTATATATTAATATTTACTACAATACCATTTATATTTATTACACAAATAGCCAGTACATATTTGCACTGGCTACATTAATTTAGTTAAATGATTTCCAAAACTGCCCATCAGTATCTATTATATCCATTATCTTATCGTATGGTATTCTAAATTGCGGGAATCCAGCTGCATATGGAGCTATTTCATACGGTGTGAAGTAAATATATAAAGCATTTTCGTCTATATAAAATGTGTGATCTTTTCTTATTTCTTCAAAGGTATCAGGAAATACATATGAATACTCTTCATTATTTTTTATTTCATAATTTATGATATCACTTATTATCTTTACATAAGCACTATCTTTTTTAAATAGATCTTCTAGTGTGTACATTTTCCCATTTTCAAGATCTATGTGTGCATATATTTTGCTAGGCATGCCATGAGCAGCTCCAAAATAGTATTCATATCCATGTAAATTTAAACTTACTAAGTTGTTCTTAAAAAATTCTACTACAAAATCTCCTAGATAATTATATTCAAGTTGAATATCACTACTAATTTCCTTAACTTTAGACATATTTTTAAGATTCTCATTTATACTGTTTTGCTTTTCATTATCTTTCATGCCATTTATTCTAGGGTAGTAAACTAAATAATCTCTATTTGGATTAAACTTTTCTTGTATAACTTCATATTTATTATTCAAAGGAATGATAGTATTCTCCTCCCAAATAATGTTTCCATTCCTGGTAAGATAAGATATTCTATAGTCTACATCGGATTTAATTAAGCCATTATAAAATGCTAAAACTCCTTTACCTTTAACTACAGGCAGATGCATTACTCTTTTTCCATCTTTATCTATGAAAAATGTGTTTTTTCCATCATAGACAGATATTAATCCATTTTTATAATTAGAGATTTCATAATATATAAAATCTGTAATAAAATTACCTTTAGTATCAGCAATAGCATACTTTGATCCTATAAATGGATTTTGATCATCGATAGCTATTCCAACACCTACTCTATTTTCTCCTATTAATCTCATATCATTGTATTCTGCTTTGATTATAAAATCTCCTTTTTTGTCTATAAGCCCATACTTATTAGTATAGTCTTCAGAAACATCCACTATAGCTACTCCACTATTGAAGGCTTGAGCTGATGTATACCTAGGACTTATTAATACATTTCCATCTTCATCAATAAATCCATATTTACTATCAGGACCCTCCTTAAATACCAATAGGCCATCTCCTAAATTTCCAACAAAATCATAATTATATTCATTTATTACATTTCCATTTATATCTATAAGTTGATATTTAGAATCACTTACCTTTACTATTGCTTTTTTCTCCTTAAAATCACTAGCATCTTCATATTTAGGAGGTATTATTTCTTTTCCATCTCTATCTAAGTATCCATAAAGGTATCTATCTTCTCTTATATCGCTAAACATAGCTCTTTCATCTCTAAATGTACTTATATAATTGTATGATCTTGATGTTATTTCTTGACCTCTTTCATCAATTATTTTAAATCCATCATTATCTATAACAATAGAACGATCTTGATGAAATTTATCAATAAAGTTGTATTTAGGTTGAAGTATATAACTCCCAAGTGTATCTATAATGCCATAAAGATTATTCTTCTTTACAATAGCTATATTATTTTCACCAAAATCGTATGCATATTCATATTGAGGCTCAATTATAAAATCGCCACTATTATTTATATATCCCCATTTTCTCCCGCCTACAACATTAACACTAGCAGGGTATAACATGCCATTTTTAATAATATTTCTTAAATTTCCATTTTCCCATTTCAATATATTAGTTTCAAAATTATTCTTTCCTTTACTCCATGTAATAGCTAACCTACTAGCCATGCTATCTATTGTTGGTATAATGCTTAGCATTTTTATTTTATATCCTTTTTGCTTTTTATTTGATATAACCTTCCATGAATTGTAATCTTTCTTTAATACTAGACTGTATATTTGATTATTTAATTCGTAAAATCCAGCTATTTCAGATTTCCCATCTCCATCTAAATCAAGTAATGCTATAGCTAACTTATTTTTGTTATCTCCTAAACTTACTAACTTTGAATTATTTGGAATAAATCTTTTGACTATATTTTTTAAATATATCTCACTGAACATAAAACCACCCCAATCTTTATATTTCCTAAAGTACATTATATTAATTTTTGTTAAAATATGTTCACTTAATACATTTAGAATATTGACAATTCAACCTTTGTGTTAATTTTGAGGATTTACATATTACATAATTAATTGTTGCATCATAAATAGTATGATATAATATTATTATCAGAATTTAGTACCAGGTAATAAATTAAGGAGAGAGCCTATGAAACTAAAAGAATTAAAAATAGCTAATATTACTGTGCCTATACCTATAATCCAAGGAGGTATGGCAGTTAGAATTTCTACTGCACCACTTGCTGCTGCTGTTGCAAACGAAGGTGGAATTGGAACTATTGCAGGAACTGGAATGGGAATTGATGAATTGAAAAATGAAATTCGTAAAGCTAGAAGGATGACAAATGGAGTTATAGGAGTTAATGTACTCTTTGCTGTAAAAGATTTTGCTAATCTTGTAAAAGCCTCTATAGAAGAACGTATTGATTTAGTAATATCTGGAGCAGGATTCTCTAGAGATATGTTCTGTTGGGGAAAAGAAACTAATACCCCAATAATACCGATTGTTTCTTCTGCTAAGTTAGCAGTTATGGCAGAAAAACTTGGGGCTGCTGCTGTTGTGGTTGAAGGTAAGGAAGCTGGTGGGCATTTAGGTACAGATAAACCTATGAAAGATATACTCCCTGATGTATGTAAAGCAGTAAAAATACCTGTTATTGCTGCTGGTGGAATAATAGATGGGAAAGATATTATAGATGCTATAAAACTTGGAGCAAGTGGAGTTCAAATGGGTACAAGATTTGTTGCCAGCGAGGAATCTAACGCATCAGATGAAATGAAAAAATTATATATTAATTCAGACGAAAGTGATGTTGTTTTAGTTAAAAGTCCAGTTGGCCTACCAGGACAGAGTTTAAGAAATTCTTTTTATGATCTTGTAGAAAGTGAAAATGCCCCTAAAATTAGTAACTGTACACAGTGTCTTAAAAGATGCTCCCATAGTTTTTGTATAATGGATGCTCTTGTTAACGCATGTAAATCTGGAGATCCTAATAAAGCTTTGATATTCTCTGGCGAGCATGTTCACAGAATAAAGGAAATTCTTTCAGTTCATGATATATTCAAAAAATTACTCAGTGAAGTTGCACAATTCTAAAAAGGAGACTTATTAATAAGTCTCCTTTTAAATTAATTTGAAGATGAACTAACTGCTGTACAAGCAGTAACACATGCAAGAACAGCAGCTGTTTGAGCAGCTATCAATACCTCTACAGATATACCAAATGTAGTTTCAATAAATTCATGCTTGTTAGTATTTATATATTCCCAGCTAATAATACTTGAAGCTAGTAGTATATTCATTCCCTTTCCAAGCCACTTATACTTTTTCAATCCATTAATATAGTTTGATGTGCTAATTACATCATTTAATGCCCTATCAATATCATCTCCTAATAAACTTATAATGCCTAGTACTGCATAGTATTCAGATCCTATCTTTAATTTATTATCTTTTAACTTGTCGTATATGTTCTTACATCTTTTTGCTTTTAATGTACTTTCTTCTTCACTTAGGGATAAAATATGAGATAGAAATTGAAGATTATTTCCTTTTGAGAAACCTTCTTTATTCAATTCATTGTAACACCTTTCTACCTCCTTAGTAATTATGTCTATATCTTTATTAAGTGATGCTAATAATATGCATAAAGGATAATCTTGCTCTCCAGTTATCCAAGGATGCTTCTTTTTTATATCGGAGTATATATCGTAGGCTCTATTTATTATCTTTTCTACATTATCTTTATTATAAGTCGATGTCAAAGAATAACTAGCTAGTGGCAAATAATTTCCGCCTTTAAATCCAGCTTTTCTAAGTTTTTCGTAGTATTTCAAAATTTCCATGAACTTTTCTTTAGGGTTATCATATTGGCTACATAAAAGCATACTCAATGTGAATAAATTATTTCCTCTAAAATTTGAAAATATACCTGTATTTTCTTTTATAAACTTTCTCATATCTTCTATTTCATACTTATCAAATTTTTTACCCTTTAAAGTATAAATTAGTGCCATGAAATGTCTTGATAAATCATTTTCCCACATATATTGCTTTGTTATATCTAGATAAGTTTCATTCATGCTATCAACTTTCTTTATTATATCAATATTCAATTTATTACCCCCCCCTTAAAGAGATTCTCTTATATCTTTTATAATCATCTGAACACTAACTCTACCATTGTATTCATTAATTTCAGGAGCAAAAACAACATCAACTAAATCTTGACATTCTAAATTGCTGTATTTTTCTGCTAAGGAAAATCCTATTCCATTTAGAAATATATTTTCTTTCTTTCCACTTAACTTAAGATGTGCTTCGTTATTTCCACAGAATTTTGTAAAATCTTTATTGACCTGTATATTCTCTATCATAAATAATGGCTCAGGGTTCCCTATTCCGTACGGTTCAAGTTTTGATATTTCATTTATTAACTCCATAGTTAACTCACTAGGGTTTATCTTCGCTGTAACATCAAGCTTTGGAATAAATATATCAGGGTTATCTAGTTTTATCTGCATAGCCTTAGCATTGAGTCTTTCTCTTAATTCATCTAATTTATCTTCTTCTAAAGAGAATCCGCACGCCATTTCGTGACCACCAAATCCTATAAATAGGTCTGAAACTTCCTTAAGTTCTTCGTATATATCTATGCCTTTAATACTTCTACCGCTTCCCTTCAGATACCCCTCACTACTCTTACTTACAACAAGTGTAGGTTTGTAGAATAAATCTTTTATTCTTCCAGCAACAATACCTATAACACCTTCAGATACATTGTCTGCCCTGACTACTAAAAAGTCGTAATTCATGTAATTAGTTTCAACTAGCTCTATGCAGTATTCTTCTCCTTTTTCCTGAACTTTTTGCCTTTCTACATTTAGTTCATGTAGTTTCTTAGCTAGCTTTAACGCATTATCTTTATCGGTTTCTAAAAGAAGCTTAACTCCTAACTTAGCATCTTCTATTCTTCCTGCAGCATTAAAACATGGTCCAATAGTATATCCTATTCTACCTGAATCAATTTCTTTTTCTTTAAGTCCAACAACTTCTCTTAAAACAGCTAGCCCTAGCCTAGTATCTTTATTTATAAACCTTAACCCGTACTTTATGAGAGTTCTATTTTCATCAACTAAAGGTACCATATCTGCTATTGTAGCTAAAGTTACAAGATCTAAAAGGCTATTCAAAATCTTTTTATCAATTTTTAAAGTTCTTTGAAGTGCTTGAGCTAACTTAAATGCTATTCCACACCCACAAAGTTCTTTAAATGGATATTCATCTCCTTTTTGTTTGGCATTTATCAGTATAGAATTAGGAAGCTTATCTGGTGGGTTATGATGATCGGTAACAATAACATCAAGTCCTATTTCCGTTGCGTACTTTATTTCATTAAATGAACTAACTCCATTATCAACCGTAATGATTAAATCTGCGTTCATTACTTCTTTTATATATTTTATAGCTTCGTTATTCAATCCATATCCTTCAGAGAACCTGTTGGGTATATAGTAATCTATATTATTTGTAATATTACTCAAGAATTGGACTAATAGTGTAGTAGCAGTTACACCGTCAACATCGTAATCACCGAATATTACTATCTTGCTTTCTTTTTCTATGTGATATTTTATCTTATCTACTGCTTTATCCATATTTTTTAATAGAAAAGGATCATATGTCTTTTTGGGGTTATCGCTTAGAAATTCTTCTATCTCTTCATAACCTATTCCTCTATATCTAAGTATATTCTCAATTAAAGATCCATTATTTATTTTTTCTATTTTCAAATTCCATATCTTATTCATTAAGCCCTCCACATTATAGTAATTTAAATTTTAGTAATTATCATAAAAGGTATTTTATATAATTATAGCGAAATTATATAAACGATACAAATTTTATTAAGGAGGTGAATTGGTAATGATAGTTACAAGTACTAATTTGATAGAAGGTAAGAAGATTAAAGAGTATAAAGGAATGGTATTTGGAGAAGTTATAACAGGTATAAATATAGTAAAAGATTTTATGGCTGGCCTTTCCGATATATTCGGTGGAAGATCACAATCTTATGAAAATGAGCTTATAAAGGCAAGAGAAAACGCCATAGATGAGATGAAGAAAAGAGCAAAATCTATGGGTGCAAATGCTGTAATAGGTGTTGATGTTGATTATGAAGTTCTAGGGCAAAATGGAAGTATGATGATGGTAAGTGTTTCTGGTACTGCAGTTGTGTTAGAATAATTTTGACAAAGGAGATGAATTATGAAAAACTTTAATGACCTTCTTAGTAAATATGCAAAACTTGCTGTTAGCGTAGGAGTAAATATCCAAGATGGACAAACATTAGTTATAAATTCTCCTATTGAATGTGCACATTTTACAAGACTTCTAGCAAAAGAAGCATATAACCTAGGAGCAAAAGATGTTCATGTTGAATGGAACGACGATGAACTTACTTTAATGAAATACATGAATGCACCTTGCGAAGTGTTTGAACAATTCCCAAAGTGGAAAGTTGATACGTATGAAACTCTAGCAAAAGAAGGTGCAGCATTTTTATCTATTTCTGCATCTAATCCTGAACTTTTAAAAAATGTAGATCCTGATAAAGTAGCTTTGTCTAATAAGGTAAGATCTAAGGCACTAAAAAATTACAGAGAATACGTTATGGGCAATAATGTGTCTTGGTGTGTTGTTTCTGTTCCTACTAAAGATTGGGCAAATAAGGTATACCCAAACTTATCTCCTGAAGAATCTGTTGAAAAACTTTGGGATAGTATATTTAAGATAGTAAGAGTAGACTCAGATGATCCTATAAAGGCCTGGGATAATCACATAAAGATGTTAAATGAAAAAGTAGAATTTCTAAACTCTAACAAATTCAAAACTCTTCATTTAACATCTGAAGGGACTGATCTTACTATAGAACTTCCACCTAAACATGTATGGACTGGTGGTGGTGAGTATAATACTAAGGGAACTTATTTTGTTGCTAATATGCCAACAGAAGAAATATTTACCCTTCCACTAAAAACAGGAATAAACGGAAAAGTTAAAAGTACTAAACCACTTAATTATAGTGGAAATATAATTGATAATTTCACTTTAACATTTAAAGACGGTAAAATAGTTGATTTTACTGCAGAAAAAGGATATGAAACTTTAAAGAAATTAATAGAAACAGATGAAGGATCTTGTTATATGGGAGAAGTTGCTTTAGTACCTCATAATTCTCCTATTTCAAACTTAGATACTATCTTTTACAACACACTATTTGATGAAAACGCTTCTTGTCATCTAGCTTTTGGAATGGCTTATCCGATTTGCTTAGAAGATGGAAATAAAATGACAGAAGACGAACTTATAAAACAAGGTGCTAATATGTCTTTAGTTCACGTTGACTTTATGATAGGTTCTCACGACCTTGATATAGTAGGTGAAACTATAGAAGGAAAAAGAATTCAAATCTTTAAAGATGGAAACTGGGCATAAAAATAAAGGATGAAATTCTCATCCTTTATTTTTTACAAAGTATATATGTTGACAAAGCTGGAATACTTATATTATTAAACCTTTTAGATCTTTTATATATTCCATCTAAGTTAACTTCATATTCATTTCCTATAATTTTCCAATTGTCACTCATTGGTAATTGTATTTTCACTTCTCTTCTATTTGCATTATGCACTATTAATATATTTTTATAATCTTCTTTGTAAGGCGAAGTTATTAAGTATCCTACACAACTTTCAGGACAATCTATAAATGTTAGATATTTTCTTATATCATCTTTATTTTCTAAATTCATAACACGTTGGCTTTTTCTAAAACGTATAAGTCCCTTTATATATTCGAAAGTTTCTTTATATTTGTATTTATCATTCCAATTAATCTTATTTATTTCATCTCCTAGATTATAACTATTGTGATGTCCTCTTTTACTTTTTAGAATTTCACTTCCCCCATGAATAAATGGTATTCCATAGGATGTAAGTATTATAGATAAAGCTAATCTGTTCATTTTCTCTATTTCATACTCGGTAGTGTCACTACTAGTTTTCTTTATTTTGTCAAATAATGTTAGATTATCATGACAACTGACGTAATTTATAGTTTCTATAGGATTATCACAAAATCCATTTATATCATTGCTGTAGAATATGTTTCCTACTATACCTTTTTTTACTTCTGATTCTAGCCAACGACCACCATTAATAAATCCAAGTCCATATCCATCGTTGTCTCCCTTTATTGCATTTCTAAAATCATCATTAAATACAGCTATATTACTTCCTCGCTGTTTTCCCTTAGTAAACATCAGATGAGGGCTTAATATACTTTCTCCTCCAGCCCATGGCTCACCATATATTAGTATATCTGACTTAATAGTTCTTAGTTCTTTTTCTATTTCTTTCATAGTGTATATATCCATTATACCCATAAGATCAAATCTAAATCCATCTATCTTATATTCATTCACCCAGAACTTCAAAGAATCTATTATAAATTTTCTTACCATTTCCTTCTCTGTCCCTATTTCATTTCCACATCCAGAACCATTTGAATACTTGCCATCGTCATTTATTCTATAATAGTATTTAGGAACTAAGATATCAAATGGTGACGTTTCTACTTTGTATGTGTGATTATACACAACATCCATGATAACCCTTATATCATTTTCATGCAAAGACTTTATCATTTCTTTCAACTCTTTAATTCTTACTGTTCCATCGTATGGATTTGTGGAATAAGATCCTTCAGGAACATTGTATAAATGAGGATCATACCCCCAATTATACTCATCTTTAGTTTCATCTACACTTCCAAAATCAAATATAGGTAGTATATGAATATGTGTTACTCCAAGTTCTTTCAGATAATCTAAAGCTGCACTTTCTGTAAAAGCCAAGTATTTACCTTTGTTTTTAATATCCACATTACCCACTGTAAAATCCCTTATATGAGTTTCGTATATTATAACTTGTGCTTGACTTATTGGATTTGGTAATCTATGATTCTCCCAACCCTTTGGATTTATCGATTTAAAATCTACAATCATACCTTTTTGTCCATTTGCAGTAGACCCTTTAGTATATGGGTCTACTGTTTCTTTTTCTAATTCACCTATAGTTACTTTATATGTGTAGTATTTATTTTTATAATCTCCATATAACTTAAATTCCCAAATTCCATTCTCCTGTTTATTCATTATATATTCTTTTCCAGTAGTATCATCGTAATTATCATATATAACTAATTTAACATTTTGTGAAGGTGGAGACCATACTTTAAATATAGTACACTCTTTAGAGTAGTTAGCTCCTAAATCATTTCCATTGTATATGTATTCCTCATAATATTTCATTTTTAATCCCCTCTTTACAAAAGCCATTTCTTAATACTATGAGTGATCTACATTCCATATTCCTTTTGCATATTCATATATAGTATTGTCACTTGAAAATATCCCTGAGTGAGCTATGTTTACAAGTGACATTTCAGACCATTTAGACTGATTTTTATAAAGTACATCTATTTGTTGATGTGCCTTTGAGTATGCTTCAAAATCCTTTAGTACAAAATAAGGATCATTACCGTATAGTACTGAGTCATATATTGAATAAAATTCATTTCTATCATCCACTAAAGAACCATCTATAAGACTACTTATTACTTTATTTATTCGAATGTCGTTGTTATAAATATCTTTAGAATTATATTTTCCACTATTACTAAGTTCATAGAACTCTTTTGCTTTAAGACCAAATAAAACTATATTTTCCTCACCTATAGCCTTTGCTATCTCAATATTTGCTCCATCTAAAGTAGCTATAGTTATAGCTCCATTCATCATAAATTTCATATTTCCTGTTCCTGATGCTTCCTTAGTAGTAGTAGATATTTGCTCGCTTACATTTGATGCTGGAATTATATTTTCAGCAAGACTTACGCCGTAATTCTCCATGAATACAACTTTTATTTTATCTTTTATCCTCTTGTCATTATTGATTTTGTAAGCAACAGAATTTATAAGCTTTATTATTTTTTTCGCCATATAGTATCCTGGGGCTGCTTTTCCTGAGAATATAAATGTCCTCGGAGTTATATCAAGATTAGGATTTTCTAAAAGTATATTGTATAGATACATAACGTGAAATATATTCAATGTTTGTCTTTTATATTCATGTATCCTTTTTATGTGAACATCAAATATAGAATCTGTGTCTATATCTATTGAATATTTATCCTTTATTATTCTAGCTAAATTATCTTTATTTTTTCTTTTTATGTTATATATTCTTTCTTGTAAAGATTTATCGTCCTTATATTTTAATAAATCTATAAGTCTCATAGGGTCATATATCCACTCAGAGCCTATAGTTTCTGTTATTAACTCTGAAAGAAGTGGATTACATTTTAATAACCACCTTCTATGTGTTATACCGTTAGTTTTATTATTGAACTTATAAGGATATATACTGTAAAAATCATTTAACTCTTTCTTTTTTAATATCTCAGTATGAAGCTGAGCAACTCCATTTACACTGTAACTTCCTACAATAGCTAGATTCGCCATTTTAACTAAGTTATCAGATATTATGGACATATTTCTTATCTTATTTTGATCTAAATGATGATTTTCTATTAACTCTTTACAAAATCTTCTATTAATCTCTTCAACTATCATATATATTCTAGGCAATAGACTTTGGAATAATTCTACATTCCATTTTTCTAAGGCTTCTGACATTATTGTATGATTTGTGTATGATATCGTATTTTTGGTTATTTCCCACGCCTCATCCCAGTCTAAGTTTTCTTCATCTACAAGAACTCTCATAAGTTCTGGAACTGCAAGTGCCGGATGTGTGTCATTTATGTGAATAGAAACATATTTACTAAAATCATATATGGAATTTCCTGTCTTTTTGTAATTTCTCACTATACTCTTTATCCCTGCACAAACAAAGAAGTACTCCTGCTTTAACCTTAATATTCTTCCTTGCTCACAGTTATCGTTAGGATACAATAAATTACATATAGCATCAGCTTTATGTTTATTTTCGAATGCTTTTACATACTCTCCGCTACTAAATAACTCATAATCAAATTCATCTTCTGCACTAGCACTCCAAAGTCTTAGGGTATTAACTCTACTATTGTGGTATCCAACAATAGGTATATCATAAGGTGTAGCAATAACACTTTCATAATTTTCATGAACAAAACTCAATCTATTATTTTCATATTTCATTATGACATTTCCATAAAACTTTACTTCAACAGATTCATCTTTTCTTTTTATTTCCCATATATTTTCGTTTTCGAGCCAATTATCAGGGCATTCAACCTGATATCCATCAACTATTCTTTGCTTAAACAACCCATAGTTATATCTAATTCCACATCCATGACCAGGCACATCAATACTTGCCATAGAGTCTAAAAAACATGCAGCTAGTCTTCCTAGTCCACCGTTTCCAAGTCCCATATCTACTTCTACTTCCTCTATTTCACTCAAATTTATTCCAAGTTCACTTAGTCCTCTTTCGCAGATATCTTTTATACCTAGGTTTATAAGATTGCTAACTAAAAGCTTTCCCATCAAAAACTCCATAGAAAAATAGTGTACTTGCTTTTTTCCTTCTTTTATATATTCTTCATTTGTTTTTACCCAATTTGTATATATATATTCTTTCACTAAAGAACACAAAGCTAGGTATTTATCTAGCTTTGTTGCATCATTTATATTTTTTCCTCTAACAGTTTGTAGTAACTTTAGATATTTTTCCTTAAATTCACTTTTGGTAATATTCATATATAACCCCCTTACAAAAGATCTTCATACAACTTTATATATACATTAGCTGAATTTTTCCAACTATAATCTTGACTCATTGCATTTTTCATAATTTGATTCCATACATCCTTATCCTGATAGAACTTTAATGCTCTCTCAATTGTGTAAAGCATATCGTGTGCATTATAGTTAGTAAAGCTAAATCCATTTCCACTACATGTAAATTCATTATAAGAGGCAACTGTATCTTTAAGACCACCTGTTTCTCTCACTATAGGAATGGTTCCGTATCTTAAAGCAATCAACTGTGCAAGCCCGCAAGGCTCGAACTTTGATGGCATTAAGAACATATCAGATCCTGCATATATTTTATGAGCTAAAGAATTGTCAAACATAATATTTATAGAAAGCTTATCTTTATATCTATCTTTATAACTTTTGATTATGTTCTCAAAATAAGGATTTCCACTTCCTAGTATTACCATTTGTACATCTTTAGATAAAATTTCATCTAATACATGTATTACCAAATCAAGCCCCTTCATACTGTCAAGTCTCGTAACCATGCCTATAATCGGAACATCTTTTTTTGGCATTCCCAAATATTCCTGAAGATACATTTTATTTTTTTTCTTATTTTCTAAAGAATCCTTATCATAGTTTATAAATATGTTTTTGTCAGTTTGTGGGTTATAAATGTCGTAATCTAAGCCATTTACTATACCATGCAAAATATCTTTTTTACTTCTTAATAATCCATCTAATCTTTCTCCATAGTATGAGTACTGTATTTCCTGTGCATAACTTTCACTCACAGTAGTTATCACGTTAGAATGGTTTATTCCACCTTTCATGAAGTTTATAGCTCCGTAAAACTCTATAGAGTCTTGATTGTAATACTCCATTCCAAGATTTAATAATTCTCCTAATATTTCTGGTGGGAATATCCCTTGATATTTTAAGTTATGTATTGTAAATACAGTCTTTATATTTTTATATGCTGGATTTTGTCTATAATGAGCGTCTAAAAGTACTGGTATCATACCTGTATGCCAATCATTGCAATGAATGATATCAGGCTTAAAATCTATATGATTTATCATTTCTAGTACAGATCTATTGAAAAAGGCAAATCTTTCTGCATCATCATAAAAACCGTAATATCCACCTTCTCTTTTAAAATAATACTCATTATCTATAAAATAATAAGGTATATTTTCATTCTCTAAGTACTCTATACCACAGTATTGCATTCTCCACCCTACAGGTACATTTATACTTTTTATAAGCTTCATATTATCTTTGAATTTATTATTCATACTATTATACTTTGGAAGTACAACTCTTACATCTATTCCCATCTTCCTAAGCTCTTTTGGCAAAGAAAAAGCCACATCTGCAAGGCCTCCTGTCTTGAAGAAAGGAACGCCTTCAGATGCAACATAAAGTATCTTTATCAAATTTATCCCCCCATAATATTATAATTTAGAATTTTTCTGTATGACTAATGGTTTTCTAATATGTCCTAGCAACACTTTCTCTTCGCATACATTAACATTTTTATCTAATATTGTATTTTCAACATGTGTATTCTCCCCTATATTACATTTAGCCATCACAACACTATCTCTAATTACAGTTCCTCTCCCGACTTTAACTCCTCTTCCTATAACGCTATTTTCTACAATTCCTTCTATAATGCATCCATTAGCCACTATAGAATTTATAACACGGGAGCTTTCTTTATATTTAGTAGGTGCCCCATCTTTCACCTTTGTATATATATATCCATGCTTATAGAATAGTTCTTCATACACTTTATTATCGAGAAGCTCTATATTTGCTTTGTGATAATTTTCTATTGAATTTATGCAAGATACATAACCATCAAATTTGTAACTATTCACATTAAGTTTTTCTATATTATGATATATTGCATTTTTCAAGTACCCATGTGTTCCACCTGATATACTATCTTCTATAATTTTTATTAATAACTCTTTTTTCATTATATATATTTCCATAGACATATTACATTTTTCTCTGCTACCTATATTTTTTCCTATACAACTAACTTTTCCTTCTTCATCAAGACTTAAAGTATCGCAGTTCAAAAACTTATCATCTTTGTTTTCAATTTCCTTATAAACTATAGTTATATCAGCCCCACTATTCTTGTGGTATTTAATCGCACTTTTTAGATCTATATTGCATATCATATAGCTTCTACTTAAAACTACATACTTTTGCTTACTTCCCTTTATATAATCTAAATTATCTTTAAAATTTCTTATATCCCCTTTATATACTACCCTTTCAGATAAATCAACTTCTGAACCAAATACAAATAAGCCATCTATTTTTCTATTTAAGTCCCATTCCTTACCAGTCCCTAGGTGTTCCCTTAAAGATCTTGATTTTTCCTGAGTAAATATAGCTACATTCTCAATACCTGCATTAACCATATTAGAAAGCATAAAATCTATAACCCTATACCTGCCAGCTATAGGTATACTTGCAATAGGTCTATTTTTAGTAAGGTCCCCCATAAGCCCTTCATTTTCACTTAAATTTATTATTCCCATAACATCAAGCATATTTTATCCCCCTTATCTAAACTTCTTCAGTTATCACATTTATGTTGTTTTCATTTGCTATTATACTTCCACACTTTACCCTTGCATTACTCATAACTATAGCTTTCTTTATTACTACATTATCCTCTATTTTTGCACCTGGCATTATTACAGAGTCTATTACTTTAGAGTTCTTTCCTATATAAGTACCTGGAAATAATACACTATTTTTAACTTCTCCATGAATTATACATCCTTCATTTAATAATGATGATTTAACACTTCCAGTTTTACTTATATAGTGTGGAGGATTCATAGGGTTATTTGAATATATCTTCCAATTAGGATTGTATAAATCTAACTTATTGTCTTCTTTTAGTAAATCCATATTAGCTTCCCATAAACTGTCAACCGTTCCTACATCCTTCCAATAGCCATCAAATACATATGTATGTAAATCTACACCGCTTTTAAGCATTTTAGGAATTATATTCTTTCCAAAATCATTACTAGAACTCTTGTCTTTTTCATCTTCTATCAAGTACTGCTTTAGAACTTTCCAATTAAATATATATATCCCCATTGAAGCCAGGTTACTTTTTGGATTTTGTGGTTTTTCCTCAAATTCAACTATCTTCCCTTCACTGTCTACATTCATAATTCCAAATCTACTAGCTTCTTCTAAAGGAACTTCAATAACTGCAATAGTAGCGTCTGAACCCTTATTTTTATGATGTTCAAGCATCAATGAGTAGTCCATTTTGTATATATGATCTCCAGACAAAATTAAAACATATTCAGGATCGTATCTTTCTACAAACTCTATGTTTTCATATATAGCATTAGCTGTTCCCTTATACCATCTTCCTCCATCAGTACATGTGTAAGGTGGTAAAATACTTACACCTCCATTTTTTCTATCTAAATCCCATGCACTACCTATTCCAATATGAGAATTTAATTCTAATGGTTGATATTGTGTAAGTACACCAACTGTATTAATTCCAGAGTTTGAACAATTGCTTAAAGTAAAATCTATAATTCTATATTTACCACCAAAAGGTACTGCTGGTTTCGCTATTTTCTTTGTTAATTCATTTAATCTAGAACCTTGTCCACCTGCAAGCAGCATAGCTATAATTTCTTTTTTCTGTACTATCATTTTATCCCCCCTGATTTTGTCTCTATAATATATATTTAATAATTTCTTACTTAATTCTTATCATTTTCATCTTTAACTTCATTTTTACACTTTATAAACAGTGCACCAAGTGGTGGTAATTCTATAGATATGTGGTAAGGTTGGCTATTCCACCTTAAATCATTTGATACAAACACATTTTTATTTTCACATCCTGATCCACCGTATTTTTCAAGGTCACTATTAAATACTTCTTCATATTCACCCTTTTTAGGTACTCCAACCCTATAATTACTTCTTGGTACTGGGGTGAAATTGAATATTGCAATGATAAAGTCTTTCTCTCCCTTTCTCATAAAACTGATTATGCTTTCTTCATAATTTTGATGATCTATCCAACAAAATCCGTTATAATCACTTTCTAATTGATGTAATGACTTTTCATTTTTATACAGCTCAATAAGTTCTTTAAGGTAAGACTGTATTTTAGTATGCTTATCAAATTGCAACAACATCCAATCAAGCTCTTTATTGAAATTCCATTCTGCAAATTGACCAAATTCACTTCCCATAAATAAAAGCTTTTTACCTGGATGAGCTATCATATATGCATAAAGCAATCTAAGATTTGCAAACTTCTGCCAATAATCTCCTGGCATCTTCTCAAGCAAAGACTTCTTGCCATGTACTACTTCATCATGAGATAGTGGTAATATATACTTTTCTGAAAAAGCATAAGTAAATGAAAATGTGATTAAATTATGATGCCACTTTCTATATATTGGATCCATCTGCATGTACTTTAACATGTCATTCATCCATCCCATATTCCACTTAAAGTCAAATCCGAGTCCTCCAAGGTGAGATGGCTTAGTAACTTGAGGCCATGCAGTTGATTCTTCTGCTATCATAATTACATCTGGAAAATATATCTTTACAACTTCGTTTAGCTTCTTAATAAAATCTATCGCCTCTAAGTTTTCTTTTCCTCCATACTTATTAACCAATAAATCCCCGTTCTTTTTCCCTGCACCTAAATATAGCATGTACGATACTGCATCTACTCTCAATCCATCTATATGATATTTGTCCATCCAAAACAAAGCATTAGATATCAAGAAACTTTTTACATAATCTTTTTCGTAATCAAATATAGATGTACCCCACTCAACATTCTCTGACATTAATTCATTATCATATTCATAAACAGGAGATCCATCAAATCTATAAAGTCCATGCTCATCTTTACAAAAATGTCCTGGCACCCAATCTAAGATTACTCCTATTCCATTTTGATGAAATTTATCTACAAAATACATAAAGTCTTCTGGATTTCCATATCTGCTTGTCACACTATAATATCCCGTCACTTGATATCCCCACGACCCATCAAATGGATGTTCACATATAGGTAGCAACTCAATATGGCTGTATCCATTAGATAAGACATAATCAACAAGTTCATCTGCAATCTCTCTATAATTATAAAAATCTCCACTTTCCTTTCTTCTCCATGACCCTAGATGCAATTCATATATAAACATAGGGCTTTTATGTATATCCTCTTTATTTCTACTATTCATCCATTTATCATCATTCCATTTATATCTATCTAAAGATTTTATAATAGATGCTGTATCTGGTCTTAACTGAGAGAAATATGAATATGGATCTGCCTTTAGTATAACTCCGTTATCTTTAGTGCATATTTCATATTTGTATATATCTCCCTCATCTAAATCAGATATTACAATATGCCATATTCCTGTATCATCTATTTTTTTCATTTTATGTATATTGCCATTCCAATTATTAAAATCACCTACTACACTAACACTCTGTGCATTAGGTGCGAACAATGTAAAGCTTACACCATTAAATACAGAGCTGTTTATAATATGAGACCCTAAGTACTCATAGCTTTTATATGATTTACCTTGGCAAAATAGCTTTGTATCTAAAAAATATTTAGGTAGATAATAAGCCTTATATTTTTTCATAGACTCCCCCATCATATGTTTTATTTTCATATCACTTATATCTTTCGTGGAACTTTGTATACAAAACAAGTATATCTTGTGTTTTTGCTACGTTAATTTCATCATATTCTTCTTTTTATTAAATTATGACTATAATTTTTAAAAAAATAAGAGAGCCTGAACTTTAGACTCTCTTATCTACTCCACGATAATATTTTATATTTTTCTTTACCATCTGGTGCATCTATTTCTATTTCATCTCCACATTTTCTTCCTATAAGTGCCTTACCTAAAGGACTTACTTCTGAAATTTTATTTTCTAATATATCTGCTTTATGTGAATCTACAATATGATAACTTATTTGCTCATCATACTTATAATCATGCAATAATACATTACATCCTGTAACTATACGATTCCTCATATGCTCTTCTAGTATACTTATGATCAGGGCTTCAGGGTCGATATTATTAATATCTCTTGAAATCAAACTCTTACACTCCTTTTGCATATATTTAATCATTATACTAAAAGTTTTTTCCACATAATCAAAATATATACACATAATAAACCTTTTTAAGAAAATTTTGGAATCATGTTCAATTTTAGCAGATAATATTCTATATAGTTACAAATGGATTAATATATATATCTGATCTTATTATTTCAACATTTTTTAAATTAGCTTCTAGGTATCTTGAGGCTATATCAACAAATATTTTTTCACTTCCAAAGTGACCAGCATCAATAAGGCATATACCTAGTTCAAGAGCCTCTTGGGCTTCATGATATTTTACATCTCCTGTTATAAGTACATCTGCTTTCATTGAATAAGCGTTGTGAATCATGCTAGAGCCTGAACCGCTAACAACTGCAACCTTTTTTATTTCTTTATTTGGACTACCAACTATTCTAAGGTCTGATATATCGAGTTTTTCCTTCACATACTGAGCAAATACGCCTAGTGTCATATTTTCTTTAGAATCACCTATTCTTCCTAAACCATATTTCATACCTTCATTTCTAAGTTCATATATATCATATGCAACTTCTTCATATGGATGTGCATCTATCATTTTACTTATTACATTGCTCAAAATATTTTCACTACATATAGTTTCTATTCTTACTTCTTGAACCTTTTCTAAATTTCCTTTACTTCCTATATATGGATTAGTATTCTCAAGAGGCATGAATGTACCAATGCCTTTAGTATTGAAAGTGCAATTACTATAATTTCCTATATGACCTGCTCCTGATAAGCCTAGGGCTTCTCTCACCTTATCTTCATGAGATAGTGGTACATATACAACTATTTTATACATTTTGTCCGCTTTAGTCTTATCTAGTATTTTTATATTTTCAAGTTCTAACATACTACATATTTCATCATTTAATCCGTCGTAAGCTATGTCAAAATTAGTATGAGAAGAATATACAGCTATGTCATTTTTAATAAGCTTATATATACAATTTCCTTTGGGAGTATCCTTTGTTACTCTTTTTAATCCTTTAAATAAAAAAGGATGATGAGTAATTACTAAGTCTACATCTTTTTCTATTGCTTCATCTACAACTTCTTCAGTAGCCTCAAGTGCTACTAATATCTTTCTTATATCTCTTTGAGAATCTCCGATGATTAACCCTATGTTGTCCCAATCATACGCTAAATTCTTTGGATATTTATTTTCAAATATTTTTATTATATCTTTAAGAAGCATACTTTTTCATCTCCTCAAATTTATTTATTTTATTCATACATTCTACTTTTTTATTTTCTATTTCATCTCCACTTAATCCTTCTATTTTATGTAGAACTCTTTTATATTCATTTATCCTTTTGTCTATTAACTCTAATAAAAGAGGGTCTTTATTTTCTATTAATTTTTTACCTATTTCATAGTAAATTTCATCTTCTATAAATTCTTGATTTCCAGTGTATTTAGCAACTATTATCTCATATATTCTAAATTCTTCTTTTACTAAAACTTCATCTAGTATACTAAATCCGTTATCAATTAAATATTTTCTAAGATTAGATGAGCTTTGCATTGGTTGAAGTATCATTTTATTTAATGATTTTGCAACTTCTATCGAATCTCTTATTATATCAGATATAAGAACTCCACCCATGCCAGCTATTATAACCTCTTCAACTTCTCCTTTTTTTATAACTTTAAGTCCAGATCCTAATCTCAAATCAACTTTATCTTGTAAAGCATTTGCCTTAACTTCTTTCTTTGCATTTTCAAGAGGTCCTTTATTTATATCAGCAGCTATTGCAAAATTTATAATATTATTTCTGAGAAGATATATTGGTATATATCCATGATCCGTTCCTATATCAGCTATTGTAGAATTACTCGTAACTAAACTAGCAATTTTTTGAAGTCTTTCACTTAATTTCACTTAATGCACATCCTTTCTAGTATTTAAAAATACAACTTAATTTATAATAATACTGAGGTGATATATATGAAGAAATTTATACCTACTAATAAACTCGTCCGATTTAAATGGGGCGGTACAACTTATGAGTGGGCAGAAGAAGCAAAAGAAATTCATGCCCAAATAGAAGATTTAAAGGAAGATGAAAAACCTAAAGAAGAAATTAAACATGAAATTGCTTATGGTACAACGAAACAGTACTGGAATTAAAAAATTCGCCTAAAAGGCGAATTTTTAGTCTAAGTAATCTTTCAGTTTCTTTGATCTACTAGGGTGTCTTAACTTTCTTAAGGCTTTTGCTTCTATTTGTCTTATTCTTTCACGAGTCACTTCAAACTCTTTTCCAACTTCTTCTAGAGTTCTAGCTCTACCATCTTCAAGACCGAATCTTAACTTCAATACTTTCTGCTCTCTTTCATTTAGTGAAGATAACACTTCTTCTATTTGCTCTTTTAAAAGTGAATATGCAGCAGCTTCTGCAGGTGCAGGAGCGTCTTCATCAGGTATGAAATCTCCTAAGTGACTATCTTCCTCTTCACCTATTGGAGTTTCAAGAGAAACTGGTTCTTGAGCTATCTTTAAGATTTCTCTTATCTTATCTTCAGAAAGATCCATTTGTTGTGCTATCTCGTCCGGTCTTGGCTCTCTACCTAATTCCTGCAATAATTGTCTAGAAACTCTTATAAGTTTGTTTATAGTTTCTACCATATGAACTGGTATTCTTATAGTTCTAGCTTGATCTGCTATAGCTCTAGTTATAGCCTGTCTTATCCACCATGTAGCATAAGTACTGAATTTATATCCTTTGCTATAATCAAATTTTTCAACAGCTTTTATAAGTCCTAAATTTCCCTCTTGAATTAAATCTAAAAATAGCATTCCTCTCCCTACATATCTTTTAGCAATGCTTACAACTAATCTAAGATTCGCTTCCACTAACCTTTTCTTAGCCATTTCTTCTCCATTTTCCATCCTTTTAGCAAGCTCTATTTCCTCTTGAGCTGAAAGAAGTGGTATCTTACCTATTTCCTTTAGATACATTCTAACAGGATCATCTATGCTTATTCCCTTTGGTAAAGATAAATCTAAATTCTCTAAATCTACTAAATCATCTGTATCATCCGCATCATCTACATCGTCTGCATCTATCAAATCAAGATCATCATCCTTTATAAAATCTATATCTTCCTTGATATCTTTTTGATCTATAACATCAATTCCCATCTGACCTAAAGTTTCGTAGATGTTTTCTATTTGATCCTTATCTAAATCTATCTCTCCGAACACTTCCATTATTTTGTCATAAGTAAGCTTTCCTTTTTTCTTCCCTTCTTCTATCAGATTCTTTACGGCTAATTTCTGTTCAGCATTTATAGTAGTACTCATATTCTCCCTCCTTTCCTATATAAGATTATTCATTTTCTTTTTTATGTTCATAATATCTAAACCTATCTGAAGCAATTGCATATCAACCTCACTTGAATTTATATTTTTATCATTTTTTTTCTTTTCTTGAAGCTCTAATTGTTTCATAATAAGAGCATCTATTTTATGTTTAAGACTGTTTCTTTTAAATATAGCTATCATATTCTCTAAATCACTTTCTAGATTAATATGTTCTATATCTATATTTAATATTTTATTGATTATATTTTCGTCTATGTCTAAATCTTTCATTTTGTCAATACTTATTATATCCAAATCGTCGTTTTTAATAATAAATTTAAGTATTTCTCTACTTTCACTTAGTAAAAAATCTTCTATATCTAATTTTAATAGTATAATATCTCTTAAATATTTTTTAGTTAAGAATATTTTCATAAGTTGAAGTTCTGCTATTTCTGCAGCATTTTTTTCAACCTTTATTTCTTCTCTTTTAATTTCATTTTCTTTATGTTTTTTTCTATAAAATTTCCCATATACTTCACTTTGAATCGCATTAACAGTTATTCCTGTTGTTTTAGCAATTATATTTATATAGTGTTCTACTTCTATAGGACTTTTTACTTCCTTAAGTATTTTAGAAGCTTCTTTTGTAAATTTTATCTTTTCTTCATCTACACTCAGATTATATTGTTTTTTTAAAATTTCTATCTTAAACTGAACCGATGAAATTGAATTTTTAAGTGCAGTTTTGAAGCTCTCAACACCGAAGTTTCTTATATATTCATCAGGATCTTTTGCTTCTTTAAGCTTAAGTATCCTAACATCAAGTCCAGCTTCTTTTAACACACTCATTCCTCTTATAGTTGCAGTAGTTCCCGCTTGATCCTCATCATACGCCAATATAACTTTATTTGCATATTTTTTTATAAGTTTACCTTGCTCTTTTGTAAGAGATGTTCCTAAAGATGCAACTACATTTTTTATTCCAAATTGAAAAAGACTTATAACGTCCATATACCCCTCTACAACTATAAGGCTATCATCTTGTATATTTTTTCTTGCAAAATTTAATCCATATAAATTATATCTTTTGTTAAAAATCGGAGTATCTGGTGAATTTAGATATTTTGGCATAGAATCGTCAATTACTCTTCCTCCAAAGCCTATAACATTTCCTCTTACATCAAATATTGGAAACATTACTCTGTTAACAAATCTATTTCTATATCCTCTATCGTCCTTTCTAGGTAATGCCAGTCCACCATCTACTATTTCCTTTATATCATATCCTTTGTTAAGCAGATATTTAGTAAGATCATCCCAATTATACGGTGCATATCCTAGTCCAAAATATTTAATTGTTTTATCATCTAACCCTCTAGATACTAAGTACTTATATGCACTATTATTCTTATTTATCAAAGCATTAAAAAAGTATCTAGCTGAGTCTACTTGCATTTCAAAAAACCTTTGTTCTTTGCTTAGCTTTTCTTTTGCTTTTTCGTCTATATCACCTTTTGGAATTTCAACTCCTGCTTTTGAAGCTAGAATTTTTAAGGCATCCATGAAGTCTAAGTTCTCTATTTTCATTACAAACTTAATTACATCTCCACCTTCTCCACATCCAAAACACTTAAACATTTGTTTTTGAGGACTAATTATAAAAGATGGGCTTTTTTCTGAATGAAATGGACATATTGCTTTATAATTTGAACCTGCTGGTTTAACACTAATATAACTAGATATTACATCTACTATATCGCTATTATCCTTAACTTGTTCTGTTATGTCATGAATGTTGTTGCTCATACCTTCACCTTCTATGCTTAGGTGTATATTTTATTAATTCTTCATAAATAATATTTTACCTTCATGTTAAACTTACAATTTTTTAATAACACATAGGAAATTATCTACTTTAATAGATTGTGAATAAATCATAATTTACGTAATGTATTTCAACAAAGTCTTCTTTTTTTAAATCTTTCTAAAGAAAGACTTTGTTTCTTTAATACAATTTTCTTAATCTGCATAAAGTTACAATTTACACTAATTCGACTTTTTTTTCTAAATTCCTTCTTTATTTTTATAATTTGTTTTAAAAATTAAATGAGGCCTATAGCCTCATTCTGTTTATTTCTTTCATAAGCTGTTCGAATTGATAAAAGTACAAGGACTGTTCTCCATCAGATAAAGCAATTTCTGGATCTGGATGAACTTCAACCATAATTCCATCTGCTCCTGCTGCAAGTCCTGCAAGGGCCATAGGGGTAACAAGTTCTCTAATTCCAGTTCCATGGCTTGGATCTACAACTACAGGAAGTCCTGTTTCTCTTTTTATTATAGGTATTGCAGCAATATCTAAAGTATTTCTAGTATAATCATTGTATGTCCTTATTCCTCTTTCACACATTATAATACTTTCATTTCCTCCTATACTTATATACTCTGCTGCATTTATCCATTCTGTAATAGTCGATGCAATCCCTCTTTTTAGAAGTACTGGTTTATCTTGTTTTCCTACTTCCAAAAGCAGTGGAAAGTTTTGCATATTTCTTGATCCAATCTGAATTATATCACATACATCATATATTTTTTCTAGTTCTCTTATATCCATAAGCTCTGTAATAATAGGAATATCAACTTCGTTTTTTACAGCTTTTAATATTTCCAACCCTTCTTCTTTTAATCCCTGAAATGAATAAGGCGAAGTTCTAGGTTTATATGCTCCACCTCTTAATACATTAGCTCCTTTTTCTTTTACAAATTTAGCAGTATCTAAAAGCTGATCATATCCTTCTATAGCGCAAGGCCCTGCAATTACCAGTTTATCACTTGGTATTTGTATTTTTTCATCCAGAGTAATTTCAACTTTTTTGTTACCAAACGCCTTTTTCACCATTCTCTGTATACTCCTTTATTCCTTGCTCTTTAAGTGTACTTAATATATCTTTTATGTTTTCGCCTTGTATATATAAATTTGGATCTATATCCATTAGTGGCACTAAAACAAATGCTCTTTCTTTCATTCTTGGGTGAGGAATAATTAATTTTTCATCATCAGAAATTATATCATCATAAAGTAAAATGTCAATATCAATAGATCTTGGTCCCCATCTTATTATCCTTTCCCTATGTAGAATATTCTCTACTTCTTGGCACTTTTCTAAAAGACTATGTGGAGAAAGATTCGTATTTATTTTGACACATATATTTAGAAACTTTTCTTGATTAATATATCCCCAAGGTTCTGTTTCATATACCTTTGAAACCTTTACTATATTAGTATCTTCAAATCGTCTTATATTATCTATTGCATCATTTATGTTTTTAATTCTATCACCCATATTAGTTCCAATACTTAAATAAACACTATGCATTCTTTTTTCTCCTTATTTCAACTCCAAAATAATCAAATATTCCATTTACAGGTGCTTCAGGTTTTTTTATTCTAACTACAATTTCGTCTATAATATCAAATTGATTTAATACATTCTTTGATATATTCTCCGCCAAAGCTTCTATCAATTTGTACGTATGCTTTTCACATACAGTTTTAGCTATTTCATAAACTTTAGCGTAGTTTATAGAATCATCTAGATTATCACTTTCTCCAGCCTTCTTCAAATCACAGTAAAGTTCTATATCTATAAAGAACTTCTGCCCGATTATATTTTCTTCTTTTAATGCTCCGTGATACCCAAAGAAAGCTAAATCTTTTAGTACAATCTTGTCCATAAATTTACCTACTTTCTATATATAGCATCAGCAACTTTTATAGCTCTTAAATTTTCTTTTATATCATGAACTCTAACTATATCTACTCCTTGCATTATTCCAATCACAGTAGTTGCAATAGTTCCCTCTACTCTTTCTTTTGGTGGTAAATCTAAGATTTTCCCTATCATAGATTTTCTAGAAGTACCAAGCAAAATTGGATATTTAAGATTTTTAAATTCCTCAATTCTTTTCATTACCTCTATATTTTGTTCATAAGTTTTTCCAAATCCTATACCGGGATCTATTATTATCTTATCATCTTTTATTCCCGCTTCTTTTGCTATTTTTATACTTTCTTTAAAGAAATCTTTCATACACTTTATTATATCATCAGAGTAATCTGTATTAGTTTGATTATGCATTATACATACAAAAGCATCATACTGTGCAATAACTTTAGCCATATCTTTATCTCTTTGAAGCCCCCATACATCATTTATCATATTCACTCCACATTCTAAAACCTTTCTTGCTACATTTGCTTTGTATGTGTCTACAGATATGAATGTATCTAAATTGTTAACTAGTGCATTAACTGTTGGAATTAGCCTTTTTATTTCTTCTTCCTCTGAGATTTCTACAGACCCTGGCCTTGTAGACTCTGCTCCTATATCTATTATATCTGCACCTTCATTTATCATTTTTTTTGCGTGATTAACTGCACAGTTCACATCTACAAATTCTCCTCCATCAGAAAAGCTATCTGGAGTTACATTTAGTATTCCCATTATATAAGTTCTATTTCCCCATTTAAACACTATCTCACCTACTTATGATTTATTAAACTCATAACCTCAGCTCTAGCTGCTGCATCTTTTTGGAAAATTCCTCTTACTGCCGATGTAACAGTCTTTGAACCAGGTTTTTTTATACCTCTCATAGTCATGCACATATGTTCTGCTTCAACAATAACTACTACTCCATGAGGATTTAATACTTCATTTATAGCATCAGCCACGGTAGTTGTTATCCTTTCTTGAAGTTGTGGTCTTCTAGCAACTGTTTCAACCACTCTAGCCAGTTTAGATAACCCGGTTAACTTTCCACCTTTTGGTATATAAGCGACATGTGCTTTTCCAAAGAATGGAACTAAATGATGTTCACAAGTTGAATAAAAAGGTATATCTTTAACTAATACTAATTCCTCATGCTTTTCATCCTGAAAATATATCTCAAGATGTTTTTTAGGGTCTTCATTTAGCCCACAATATATCTCCTCAAACATTCTAGCAATCCTATCAGGAGTTCCTTTTAACCCTTCTCTTTCTGGATTTTCACCTATAGCTTCAAGTATATCTTTTACTGCCCTTTGTATTTTTTCTTTATCCATTTAAGTCATCTCCTCTTTTGTATGTCATATTTATATATTCTTTGTCTATACTTTTCTTAAATATATAACTTACTATTTCTTCTAAAATATTTACATCATATGTCTCGTATAAATCTTTTATCATTTTATATAGTGTTTCATCTTCTTTTTCTAAAACTTTAAAAATCTTTTTATCCTTAGGAACCCATTTATTATTCAATCTAAAATACGAATGTAGTGCATTTTTCAAATAAACACTATATAAATAATTGATTTCACATTTATTTATATCAGTTTTAGTTTTTATTCTCTTTATATCATCAATCAAAAAAAACTGAATTTCAAAGGCCTCATCATCAGTTAATTTTCCAGGGCCTTTACTATAATCCTTAGCACATATATCTATATATTTTCTACCACAACCGTTCACATCATATACTAATTTTGAATATGTCATATTCTCTATAAAGAATTGAGTTTTATCTTTTATAAGTTTTTTTACTAGTTCTAAAGGAAAATAACTTATATCAAACTCTAAATTTCCTACTGATTTAATTTCTCTACTTTGATGTTTACCGTCTTTCATTATAACAAATATATCTATATCATTAGTTATTTTACTAAAATCTAAGTGCCTAGATGATCCTACCAAGATTATAGATAGAGTGTTAATGTCATTTTTAAGATTGGATATTTCACTTTCAAATATATATTTTCTATCCATAGTACTTCTCCTTAAAGCTCTTTTCTATGGTGCTAAATAGTTCACTTGTATTAGAATATTCAACATTTTCTATTTGTCTTACTCTCATAATGTCCATTAAGCTATTGGTTATAAAGCAAAAATCAAAATCATGCACTTCTTCTATTCTTATTTCTCTTTCTATTACATCTATATTTAAATCTTTTGCTATATCTATAACCTCTTGTCTTATAATCCCTGCTAGTATATCTAGATCTTTACATGGAGTATATATTTTATCATCTTTTATAAAAAATATATTACTCATAGACCCTTCTAAGATTTTGTTATCCATATTTATAAACAGCGACTCATCAAAACCACTTTTTATTGCATCTTTCTTTGAATATATATTTTCAATATAGCTAATTGTTTTATGCCTGTAAATAATACTTTTTCCTCTGATTATTGGAGATATCTTCAATTTGTATCCGTTTGTATAATCACTTTCTTGATATTGTATATCCCTTAATAAAAATGTATATCCATCATCAAATACCGTTACCCTCAAAGCCTTATACTCTATATCTTTTACATAATTTGTTATGGTCTTCTTTAGATTCATCTTACAAGTTTTAAAAGATATATTAAGTTCATTTATAGAATTGTACATTCTATCTAAGTGTTTATCTAAAAGTATCGGGATTCCTTTATATATCTTTATAGTCTCGAATAATCCTATTCCAAACTTCGCTATATCGCTATCTAAAGATATATTATACTTCATATCTACCTTTTAACGCTCTCATCATAGATTTTGCTTTATGAAGAGTTTCTTCATATTCTTCATTTGGATCTGAATCCCAAGTTATTCCTCCACCTACTTGAAAATATACATTTTTATCTTTTTTTACTATCGTCCTTATAGCTATATTAAGATCTAAGTTTCCATCAAAACCTATATAACCAATTGATCCTGTATATACATTTCTTTTAGTAGGCTCAAGCTCGTCTATTATTTCCATAGCTCTTATTTTAGGAGCTCCTGTTATTGATCCTCCTGGGAAAGTTGCTTTTATAACATCTACCGCATCGCAATCATCTTTAAGATTTCCTATTACTGTTGCAACTAAGTGATGTACATTTGTATATTCTTCTAGTTTAAATAATTCTGGTACCTTTACACTTCCTACTTTACATACCTTACCTAAGTCATTTCTTTCAAGATCTACTATCATAAGTAATTCCGCTTTATCTTTTTCGCTATTTATAAGTTCATTTCTATACATAATATCTTCTTCTTGAGTCTTACCTCTAGGTCTTGTCCCCTTTATAGGTCTTGTTTCAACTATATTATCAACACATTTTATAAATCTTTCTGGAGAATTTGAAAGAATGTGAACATCATCAAACTTTAGGAAAGACCCAAACGGGGCTGGAGATACTCTTCTTAAATCTCTATAAAGATCATAGCTTGAAATATTAATTTCTCCACTAAATCTTTGAGTTAGATTCACTTGATATACATCTCCACTTTCTATATAGTCTTGTATTTTCTTTATACTATTTACATACTCTTCTTTAGTGAAATTAGATTTTAAATCAATCTCTTCATGGCTGCTTTCTTCATAGCACACTTTGTCAATGCCATTATTCTGTGAGTCTAATATCCTTTGAGATACATCTTCAATTATGTTAAACTCTAACTTTTCATCTATATTCGGAGTTACTATATAAGTTTCATTTTCAATATGATCTATAGCTATAACCCAGTTATATAATCCAAAATAAATTTGAGGAATATTTACATCATCTATTGCAGTTTTAGGAATTTCTTCTATATAGTGACATAAGTCGTACGATAAATATCCAACAGCTCCACCTATAAATGGAATATTCGTTTTGTTTTCAACTTTATATTTTGAAAGCTTTTCTCTTAATACTTCTAGAGGGTTATTCTCACAGTTTTTTAGCTTGATTATCTCAAATGGATTTGCACTTATAAATGAGTACCTTCCTAATCTTTCTTTATCAATTGCACTATCTAATATAAAGCTATGATTATCATCTTTGAATATCGTGTATATCTCAAACGAACTAAGGTTTGTGTTTATTTTTTTTATCATTTTTTATCTCCCCTAGCTTCTTTTATAAAGTTTCTAAGAAGTTCATGCCCACTTTCAGTCAATATTGCCTCTGGGTGAAATTGAACGCCTTCAATTAAATACTTCTTATGCTTTATACCCATTATCTCCCCTTCATGAGTAGTAGCTGTTATTTCAAGTTCTTCAGGTAGTGTATCTTTATCTATAATTAATGAATGATATCTCGTAACCTTTAGTGGATTATTAAGTCCTCTAAAAACACCTTTATTTGTATGATTTATTTCGTGTACTTTTCCATGAACAGGCCTTATGGCTTTTACTATATTTCCACCAAATACTTGTCCTATAGTTTGATGTCCTAGACATATACCTAGTATAGCTTTTTTGCCTTTGAAATGTTTTACAACATCTATTGATATCCCTGCTTCATTAGGAGAACACGGTCCTGGTGATATAACTATTATCTGTGGATCAAGCTTTTGTATATCTTCTATTGTTATTTCATCATTTCTTTTTACTACTATTTCTTCTCCTAGTTCTCCTAAAAATTGAACTAAATTATAAGTAAATGAATCATAATTATCAATCATTAATATCAAAAACAATTCCCCCTTTTGTTTCAAAAGCACCACTTTGATTAAAAATGGTGCCTACAATCTTTATCAAATAAAATTTTTCACAAATTTAACACTGTATTTATATTATATCTTATATTTATACATTTTTCATTTAATTTCTGTCTATTTTTTGGATTAGTAGCTTAAACGTAGCCAAAATATATGTATAAAATAATGTATCTGTGCAATCATAAAAGTAATTCTTATAGTTTCTGGAGGTGCTTATGAATAATAAGTATGTTATAATAAGATCAGATACAAAATCTATATCTGAGGCTATGACTAAAAGTGAGGCAATCTCAAAAATAAAAGAATATGATAAAGAAGGTATATCTGCCTATATAGTATCTCAAGACGAAGGAGATAGAATCAAGAAAAGTAATTTTAATATTCCTAAATGGGATTAATTTAAAAGACAAAGGTAAAAATCCTTTGTCTTTTTTTTAGTAATAAAAACACCTTCTTAATAATAAGTTTTATATATAAACTTAAAGGAGATGTTTTTATGTTTGTATATAAGATAGAAAAAAAGAATATCTTTCCTATCAGAATATTAATCCCGTTTTATATATATAAATTCAGATATATTTTTTTAAAAAAATTCAATATATACTTTGATGTAAATATAGATTATAAAGAAGATGAAATTGAAATATCCTTTGTGGATTACTCTTATAGTGGACTTGATTGGATGCCTCAATTCACTTTTAAAATATACAAAAAAACTAATTCTATATACCTATCAGCCATTAAGCTTCCTTATTCTATACAAAAAACTGGTATAGGTACATTTTGCGTAGATTGGCTAAAGAATTTTGCCAAAACATTTAGTTTTGATTGCATATTCTTAGGTTCATATCCTTGTGCTTATGGATTTTGGAGTAAAATGAACTTCGAAAAAGTTCCTTATCAAGATCAAATATTATATTTTAGCTGTAATTAAACTAAATGTTCCTGGCACTTTAATAAAAAGGCTTTTATATTTTCTCTTTCTTCATTTATTTTATCATTATTCATATTTCCCCTTCCTAATCTATCACAAAGGGACAAGAGTGCTATTTCATCTACAGAAACTTCGGACACCATCGCCTTAATATCTGAAAATGGAAGCTCTTTAACTACAAATAGGGTTTGCATATGCCATCTAACCATGTTAGAAACATCTTCTATAAACTTCTTGTCACTTACAAACTTACTCAAAAATTCTACTGCTAATTCTTTACCAACCTTGTCGTGATCATACGAAGTTATCTTTTCTTTTCTAACTTTTGTTGTGCTAGTTTTTCCTATATCGTGAAGCAAAGCTGACCACATCAATACTTTAGGATTTTTGCTGTCTTCTTTCCTCCTTGCAGCATTATCTACAACTAACATAGTGTGATTCCATACACTACCTTCAGGATGGTGAACTGGAGATTGAGGAACTTTTTCTAAATCACTTATAAAACTAAAAGGATATTTTCTGAATAACTCTTCATTTTCTAAAAGTTGGTTAAAATAAATAGATGGTTTTTCATCATTCATTAGATGTTTATCTATTTCTTCAAAAAATTCTTTTATATCTTTCATAACTTATCTCCTTTTTTATCTTAGTTTATATTATTTTTTACTGTTTTTAAACTAAATAAACTTTTTGTTTTATTTCTACTAGGAAATAATATAATATTGACCTAATTCTAAGTATAAAGTAATATACAATTACAACAAATTTTGGAGGATTTTTTATGAGATGGAATGATAAAAGATACCACTCTTTAAATTATGAACTTAGAAAAGTATTTGGTTGTAAAGTATTTAAACTTTCTTTAAATGGGAACTTCACATGCCCAAATAGAGATGGCTTAATAAGTAATAGTGGCTGTATATTCTGTAGTGAGAAGGGATCTGGAGATTTTGCGGGTTCAAATATTTTTAGTATAAAAGATCAGATAAATGAGCAGATAAATCTTCTTTCTAAAAAGTGGACAAGTGGAAAATATATATCATATTTTCAAAGTTTTACTAACACTTACGATACTGCTGACAATTTAAGAAAAAAATATAACGAAGCTATATCTTGCGATAATGTAGTTGGACTTGCTGTAGCCACAAGACCTGACTGCTTATCTGATGATGTTATTGATGTTTTAGATGAGTTTAATAAAAAAACATATATGTGGGTTGAGCTAGGTCTTCAAACTATACATGAATCCACAGCAAAACTCATAAATAGAGGATATGAGTTATCTGTTTTTGATAAAGCTATAGAAAAACTTAGAAAAAGAAATATAAATGTGGTTGTTCATTTAATACTCGGTCTTCCTTTTGAGAGTAGAAATGATATGCTTTCGTCTGTTAAATATATTTCTAATTTAGATATTCAGGGAGTTAAGCTTCATCTTATGCATATTCTTAAAAATACTTACCTTGAAACTTTTTATAAAAATAATCAATTCCATATTTTAACTCAAGATGAGTATGTTTCATTAGTGGTTGATTGTATAGAGATACTTCCACCTAGTGTAGTTATTCATAGAATAACAGGAGATGGGCCTAAGGACTTATTGATAGAGCCTAAATGGAGTTTGAATAAAAGAGCTGTTCTAAATGCTATAGAGAAAGAATTAAGGGATAGGGATTCTTATCAAGGTATGAGATTTAAAAAGCCAACGGTTTAACGTTGGCTTTTTATTATCCTAATATAGTTTGTAAATCTTTATCAGGAGTTGATATAGGAGTTATATTGAATTTATCAACAAGAACTTGAAGTATATTAGGAGTTACAAACGCCGGAAGTGTAGGTCCTAGATATATATTTTTTATACCTAAAGATAAAAGAGTTAACAATATAGCTACAGCTTTTTGCTCATACCAAGAAAGAACTAATGATAAAGGTAGTTCGTTAACACTGCAGTTAAATGCCTCTGCAAGTGCTACTGCTATTTTTATAGCAGAATACGAGTCATTACATTGACCTACGTCTAAAAGTCTTGGAAGACCTGCAACTGTTCCAAAGTCATATTTGTTAAATCTATATTTACCACAAGCTAAAGTAAGTATAACTGTATCACTTGGAGTTTTTTGTGCGAACTCTGTGTAGTAATTTCTACCAGGTCTTGCTCCATCACACCCTCCTATCAAGAAGAAATGTCTTATCTTTCCAGTTTTTACAGCTTCTATAATTTCACCTGCGTGACTTAGAACTGCATTATGTCCAAAACCTACTAATATTTTCTTCTCAGGTTCGTCTTCTGTAAATCCACCTAACTCTAGTGCCTTTTCTATAATAGGTGTAAAGTCTTTCTTTCCATTAACTTCTTTTATATGGGATATTTCTGGCCATCCAACTATACTTGTTGTAAATATTCTATCTTTATAGCTATCTCTTGGTTTCATAAGGCAATTTGTAGTCATTAGAATACATCCAGGAATGTTATCAAACTCTTTTTGTTGTTCTTGCCATGCTCCTCCAAAGTTTCCAGCTAGATGCTTATATTTCTTAAGTTCTGGATATCCATGAGCAGGGAGCATTTCACTATGAGTATATATATTAATACCTTTTCCTTCAGTTTGCTCTAAAAGTTCTTTCAAATCCTTTAAATCGTGTCCAGATACTATTATAAATGGACCTTTTTTCTTTGTAACTAATACTTCATTAGGTGTAGGATGTCCGTAAGCTCCTGTGTTTGCAGAATCTAACATTTCCATACACTTTAGATTGGTTTTTCCAAACTCCATATTAAGATTGAATAAATCTTCAACACTCAAACTATCATCAATAGTTGCAGATAATCCTTTGTAGAAGAAGTTATTCACTTCATCGTCGAATTTTCCAAGCACATAAGAGTGGTGTGCATAGGCTGCCATTCCTTTAAATCCATATATAAGAAGCTCTCTTAGAGAACGAATATCCATGTCTAAATCTTCATCTGACATTACCCCTATTTTTTTAGAGTCTTCTAACATCTCATGTTTAGTTGAAGGCGGTCTATACTTTACAACCTCAGGAGCATTTGGAACTTCTCCCACCTTAGCTTTTAACTCTTCTTTGATGCTATCAGCACGTTTTATATACTCTACGAATCTTTCTTCATCAAAGTTAACATTTGTTAGAGTAGAGAACATAGCATCTACAACGAATTTATTTGTTTCGCTGCAAATTTTCTCTCCTTTTTCTAAAAGTTTTTGACCATAGAACCCTATACCTTTAAGTAAGTGTATTAATAAATCTTGAAGATTAGCAACATCTGGTTCTTTTCCACATACACCTACTTTTACACAACCCTTAGATCCTGCTGTTTGTTCGCACTGATAACAAAACATAGAGTTATCCATTCGTAATCCTCCTTTTATTTTTCTGGTTCAAATTGATCCTTTCCTACTCCACATAATGGACATAACCAGTCTTCAGGAACATTTTCCCAAGGAGTTCCCTCTGCTACACCGTTATCTGGATCTCCTAATTCTGGATCATACACATAACCACATACTACACATACGTATTTTTGCATTTTAAATTCCTCCTCATTAAACTATTTTTAATAATTTTTGTTATTATTATTCATTTTTATTTATTACCATAATTTATCTATTTAAACAATTTTTATATCAAATAAATAGTATTTTTTTGATAGTTTAGTTCTCAGACAATACTTTTATTAACTTTGTTAGCAAAGCAGTTCTTGGAACTATACTATTTAAGTTAATATATTCATCTTCTGTGTGAACTCCACCACCTGTTGGACCTAATCCATCTAATGTTGGTATTCCAAGTGCACTTGTAAAATTAGCATCTGATCCACCACCTGTAGATGCTTGACCTATAGACATTCCTAATTCTTCACCTATTCTTTTTGCTATTTCATATAATTTTACATTCTCCTCTTTTCTTTCCATGGGTGGTCTTTTTATTCCACCTTCAACAATTGTACTTGTTCCCTTTATGTATATCTCATTAGCTATTTTTCTTATATTTTCATCTATTTTTTGTGCCTCTTCTAATGTACATATTCTTACATCTATAACTGAATCACTATATGCAGGAACTGTATTAGATGCACTTCCCCCTTTTATTAAGCCTACATTTACAGTTGTTCCTGTTTCATAGTCTGTAAGATTTGATATTTGTATTAACTTATGACAAAGCTCTATTATAGAGTTTGCTCCTTTTTTTAGATTTCCACCTGCATGAGAGGCTTTTCCCTTTATCCTTATTTTATACTTTCCTGTTCCCTTTCTAGATGTTACAACATCACCATTGTGCCTACCTGCTTCTAATACAAGGACACAATCACAGTCTTTTGATAGATTCTCTATAAGTTCTCTTGAGTATATAGAGCTTATTTCTTCATCAGAATTGAATATCATCTGTATTGTCTTTACATCATCTTTGTATAGAATATCTATTACTTTCAATGCAAAGTAAATAGATGTTATACCAGCTTTCATATCTATTATTCCTGGCCCAAAAGCCTTATCACCTTCTATCTTAAATGGCCTTTTTTGTACTGTTCCATCCTGAAAAACGGTATCCATATGACCCAAAAGTAGAATCTTCCCAAATATACTTCCTTTTCTATTTATTACAATATGATTTCCACATTTCTTTTGGGGTATTATTTGAATTTCGTAATTCCCACCAAGCTGTTTGAATTTATTTTGTATTATTTCTAATACTTTATTTACTCCCAAAATATTTGAGCTGCCAGAATCTACGTTTACCAAGGACTTTAACATATCTAAATAATTGTGATATTCTTTTTCTAAAATCTTCAATATTTCTTCCAATATACCCATCTCCTAATCAAAAAACCACTATGAGTATAGTGGTTTTTAAGAATATGAAAAAATTACAGACATACTTGCAACGATTTCTAATTGTCCTGCTTCTATATGTGTAGTATCACTTGCTAATTTTAATGAATACGTTTCTTGCCTAGAAATACCAAAGCTCTGTTCAGTTATACTAATAGGTGTTCTATTAAGCTGAACTTCAAACGCTCTAGCTATTTCTCTTGCCTTTGACTTTGCATCTTGAGCTGCTTCATTTAACGCCTTTTTATAATAAATATCTGGTTTTGAAAGTGAGAAATTTATACTATCTACTATATTAGCTCCATTTTGTACCGATACATCAATTACTTTTCCTATTAAATCTAAATCTCTTATTGTTACCCTAAAAATATTTCTAACTTCATATCCTACAAATTCCTGTTTGTTATCTATGAATTCATATTTTCTATCTATAGAATATGATATTGTTCTAATATCCTCTTCTTTTATTCCTAGTTTTTTTATATCATTTACAACCTTATTAGATTTTACTGCATTTTCTCTTTGTGCAAGCTGTGCATCTTTACTTTCTGTGCTTACCCCTATGTTTATAGTAGCCATATCTGGTCTTGCATACACACTTGCTTTTCCTTGAACCGTCATTGTATTACATGTATCTTTGTAACAGCTTCTATTATACTTTGGATAATAAAAATTCATACATTTATCCCCGCCTTACAATAGTTTATACATAAATTATATGCATGAGTTTTCATATTATGTTTTGTTATCTGTAAGCAGGGCAGTTATAATATTTTTTCTTTTCTCCTTTTCTTTTTCTTACATCAATAAGATTTTGTATTTCTTCTATATATTTTGGATCTTGTGCTAATCTTATTAAGCTCTTTAGATAATAGCAGTTTGTGGTTTTGGGTATCTTTTTATTAGCTACTAAATCTATTGCTGTTTTAGCCGCATTAAAATTTTTTAAATGGGTATGTCCTTCTTCAAATTCCTTATTCATATTGTAGGCAACGTAGCCCTTTTTGATAGGAAATACTATAAATTCTCCTTTTTCATAAATTTTGTTAAACATACCTCACCCCACCATTTATAGTAAATTTTGTTCTTACTATAAATAATATTATATTAAGATTATATAGATTAAACATTTTTGTATTTTTTAACCTCTTTTTTACACTGAAAAAAGCTACCTTAAACAAATGTTTAAAGTAGCTTTTATAAAACTTCTAAGAAAAAATTTTGATCTCTTTTAAGCAGTACTGAAAATCCATCTTCTCTTTCAACGACTTCACATTCAAAACCTTGATCCAAAGAAAAATCCTCTATTGTTTTTACTTCGTCTACAAAATCGACTAATATTTCTATTAGTCCACATCTGTATTCATCGAATAATGATTGTAATAAATTTATTGGATCAGTGCAAGACCTTTTTCTTGCATCTACAAGGTGGTGTAATAACATATTAACTCTCCTTTTTATTTTGATACCTTATTATATGAAGTCGATTATATGTTTTATTCCTAAATTTCCATTTCTTACGCTATTTTTTATACGTTATTTGCATTATTTTACCATATAATCTGGTAATCAGCAAGTTTTTTCATAAAATGTTGCCATCAAATACAAAAGCCACCGAAAATTTTCGGTAGCTTCTTTCACATTATTCTTTTACAATTAATTTTAATTCAACTGGAACAAACTTTTCCACAACTTCACCTTTTATAACTTTGTCAGCAGTTTCAACTCCTAAAGCACCTATTTTGTCAGGTTGTTGAGCTACTGTAGCTCCTAATTTTCCTTCATTTACTGATTTTACAGCATCTTCAGTTGCATCGAATCCTACTACTAATATATCTTTGCCGCTTCCTTCTATAGCCTGAAGTGCTCCTAAAGCCATTTCATCATTGTGTGCAAATACAGCATCTATTTCCGATTGAGCTTGTAATATGTTCTCCATAACCGTAAGACCTTTTGTTCTATCAAAATCCCCAGATTGTTTAGCTACAACTTTTATTTCACTAGAGTCTATAGCTTCATTAAACCCTTTTCCTCTATCTCTTGCAGCAGATGTTCCAGGTATTCCCTCAAGTTCAACAACGCTACCATTTCCACCTAGTTTCTCTAGTATATATTCTCCTGCCATTTTTCCACCAGCTATATTGTCTGATGCAATGTGTGATACTACTTCTCCATCATTTGCTCCTCTATCTAAAGTTATAATTGGAATGTTAGCATTATTAGCTGTTCTTATAGCATTTACAACTGCATCTGAATCTGTTGGGTTTATAAGTATTAGAGAAACTCCTCTTGTAACTAAATCTTCAACATTTGCAAGTTCCCTTGCTGGATCATCTTGTGAATCTAATACTATAATTTCATAACCAAGTTCTTTAGCTTTAGCTTCTGCACCTTCTTTTAAAGTAACGAAGAATGGATTGCTTAATGTAGATATTATAAGCCCTATTTTCTTACCTTCTTCTTTTGTAACATTTTCTTGCGTACATCCTACTAATGTTCCTAATACTAAAACTAGAATCAATAAACTTGAAATTAATTTTTTCATTTTCTCTCCTCCTGTGTAATAATTTTATATCAAGGCATAGCCCTAATAACTATTTTTGTTTTCTATCTAGTAATACTGCTATTAAAATCACTATACCTTTAGCAATCATCTGATAATAAGATGATACATTGAGTAAATTTAAGGCATTATTTAATATACCAATAATAAGTGCTCCTACTATAGTTCCAGGTATTCCACCTTGTCCTCCTGAAAGGCTTGTTCCACCTAATACCACTGCAGCTATAGCATCAAGTTCATATCCTGATCCTGCGTTAGGCTGAGCAGAAAATAACCTTGAAGTTACGATTATCCCTGCAATTGCTGAAAGTATTCCACTTATTGAATATACATATACCTTGATTTTCGATGTGTTAATACCTGAAAGTCTTGTAGCTTCTTCATTTCCTCCTAGTGCGTATATATATCTTCCTACCCTAGTTTGAGTTAGTATAAAATAGCATACTAAAAATACCAGTATCATTAAGTAGATAGGTGTTGGAACTCCTAAAAATTGTCCTGAACCTATATTAGAAAAAACTATAGCCGATTTTCCACTTCCTATACTTATTGGCTTTCCATCAGTGAATACTAAAGTTGCTCCTCTAAGTATAGTCATTGTTGCAAGTGTTGCTATGAATGGTTGAATTTTGCCTTTACTTATAATTAGTCCATTTAAAGCCCCAACTAATGCACCTATAACAATTGCTACTATTACTGATACTACTACACTGCTTCCTGTGGCTATTAAACTTGCACATATAGCTCCTGTAAATGCTAGTACTGACCCTACAGAAAGGTCTATACCACCTGTCAATATTACAAATGTCATACCTGCAGCTATTACTGCATTTATAGATGTTTGCCTTAATACATTTAATATATTTGGAACTGTTAAGAATCTAGGGCTTAAGAAAGAAACTATTATCGAAAATACAATAAGACCTATAACAGATTTAAATTTCATCATTTTTTCTTTGTCCATCGTTAGTCCACCATCCCAACTGCACTTTTCATTATTTTTTCTTGTGATGCATCTGAAATATTAAATTCTCCACTCATCTTTCCTTCATGAAGAACTAAGATTCTATCACTCATACCTAAAATTTCTGGCATTTCAGAAGATATCATTATTACAGCTTTTCCTTCTTTCTTAAACTTATTAATTAAGTCGTATATTTCCTTTTTAGCTCCTACATCTACCCCTCTTGTAGGTTCATCTAATATTAGAACCTTTGGATCTGTCATAAGAGCTTTGCTTATAGCAACTTTCTGTTGATTTCCTCCACTTAGGTTCTTTATAATTTGATTCATGCTAGGAGTTTTTATAGACATTTTATTTATATAACTTTCCACTTCCTTTGATTCTTTGGACTTATCTATAGTAAGAAGCTTTCCTTTTAATTTATCTAAAGATGATATTGTCATATTTTCCTTTACTGAAAGTCCTAATATCAATCCTTCTGACTTTCTATCTTCACAAACATATGCAATACCTGCCTTTATAGCACTCTTAGGGCAATTTATGTCTATCTTTTTCCCTCGGATATATATATCACCTGCATCTTTTTTGATGCTTCCGTATATGGTTTTTGCAAGTTCTGTTCTTCCAGAACCCATGAGTCCTGATATTCCAAGGATTTCTCCTTCTCTTACCTTAAAACTTATATTCTTAACATGCTTGTTTGTTAGGTTTTTTACCTCAAGTACTGTTTCATTAACTTGCACGTTAACTTTAGGAAACTGCTCTGTTAACTTTCTTCCTACCATCATTTCTATTATTCTATCTTCATTTATATTGCAAACCTTTTCATCTCCTACATATTTGCCATCTCTTAGAACTGTTATTTCATCACAAATTTCAAATATTTCCTTCAATCTGTGTGATATATATACTATCGCCTTATTCTCAGACTTAAGTTCATTTATAACTTTAAATAAACTCTCTGTCTCCTTATCTGTTAAAGCATCTGTAGGTTCATCCATTATTATGATTTTTGCATCAAGGGATAGGGCCTTTGCTATTTCTACCATCTGTTGTTCACCAATACTAAGATTTCCTAATACTTCTTTTGGATTTCTTGATATCCCAAGTTTCTCAAGAAGATTCTTAGAATCTGTATATAATTTATTCCAGTCTATTTTTCCAAACCTATTCACAGGCTCTCTTCCCAGGAATATATTCTCTCCTATAGTTAAATAAGGAATTAGGTTAAGCTCCTGATGTATTATAGCAATACCTTTGTCCTGAGCGTCTTTAGGGCCTTTTATTTCATTCTTTTCACCTTTGTAGAATATTTCTCCCTCATCTTTTGTGTATACTCCACTTAATATTTTCATTAAAGTTGATTTACCTGCTCCATTTTCACCAAGTAAAGCCATCACTTTACCTTCATGAAGCTTTAAATTCACTCCGTCAAGAGCTTTAACTCCAGGAAATATCTTACTTATACCAACCATTTCTAATATCGGTTTACCCACGTATATCACCTCTTAAAATACTACTCCTGATTTTAAAATTATGTTAGCATAAGGAGTAAATTCACCCGTCCTAACTATAGCAATTGATTCTTTAGTTATATTCTTAAATTCTTCATGAGAAACTAAAGTTATCTTTATATCACTGAATTTCTTAACTATTTCACAATATAAGTCGTTACTTACATTTTTCATCTCACTAGCTATTATAATTTCTTCAACTTTTAACTCTGTTAAAATAGCATCTAATGTTTCAACGAATGACGGAGTTCCCTTTCTTAAAGCTATATCTATTCTTTCTACATCTTTAGGAATCGGAAGTCCACTATCACATATTGTAAGCATATCAGTGTGACCCATTTTAGATATAACATGAGATATTTGCGAATTTATCAAAAGTCTCTTTTTCATACACTACTCCCCCTTAAAGTTTAATACCTCTTCTATATAAGGCAGTGAGCTTTGTGCTCCTTCTTTTGTAACAGTCAAAGCACCTACTTTAGATGCAAATTCTATGGCTTCATCTATGTTCTTATTTTGAACTAAAGCAACCGCTAATGCACCTGTGAAACTATCTCCTGCAGCAGTTGTATCTACTGCTTTGACTCTGAATGATTCATACTTTTTTATTTTTTGTTCACTTATGTATAAAGCCCCGTTCTCTCCTAATGTAACAATTAGCTCTTTAACTCCCTTTTTTATAAGCTCTTTACCTGCAAATACTACATCATCTTCGTTATTTATTTTTATTCCGCTTAGAATCTCTAGCTCTGTTTCGTTAGGAGTTAGCAAATCTACATTTTTTATTATTTCATCACTTAATTTAGTAGCTGGAGCTGGATTAAGAATTGTGTATTTTCCAATAGTTTTAGCTATTTCCAACAGATACCTTACAGTTTCAATTGGTATTTCAAGTTGAGTTACAACCATATCTGAATTATTTATGGCGTCTATAGATTTATCTATATCATTAGCAATTAAATTATAATTAGCTCCAGGTGCAACCACTATTGAGTTGTTTCCATATTTATTAACAGTAATCAATGCTACTCCAGTAGGTACATTTTTGTTCTTCTTTATAAAATCTGTGTTAATCTTATCTTTTTCTAAGGATTCTACAAGACTTTCTCCAAATTCATCATCTCCTACAGACCCAACTATATTTACACTTCCACCTAATCTAGCCATAGCAACGGCCTGATTCGCCCCTTTTCCTCCAGGAATCTTTTTAAAATTTGCACCCATAACAGTTTGTCCTACCTTTGGCATATCATCTACATTCACAACAAGATCCATATTTAAACTTCCTATAACACATATTTTATTCATTTTATCACTCCTTAACTGTCGAATCCCTAATTATAAGTTCAGGTATTAATACAACATCTTTTTCTTTGCTAGATTTATTTTTTAATATATCTATTAATATTTCTACAGATTTGTATCCCATTTCATATATTGGCTGCCTAACTGTTGAAAGCTGAGGGTCTACAAGCTTTGATATATATATATCATCAAATCCCAAAACTGCCACCTCTTGAGGTGTTTTGATATCGTTTTCCTTCAGTGCCTTAATGGCCCCTATTGCTATCAAATCATTTGCACAGAATAACGCAGTGAAATTTTGCTTTTTGTTCAACAAATTACTTACAGCTTCATATCCCCATTCAGTCTTATAACTTCCCTCTATAACATTTTCTTCTTTAAATTCTATGCTATAGTCTTGTAAAGCCTTCTTATATCCATTCAATCTATCTATAGAAGTTTTGCTTTTCAAAGATCCTGCTATAAATATTACATCTTTATGACCCTGCTCTATTAAATGCCTTGTTCCTTCATACGCTCCAATAAAATTGTCTACAGTGATTTTTCCATTTATACCTTCAAGATCTATATCTCTATCTACTAGTATTATAGGAATCTTAGTATTTCTTAAAGATATAAAGTCTGACGTTCTTTCAGAAGATGCCGTAAATATTATTCCATCAACCATTTTCTCAACTAACATACTCACATATCTATCTTCTTTTGCGGTATCATCATCAGTATTACATATTATTAAATTGTATCCTTCCTTATTTGCCTTATCTTCAGCTCCTCTTGCTAATTCAGGAAAAAATGGATTGGCTATATCTGGTATTACAAGACCTATAGTTTTTGTTTTCTTAGTTACCAAACTTCTAGCTATAGTATTTGGAACATAGTTACTCTCTTTCATTATTCTTATAACTTTATCTCTCGTGTCTTTGCTTATGCTATCATCTTTATTATTTATAATTTTCGAAACTGTTGCAGTTGAAACTCCTGCTAATCTAGCTATGTCTTTTATCGTTACCTTCATTATTTTACCTCCGCCTAGGTAAACGTTTTACTAAAACGTTTACCTAGACTATACATTAATAGTATATGCCTTGTCAATAATGTTTTTTTATTTTTTTATTGATATACTATTTATATAAATTATGGGAAAGGGGCTTTGATATGGATTTAAACAAACTTTATTCTCTTCAAAAGAAATTAGATGAAAAAATAAACGAAAATCATAATTTAAATAATCAAGATTTACTTACAAAGAAAATCTTAGCTCTAAGTGTAGAAGTTGCTGAGCTTGCTAACGAAACTAGATGCTTTAAGTTTTGGAGCATTAAAAATAGTTCTCCTAAGAATATTATCTTAGAAGAATTTGTTGATTGTCTTCATTTTATATTATCTATTGGGATTGATTTAAAGTATTATGATATATCATTTGAAGATATTAAGATTAACGACGTTTATGATGAAAAAGATATGTCTTACTGTTTCTTAGATCTTATGAATAGCATAAATAATTTCAGAAAATCACTATGCAAATCTAACTACTTAAATGTTTTTATAAATTTTATATCTTTAGGAAATAAGCTTGGTTTAGATAGATATGAAATTGAAGATGCTTATCTTAAGAAAAATAGTATAAATCATGCAAGACAGAAAGAGGGATATTAAAAAGGAGAATAGATTCTATTCTCCTTTTCCTGACTTTATAGATATATTCATATCAAAATTTAAATTGCTCTTTGTTTTGAATGGAAGCGTGATAGTTTGCTGTGGGTTTGTGATATTTACCTTTCCTTCTAAAATCATAGGAGGAGTTATATCTATTATTGTTTGCATCTGCGATAACTTTGTGGCTGCTGTTCCCATTATCATATTTCCTAATTCTCCCATAGCACTTTTAGCCATTTCTATATCATTAATTTCCATTCCACCCATCATCTGTCCTGCTAAATATTTAATAGTATTTTTTCCTAAAGCTATGACAAGTTGTCCTTTTAAATCTCCTGTAATACCTATATTTACACTTATATCTTCCGTGCTATAAGGACTTTGTTTTATATATGGATTTCCCTTTTGAATATCTTCATTACAACACATATCTATAACTTCTTTAGTAGAGTTTAATATCTGATTTATATACACAGCTTCCATTGCTATTACCTCCATTTTTCTGTAGTATTTGTACTAATTATACTATATATTTGTTTAGTTTTTATTAATTCATACTTCATTATTATTAGAAAGATTATAAAAGTATTTTTTTCCTATGTATATAGTGTATAAGACCTATTTTCGATATCTTTTATTATACAAATTCCCAAAAGTGTATTATAATTATATTTAAACAACTATGATCGAAAAATCTGTTATAAAAATTTATTTAAGAGGTGATATTTTGAAAAAAAGATTTGGAGCAATATTCGTACTACTGGTTTTGTTATTTAATTTAACATCATTTGATATATATTCAAATCAAAATATAGACCGATACATCAAAGCAGGTATACTAATGGATGAAGACAGCGGAAGGATTGTGTATGAATATAATATTCATGATCAAGTTGCTATAGCAAGTTTAACAAAAATGATGACTTTTTTAGTAGCATTAGAAGCTATAAGAAACAATGAAGTGTCAAAACATGATACCGTTACAATAAGCCAAAATGCTGCACGTCTTCGTGGGTCTACCTATAACTTAAGAACAGGTGAAGAAGTAGAACTTATCGAGCTGCTAAAAGCTCTTATGATAGTATCAGGAAATGACGCTGCTGTTGCTATTGCAGAACATATAGCGGGTACAGAGTCAAACTTTGTACAATTAATGAATAATAAAGCCAGAGAAATAGGAATGTATAAAACTGTTTTCTTTAACTCACACGGACTTCCTATATATAAAATGGATGATAGAATAGAAAATCTATCATCAGCTAAAGATTTGAGTATATTAGTAAAGTATCTTTTAGATAATTATCGTGAAGAAACACTATCAGTTACAAGTATTAAAACTTATTCTAACCCAAAGAGAAACTTTGAAAGAAGTAATACAAATCCACTTATGAGTATATTTCCTGAAGTAGATGGAATAAAAACTGGCTATACAGGTCTAGCGGGTTACTGCTTAGCCTTTACTTTGAATGTAAAATCTGAAGATAAAAACGACAGAGATTTTAGATTAATAGGTTTAGTTCTTGGTTCAGGTAATCAAAAAGAAAGACTTGCAGGAAGTAAGAATCTCCTAGAATACGGAAGAGATAACTTTATAAAAACTAAAATACTATCTAAGCATGAGTATATAAGTACTAGATATTTATTTGGATCAAATGAACTTCCTGTAGATTTAATCTCCGAAGAAGAAATATGGGTATTTAAAGGCAAGGATGAAAATCTGAACACTGAAATTAAGCTAAATGATTTATCTTTTCCTGTTAGAAAAAATGATGTAATAGGTACACTTACATTTACTTCAGAAAACGGAGAAATTTTAGGCAGCGTAAATTTAATAAGTAATACTGAAATCAAGTGGATTCCTATTAAAATCCAGCTTGAACTACTTAAAAAATCTTTTCTTAGATTATTTGCAAGATAATTCAAAAGCAAAGGCACACCCTTTGCTTTTTTAAAGTAAGTCGTTTATGTTTTTTCCTTTTTGTTGATTTACATTTCTCATTTCTTCTTTTGATGATCTTTTGCTAAGTTTTTTCTTTCCGCCATCTGCTACATTAACTTTATCTTCAACATCATAAAATAATGTTCCTATTTCTGAAGCCATTTCTTCTCTCATAGCGTTTGGTTTTTTTCTGTACTGTGGAATTCCATTTCTGTTTTTCTGTCCACCTTGTTTATTCTTTTGAGACATATAAAATCACTTCCTTTTTGTATTGTTATTATTATTTTGCTAAATATTAATCATCGCATTCTAAGAAAACTTTGGATTTATAGTAAATTATTAACTCTATATTACATTCATTTACAGGGTAAAAATTCTTTTTTTAGTTAAAATAATTGTAAGCTAAGTTTTGAAAAGGAGGTTTTTATATGACTAGAAGTAGAAAGGCAGCTCACGAAGCTAGCGAAGCTATTTATAATATGGAAAGTGAAATGAGAAATGGAATAGATATGACTGACTACGAAGCTACTAATTACTCTCCTATAAATAAAATGAGTCTAACCTCAAGACATAATGGAGCAAGCGGAAAAGATATAGTTGACGCATTTGAAAGACAGATGAATGGACTTAGATAAAACAAATCGCTAGCAAAACTAGCGATTTGTTTTATATTAATACTTTTGATAAGAATTCTCTTGTTCTAAAGTGTTTTGGATTATTAAATATATCTTCAGGATCGCCTTCTTCTGCTATCATGCCTTCATCCATAAAAATAATTCTATCTCCAACCTCTTTTGCAAATCCCATCTCATGAGTTACAACTACCATAGTCATTCCTTCAGATGCTAAACTTTTCATAACATCTAAAACTTCACCTACCATTTCAGGATCTAGTGCTGATGTTGGCTCATCAAATAATATAACATCAGGAGCCATAGCAAGTGCTCTAGCTATTGCAATTCTCTGTTTTTGTCCACCTGAAAGCTGATTTGGATAGCTATATGCCTTATCTTCAAGTCCTACCCTTTTAAGTAGATTCATAGCTATTTCTTCACTTTCTTCTTTACTCATTTTCTTAACTTTTATGGGAGCTAAAGTTATATTTTCCAAAACGTTCATGTGGGGAAATAAATTAAACTGTTGAAATACCATACCCATTTTTTCTCTTAATTTGTTTATATCAGTATCCTTGCTAGTTATAGACATATCTTCAACTAATATTTCTCCATCACAAGGTGATTCTAACAGATTAAGACATCTTAAAAATGTACTTTTCCCAGAACCACTAGGCCCTATAACAACAACAACTTCTCCTTTTTCTATAGTTGTGTTAATTCCCTTTAGAACGTGCTGCTTTTTAAATTTTTTGTGTAAATTACTTACTCTAATCACTAACTTTCATCCTCCTCTCGAGTTTTCCAAGTAATTTAGAAAGTGTAAATGTCATTATAAAATAAATTAATGCTGCAACTATTAAAGGCTCAAATGGTTGAAATGTGTTACCTCTTACAGTATCAGCTTTATACATAAGATCTTGTATTCCTATGATAGATACTATCGAAGATTCTTTTATTATAACTATAAACTCATTACCTAGTGCTGGAAGTATATTCTTAAATGCCTGAGGAATTATTACATATCTCATAGCATAATTGTGGTTAAGGCCTAAAGATCTTGCAGCTTCCATTTGCCCTTTATCTATAGCCTGTATTCCAGCACGTATAATTTCAGCTACGTATGCTGAACTATTCAAAGATAAGGTAACAATTCCAGCTAAGAAATCACCATAATATGTTCCTACTATAGGAATAGCACCAAAATCAACTCCTAACTTTGGAAGCCCATAGTAAATTATATATAACTGTACTAAAAGGGGTGTTCCTCTAATAAATTCAACATATGATGTTGCGAGTAGACTAAGTGCTTTATTATTTGATATTCTCATTAATGCCAAAAATGTTCCTAATATAACTCCGAACAAAACTGTGAATGCTGCAATAAAAATTGTATTTTTACTGCCCTCTAAGAAAAACATATAATACCTTGATAAAAAGCTAAAATCCAAAGCTGTCACCTCCTAATATAAGTCTTATTGTATTATTCTGCTAATTCTGTAGCTTCTGTTACAAACTTTTCTATACTATTATCATTTATCAGTCTTTCAAGGGTTTTATTTATAGCTTTCACTAAGTCTTCATTTCCTTTCTTAACAGCTACAGCAGATCCTCCATCTTCTTCTTCAAGCTTTATTTGTGTTAGGTATAAATCTGAGTTTTTATTTACGTATGCATTTGCCACTGGCTTTTCTAGGACTACAGCATCTACTTTGTTATTTTTTAAAGAAAGGATTAAATCTGATATCTTCCCTAAAGCTCTTAAGTTTGCTCCTTTAATCTGATCAATAACTATTTGTTCTTGAATAGAACCTTTTTGAGCTGCAACATATTTAGCATCTAAGTCTTGTATAGATTTTATTATATCTTTATCTTCAGATCTAACTATTACACTTTGAACAGCTGTATAATATATATTCGAAAAATCTACATTTTGCTTTCTTTCTTCTGTTGGTGTCATTCCAGCTATAACAATATCTACATTTCCTGATTGAAGTGCTGCTAAAAGCCCATCAAATCTCATATCTTTTATTTCAAGCTCTACGCCAAGATCTTTTGCTATTTCCTTTGCTATTTCTATATCAAATCCAACTATTTCATGTTTACCGTTTATTTCTTTGTGAAATTCGTATGGTGGATAATCAGCACTAGTTCCCATAACTAACTTTCCTGATTTTTTTATTTGGTCAATTTTTGATTCTACTTTACTATTTTGATTTTGACATCCTGCAAATACTAAACTTAAGCATATCATCATTACTATTACTATTATTTTTTTGTTAAACATTTTAACTCCTCCTATTTTTCATTTTTTTTGAATATTTTACATTTTTTTACTTAAAAAGTGTGCAAATACACGCTTCTTGTCCTAAATCATTGTTCTAAACAAGACATTATAAAAACATTAAATTGTATTTCTTCACCTCCATTTTATTTGTATAAACAAAAAACTTTCGCCCCTTAAAATAAGAGACGAAAGTTTACTTCCGTGTTACCACTCTTGTTGATAGAATTACTTCTACCCACTCAAATCCTTTAACGGTGGATACCGTATTTTCCTACTACTATTTCAGAAAATCCCCTCTAGAGCTCTCTTCGATATAGTTATGTTGCTAGACTCACACCAACTCTAGCTCGCTGAAACAATCGCTATATGTACTCTCTCCTTCTCAGGGTTTATATATTTAATTTGAAATGAACAAAATACATAATTTCCTATATATTATAAAAAAAACTTTCATCTCTTAAAATAAGAGACGAAAGTTTGCTTCCGTGTTACCACTCTTGTTGATAGAATTACTTCTACCCACTCAAATCCTTTAACGGTGGATACCGTATTTTCCTACTACTATTTCAGAAAATCCCCTCTAGAGCTCTCTTCGATATAGTTATGTTGCTAGACTCACACCAACTCTAGCTCGCTGAAACAATCGCTATATGTACTCTCTCTTTCTCAGGGTTTATATATAAATTTTCGATTTCGTTTCCTTATGATAGATATGATTATACGGCGTTTATATTTTTATGTCAACACAAAAATTTATTTTTTTAGATAAATTTTATTATTTATTTTTACTTTCTTCTATTTTTTCTGCAAGTTCATTTAAATATGTCCATCTTTCTAATAAGTATTCTAACTTATTTTCCATTTCTTTTTGATCCTCTATCAGCTTTTGTAAAAGCTCAAAATTGCTTCCAGCATTATTGATTTCATTGTTTATTTTTTCTAATTTTTCCTCTACCTTTGATATATCTTCATCAATAGTCTCGTATTCTTTTTGTTCTTTGAATGTAAATTTAAGTTTAAGAGTCTTTTGATTATTTGAAGGCATTATTTTTTTCTCTTTGTATATCTTCTCATTTTTTTCTTCTACAACCTGTGTTTTAATAAATTCTTTATATTCAGAGTAATTTCCAACATAGTAGTTTATACTTCCATTTCCTTCAAAAGAAAGTATCTTTTCTGCAACTTTGTCAAGAAAATATCTATCGTGCGAAACTATAATAACTGCTCCTAAAAATTCATCTAGATATTCCTCAAGAATTGCTAGTGTATCTATATCTAAGTCATTAGTCGGCTCATCTAAAATAAGAACATTCGGGGAACTCATAAGAACACGAAGTAAATATAACCTTCTTTTTTCTCCTCCCGAAAGCTTTGATATAGGAGTCCATTGAACACTTGGCGCAAACAAAAATCTTTCTAACATTTGTGATGCGCTTATAGCCTTTCCATCCGAAGTATATATATGCTCTGCTTCTTCCCTTATATACTCTATAACTCTTAAATTTTCGTCCATAGAAGTATTATCTTGAGAAAAGTATCCAATTTTTACTGTTTCTCCAATTTCTATTTTGCCTTCATCTGGCTTTAACTTTCCTGTTATTATATTAACTAGAGTAGATTTTCCACTTCCATTAGGACCTATTATTCCTACTCTATCATCTCTTAACACTATATAACTAAAGTCGTCTATAACCTTCTTATCTCCAAAACTCTTACTAATATTATCTATTTCTATTACTTTCTTTCCTAATCTACTACTACCAACTGATATTTCAACCTTGTTTGACGATAAATCTTTTTTATCTTCTTTAATTTTCTCAAATCTTTCTATTCTAGCTTTTTGTTTAGTAGTTCTTGCCTTGGCCCCTCTTTGAATCCAAGCTAACTCTTTTTTGAATATACTCTGTCTTTTTCTTTCAGATGCTTCTAATGACTCTTGTCTTTGTAATTTTAACTCTATAAATTTGCTATAATTTGCATTATAACTATATATACTTCCTTTATCTAATTCTATTATTCTATTTACAGCTCTATCTAGGAAATATCTATCATGAGTTATCATTAAAAGTGCACCTTTTCTTTTGTTTAGATATTCTTCTAACCAATCTATACTTTCATTATCTATGTGGTTAGTAGGCTCATCTAGTATCAATAAATCACACGGAGTTATCAATGCACTTGCTAGGGCTATCCTCTTTTTCTGGCCCCCAGAAAGAGTACCAATTTTTGCATTGAAATTAGAAATTCCAAGTTTAGTCAATATGCCCTTAGCTTCACTTTCAATCTGCCATGCATCCATAATATCCATTTGTTGATTTAAACGTATGAGTCTTTTTTGCATATCATCGTTATTTGGATTTCTTGATAAACTGTCTATAATAGACTCATATTCTCTTATTAATTTCATTACAGGGGAATTACCTTTAAATATCTGCTCTAGTACTGTCAAATCATCATAGAATTGAGGATCTTGCGGTAGATATTCTATCTTTACATCATTTCCTATTGTAATTTTTCCACTATCACAAGTCTCAACACCAGCTATTATTTTTAATAAAGTAGATTTACCTGCACCATTTATTCCTAGTAATCCTATTTTTTCTCCCGCATTAATGCCAAGAGATATATTGTTAATAAGTATTTTGTCTCCATAACTTTTTGATATGTTTTCTATAGATATTAAGTTCATAATAGTTCCTTTCTTTTCATAATGAGCTAAATTATTTTATATGTATTATAGCATAAAAAAGCCTCATATTAAAAATATGAGACTTTTTTATATCTCAAGTGTTGTTTTATCAATCCATTTCCAGTTCTTTTTTATATCCTTAAGATCGTCTATTAATTTAAAAAGCGATAAATCTTTTTGCTTTGCCTCAATCATAACATCAAAATCCATGTTGACCCTTTTACACTTTTCTACAAATTCTATAAAATCATATGGATTTATATAGTCTGAATGTTTTCTGTCTTTTTGTCCTTCTTTTGGGCTTGAAAAATGTATTTTAGGAGGCAAATCCTCTTTGTTCCAAGTATTAAAAATATCATTTATCATGCTATCTAAATTATCGCCACCACTATTACATATATGATGGTGTACATCTAAAACCATAGGTATATCAAGCTCTTTACAGATGTTTAATACTTCTTTAGTTGTGAATGACTTATCGTCATTTTCTAAAATTAACTTTTTTCTTATTTCAATTGGAAATTTGCTAAAATTTGTTATGAATCTCTTGATTGCCTCTTCCTTTCCACCTTGAGCACTACCAACATGAATAACCATTTTTCCATGCTTATAGTTCATATCTTCAAATAAATTAACATGAGATAGTAAAGTATTTTTAGTATTTTCAACTACGTCTTCTTTTGTACTATTTATAACATTGAATTGGTCAGGGTGAGTATCTACTCTCATTCCATGCTTTTTTATTAGCTTTCCAATTCTTTCAAAATCCTTTTTGAAATATCTTCTATAATCCCAATCCGTAACATCTGGATGAGTATCTAAAGGAACTAATTTTGATGTTATTCTATAAAAATGTATATCATTTTGAATATTGTACTCTAATATTTTATATAAATCATCTAGATTAGAAAGTGTTACTTTTTTTAGTGCACTTATTCTTTCTTCTGAAGAAGTCATTTTTTTGTATCTTGCGTAAGTTAAAGTACTAGATGATGTTACTTTAGGTAGATTTAGAGCGATAGCGACATAGCCAAATCTAATACGCATTACTACACCTCTTTATTTTTTGTTATTATTCTTTACATCAAATATTTTTCCCATATACATATACTTGTGTGCTATTTTTATATTAAAGTATCTTTCAAATCTAGCTATTAATGATTTTTCTGAATTTGATACTATTGATACTGCTATTCCACTTTCTCCTGCCCTTGCACTTCTTCCTACTCTATGAAGATAATTATTAGGATCTTCAGGTATGTCCACATTAAATATATGAGTAACTCCCTTTATATCAAGACCTCTAGCCCCTATATCTGATGCTATCAATACTTGAATATTTCCTTTCTTAAATTCTTCCATGACTCTTTTTCTATCTTTCTTTATGAAATTTCCATGTATAGCTGCAATATTTAGCTTATGATATCTTAATTTCTCACATGCTACTTCAACATCGTAACTGTTATTAATAAATACTATCGCCTTTTGAGGATTGAATATTCTTATAAGTTTTCTTAATACTTCTATTTTTTCTCTTTTAGGAGATGAAAAATACATATGTGAAATTTTACTGGGTATTTGTTGCTTTTCTTGAGCTTCGACAAACTCAGGTTCTTGCATGATTTCTTTTGATATATTAATTATATCTTCATTAATAGTGGCAGAAAATGCTAATATCTGTCTTTCTCTTAAAGTAGCTTTTATTATAGCTTTTACATTATCTATATTGTATTTATCTAAAAGTCTATCAACCTCATCAATTACAATGGTCTTTATTGTATGCGCCTTTATTTTTCTCAAATTTATAAGTTCAAGTATTCTACCACTAGTTCCAACAATTATGTGTGGTTTTTCCTTTAGTCTGTCTAACTGCCTTCTTATATTTACATTTCCAACTATCAAAGCTGACCTTACAGGATTAGATGTATTTTTACTTATTGAGTCTATAACCCTTTGTACTTGTATAGAAAGTTCATGGGTCGGTGTCAAAACTATAGCTTGGGCATCTTTAGAAGATGTGTCTATTTTCTGAAGTGTAGGAAGTAAGTAAGCTAATGTTTTTCCTGTTCCAGTTTCTGATTTACCTATTACATCTTTATTTTCAAGTGCAACAGGTATCACTTTTTCTTGTATATTAGTTGGACTTGTTATATTTAGTTTACTAAGAGCTTGTACTAACTTTGCATCTATTCCTAATTTGTCAAATGTTTTATTCATTATATCTCTCCTTATTTCATTTCTCGTATTTAATATTCTTTCCTAAAATATTAATCTTAGTAAAAAAAATCATGAAGATAATATCTTCATGATTTAGCAAAATCTATGTGTTATTAGCTTCTAAGCATTTGAACATCGAATTATAACAATAATTTATAATGTCACTTCTTTTTATTATTCCTATGAACACATTCTGATCATCTATAACAGGTAGAAAGTTTTGGTTTACTGAAATTGATATTAAATCTTCTATATTTGCATTTATAGATACTGCCTTATTGTCCATGTGTCTAGGTATATCTTTTAGAAGTATTTTGCTAGTGTTTTTGAAATTAAGATCAGGAGTATTCTTTAGCATCCAAAGCAAATCTCCTTCTGTTATCGTTCCTACATATCTTCCTTCATCATCTATTATAGGTACAGCTGTATATCTGTGATACTCCATTCTTTCTAGAGCTTGCCTCATAGTTGCATTCGGCGTTAGGCATATAACATCTTTTTTAGGTGTAAGAAAAAACGCAATATTCATAGAATCCCCCTCCAGTTAACAAACACTACTGCATTTAACCTATATTTAACTTTAATATATATTATTATTATATCATTAAAAGATTACAAATTAAATGTAAATACAACAAAAAAGCCGTCTCAATTTCAAATTGAGGCGGCCCTGATATCTCTATCATTAACTTTAGATATATGTCAATTTTGAATTACGCTCTTACAACGTTAGCAGCTTGAGGTCCTCTAGCACCTTCAACTACTTCAAATTCAACCTTTTGTCCTTCTTCTAAAGTTTTGTATCCTTCTCCTTGGATAGCTGAGTAATGTACGAATACATCATTTTCTCCGTCTACAGATATGAATCCGTATCCTTTTTCTGAGTTAAACCATTTAACTATTCCTGTTTTCATTATTAAATTCCTCCTAAAGAATATTACTTACGCTTACATTGTACTGCTTGCGTTAGTAATATCTTACTCTATTTTCCGGATACTGTCAATAGAAATACATAATTTATTTTAATTTATTTTTTGTAAATTCTAAATTTTATTAATTATATTCATTTAATAGTGAACCCTCACAAGCCAAAACTTTATTCCCTTGTTACTCCATCCTAAGTCCCATGGAACTCTATGTCTATCTGTATTGTGACAATTAACTAACGAATACCCTTTTGAGTCTGCTCCTGTAGCAACAGATATATGAGTTATCTTTCCATTTTTTTCGTAGGCAACAAAGTCTCCTGGTAGTAATTTGTAAGATGCCTTATATACCTTATCATAAGTTCCATATGCTATTACCGATGCCCTTCCACTATTTATCATATAGTTTTTAAATGCCTGTGCATTTACCCATGCCTTACTTCCTCCACTACTATCATAATTCCATGTGCTTGTTTTTCTAAACTTACCACCTTCGTATAGAATTTGCGATGCGAAATTTGCACAATCTCCTCCTAAAGGATTATAATTTTTATATTTATTATTATACTTAAATCCATATTCTTCATCTGATGCAGCTCCACTATATTGATCTGCATATTTAACAGCATTTATTCTTCTTTCATTTATATTTGAGAGGTCTCTTTCTGGTTGAGATAATATATACTGCTTTATTTCTTCACTTTTTATATCATCTAAGTGCATAGAATCAGCAAATGGATCTACATACCACTCTTTTAATATTATCCACTCATCATTTCTATTTTGTATATCTAGATAGTGATAAGTTCCTATCCTAAACATATTTGTTCTCTCTTCTCCTTCGTAAGAATAATTGTATTCCGTAGAAACCATAAGATTTATAGAATACCTATCTTCTTTTTTCTTTATACTTCTAATTTTTGTTATAGTCTTTATATCAGTAAATTTAACCCCTTGTTTTTCAGACCATTTATGTAGATATTTCATCTTCTTGATTTCATGTTCATATGCCCAAAGTCCATATTTAGTTTCCTTAGTGTATAGTATATCTAATGTCTCTACATCTTTGTTGAGGATAGCCTCATTTCTCAAATCAAAAATTTCCTGTATTATTTGAGAAAAATCTTCTTCCACAAGCATTGTAAATATTATGTCCTTGTGTTTTATGGAAGTATAAATTATTGAGCTTATTAATAGCAAAGATAGCACAGTTATAATTTTGAATTTTCTAAAATTTAAACATATAAACATTTAGCTTACCTCCCCAGAATAGCTAATAAAATTATATGTTTAAAGTAAAAAAGGTAGAATTATAAAATTTTATAATTCCACCTTTTTTATTTTATTTATCATTCTATAGATGCAGCTACTTTTCGCACACTTTCTTCTAATTGAGCATCTACTACACTAGCTTCTCTTACATGTCTGATTAATCCTTCGTTAGTGTCTTTTAATATTTTCTTAACTTCCCCTATATTATCCAAGACATTTGATACATATTGTTTTTGTTGGCCTATAATTTTAATTACTTCATCAACTTCAGATTCTACAATTTTAAATCCATCTAATGTTTCATCTATTTTCTGCACCGCTATTTTAGATGCATTTGTTCCCTGTGAGATTACACTTTTACTTTGACTAGATTTGTATAATACATCCTTAGTTTCACTTTCAATATTACTTATCAGTTGTGATATATCTTTTGTACTTTGAGTTGTCATCTCTGCTAATTTGCGTACCTCATCTGCAACTACAGCAAAACCTTTTCCATATTCTCCCGCTCGTGCTGCCTCGATAGCCGCATTTAATGCAAGCAAATTTGTCTGACTAGCTATCTGGCCAATAACTTTTGTTATATCGCTAATTTCTTTCAAGCTTTCTCCTAGCTTAACGATACTATTATAAGTACTATTTGTTTCTCTTTCTAAAGATGCAATAATATCCATTACACTTTCTATGGATTGCTTACCTTCTTTAGATTTCAATACTGTTTTTTCTGTTATCTCAAGTAGGTTTTTGCCTTCCTTATCTAAAGTATTAGTTGATATATTAGTTTTGTTTGTTAGATCAGAAATAATTTCTACTTCATCTTCTATTTTTTTTGCTAGGTTTGCCAATATTTCATGATCGCTATTTACTAAATTATGCTGATTTATTATTAACTCTATTTGTTTATGTATATTTTTTACTGTATCTATACTTATACTTTTCTCAAATGCTTGAACTTGTACATCTTTAGCCTTGTGTTCAACTGATAAGTTTAATTTTTTTCTCTTCATGAAACCTATCACTATTAGCCCACCTCCTCAAATACAGATTATCATATAAATATAAGCCCCTGATATCAGAGGCTTATACTATATATTATGCGTTTGCAGTAGCTTCTTCACCTAGCATTTTAGCTAAATCTGCTTTTGCATCTGTGCTTATTAATTGTAAATTAAATGTATCTTGAAGTACACCAAGCACTCCAGGAGTTATGAATTTAGGTGCAGAAGGTCCTACATACATATTCTTAACTCCAAGACTAAATAGTCCAAGTAATATAGCTACAGCTTTTTGCTCAAACCAAGATAATACTATTGTAAGTGGTAAGTCATTTACTGTGCACTCAAAAGCATCCGCAAGTGCTAAAGCTATTTTCACAGCTGAGCCTGAGTTGTTACATTGACCTAAATCTATATATCTTGGTATATTTGTTCCTGGAACTGTTCCAAAGTCTATATCATTGAATCTGAATTTACCACATGAAGTTGTTAAAAGCACACACTCTTTTGGTAAAGAGTGAGCAAGCTCTCTGTAATAATCTCTTCCTTTTGTAGGAGCATCACATCCTGCTATTACAAAGAATCTTTTGATTTTACCTTCCTTTACTGCATCTATTATTTCAGGAGCTATGCCTAAAACTGTGTGGTGATGGAAGCCAGTAGTTAAAGTTTTATCTGACTCAATATTAGCTTTTGGAAGTGATAAAGCTTTCTCTATTATTGGAGTAAAGTCATTATTTACTATTTTTGCTACTCCTTCAAGCCCACAAGTCCCGTAGGTCCAGAATCTGTCTGAATAGCTTCCCTTAACTGGCATTAAGCAGTTTGTAGTACCAAGTATTGCTCCTGGGAACTCTTCAAATAATTTTCTTTGATCGAACCAAGCTTTACCAACATTACCTTTTAAGTGAGAATATTTTTTAAGCTCTGGATACCCATGAGCTGGAAGCATTTCTGAGTGAGTATATACATTTATTCCTTTACCTTCTGTTTGTTTTAGCAACTCTTCAAGTGCATATAAGTTATGTCCTGTAACTAATATGCAGTGTCCTTCAACCTTATCTTGAGAAACTTTCACAGGAACTGGAACGCCAAGTCTTTGAGTATGTGCTCTATCTAATAAATCCATTACTTTAACTGTTCCTTGACCTACTTTCATAGCCATATCTATATGCTCTTTTAGATTGAAGTTAGAATTTGTTAAAGTTGCGTATAAAGCTTCATGTGCTATTGCATCAACTTCAGGATCTATCATACCAAGTTCTCTTGCATGAGTTGCGTAGGCTGCAACACCTTTAAGACCAAATACTATTATATCCTGAAGACTAGCTATGTCAGGATTCTTTCCGCATACACCAAACTTTGTACATCCATTAGCTGGTGTTTGCTCGCATTGATAACAAAACATTGGATTAGACTCATTTGTTTTTACTTCTTCTTTACCATTTTTAAATAAACCAAACATTTTTCATATCCCCTTTCAAGTAATTTGTTTTTTCTTATGAGTCTAATATACTTTAGTTTTGGTTTATTTAATGTGACTCAAATCACTAATTGAAAAAATTTATGATAAATTATTTGGATAATACTATCTAATAATCAGTTTTATTAGATGATATAGTACGAAAAACGGAAAAAGTATTATTTTTATTAATAAATTTAACATATTATACCTCCTCGTATAATAAACTTAATAAATTATTATCTATTACTACTGATCATATAGCCATTTTCATTGAAATTTGATCTTTTAGATAAAATATATGTAACAAGTACAGCAGCTATTACTCTACTTCCTAATAATATAAATCCATTTGATCCTACAGCTATAAATATAAGAGTATCCTCAACAACTGCATGACAAATTATTAGAAAGTTGACCATTAAAAAAATATCTCTATTGCTTATATCCTTTTCTTTAACACTTTGTATTATAACTCCAGCACCGTATGATATTCCAAATATAGTTCCAACCAATATAGGAAGAGTTGTATCTTTTGATATTCCAAAAAAATCACTTATAAATTTAAAAAAATCTGATATTTTATCTAATATAGAATAGTTTTTCAGTATTTCTAAAACTATCATAGTAGGGATAACTATAATAGCTATTGAATAAACAGATCTAAAACTACCTGTAAGCCCTTCTTTTATAATATCTACCATAATATTCCCCCTAAGTTTCCTATTATTATTCCAAATATCAATGCTAGTGTTATTCTTGTAGCTAAAACTATTGAAGATTTTATTCCCAACTTTTTTGTAACTGCAGTTTCCACTAAAAGCGAATGAGAAAATCCTAACATAACTGCAAGTGTTGTAGCTTCATACCCGTTTAGTGATATAGCACTCATCGCTCCAATTGCAGCATACAAATTAAGTACATTGCCCAAAACCAAAATTATAGCAGCTTCTCCTGGCAAATTAAAAAGTGCCATAAGTGGCCTAAATAAACTTGCAATCCAATTAATCACAGGTGTGTATTTTAAAATAGTTACAAATAAATATACAGGAATTATAACTTTTGAAAGTATCCATGTTGTTTCTATTCCTTTTTTAAAACCATTTTTTATAGATTCTAAAAACATATATATCTCCTCTCGTTATTTTTTTTGCTTTAATTATTTTTCTATAAAAACTGCTAAATTCCTTGATTTTTTTATCAATTTTTATTTGGAAAAGTTTACGAAGTATCATAAATCAAAAAAATGAAAAAATAATATTGAGTATAATATATTTAAGGAGGTTGTATAATGAAAAGAAATGATAAAGATCATAATGTAAATACAAATAAAAGTCTAGGCGTTGAAAATGCTCGTAGAGTAGAAGATTTAATAAATATTGTAGATAAATATACTCGTACTGAAAGACATCTTGAGCAACATTCAGACATAGCTTCTCCTGAACAAATTCGTCATGCTCAGGAAATTCAACGTGAAAGAAAGGAACAAATGGAAAACCTTAAGAATATAATAGCTTATGGAGAGCACGCTAATGCTGATACTCCTCTTGAAAATCTAAAGAAAAATTATGAGTACACCCAGGGTTACTTAGAACATAATGCTGATCACTTAGATTCAGAAACTATAGAGAAAATTAAAGAAAAACAACAGCATAGAAAAGATCAAATGAAGTTTATGTAATAATTAGTTGATTTATTTATAATATTATGTTATAAATAAATATATAGGTGATGGAGTTCACCTTTAACTATTGCAATTTTGCAATTAATGACTCCTACTTGGACATAATCTAAGTAGGGGTTTTTTTGTTTTTGAAAATTATTTCATAAAAGGAGTGAAATTATGGCTTTGAGTCTCGCAACAATAATAGTGTTAGGTTTAATTTCTAGTAGCATTTTTACAAAACTTAAGCTTCCAGGCCTTTTAGGTATGCTTATCTTAGGGGTAATCTTAGGACCTTTCGGTCTTAACGTTATAAGTAATGATATATTGTCAATTTCTTCAGATCTTAGAAAGATAGCTCTAATAATTATACTTCTTAGAGCTGGATTGGGAATAAAAAAAGATACTTTAAAAAAAGTAGGATCTTCTGCTATAAAGATGAGCTTTATACCTGGGCTGTTTGAAGGATTTACTATAATGTTAGTTTCTTATTATCTGCTCAATTTATCTATAGTTGAAGCAGGTATGCTAGGGTTCATAATTGCTGCCGTATCACCTGCTGTTATAGTTCCTCAGATGTTAAATTTTATTCAAAATAGAAAAGGTGAGAAAAATGGTGTTCCTACAATAATATTAGCAGGAGCATCTATAGATGATGTTGTTGCTATAACTTTATTTTCAACTTTCCTTGGTCTATATGGAAATGAAAAAATAAATATAGCTAGAAAAATATTTGATATTCCATTATCTATAATACTAGGTATACTGCTTGGTGTAGTAGTTTCAATAATTTTAGTTTATTTGTTTAAAAAATTTGATATAAACGATACGAAAAAAGCTCTAGCAGTTTTAGGATGTGCTATATTCCTAACTAGCATAGAAAGCTTTCTTGAAAATATAATTCCAATAGCTAGCTTACTTGGAGTTATGGCTATAGGCTTTATGATACTTGAGAAATCTCCTGATATAGGAAAGATACTATCTAATAAATTTAATAATATATGGATATTTGCAGAAATCTTATTATTTGTTCTGGTAGGAAGCCAAGTTAATATATATGTTGCTTTTGAATCCGGAATGTTAGGGCTTTTAATAATAGCTTTAGGCTTAGTTGGAAGAAGCTTGGGAGTGTTTGTTTCACTTTACAAAACTAATTTAGATTTTAAAGAAAAATTGTTCTGTGTAATATCATATATACCAAAAGCTACTGTTCAAGCAGCTATAGGTGGTATTCCTTTATCATTAGGAGTAAATTCTGGTGAGGTTATACTTGCTATTGCTGTTTTATCTATAATAATAACTGCACCAATTGGAGCAATAGGTATAAAACTATCTGGTGAGAAATGGCTTTAAGGATAGCTAAGCTATCCTTATTTAATATCTATATTTTCATTTATGACTTTATATATATTGCTCATCATATCATTAAACTCTTTACTAGCTTTTAAAAATCTATTTATTTCTGGAATTTTATACATACTTTCAAAAGTCTTATTTAATTGTGCAGCTTTTCGCTGCATATCCTTTTGGGATATATTTTGTGAATACATTTCCATCTGCATTTTCTGAAATTCTTCTAATTTTTTCTTTAATTCTTTATTTTTATCTATTACACTTTTAGATTCTCTAAGTTCAATAAATTCTTTACTCTTTTTTATCAAATCTCCTAATTCTTTAGCCTTTTGATGTATACTCACTCACTTCACCCCTTTATTAAATATTCGCTAACATTATATTCTATATATATCTTCTTTGTTACAACAAAAAAAGCGGAGAAATAATTTCTCCACTTTTCTATTTATTTTTTATTGCTGCCTGAGCTGATGCAAGTCTTGCAATAGGTACTCTATATGGTGAGCAAGATACATAGTCTAATCCTACTTTATGACAAAATTCAACTGAAGAAGGCTCTCCTCCATGCTCCCCACATATACCTAGTTTTATATTTTCTCTTTCAGATTTACCAAGCTGAGATGCAATTTTTATAAGTTTTCCTACTCCTTTTTCGTCTAAAACTTGGAATGGGTCTTTTTCGAATATCCCTTTATTCTCATACTCTGCAAGGAATTTATTAGAGTCATCTCTAGAAAATCCATATGTCATTTGCGTTAAATCATTAGTTCCAAAGCTAAAAAACTCTGCTTCCTTAGCTATGTCATCAGCTGTAAGTGCAGCTCTTGGAACTTCTATCATAGTTCCAATTAAATAATCTATTTTGATATCTGATTTATTTAGAATATCAACTATAACATCTTTTATTATATTCTTGATGTATCTAAGTTCATTTACATCTCCTATAAGAGGTATCATTATTTCAGGTTTTACATCTATTCCTTCTTTTTTAACCTCTATTGCTCCTTCAATAATAGCTCTTACTTGCATTTCATATATTTCTGGATATGTTACACAAAGTCTACATCCTCTATGTCCTAGCATAGGATTAAATTCTTCTAAGTCTTCCACTCTCTTTTTAAGATCATCATAAGAAATACCCATACTATTTGCAAGAGATCTTATATCTTCTTCTTTCTTAGGTAAAAACTCATGAAGTGGTGGATCTAAAAGTCTTATTGTAGTTTCTCTTCCTTCCATAGCTTTAAATATCCCTATAAAATCTTCCTTTTGTATAGGTAAAAGCTTATCTAAAGCTTCTTTTCTTTCATACAGATCTTTTGCTATTATCATTTTTCTAACAAGAGGTATTCTATCTTCTTCAAAGAACATATGCTCAGTTCTGCAAAGTCCTATACCTTCCGCTCCAAATTTTACAGCAACTTGTGCATCTTTAGGAGTATCAGCATTAGTCCTAACTTTTAGTTTTCTAACTTCATCTACCCACTTCATTAAATCCTCAAATTTTCCAGTTAATTTTACCTCAACTTTTGGTATATCCCCTGCAAATACACTACCTAAAGATCCATCTAGTGATATATATTCTCCTTCTTTTATAACTACATCTCCTACTCTAAACTGCTTATTCTCTTCTTCAACTTTTATATCTGAACAACCTGCAACGCAGCATTTACCCATTCCCCTTGCAACAACAGCTGCATGAGATGTCATTCCACCTCTTGCAGTAAGTATTCCTTCACTAGATACCATTCCCTCTATATCTTCTGGAGATGTTTCTAGCCTAACAAGGATTACCCTTTCTCCTTTTGATTTCGCTTTAACTGCATCTTCAGCAGTAAAGTATACTTTTCCTGAAGCTGCTCCAGGAGATGCGGGTAATCCTTTAGATAGTAGTTTGGCATCTTTTAGAGCCTTTTCTTCAAAGTTAGGGTGAAGAAGTTGATCTAACTGTTTTGCATCTACTCTTAATATAGCTTCTTCTTTGCTTATAAATCCTTCATTTGCCATATCAACAGCTATATTTATAGATGCTTGAGCTGTACGTTTTCCATTTCTAGTTTGCAGTATATATAGATTTTCATTTTCTATAGTGAACTCTATATCCTGCATATCTTTATAGTGGTTTTCTAAAATTTTAGTTATCTTTTCGAATTCTCTGTAAGATTTTGGCATTATATCTCTAAGTCTATCTATAGATTGTGGAGTTCTGATTCCTGCAACAACATCTTCACCTTGTGCATTTATTAAAAATTCTCCGAATAACTTATTTTCTCCAGTAGATGGGTTTCTAGTAAATGCAACTCCAGTTCCCGATGTATCTCCCATATTACCAAATACCATAGATTGAATATTAACTGCTGTTCCTAAGTTATGAGGTATATCATGCAATTTTCTATAAATAACAGCTCTTGAATTATTCCAAGAATCAAATACAGCCTTAACAGCAAGGAATAATTGTTCTTTAGGATCACTTGGAAATTCTTTTCTCATTTCTTTTTTGTATGTATTTTTAAATTCATTTACTACAAATTTAAGATCATCTACACTTAAATCAGCATCACTTTCATACCCTTTTTCCTCTTTTACTTTCTCTAAGACGCGCTCAAATTTATACTTTGGAACCCCCATTGCCACGTCAGAAAACATCTGAATAAACCTTCTGTAACTATCATATGCAAATCTTTCGTTATTTGTTTTATCTGAAAGTCCTTTTACAGTTTCTTCATTAAGACCTAAATTTAATATTGTATCCATCATTCCAGGCATAGAATGAACTGAACCTGATCTTACTGAAAGTAGTAAAGGATTATTACTATCTCCAAATTTTTTGCCTAAAGTTTTTTCTAAATTAGAAAGCTTTTCAATTATTTCATCTTTCAGTTCTTCCCATAAAACTTTATCTTTTTCGTAATAGGCGTTGCAAGCACTTGTAGTAATAGTAAATCCTGGTGGTACTGGCAGGCCTATTTTAGTCATTTCAGCTAAATTTGCACCTTTTCCACCTAAAAGACTTTTCATTTCTTTTGATCCTTCACAAAAATCATAAACATACTTTTGCATATGGTTACCCCCTGATATTAATTATTTTCTATCTTTATAAAGTTCAAGACCATGCTCTTTCATTATTTCTAAAATTAATCCTGCTGTTTCTTCTATAGCCTTTGTAGCTACATTTATAACTGGGCATCCTAATTTTTTCATAATCTCTTCTGCATACTCTATTTCTTCTAATATTCTTTCCATAGATGCATAGTTTGCATTACTTGAAAGTCCTAAAGCTTTTAATCTTTCTTGTCTTATTTCATTTAATTTATCAGGCGTATTTGTAAGTCCTACTATTTTCTTTGAAGGTATCTCGAATAATTCTTTTGGCAATGGCGATTCTGGTACTAAAGGTATATTTGCAACTTTTATATTTTTGTTTGCTAGATACATGCTTAAAGGTGTCTTTGATGTTCTAGATATACCTATCAAAACTAAATCTGCTTTAGCTAAACCTCTTGGATCCTTTCCATCATCATACTTTACAGCAAATTCCATAGCATCAACTCTTCTGAAATACTTTTCATCGAGTTTTCTTATAATTCCAGGCTCTCTTAGAGGTGTCAAATTTGTTTTTGAAATTATAGCATCCATTACTGGATTTACCAAATCTATATTAGGTATATTTTCTTCCTTACAATACTCTTTAACGTAGTCTGCAAGTTCTAAATCAACTAACGTATATAACACTATAGCATTATCTTTTTTGCATTCTCCTAAAATTTCTTTTAGGAAACTCATATCCAAAACATATGGATATCTTCTTACTTCATAGTCTTTTATGTCAAATTGACTAACTACAGCTCTTGCCACTTGCTCTCCTGTTTCTCCTAGAGAATCTGATATTATGTATATAGCTAATCTTTCCATACATTACCCCCTACTATGCCTTTAACTTCCACTAAATTCTAAGAATAATCTTGTTATATTTGTTTTTGAAATTCTACCAACTACCTTGTAATGCTCTTTCCCATCTATAATCTCTAATTCTGTAACAGGCAAGCTATCCACTTCATGATCTATTATTTTTCTTGCAGCTTCTACTACACTTTCATTAGGATAAGTTACAACTATATTAGGCATTCTAGTCATTGTTATGCCTACAGGTATTTTGCTTATTTCAGATCCTCCTATTGCATTTTTAAGAAGATCTTTTCTTGAAACTACCCCAGATAGATATCCTTTATTCGTTACAAATATACTTCCTACATTTTCTAAGAACATTGTAACTATAGTATCATATACTGTGGTATCTTCTGTAACAAGTATAGGTAGACTCATTATGTCTCCTACATTTTTTGAATTTATTTTTTTAGAAATTAAATTATTCTCATCTACTCCCGAGTAAAAGTACCCAACCTTTGGTCTAGCGTCCAAAATTCCCGACATTGTTAGTATTGCCAAATCTGGCCTAAGTGTTGCTCTAGTAACTCCGAGAATGGAAGCTATTTGCTCACTAGTAATCGGTTCATGCTCTTTTACTATATCTATTATCTTCGTTTGTCTACTGTTTAGCTGGATAGGAACCACCTCTTTAAAATGTGTTATACTATATTATATAGTATATTATATATCTTAGATTTTAGAATGTAAATATTTTTTATGAACAAAGTCTCTCTTTGAAAGATTTAAAAAAGAAGACTTTGTTGAAACACATTACGTAAATTATGATTTACCCACAATTTATTAAAGTGCATAATTTCCTATGTATTATAATAAAGCCGAGCTAAAAGCTCGGCTTTGTTTTATTTATAAACTATTTTAGATAAATCACATATAGACAACATAGTGTTGCTTATTTGTCTTAAAAGAGCAAGCCTATTATTTTTGATTTTTTCATCTTTATCCATTATCATAACTGTATCAAATAATGTATCTATAGGCCCTTTCAAGCTTATAAATTCATCTAATGCACCAGAATATTTCTTTTCTTTTATTAAAGCCTCAACATTTTGTTTTACAGTTTTGAACATATCATATAAAGCTTTTTCCTCTGCTTCTACAAAATATTCTTCATTTATACAGTCCGAAGTGGCATTTTCTGCTAAAGATGATACTCTATTGAATGCAGTAAGTATTTCTACAATCTCTGCTTTTTCTATCCATGAGTTAAGCTCTTTAGCTCTAGTATACATATTGGCTATATCATCTATATTTAAGCTAAGTACAGCATCTATTACATCGTATCTAATGCCCATCTCATTAAATAGATTCTTAATTCTCTGATTGAAGAAATCTATAATCTCTGACACAACTTTTTCTTCATTAAATTCTAAGTTGTTATAATTATCTAAGGCCATTATCACTATATCTTTTAGGCTTATAGCTATATTCTTATCCATTATTATGTTTATTATTCCTAAAGCCTGTCTTCTTAGTGCGTACGGGTCATTAGATCCGCTAGGTTGAATTCCAATAGCAAAAAATCCTGCTATAGAATCTAATTTATCAGCTATAGATAATACAATACCTGCATTAGTTTGTGGAAGTACATCACCTGAAAATCTAGGTAAATAGTGCTCGAATATAGCTTGTGAAACTACTTCTTTCTCTCCACATAACTTAGAGTATTCTCTTCCTATAACCCCTTGAAGTTCAGTAAATTCAAATACCATATTTGTTACTAAATCTGCTTTACAAAGTTTTGCACTTCTTAATATATCTTCCTTATCATTAGAGTATCCTAAGATTTCAGTTAAGCTATCTGATAGATTTTCTATTCTTACTGCTTTATCATATATGGTTCCTAACTTTTCTTGGAATACTACATTTTTTAGTCCATCTATATAGCTTTCTAAATGCTTTTTAGTATCCTCTTTGTAAAAGAATAATGCATCTGCAAGCCTTGCTTCAAGAACTTTTTCATTACCTTTTTTAACATTTTCTATTTTGTAATCTATACCATTTCTAACCGTTATAAAGTTAGGTAAAAGCTCTCCATTTTCTTTTAGAACTGGGAAATATCTTTGATGCTCTTTCATAGGAGTTATTATAACTTCTTTAGGAAGTTTTAGATAATCTTCCTTAAAATCTCCATAAAATGCTGTTGGGTATTCTATTATATAATTAACTTCATCTAATAAATCTTCATCTAACATAAGACTTCCATTTAGGCTTTCTGCAACTTTAAGGCACTGACTCTTTATTAATTGTTTTCTTTCATTTTGATCTAATATTACATAGTTTTCTCTAAGCTTTGATGAATACTCATCTATAGAATTAATTACTATGTTATTGCTTCCAAGGAATCTATGTCCTCTTGTTATATTTGATGACTTTATTCCTTCTATTTCAAAGTCTATAGTATCTTGTCCATATAAAGACAAAATCCATCTTATAGGTCTTGGGAATTTTAGATTCTTTCCACCCCAACGCATAGACTTAGGGAAGTTTATAGATCTTATTATATTAGGAAGAATTTCTTTTAATACTTCCTTAGTTTCTTTTCCTTGCTCCATTATTGTTCCATAAACATACTCTTCTTTACCTACTACTTTGAAAGATAAATCTTCTAATTTTAAACCTTTACTTCTCATAAATCCTTCTAAAGGTTTTGTAGGATTTCCATCATTATCAAATGCAATCTTTTTCGAAGGTCCCTTAACTTCTTCTTTCAAATCTTTTTGTTTTTCTTCAAGACCTTCTACTATAAGAGTAAGTCTTCTTGGAGTTGCATATACATTTATGTCTCCAAACTCTAGTCTATTTTCATTAAATAGCTTCTTTGCCCCTTCTTTCATTTGATTCAAAGCACTATCTATAAACCTTGCAGGTATTTCTTCAGCACCTATTTCAAATAATAAGCATTTACTCATTATTTTTGCCTCCCTTCAGCAAAGGGTATCCCATTTCTTCTCTTTGTTTTATGTACTCAGCAGCTACACGCTTTGCCATATTTCTTACCCTTCCTATAAATCCTGCTCTTTCGCTTACTCCTATTGCTCCTCTTGCATCTAATACATTAAATGAGTGTGAACATTTTAATATGTAGTCATAAGCAGGCATAACTAAGCCTTTTTCTATTAACTTTTTAGCTTCTTCTTCATATGTATTGAAAAGATTAAGTAACATGTCTACATTTCCTTCTTCAAAGCTATATACAGAATGCTCATACTCTGCTTTTTTGAATATGTCTCCATACTTTATCCCTTGTGTCCATTCTAAGTCAAATACATTGTCTTTTTCTTGCAGATACATAGCAAGCCTTTCAAGTCCATAAGTTAATTCTGCCGACTCAAGTTCACAGTCTATACTACCTACTTGCTGAAAATATGTAAATTGAGTTATTTCCATTCCATCAAGCCATACTTCCCATCCAAGTCCCCAAGCTCCGAATGTAGGATTCTCCCAGTTATCTTCTACAAATCTTATATCATGCTCATCAGGGTTTATTCCTATAGCTCTTAAGCTATCTAGATATAAATCTTGAATATTCTCAGGAGATGGCTTTAGTATTACCTGAAACTGATGATGTTGATATAGTCTATTAGGATTTTCTCCATACCTTGCGTCAGCTGGCCTTCTTGAAGGTTCTACATAACAAACTTTCCAAGGCTCAGGTCCAAGTGACCTTAAGAAAGTCTGCGGGTTCATAGTTCCTGCTCCTTTTTCACTGTCATAAGGCTGCATTACTATACAATTTTGTTTAGCCCAATAATTTTGAAGGGCAATTATCATATCTTGAAAATTCATCATATTCCCTCCTTTGCACATTTAAAAATTAAAGCCCTTCGCTCCTTGCGAAAGGCTAATATATTAAATGCTTAAGTTTTAATTTAGCAAATTAACATTTATTTGTCAAGGTCTATAGGCCCTTCTTCTTTAGCTTCTTTTATTATTTCTTCAGTTATATCTTTATCTTCTTTATTCTTTTTAAAATGCATTTTCTCTTTCATTTCATTTATTTTTTCTTCTGTTATTTCACTTAAATCTATAGACTCACCATCATCTTTTATTATTTTTAGCTTATAGTTAGTAACCATAGCTGCAGAAACTCCTATTATAGATGCTACTGGAGCTATAACAAGGCCTATTGCTCCGACAGATACAGGAAGATTTAATATAACATCTCCTTCTCTTTCTAGTATTACCCTTGTTATATTTCCTCTTTTTAGAGCTTCTCTTAATTTGTCAATTAATTCATTTCCTTTTTCATTAATTCCTTTAAATACTTTCTTATTTTTCTTTTCTAGATAGATTAAAGCTTCTATTACGTCTCCATTTGAATTAATTAATGCTTCTTTTGCTTCAGCATAGCTTACTTCTGTTCTCTCTAGAATCTGATCGATTTTTTCTAATGTAATATCCATACAATCACTCCTAATCTTTTAAATTTTCTAAAAAATTTAATGATTTTAAGTTCAAATTGTCAACATACTCACCTAAATATCTTTTTAGTATTTTTCTTAGTTCTTTAATAAGATATTTAGAAACTTTTGCCTTGCTACTTATTATTATGTCATTTAACAATATGTATTCCATTAATTTTAATGTAGTTGGATCTATTTTTTGTAAAGTTGTAATTATCTGCTGACAATTGACACATATAGCTCCACCTTCTATCACGCTAAACTTGCTATTTATTAAGTTATTATTGCCACAGTTAGCACATTTTGATACCTCTGGCTTATATCCTATATAATCCAAAAATTTCAGTTCAAATATTGCAGTAATGTATTCTAAATCTCTTTCTCCTTTTGAATATAAATATAGGGTCTTAATAAGTAAATCAAAGAGTCTGTTGTTAGTTTGATTCTCTAATGTTACAACTTCTACTAGTTGAGTTATATATGAGGCATATGATAGTACAGATATTTCTTTTGATAAATTATAAAAATTGTATTTTATATCACATTGATTTATTTTATACATAGATGCCGATTTATATAAAGAAAAATTAGAATAAGCAAAAACTTGAGTTGCTGATAATAAATTGCTTTTAGGTCTTTTAGCTCCTTTAGCTACTGCTGAGATTTTGCCAAGTTTTCTTGTGAATATAGTTAATATAGCATCAGCTTCCTCAAACTTTCTGTTTCTTAAAACTACTCCTTCAGTATTTATTAATGTAAGCATCATTTATCTCCCTTGTATTCTCTTCATGTTCAGAATCTTCCTCATTAGAAGAATTAAGTTTAAGTAAATAAAGATATGCTTCAATATCTCCTGTTTGTTTAAAATAATTCCAGAAAAAATTTTGCATATTAAAAAACCCCCTCTCACCATTTAAATATATTTTTGGTAAGATGGGGAATACTATACATAGAGTTTTTTGGAAAATATAATAATTTTATTCTCTATATCCAAAATTCCTTATATAGTTTTCACTTTCTCTCCATTTTTCCTTAACTTTAACCCAAAGCTGAAGATAAACTTTAGATCCTAAAAGTCTTTCAATATCTTCTCTGGCCGCTTTTCCTATTCCTTTTAATTTCTTACCATTTTTACCTATGATAATGCCTTTATGAGAATCTCTTTCGCAATATATTGCAGCAGATATATCTATAATATCTCCTTCTTTTCTTTGCTTCATAGTTTCAATCTCAACAGCTACTCCATGAGGAATTTCTTCATGGATATAGTGAAGGACTTTCTCTCTTATTAGCTCTGATACTAATACTCTTTCTGGTTGATCTGTTAACATATCACTTGGGAAATATTGAGGCCCTTCTGGGATATATTTTTTTACTACATCAATCAAAGTATTCACATTAGCTCCTTTTAATGCTGAAACAGGAACTATTTCAGTAAATACTCCTTCTTTGTTGTAGTTATCTACAATTTCTATTAGCTCTTCTTTGTTAAGGTTATCTATTTTGTTTATAACTAAAATAATAGGCGTTTTAACTTTCTTTAAATCTTCTATAATTCTTCTATCTCCAGGTCCTATGGTTTTAGAATCATCTACCACAAACAACACCAAATCTACGTCGTTTAAAGTGCTTGTAGCAGCTTTTACCATGTACTCACCTAATTTATTCTTAGGTTTATGTATTCCAGGTGTATCTAAAAATACAATCTGAAAATTTTCATCTGTGTATACAGATTGTATCTTATTTCTTGTAGTCTGAGGCTTATCGCTCATTATAGCTATTTTTTCACCTATTACTCTATTCATAAGCGTAGATTTTCCTACATTAGGTCTACCTAAGATACTTACAAATCCTGATTTAAACTTCACTTTATCACCTTCTAGATTATTTTTGTAGATCTACTCCTGAAAAACACTTAGGAAGTAAGTCATCTATAGTAAATACTGTATGTTTTCCTTTTGACTCTCCAACTATCACTTTGATATCTCTTCCAAATTCTAAAATAACTTGTCTACATATACCACATGGATAAGTTTCTCCTGGATTATCACTGCTTATTGCTATAGCTTCAAACTCTTTATCTCCTTCAGATACAGCCTTAAATATAGCAGTTCTTTCTGCACAGTTTGTTCCACCATAAGATGCACACTCTACATTACATCCTGTGTATATTTTACCAGATTTAGTTAAAAGAGCAGCACCAACATGAAATTTAGAGTACGGAACGTATGCGTTTTCCTTAGCTTTTTCTGCAATTTCAAGTAATTTTATTGTGTCCATTTTTATATCCTCCTTAATCTCTCACATTTACGATTCCACCTGATACTATAAGTTTTAGAGTTTCCTCTACTGTCATATCTAAATATATAATATCCTCTTTAGGTACCATAACAAGCATACCTGAGGTAGGATTTGGTGTTGTAGGTATAAATACAAATGCTAGTTCTTCATTCATTTCACATTTCAAAAAGTTTGGTACATCTGATGTCATAAAACCTAATGTATATATTCCTTTAGATGGATATTGAACTATTACTGTATGTTTAAAATTTTCCCTTTTTTTGCTTGTAAACGCTTCCGTAACTTGCTTAACAGAAGAATATACAACCCCAGCTAGTGGCACTTTATACAATATCTCCTCAAGGAAATTGAATATTTTTTTTCCTAATACATCAGTTACAAATATACCAGTTATAAATATTAATAGAATAGTAATTACAAATCCTATCCCATATAAAGGAAATCCAATAAATTTTTCTAAGGGTTCTCTAAATATTGAATCTATTTTGTTAAAGAGCCAAAATATAAGAGACAAGGTTATAGCAATTGGAAGAATTGAAAAAGTTCCTGTTATAAAAATATTTCTTAAGTCTGTAAAATTTATATTTTCGTAATTCTTTCTATTTTTCATTTCCAATCCTCCTCCCCAATTTCCCTTAAAATATAAGTTCATTGAAATGCCACTAGGATTTAGAGTGAGCATTTTCCATTATATCAAATATTTTTGTTTTATCCAAGAAATATTTTTGAAGTAATGTTAAAAATTCTATTAAACGAAACTTAATTGAAATATGAATATAGTTACTAGTATTCCCAGTATAGCCCCTACTATAACCTCAGTTGTACAGTGTATCTTAGCTTCTATTCTACTTTGACCTACAAGCACTGCAAGTAAATATGTTAATGTTGAAACTAACATTTCTTCAGATATAAAAGTTACTGCAGTAGCTACAGAAAAAGCAAGTGCTGAATGACCACTTGGCATTCCACCTCTTAGGTGTGTCCCTTTTCCTGTCAAGGCTTTACCTACTAAAACAAATATAAGTACTATCAAAATAGCTATAACTGTTATGTGAATTTCTGATTTTCTTATTTTATTCAAAAGCATGTGAGATAAAGGATTTATTCTGTCAAAAAATATTATATATCCTACTACTACCGAGTTTAAAGATGCTATAAGTACAGCTCCAGCTGCTACATCTTTTGCTATTCTAGCAAGCTCATGATATTTATCAGTAAATAGATCTATTGATTTTTCTATAGCTGTATTTATCATTTCAGAAATTACAACAAGAGAGATTGTAATAAACAAGATTATCATTTCAAGTCTTGTAATATCAAAAAAGAGACTCATAAACAAAACTATAACACCTATTAAATAATGTATTTTCATATTCTTTTCATTCTTTAAGGTGTATATTATTCCATCTATGGCACGATTAAAAGCCTCTATTATTGTAGTTTTTCTCATACTATTACTCCCTCACTATATTTAGTTTAGATAACACCCTTTCTTCTTTTTCTCTCATGACCTTTGTATTTTCATCTGTATCATGGTCATACCCCATCAAGTGAAACATACTATGGCAAACTAAAAAAGCTACTTCTCTTTCAAAGCTGTGATTATACTCTTTACTTTGTTCTAATGCTTTTTCCAGGGAAATAACTATATCTCCTAGTGCTTTTTCTTCAATATCAAAACTATCGTCTAATAAAGGGAATGACAATACATCTGTTGGTCTATCAACACCTCTATATTCCCTATTAAGATAGTGTATCTCTTCATTATCTACAAATGATAAACTTACTTCATAATCTTCTCTAAATCCTTCATATCTTAAAGATTCAATAACGACATTTTCTATCATACATATTAATTTATCATCAATATCAATCTTATTTTGTCTATTATCTATTAGAAGCTCCATCACTTTCTCCTCCTTCTTTAGGATATTCTATTCTTTCGTGAAACATTCCCATCATAACCTCGAGAAAAGCATTTTTTATCTGTTCTACATCCTTTAATGTAAGATTACTTTCATCTAGTTGCCTTTCATTTAACTTTCCATCAACTATTTTTTGTATCATATCTTCTATTTTCTCTTTTGTAGGTTCTTTTATGCTTCTGATAGCAGCTTCAGTTGAATCTGCTAACATAACAACTGCTGATTCTTTACTTTGAGGTTTAGGGCCATCATATCTAAAACTTTCTTCCTTTATATCAAGCCCTTCTTCTTTTGCTTTGTAATAAAAGTACGCTACTAAAGTTGTTCCATGGTGTTCTTTTATTATATTTATTATTTCTTTTGGGAGTTTGTATTTTTTTGCTAATTCTAATCCATCTGTTATATGATCCTTTATTATTTTTGCACTCAGTGTAGGTATTATTTTATCATGTGGATTTTCTATTATAATTTGATTCTCTTTAAAGAAATAAGGCCTACTTAACTTACCAATATCGTGATAATATGCAGCTACCCTTGCTAACAATGAATTAGCACCTATTTTATCACAAGCTCTTTCGGCTAAATTTCCAACTATAATACTATGATGGTATGTTCCAGGTGTTTCTATTAACATCCTCTTTAGTACTTCATTATTAGGATTTGAAATTTCTAACAGCTTTAGGGAAGTTATTACATCAAAATAATATTCCCATAAAGGTAAGCTACCTACGACTAATATAGATGCAAATATCCCTGATAAAAGACTTAGTGAAGAATTTAAAAACAGCTCTCTTAAATTTGTAGTACTCATAAACCCTAGAGAAAGTGCTAAAAAGAAATTTACTATTCCTATCTTTGCCCCTGTAAGAATTATACTTCTTCTTTGTCCTATTTCTAAACTTGCAAATGATGCAAAACTTCCTGATACTAAAGAAATAATATATAGATTTTGATCTCCTATAGCTAAATATGCCATTGTAGATACTAAAACATTAGATACTATTGCTAGTTTTGGATTTAATAATATGCTTATTAACATACTTGCAGTAACTAGTGGCATTATATATGGCGATATAATACTTAAAGGCAAAGAAAGTATAAGGGTTGTAGTTATTATAAGAGCTAAGAGAATTAATTTTTTCTCATCTTTTATAAGTTCTTTGTGGAATACATAAACGTACAACGCTAATAAACATTCTAGTATAATAAGTATTACAGCAATACTTATATTAACTAGAAAATCTTCTCTACCTCTTTTTTCTAACAAGCCTAGACTGTTTACTATATCTACTTTTTCCTGAGTTATAATTTCACCTTTGTATATTATATATTCTCCTTTTCTTATTATAACCTTGTCTACGGTAGATTTTGCTTCTTCTATCTTTTGTTGTGTTCTTTCTATGTCTAAGAATTTGTTCGGTCTTAAGAAAGAATTAAGAACCTCTATACCCAAAAGCTTTTCATCTGATTTAAATTTATCTGTTTCTTCAAATGACTCTGCTATAGTTTCTTTCAATGCGTCTATTTCTTCTTTTGTAATTCCTGTGTTCATTATTTGATTTATGGTTTCAAATATGTATTTTTTCAGATATTCTAATCTTTGCTTGTCCATAGTTAACGCTTTAGTTATAGACTTATCTGATATTTTAGTTTCTTCTTTAAGGTATTTTACCTTATCTTCAAATACTATTTCATTATTGTCTTTCAGTTTGTATATTTGTTCAAAGACAATTTCTATGTCAGCCTTCATTTCAGCCTGAACTGTAGGATTAACTCTATAAACAGGTTGGACATTCTCTACAGCTTTTTTAATTAATTTTTCAGTTTCTATCTTGTTCTCTACATCTTTAGTTGCTCTTAAATCTTCTTGCGCTCTTTCCCCTACTCTGAGTTGATATTTTTGGGGAGATAAAAAAGTAAACAATAGTATGAAGTTTACTACAAAAAATAAAAGAGCAAGGGAAAATTTCCTAAATTTCATTTTTCCCTCTCCTTTCCTTACTTTTTATTATTTTTTACACTTTTTTTGTATTCTTCTTTTTTCTCATATTTTTCATATGCTTTTATTATTCTTTGAACTAGCTCATGTCTTACAACATCTTTTTCTGTTAAATTTATCATACCTATCCCTTTTACATCTTTTAGTATGGTCTGTGCATGAAGAAGCCCTGATTTTTTCCCACTTGGAAGATCTGTTTGAGTTATATCTCCTGTTACAACTGCTTTTGAACCAAATCCTAGTCTAGTTAGAAACATTTTCATTTGCTGCGGAGTTGTATTTTGAGCCTCATCAAGTATTATGAATGAATTATCTAAAGTTCTACCTCTCATGTAAGCTAGTGGTGCAACTTCTATCATTCCTCTTTCCATATACTTGTTAAATTTCTCTGCTCCTATTATCTCAAATAGAGCATCATATAAAGGTCTTAAATAAGGATCTACTTTTTCTTTTAAATCTCCAGGTAAAAATCCTAAACTCTCTCCTGCTTCAACAGCTGGACGAGTCAAAATTATTCTTGATACTTCATCTCTTCTAAATGCTTTTACAGCCATAGCAACAGCTAAGTATGTCTTTCCCGTCCCAGCAGGTCCTATACCAAATGTTATGTCATTATTTTTTATTAAATCTACATATGATTTTTGACCTAATGTTTTTGGCTTAATTGGATTACCCTTAGCAGTAAGAACAACTATATCCTCAGCTAACTCTTTCATTTTGTGTTGTGTTCCTTCAAGCAAAAGATCTATAGAGTAGCTTATATCTTGAGTGTTTAAGCTTTGCCCTTTTTTAACTACTTCTACAAGTTCCATTATAAGCTTCTGTGCTTGATTTATATTTTCTTCATTTCCAATCAAAATTATATTCCCATCTCTTAAAACTATATTTATATTTAATCTATCTTCAATTATCTTTATATTTTTATCAAAGTTTCCAAATAACTCTCTTTGAAATGCTTCATCTTTAATTTCTATTTTCTTCTGTATTGTCAATATCTGTTCCTCCCTTTACCTTTTCCTCTTTTCCTATGCTTTCTAAAGTTTCTACAGTTATAGTGAACTCTAAATTATATCCATTTACTTTGTAATTTTCTCTTACATTAACTATTTTTGCCCCTGCTGGTATTAAATAATCTACTTTTTTTAGAGCTTTTTTTCTAAGATTCTCCTTAAGTTGTGATAAATCTTGCTTTATTTCTTTTACATTTACTTCATAAAATGTTTGTATTTCTAATTGGATTGGTATTGTATATTCTTTATATCCTAGATTATATACTTTTTTATCTACTATATAATTTTTATAATCTATATTTCTTTTTAAGCTAAAGTTTTTACCAAACGTACTTATTGTTACTACACTTTTTTTATTTCCTGTTTTATTTTTTATTTTTTCTATGTACACTCCTTGTTCTTTTGTCTCATAAAATGTTCTAGCAAGAACCTCTCCCTTAGCTACTACATCTCCACCTGCAATTAATACATCTCCTTTTTTTACTATGTCTCCTCTTTTTACTAAAGCCTCTCCTCTTCTAGCAATAACCTTTTCTATTATACCATTTTTTTCTGCAATTATATTACAACTTAATCTTTCTTTTTCTTTTGGTTCTTCTGCTCTTTTTATTATTTCTACATATGCATTAGTTCCTTGTATGTTTATAGATACATGTGCAATATCATCAAACCTAAGCAATATTTTATCTCTTATTAATTTCTTATCTATTACATATTTATTTGTCCATGGCTTTAATCCTAGTTTATATACTTCTTGCCTGATAGCTTCCTTATCTATGCCTTCTGGACTATCAATATAGATATTAGTTACAAATGTGCTTAGTAATAATAATATAACTAAGGATATAACCCCTCCTATAAGTAGAGGTTTTCTTTTGTATATTCGCTTCATCACAAACGGAATTCCTACAGACCTTTTGATTTTGAGGTTATAATTAGATTTTTTATATATACTAACAAGCTTAGTTAGATCTTTTTTATATATATAAAGTTCTATTTTAGTGTTTGTTATCCTTCTTATATTAAAAATATATACACCATTTTTTGCAAGTTCGCTAATAAATCTTTCTAAATTTAAACCTTCTATTGTCACTATCAAGAACCCTTTTATGTATTGCCACAATTTTATGCCCCCTTAAACCCAATATTCTATGGAATATATTTTTCCTTCTATACATGCATCTTCTTCGGTTATATATTTTATTAATAAGTTATCCCCTTGTATTTTAAGTGTATTCGTTTTTGTACTTATTTTAATTACTTTATCTGAGTACTCTATTATACCTATATAATTTTCTATCTTTATACACTTATTTCCAATAGTTGTTACTCTAGGTAAAGTAATTTCTAAATCACTTGGTAAGTCGAACATTAACCCACCTCCCTCTTATATAATTTTATGACTCTTTAGCTATTTGATTACAAATTTTAATATATAAGGGTTTAGAATAACTCAAAATTTTATTGACATATTTATCGTTATATTGTAATATTATAATATAAAAATAATTAGGAGGTATGAAAATGAAAACAAAACACAAATCTCATATGAAGTGGTCTTGGATTTTTATGATGCTATTTATAATTCTTTCAGTTGTGGATATACGCTTTGGAGTATTAGGATTTGTATGCATGATTGTTCCTATGTATCATGCAGTTAAAGGTAGAGGTAAGGTTCATTGTTCTCACTACTGTCCACGTGGATCTTTACTTGGAAATTTCTTAAAGAATATAAGCATGGATAATAACTTACCAAAGTCTTTCAAATCGAAAACTGTTAAAAATACAATGCTTATTCTTATGATGACTATGCTAACAATATCTCTTGTTCATGCTGGTCCTGATATTACTAAGATAGGTTTTTCACTTTTTAGATTTATGATGGCATCACTTTTAGTAGGTATAATCATGGGTATAATCTTTAAGCCAAGGTCTTGGTGCCAAGTTTGTCCTATGGGTCACGCAACTGGACTTATAGATAGCCAAATTAAAAAATCTAAATCTCCATCAAAAAAAAATATTTAACTTTTTTGATTAATATAAAATGTTTAGGATATAAATAATACCAGATAATTATTAGGGAGGTTTTATATATGAAAAGTCTAGGCCAACTTTTACAAACTGGAGATTGGAAAGGTGAAAAACACGTTCCTGTTATACATGCTCCTGAAAAGGTGAAATCTAACGAAGATTTTGATCTTAAAGTATCTATAGGTGATGAGATTAAGCATCCTAACACTCTTGAACACCACATATCATGGATAAAAGTGTTCTTCCATCCACAAGGTGATAAATTTCCTATAGAACTTGCTAACTTTAATTTCTCAGCTCATGGAGAAGGATCTATTTTCACTGAATCTGTAGGACTATCTAGTATAAAATTATCTAAATCTGGTACTATTTACGCTTTAAGTTATTGTAACATACATGGTCTTTGGGAAAATAGCAAAGATATAGTTGTTGAATAAATATTCTAGATGCTCTTAAACTAAGTTTAAGAGCATTTTTTTGTGCTAAGTAAACTATCCCTATGATAAAATATATATGTATTTATATTATATATTCGGGAGGAGTTTGTATTGGAAAATTTAATATTTTTATGCATTGCCGGCTTTTTAGCTGCTTTGGTCGATTCTATAGCTGGAGGTGGGGGGCTTATTAGTTTACCTGCGTTTTTGATGGCTGGAGTTTCTCCTCATCTTGCACTTGGAACTAATAAGTTTGCATCAAGTACTGCATCTTTTACAAGCTCAATTAGGTATGCTAAATCAGGGAAAGTAGATTTTAGTATACTAAAAATGCTTATTCCATTTACATTATTAGGATCTATATTTGGTGTAAATACAGTGCTTTATATAGACCAAAAGTATCTTTATTCAATGGTGCTAGTTTTGGTTCTTTTCGTAGGAGTATATAGCTTGTTTTCAAAATCAATAGGTCAGGAAGATAAATTTGATAAAGTAACTAAAAGAAGTATATTTCTTTCAATATTATTGTCCTTTTGTTTAGGCTTTTATGATGGATTCTTTGGCCCTGGAGCAGGTTCTTTCTTAATATTCGGACTTATATATATCTATGGTTTTGATTTTACTAGAGCTGGGGGAAATGCAAGAGTATTGAATTTTGTTAGTAATGTAACCTCTTTATTTATGTTTGCTTTAAATGGCAAAATTGATTATCTTATGGGCTTACCTGTTGCTATTTGTATGATTTTAGGAGCAACTGTAGGAACAAAACTTGCCTTAAACAAAGGAACAAAACTAATAAAACCTATATTCGTTACCATGTCACTAGCAGTTGCAGGAAAAATGCTTGCAAGTCTTATAGTATAAAAAAGTCTTTCTTTGAAAGATTTTAAAGGTAGACTTTAATTCAAAAAGTTTATAATTTCCTATTCATTATAAAAAATGACACCTTTAAAAAGGTGTCATTTTTCATCTAAGACTCTTTGGTTTTGATAGAATTTCACTCATGATTAATCCTCTTTTTATATCTTCAACATCACTAAATAAATCGAATGTATCATCATCAGTATCATCTTCGTAATCATTTTTTATTACTTTCTTATGCTCTTTGTCTACTTTTTCTAAAAAATTATCACTTAACTTTTCTTTCTTTTCTTCATATTTATGCTCATTGTAAGTTTCATTTTTGATTTCTACACTTTGGGGTTGTAGCTTAATGTCTATGTTTTCTATCTTATTTCTGATATTTTCAAATACATCATCTAGATCAAAATCTCTCAAAAATGACCCTTTTTTTTCTTTCTTACTTCCTATAAATGCATTAAATAATGCTATAATGATAAAAATTAGTATATTTTCCATTTAACCACGCCCTTTATAGCTTTTGGTTAGGCTTTTGTTCTTTCTTATCACTTACCTTTGCTATAGACTCTCTCATGTTAGTATCTGCCATTGTATTTTTTAGATTATAGTAATCAAATGCTCCTAAGTTTCCATTTCTAAATGCTTCTGATATAGCAAGTGGTATTTGAGCTTCTGATTCTACAACTTTAGCTCTCATTTCTTCTACCATAGCTTTCATTTCTTGCTCTCTTGCAATAGCCATAGCTCTTCTTTCTTCAGCTTTTGCTTGTGCTATTTTCTTATCTGCTTCCGCTTGGTCTGTTTGAAGCTGTGCTCCTATATTTCTTCCTACATCTACATCAGCAATGTCTATAGAAAGTATCTCAAATGCTGTTCCAGAGTCTAATCCTTTATCTAAAACTGTTTTAGAAATTCTATCAGGATTTTCAAGTACTGCTTTGTGACTATCAGATGAACCTACAGTAGTTACTATACCTTCTCCTACTCTTGCTATTATAGTTTCTTCTCCAGCTCCCCCAACAAGTCTTTCAATATTAGCTCTAACTGTAACTCTAGCTCTTGCTATAACTTCTATACCATCTCTTGAAACTGCTGCAATTCTTGGTGTTTCAATAACTTTTGGGTTTACACTTACTTGAACAGCTTCTAAAACATCCCTACCTGCAAGATCTATAGCTGCTGCTTGCTCAAACTCTAAATTTATATTAGCTCTTTGGGCAGCTATTAATGCATCAACAACAGAGTTTACATTTCCACCTGCTAGATAATGAGCTTCAAGCTTATCTATACTTATATTTAGTCCAGCCTTAGTTGCTTTAATCATAGGATTAACTATGTGAGCCGGTGTAACTCTTCTAAATCTCATTCCAATAAGTGTTAATATAGATATTTTTACTCCTGAAAATAAAGCTGTTATCCAAAGACCTACTGGGATAAAACTAAAAAATAATGATAAAAGTAAAATAATTAAAAATACACCTATAATTGGACCAACAAAAACCATATTACCCCTCCTTAATTTCTCTTACTATTATTTTATTTCCATCTATTTTGATAATTTTTACTGCCTTATTTTTTTCTATATAGGAAGTTTCTGAAATGCAATCTAAAATTTCATTTCCTATCTGCACTTTACCAGAAGGTCTTAAATCTGATACGCTATTTCCTACTTTCCCTATATAATCAGTATTTTCTTTATAAGGAACAAAACCACCTTCTTTATTTAACTTAGTTTCAAGAAGTAAAGTTTTTGATATCTTTCTTTTAGGAAGTTTTTTGATTAAAAACACAGTTGCAATTATTGTTATTATAAATGCTACAAACATATATGCAAAAGCCTGTAATAGAGAGTTTGAAGCCATTATTATACTAACTACTACAGCTAGTATTCCTGATATTCCAAATATTCCAAATCCAGGAGCCAAAGCTTCAAGTACTAAGAATATTAACCCTATCAAAAATATAAAAAGTACAAACGTACTAGCACTTCCTCCTAATACTGAACCTCCAAAGAATAATCCAAAACCTAATATACTAATTATACCACCTATTCCAAATCCAGGTGTTATAATTTCTGTAATAAGCCCTATAAATCCTATTGATAGTAGCACAGGAGCTATAAATGTTAAATTGATTATATTTACAAATTCATCGAACAAAGTTTTTTCTACTACTATTTCAGTAACATTATTCATTTTGATATCTGAATATACTTCATTTCTAGAGTTTGCTATTCCGTCTATAAAATCTATTTCTTTAGCATTTTCACTAGTTAAATTCAGAAGTTTTCCTTTATCTACAAGCCCCTCTATTTTTATATCTCTATCAGCCATAGCAGCAACTACATCAGAATCTCTTCCTTTTTGCTGTGCAACTGTTCTTAATTGACTGGTCCAGTAAGATATATTCTTTTCTGTATAGGGAATAGTCTCTGCTGATCCTATAGTAGAGCCTTGTGCCATATATATTTTGTCACATGATATACTTATTAAAACTCCTGCTGATTCTGCTTTTTTATTTATATAAGCAACTGTAGGTATACCTGCTGAAACTATAGCATCACTTATATTAACAGCAGAATCTACCCTTCCTCCCATTGTATCTATCTCAAATACTATCAAATCAGCATCTTCATTTTGCGCTTTTTCTATTGAATTTCTAACATAGTAGTAAGTTCCAGGATTAATTTCTCCCTTTATGTTTACAACGTATGCAGATTTATTTGCTTGAGAAAAAACCATGCTACCCATAAAAGGATTGAAAAGTATGGATAATACAGTAGTTAACAGTGCCAAAAATGCGAACACTCTTTTCAACAAATCACCCCCAAATGTTCTTAATTTAACAAGTATATATTTATTATACTTTATTGATATTATATTTTCCATTTTAATTATATTTAATTTTACACTAAAAATATAACAAAAACAAATCATTCTAAGTCTAGATTGCTCTTATCTATAAATAATGATGATATAAATGAAATAAAACTATAAATTATTATTACAAATAATGAACCTGAATATGAAAAGTTACTATCTATTAATAAAGCAATTGCTAAATTTAATATGCCACTTCCTATAAATTCGCTCATATTTATAGTTGCAGTAGCTACTCCAGAGTTCTCCAATTTATTTACATCCTTAACAGCTGTAAATGCAAGTAAATGAAACATTATACATATACCCATTAAAATGAATATTATAGGTAGTATTCTTAGATTTACATTTCCTTTTTTTATTATAAGTACATATACCCACAAAAGTAGATATATAAACGTAAATAATTTTAAATTCTTTTTGTAATCACCTTTAAACACTTTATCCATAACACCAACTAAAAAAGCTCCTAATATAAATCCTAAAGATAAAAATGACATATATTTAGATGCGTCTATAGTAGATAATGAATATTCATTTACAAGATATGTTATCCCCCAAATACTTGTAAATGAAGTCATGGTGCTTACAAAAAACATTATTATAAGTAATGGTGGATAAGTACATTTATTGAGTACTACCTCTTTTATACTATTAAACACCCTACTTTCTTGTTCTTCTTTTTCTATATTTTTATCCTCCACAAACAGTACTACAGATGCTAGTACCATAAATGTTAAAACTATAATAGCTATAAGTGCATTTTTTTCACCAAATATAGAAATAAAATATGCAAGAGGTACAGTAGCTAGAAGCATACCCAAATTGCCAATAAAAGAAACTATCGATGATAGTTTAGAAAAGTCCTTTTTATCAAACCATAAAGCCTGAACTTTCATAATAGACACTACTACAACAGAAGTTCCTACACCTATAAAAAATCTAGCTACAATTGCTAATGTATAACTTGTAGCATATGTAAATAGTATAGATGACAAAAATGTTAAGGCCATACCCCATATAGTTACTTTTCTTACTCCTACCTTGTCTACTAAAATTCCTACTGGAATTTGCATTATAGCATACCCATATAGTGTAGATGATGATAGATTACTTAATTGTCGTAATGTCAAACCCAACTTTTCAATTAAATAATCCTGCATAATTCCTATATAAAGTCTTTGTATAAATACAAGTATAAGTGCCCCAACTAATGATATAAGTATAAAATACCTTTTATTATTTTTCATTTTCTTATCTCCTAAAATTATAATGCTACCAGTTTAAATTCAATAAAACTGATCATAATCCTTTTTTTTAAAGTTTAAAATAAAAACTAGAGAAATATATATTTTCTCTAGCTCGCATTTTCTAGTTCCATATTTGCAATTATTTCATATATTTCTTGCCAATTACTAACTCTTATAATTCTTTCATTTATAGGCAGCCTGTTGTAGTTAGTATCCATAAGTATAACTGTAAATCCTGCATTTGATAATTCAATAGCATTTTTGTAGCTATCTTCAATGAATATATCACATCTTAACTCTTTTGCTTTTCCAACTTTGTAATGAGATCCTAAAACAAATATTTCATCATAAGGTATATTGTTTTCATTCTAAACTAACCTAATGTCAAATCACCTTGTAATATACCTACTATTTCACCATTATCATTTTTTACAGGTACAGCTATTGCTATACAGTAACTATTTGTATCTACAGATATATATGGCTGTGATGTGAACGGCTTTCCATTTATAGCTGACATGAAATATGGTCTATGAGCAAAGTTTTGGAATACTTCATTAGTATCCGAGTAATCTATTGTTACTGCCTTTCTTGTACCATCTTTATCCATAGCTGCAAATAATTCAAAGTATGGATGTTCCTTTATTCTTTCTTTTAATGCTTTAGTTGCTATATTATAGTCCATAGTTGCTAATCTGCTATCTTTTGACACTTCTATTAAAGCCTTTAATCCATTATCTATGTACTTTCTTGTTTCACTGTCAACTTCATAGTTTTTAGTAAATGAATCAACATATTTCTTTATATCTTCATTCATTTTTGTTAAGTTTCTTATAGAGCTTACTATATTTTCAATCGCTATAGACTGCTCTTCAGCTGAGGCTGCAACCTGTTGAGTTGCTGCAGTAGTATTTTCTGATATCTGAGATATATCATTCATTATAGAATCTATCTGTTCTATCTTATTTACCTGATCTTCTATTATGTTGTTTATATTTTTTATAGCTTCGAATGTGTCCTTTGTTTTGTCTATAATGTCATTTAGAGATTGTCTTGTTCTCTTTGAGAACTCAATATCTTCTTTCATATTTTCAACTTCTTCATTTACACTTGAAGCTATATTTATGATTTCATTTTTAACATCGTTTATTATAATTTCTATCTCTTTAGCTTGATTAGAAGAAATCTCTGCAAGTTTTCTAACTTCATCTGCAACAACTGAAAAACCTTTTCCAGCCTCTCCTGCTCTTGCTGCCTCAATAGATGCATTTAGTGCTAGTAAGTTAGTGCTTTCACTTATTTTCTTAACTGTATCAGCTATATTTTGTATTTTAAATGCTCTTTCTTCTAGGTTCTTCATTTTGAGAGCTATATCTAGACTTGATGATGTAGATTTGTTCATTCTATCTATCAATGCCTCAAAATTTTCATAACTACTTTGAACTACATCAACCATAGCTGAAGCCATATTTTCTATGGATTCTCCTTGAATAGATATGTTCTTAGAGCTATCTACTATTTCTAGTGAGTAATTCTTAGCCTTTGATATAGCATTCATTTGATCTGTCATGTCAGCTGATATTTCATTAATAGCTGTAGTAGTTTCATCAGAAGATGTATTAACTTTATTAGAAGCTTCATTTAAGTACTTTGAGTAATCTATTACTTTTTCTGTCATAGTAATTATTTGACATATTAACCCTCTGAATCTCAAAAGTAAATAGTTAACGTTTACGGAAAGCTTATTCAAAAATACATTACTATTTTCATCTAGCTTTTTAGTTAAATCTCCTTCAGACATATAATACGTTCTATCACTCATTTTAGTTACATCCTTCATAACTAACGAGATAACTAAAAATACTAAAATTCCAGTAATAACTACAATTGATATTCCATAAAATAAGTTGATAAATAATACTATTTTGCCAAATTCCATACCACTATTTACATAATTTGATGAAATTTTGCCTACTCCCAAAGATAAAAGTACTGGTATAAGCACTATAATTGCAACCATAGTTACGATTAGTCTATTTTTCTTCATGTCCCATCCTCCTTTAATATTCATTATACAAATAAACTCATAATTTGTCTAATATTTGAAAAAATATTTTTTCCTTATTCTTTTCAAGCTTGCTTGTATATTATAAAGATAAAATCTAAAAATATATATATCATACTTTTAGATTGGAGGATGTTATGTCAAAGGAAGCTAAAATACTACTACTTATCGCAGCACTGTTTACCCTAGCTATTGGTATATCTAATATATTCGTAAATATATTCTTATGGAAAAACTCTAACGACTTCATATTGATATGTAAATATAATCTAATGCATTATATTTTTACTCCACTTATGTTCATTGTTGGTGGATATATCTCTAAAAGAAAAAATGGAATTTGGTCCCTTAGAATAGGTATCTTTTTCTTTATTGTGTTCTTTGTATTTATTCTTTGGTTTAAAGATAACGTTATATCTTATGTATATCCCCTTGGTATATTATTTGGCATAGCTTCAGGATTTTACTGGCTGTCTTATAATGTGTTAAGCTATGACTTCACTTCAACTAACAATAGAGATACATTTAATGGTTTTAATGGTTTTGTATGTGGAATAGCCGCTGCTATAGCTCCATTTTCCGCATCATATATAATAGAAAATTACAAAGGCCTAGGATATACTATTGTTTTTGGTATATCATTAGCATTATTTATAATATTGATATTAGTAAGTTTGATTCTAAAATCAAAGAATTTCGATAAGAATCTAGATTTCAGGAAAGTATTTGGAAGAAATAGCTCAGAATGGGGGTATATCCAAAAGAGTTTTATAGCTTACGGATTCAGAGACGTTATAATATTTTTTGTAGTAACTATACTAATTTACACAACTACTAAAAGTGAGATAACTCTAGGTAGGCTTACGCTTTTAACCAGCCTTATTTCTTCAGCTGCATATTACATAGAACAAAGAATAATAAAACCTAAAAGAAGAATGATATCTTTATATATAGGAGCAGTCTTTATGTTTCTTTCCACAATCGGAATAGTTGTAAATATAAGTTTTATAACTTTACTTATATTCATGATTGTAAATCCTATGTTCTTTCCGTTTTTTTATATTCCAATGAATTCAGCTTCATTTAATATATTAGATAAGGAGCATGAGGAGTGTATGAGAATTGAGTATATAATAAACAAAGATATAGCACTCAACATAGGTCGTATAATTAGCACTTTTATATTGATTGGGCTTTTGACATTTGTAAAGAATTCTAGGGCTTTAAACTATTTTTTACTATTCATATCATGTAGTCAATTTATATCTATTTATTTTCTTAGAAAGTTGAGTGTATTAAATACTAAAATAGACTAGGTGTCCCTAGCCTATTTTAGTTAACAGCTATATTCTACAGTTAAATCCTTCCACTTACCACACTTATCTCCCCACCTTGCAGATAATTCTTCATCTTTATAGATACCTACAACCTCACAAACATTTGGGCAATCATCACATTCAAATCCACTAACTTTAAAATCACTATCTGCTACTTCAAATCCTAAGAATTTAGTTTTACCTATATTTTCAACTTCCTTTTTAGCTAGTAAAGCAGCTCCTAGAGCTCCCATAACATTGTAATGCTGTGGAACGTATACTTCACATTTAAGTGCGTTTTCAAAAGCCTTTTTAATCCCAACATTTGCTGCTACTCCACCTTGGAATACTACTGGCCCTTGAATTTGTTTTCCTTTTGCTAAATTATTTAAATAATTTCTAACTAAAGCTTCACAAAGACCATTTATTATATCTTCTTGACTATATCCTAACTGCTGCTTATGAATCATGTCTGATTCTGCAAACACAGCACATCTTCCAGCAATTCTTACTTGTGTAGTAGCATTAAGTGCTTTATTTCCGAATTCTTCTATAGGAATACCTAACCTAGCTGCTTGTCTATCTAAAAATGAGCCTGTTCCAGCCGCACAAACTGTATTCATTGCAAAGTCACTAATAACATTATTTTTAAGAATGATAATTTTCGAATCTTGACCTCCTATTTCTAAGATAGTCCTAACCCCTGGTACAAAGTTTAAAGCAGCTATAGCGTGAGCTGTTATTTCATTTTTTACAACATCTGCACCTACCATTACACCTGCAAGATCTCTACCGCTTCCTGTGCTACCAACTCCTGATACCTTAACTTTATAATCTAAATTATCTAACGCTTGTTTTGTAATCTTTAGTCCTTCTTTTAATACTTTTATAGGATTTCCCATAGTTCTTATATATAGCTTTTGAATTACTTCTTTATTTTCATCTATAATGACTATATTAGTGCTTACAGATCCCACATCAATTCCAAGATAAACTTTTTTCATTTGCCATAACCTCTCTTCTTCTTGTTAGTAAATCTACAAAAGCTTCTATCCTAGTTAAGTAACCGCCCTCCCCAGTCATTTCATCTAAAACAAGTGTTAATATAGGTATATCCTTTTCTTTTTCTATTGTAGGAAGAATACTTTGTGCAACTATTTCAGGCATACAAGTAAACGGCAAAAGGTGAATAACTCCATCATATTCTTTTTCGCTGTATCTAACAGCATTGCCTACTGTAGAAAGGGCATGTCCTCCAATCTGAAGGTTTAGATAAGGACTTGCTGCTTTGTGTACCTCTTCCTTTTCAGATTTAACAAATGGCAAAAAGTCAATTTGTTCCTTTAAAAATTCACTACTAGTTATAGATCTATGTACCTCGATACCCATATTCCCTAGTTTTTTTTCTAGGTTTAGGTTGATAAATGGCTCTATAACTGTATATATTTCTCCAATTAATCCTATTTTTAATACATCTTTTTCTTTATCTATATCAATCTCATTTAATTTCATTTTATATTCTTTTATTATACTTAAAGTATCTTTATAACCTTTTGCAGTGTTTATCTTATTTTCAAACTGACTATATAATCTATCTACTTCACCTTTATTTATTTCTCTTGGTCTTATTTTGTTTACAATATCATCAAAATCGTCTATCTCAAATAAAATTTTTACTCCCTTTCTAAAAGTATCTAATAACTTTATATAGTTGCTCTCTCCTGATATTCTTTTTAAATTTTCTATAAAACTCTTTATTTCCTTTGAATTAGAAAAGGAATTTGTGCATATCATATCAACGTTATATCCCAAATCATTTAAGATATCCTTTTGCAAGACGTTGTACATTCCAAATCTGCAAACGTCACATCCACCTAGCATGAATATTGCATCTGCACCCTTTTCAATACTTTGTATGTAATTTCCAATATTCATTTTGAATGGGATACAAATAAGTTCTGGAGAATATTTTGTTCCAATTTCGAGTGCCTTTTTATTGCATTTAGGTGGAACAATTACATCTGCTCCTAGCTCTTCAAAAATCACTTTTAGAGGAATATATATATTACCCATGTGCGGAAATGTTATTTTCATCTTTTTCCCTCCATTTAATCATATCAATAAACGCCTCAAGCCTCGTATTAACTCCAGCTTCTCCACTATGCTCATCTAGCGTTAGCAGCATATATGGAATGTTGCTTTCTCTTCTTATAATTCTTTCTACCGTTTCTCCTACAACAGAATCAATACCACAACCAAAAGACGAAATATATATAACTCCATCAATATTGTTCTTCTCAATTAAGTACATAGTTGTTCCAATTAGCTTCCTTGCAAATGCCCAAAATATCTTTCCTTTATATTTCTTTGAATTCTCGTTAATAGTGACACTATCTATCATCTCTGGAGTTACTACATTTAATCCTTTAGACTTAATCTTATCTATAGCACTCATATTCATATATCTATCATATAAATTGTAAGGATGTCCCATAACCATAATCTTTTTATTGTTTGATAAATTTATATCTAAAAATTTTTCATTTAATCTAAGGTTATCCATTTTATAATTTTCATATGCCTTTTCCCAAGCATACATAATTTTTTTATTGTCATTAGTTACATATCTTCCTATACTCTGTACTGTATCATTAAGCTTTTCAATTGATTTTATAAAGTTTATTTCTGTATCTATTATTTTAGGTAAATCTTTCAATGAATATTTAATCATTTCAGGAAGGCCAGAAAATTTAGGACAAATATATTCTCCTTTATGTAGCCCTACAATCCTTGGAATAAATATGTAATCAACTTTATCTTTTAAGCTTAATACATGTCCGTGAAATAATTTTACTGGGATACATGCTTCATCCACACTATTATTAGTTCCTTCATTTAGAATCCTTTTGTTTGTTTCTTCAGAAACTATTACATTTGCACCTAGTTCTTCAAAAAATGTTATCCATAATGTAGAATATTTATGAAATAGAAGTGCTCTAGGTATTCCAATCTTTATTGACATATCTTACCTCCAAATATTTTTTCACACATTAGCTAGTATTGTAAATTTTAGTGCATTTTATACAAAAATCCCCCGTTTTGTAAAACGAGGGATTAATTTTTTATGAATCTATTTCAAATGTCATTATAATTGCGTCAAATCCAGCTTGTTTTAGTCTATCAACTTGTCTTTGTGCATTTTCCCTACTACTGAAAGACCCTGCCATAACTCTATATACTATCTTTTTACCTGTATTCGCTTGATTTTGTTCTTGATATTCTACACCAACTGCATCAAGTATAGATATAACTATAGCTTTTACTATTTCATCTTTTTTATTGTCAAATAAATTATTATCATTTGTATTATCTATAAATCCAAGTTCTATTAAAATGGCAGGCATTTTTGTTTGTCTTAGTACATAAAAGTTAGCTGTTTTAACACCTCTATTTCTAAATCCTAATTCAACTAATCTTTCTTGTACTTTTTGGGCTAATTGCCTTGATTTTGTCGATGCATTCTCAAATACATATGTTTCTACTCCTTGACCCTGCTCTGGCATAGATGCATTTCTATGAATAGATATAAAGTAATCTGCATTGCTTGAATTTGCTAGCACTGCTCTTTGTTGAAGTGAAACAGCTACATCCTCTTTTCTTGATTCTATAACTTCAATATTATGTCTTTTAATTTCATTAACAATAAGCCTAGCTATTTCTAAATTATCATCTTTTTCTAGTCTATCTCGATATGTTGCTCCTGGATCTGCTCCACCGTGCCCAGCATCTATAAATATTTTAGCCACACAATCCCCTCCTGAAAATTCTATGTTTTTGCCCTCAATATTTAATATGCTTAAAAAACTCTCAATGTGCTATATAAAAACTCCCCCGTTTATATAAACGAGGGAGTTTTTTTAATCTCTTTCACTTCCTAAGCACTTTTTCAATTTCTTTAATGCTCTTTTTTCTATTCTTGATACGTACGATCTTGATATTTGAAGTCTTTTTGCTATATCTCTTTGTGTTCTATAGCCACTAGGTGTTAACCCGTATCTTAATTCTATTATCTCTTTTTCTCTATTTGTCAGTATATTATTGATTTTTTCGTATAGTTTTTTTATTTTAATTTTTAGTTCTACTTCGTCTATAACGTCATCAAGTTCACTTCCTAGTATATCCATAAGAGTTATTTCATTTCCTTCTTTATCTATTCCTATAGGGTCATGTAGTGACACTTCGCTTTTATTTTTTTTGTTCGCTCTAAGTGTCATAAGTATTTCATTATCTATACATCTTGCTGCATAGGTAGCTAATCTAGTTCCTTTTTCTATATTATACGTTTCTATTGCTTTTATTAATCCTATCGTTCCTATAGATATGAGGTCTTCTGCATCTTCTTGGTAGTTAGTATACTTTTTAACAATATGAGCTACTAATCTTAAATTCCTTTCTATTAGTATAGTCTTAAATTCTGTTTCTCCAGATTTGAATTTCTTTAGATATTCAAGTTCTTCTTTAGGGGTTAATGGCTTAGGAAAAGACTTTGTAGACGTCAATAGAAATTCACCCCCAACCTACAAATCATTTTATATTATATGAGGGTGAATTTTATATTGTGCATGTACTTTTTATTTAGTTTTGGTTTATCTTTTCTAGAATTTCTTTGAATATAGGAGCAGCTGCTCCTCCTCCTGATCTTCCATCATAAACGAATACAGTTATTGCATACTTAGGTTTAATAAATGGATAATATCCAGTAAACCATCCATGAACTACTCGTTTTCCATTTATTGAGCTTTCTGCAGATCCTGTCTTTCCCGCACTCTCTCCTTCTAGTCCTTTAGCTGTTTGTGCTGTTCCTTGACTGACAACACCTTCCATAAGATCTCTAACTCTATTTATTATAAAGGGTGATATAACTACTTCTTCTTTATCTACCGGAAAACTTTCTATCTCTCTCATATTTTGGTTTAGTACAGAGTCAAATAAGTATAATCTATTATATACACCATTATTTGCAATTATTTGCGTCATTTGATTTACTTGTAGTGGTGTAACTTCTATATCTCCTTGACCTATAGATATATTTGATATTGCATTTCCTTTTATTCTATCTCCTTTTGGAAGTGTTCCTGATTTCTCCTCATCAAGACCAATTCCAACCTTATCTGCAAGTCCCATTCTTCTTGCCATATCGAGTATCTTTTTGCTTCCTATTCTCTGCCCTATTTCTACAAATGTTGTATTGCAAGAGTTGTAGAATGCCTCTGCAAATGTTTGCTCTCCATGTCCATCTTCTTTCCAACATCTAACAGTTAATCCATCTACATCTGTTTCTCCAGAGCAATCAAATACTTCATTTTCATCTACTAATCCTTCTTCAAGTGCAGCAAGGGCTACTATTATTTTGAATACTGATCCTGGGGGGTATGTGCATTGTATAGCTTTATTTAGTAACTCATCTCCAGAGCTTCTCACATAATCTTCAAGTCTATATACATTAAAGTTTGGTCTTGATGCCATAGCCAAAATTTCTCCTGTTGTGACGCTAGATACAACTACAGCTCCATTTACTCTATTTTTATCCATAACCTCTTCTACAGCTTTTTGTATATTGTAGTCTATAGTAGTTTTTATATGTTTTGTTCTTGGGACATTATCTGTATTCTCTCTAAAACTTCCAGCAATTACATTATTATGTGCGTCTACAAATGCCTCTACATATTCCCTTTCTTGATTTTTTAGATATTTATCCTTGGATTTTTCTATTCCACTTACACCGACTCTATCGTATAAATTTATATATCCTATTACGTGAGATAAAATATTTTCCTTAGAATATCTAAATGTCTTTTCAACTATTAAAATTCCCCTTTTGCTTTTTATTTTTTTTTCTAAGTCATCATTTATATGTCTTATATCAAATTCAATAAGATCAGATGGCTTTTGAAGTTCTCTATATATTTCTTCCTCAGACATTCTAGTAATGTCCCTTAATAGTTTTATAGTTTCTTTATCTAAAATACTTGCTGATGAATGAACAAACAGTCTATTTTTCAATATTACAAGTACTCTATCTTTATCTTTATCAGTCAAAGGAATATTATTTCGATCATATATAATTCCTCTATTACTTGTTAAGTCTACCCTAATTTCACTCTGTCTTATAGTTCTATTATAATATTCTTCTCCTTTATAGATTTGAATATATGCTAGCTTTGCTGTAATATATACAAACATAAATATAAATAAATAAAATGCTATATATAACCTCTTGTGCATAATCTTTTTTTCGTTTTTGTCCATTAAAACACCCCCTGCTATGATAAATTATTTTTCCCAAATAGCAAGGGGCTAATACCTATTATCTCTTAACTTTTGATTGTATTATAGATTTTATTTTTGCAACAACTATATCTATCGCTACTGTGTTGTATCCACCTTCTGGCATTATTATATCTGCATATCTTTTGTATGGCTCAATAAATTGCATATGTGCAGGTCTTACCGTTGAAAGATACTGATCTATTACAGAGTCTACAGTTCTCCCTCTTTCCTTTATATCTCTTTGAATTCTTCTAAGTATTCTAAGGTCAGGGTCTGTATCTACAAATATTTTTATATCAAGCATATCTCTTAATCTTTCATCTTCTAAAATCATTATTCCTTCAACAATTATTATATCAGTTGAGTTTATTTGTACTGTTTCGCTTTGCTTTCTTGTATGATTTTCAAAGTCATATACTGGTTTTTGAATGCTTTTTCCATTGATTAGATCTTTCAAATGACTTATTAATAGATCATTGTCAAAAGCTAGTGGGTGGTCATAGTTTGTATTTAATCTTTCCTCCATAGGAAGATGACTTTGATCTTTATAATAGGCATCTTGTTCTATCATAGATATACTTTCTTTTGGTACGCTTTCTAGAATAGATTGTACTACTGTGCTTTTTCCTGATCCTGATCCTCCCGTTATTCCAACTATTAATGGCCTATTTATCATCTTTAATCTCCTTCCTCAACATATAGTTTTCTTTGACTGGTACGCTAAGTTTCATCTTTATTATCTGCTTTGGATGTGGTGCAACTTCTATTTCTTCATCATCTAATGTCCACATATTTTCTATAACCGCATTTTTAGTTTCTATATTAGGGCCCATTATTTCTATTTCTTCACCCTTGAACATTCTATTTCTTTGTTCTACTATGGCTATTTCGCTGCTTTCATCGTATTCTTTAACAAGTCCTATAAAATCATAGTTCCTTATATATGAGCTTGACCCATAGTGGTGTTCATCAGCACCAGGCTTTTCAAAACTAAATCCAGTTGTAAAATCTCTATGACTAGCTTTTTTTATCTCTTCTAACCACATAGGATTGAATTTCCAGTTATCAGGATTTTTATAATATTCATCTATAGCCATTCTATATGCTCTTACTATACTAGCAACATAGTAAGATGTTTTCATTCTACCCTCTATTTTTAGACTTTTAATGCCAGCATTTATTAAATCTGGTATATATTCTATCAGACATAGATCCTTGGAATTGAAAAAAAACGTTCCTCTTTCATCTTCATATATTGGATAATATTCTCCTGGTCTTTTCTCTTCGACTAAACTGTATTGCCATCTACAAGGATGTGCACATTCTCCCTTATTTGCATTTCTTCCTGTCATATAGTTACTTATAAGACATCTTCCTGAATACGAAATACACATAGCACCATGTACGAACGCTTCTATTTCCATATCTTTAGGTATGTTATCTCTTATTTCTTTTATCTCGCTTAATGATAGCTCCCTTGCAACTACAACTCTACTTATTCCTTGATCATACCAAAACTTAGCACTCATATAGTTTGTAGTATTTGCCTGTGTACTTAAATGTACCTCCATATTAGGTATCACTTCTTTTACTACATACAAAACTCCAGGATCTGAAACTATTACTGCATCTACTCCTACCTTTTCTAAGTCTTTAAGGTACTCTCTAAGTCCAATAAAATCTTCATTATGAGGTATTATATTCACTGTTACATATACCTTTTTTCCTCTTTCATGAGCAAACTTCACTCCTTCTTCCATTTGCTCTTTTGTGAAGTTTTTAGAACCTGCTCTAAGTCCGAATGCTTCTCCACCTAAGTATACAGCATCTGCACCGTAAATAATTGCCATTTTTAATTTTTCTAAATCTCCAGCTGGAGCAAGTAATTCTACTTTTTCCAATTCAATCACCTCTTTATTTACTTTCTCCATTTTTATAACTTAGTGCTACTCCATCACCTATTGGAATCAAACTTGTATCAAGATAATCACAACTACATATATATTCAAGGTAATCTCTCATTCTTTTTACTATTGTTTTTTTTCTTTTGACTAGAAATTCATCGCTAGCTACCATACCTTTGTAAAGTATATTATCTGATATTAAAAGTCCACCTACTTTTAGTTTGTCTATAACTAAATCGTAAAATAGTTTGTATTGACCCTTAGCTGCATCTAAGAATATCATATCAAATTCTCCAGTTACTTCTTTTAGCTTTTCCTCAGCATCTCCTTCTAGAATTGTTATATTGGTGTTAAGCCCGAACAATTCTATATTTTCACCAGCTTTTTTTATCATATTTTCATTTCTTTCTATCGTAATTATCTCACATTTATTATCTAAGCTAGAAGCAAACAATATAGATGAGTATCCTATAGCAGTTCCTACTTCTAATATTCTCTTTGGTCTATGCGTTTTTAGAAGAACTTTTAGAAACTTGGCAACTTCCTTTTGAATTATAGGAACATTATTTTCTTTTGCATACTCTTCCATTTGTGACAAATGAATTTCACTTTTTAGAGTGTCTTGTATATATTTCTCAACTAATTCATTAACTATATTACTCACAAAACCATCCTTTCTAACAAATCCCTTGTTTATAATTTCCTATTCACAACAAATAGGTGGTAATATCCACCTATCGTCCTAAATTTTCTCTTCTATTCTTAAGATGATCACTATAATTTGTTGCAAAGCTATGGCTTCCATCTTTTTTAGCTACGAAATAAAGGTAATTAACATCTGCTGGGTATAAAGCTGCTTTTATAGCTGCTTCTCCTGGTGATGCTATAGGCCCTGGAGGCAATCCTTTGTTTTTGTAGGTATTGTAGGGAGAATCTATTTGTATATCGTTATATGATAGGACAGGTTTTCTCTCTCCAATTACATACTGAACTGTAGCACATGATTGAAGTGGCATATCTATATTTATTCTATTGTGGAATACAGCCGAAATTAATACTCTTTCATTTTTAACTTGTGCTTCTCTTTCTATAATAGAAGACATTGTTATAAGTTCGTTTAAAGAAAGTCCTAATTCTTTTTGTCTAGCCTTATATTCATCACTATATATTTCTTTAAATCTATTTAACATTATTCTTATTATAGTTTTTTCTGAGTAGCTTTTATCAATAAAGTATGTGTCTGGAAACAAATACCCTTCTAAAGAAATGATGTCTTCCTCATTTAAAAACTCAAACTCTTTTCTAAAAATCTCTACATTATTAGCTAATTCTATAAATTTTTCTCTATTTACAAGACCTTGTTCAGATAATCTCTGTGCTATTTGAACTAATTCAAATCCTTCTGGAATTGTAACAGTTACAAAATCTCTATAAACATCACCTGAATTTAGAAGCTTTAGTATATCTTTGTTAGAAAAGTACTGAGGAATTTTATATGTGCCTGCCTGTATATTTCTATCCATATTCGTTATTTTAGACAAGTTTATAAAAAATAACTTACTTTTTATTAAATTATTTTCAAATAAAATATCAGATATTTTGTAAAGCGAACTTCCCTTTGGTATTTCTACTAATATTTCATCGCCACTATTTTTATCATATGGACCTACTTGATTGTAAAAATAAGCGGCACTTAGAATAAAAAAAGTGACTATCATCAATACAGCTCTTTGTCTTTTTTTCATGACATTACCTCATTCTAAAGTTATTTATCTATATAATTATATAATTTTAGACTTATTTTTACAATAGTAAGAAATTGAAAAAGAGCAAGGATTTCCTTGCTCTTTTAATTAGAATCTTTCTATACCATCTTTAGTAACTATTCCGTATATTAATTTTCTTTCTTGTGGCTTAGTATCTTCTATTGTGTATGCTCCTAAAAGTCTATTTTGTCCACTTTCAAGCTTTGATATATCATTTAAATACATATGAGCTAAAGTTTCCCCTTCTTCTACAAAGTCTCCTACTTTTCTACGCAGTATTATTCCTGCTCCTAAATCTATTTCACTTTCTTTAGTTTCTCTTCCTGCTCCTAATATTAAAGCACTTATTCCTACTTCTTCCGCTTCAATCTTAGATATATATCCTCTCTTAGGAGATTTTAATTCTACTATATGCGATGCACCTGGGAATAAATCGTAGTTATCTACAACCTCTGGGTTTCCTCCCTGTGCAGTTATAAATTGTTTTAGTTTTTCTAAAGCCTTACCTGAAGATATAGATTCTTCTAACATTTTTCTTGCATCTTCATAGTTATCACTAACTTTAGCTAATATCAACATATAAGCTCCTAAGTTTAAGCAAAGCTCTGTAAAATCTTTAGGTCCTTGACCTTTTAATGTATCTATAGCTTCTATAACTTCTAGAGAGTTTCCTACTGCGTAACCTAATGGTTGATCCATATCAGTTATTATACCTATAGTTTCTCTTTCCATTCCATTTCCTATATCAACCATTTCTTTAGCAAGTGCAAAAGAATCTTCAAGATCTTTCATAAACGCTCCACTACCAGTTTTTACATCTAATAATATAGCATCTGCACCTGAAGCAAGTTTTTTACTCATTATACTACTAGCAATTAATGAAATATTATCAACAGTTGCTGTTACATCTCTTAATGCATATAATTTCTTATCTGCAGGCACTATAGATGCAGTTTGACCACATACTGCAACCTTATCTTTATTTACATTGTTTGTGAATTTCTCTTGTTCCATTTCTATGGAAAATCCTGGTATAGCTTCAAGTTTATCTAATGTACCACCAGTGTGTCCAAGTCCTCTACCAGACATTTTAGCAACTGGAGCGTTACAAGACGCTACAAGAGGAGCTAACGCTATTGTAGTCTTGTCACCTACTCCACCAGTACTGTGCTTATCTACTTTTATACCATCTATTTTAGATAAATCTATAACTTCACCCGATCTCATCATTGCATCTGTTAAGTAAACAGTTTCCTGTTTGCTCATTTTTCTTATGAATATTGCCATAAGCAATGCTGATACTTGATAATCAGGTATTTCTCCTTTTGAATATCCCTCAACAAAAAAGTTTATTTCTTCTTTGTTAAGTTCATGTCCGTCCCTTTTCTTTTTTATTATATCGTACATTCTCATTATATTGACACCTCTTTTACTATTCCTTTAACTAGCGATATAAACTTTGGTCTAGCTTCTTGAGCTACTCTCATAACTTGTTCATGTGTTAAAACTTCAAGATGCTCATTTGGAATTGCCATATCTGTTATGCATGAAATTCCAAGAACAGCCATATTGCTATGTCTAGCTACTATAACTTCTGGAACTGTTGACATTCCTATAGTATCTGATCCCATAACTGTTAACATATTAAGTTCTGCTTTTGAAAAATAGCTTGGGCCAGATATAGCTGTATATACACCTTCAAATACTTCTATTCCTAAATCATTAGCAACTTCCTTTGCTAGGTCTATTAAATCAGAATTATATGCCCTTGACATATCTGGAAATCTCACTCCAAGATCATTATTGTTTGGACCGATAAGTGGATTAGCTCCAGTAAAGTTTATGTGATCATTTATAAGCATTAAAGCTCCTGCATAGAAATTAGGATTAAGTCCTCCACATGCGTTTGTAACTATTAATATGTTAACTCCGAGTGCTTTCATTACCCTTACAGGAAATGTAACTTCATCCATATTATATCCTTCATAGTAATGAAATCTTCCCTGCATAGCTACTACATCTTTTCCTTCTAATTTACCTATTACAAGTTGTCCTGCATGTCCTTCTACTGTTGATACTGGGAAGTTTGGAATTTCTTCATATTTTATTATAGTTGGGTCTTCTATTTCATCACCTAATACTCCAAGACCTGATCCTAGTATAAGTCCTATATCAGGAGTAAAATTAATTTTAGAGCTTATGAACTGTGCAGCTTCATTTATCTTTTGGATATTCATAATAATCCTCCTAGATTTTGTTAACTATTTTTTTCACCAACTTTATAAACTTTTCTTTAGCCATTTGAGTTGTCTCTATAACTTCTTCATGATTTAAAGGTTGATCTAGTATTCCAGCTGCCATATTTGTTATGCATGAAATACCTATAACTTTCATGCTAGCATGTGAAGCTACTATAACTTCTGGAACTGTTGACATTCCTACAGCATCTGCTCCTATTCTATCAAGCATTCTGATTTCAGCTGGTGTTTCATAGCTTGGACCTGTCATGAATGCATAAACTCCTTCTTTTACATCTATTCCTAACTCTTTAGCTGCATCTTTTGAAAGATCTACAAGACTTGGCGTATAAGCTTTTGACATATCAGGAAATCTTACTCCTAATTTATTGTCGTTTGGTCCAATAAGTGGATTGTTTCCTCCAAAGTTTATATGATCAGTTATAATCATTAAATCTCCAGGCGTAAATGATTTGTTTACTCCACCTGCAGCATTAGTTACTACTATAGTTTCAACACCTAAAGCTTTCATAACTCTTACTGGGAATGTAGCTTCTTGCATTGTATATCCCTCATAGTAGTGGAATCTTCCTTGCATAGCTATTACGTATTTTCCTTCTAATTTTCCTATTACAAGTTGTCCTGCATGTCCTTCTACTGTAGATACTGGAAAGTTTGGAATTTCTTCATACTTTATTATAGTTGGATTTTCTATTTCATCACCTAATACTCCAAGACCTGATCCTAATATCAATCCTATTTCCGGTTTATTTTCAAGTTTTGATTCTATAAATTGTGCTGCTTGCATTATTTTTTCCATTTGTATATCCTCCTATTTTAATATTATATTTTTGAAGCTTTCTCCAGCCTTAGGCATTTTGACATTTAGTATGTCAGTTACTGTTGCACCTATGTCTGCAAAGCTTTTTCTTATACCTATATTTGCACCTGCTTTTACACCTTTTCCATAAACAAGAACAGGTACATATTCTCTAGTATGATCAGTTCCCTTGTACGTAGGGTCATTTCCATGATCTGCTGTTAAAATTAAGATATCGTCTTCCTTTAAACTATCTATTATTTCTGGAATTTTAGAATCTAGTTCTTCAATAGCTTTTTTATATCCTTCTACATCTCTTCTATGTCCGTATTTTGAGTCAAAGTCAACTAAATTAGTGAATATTAATCCCTTGTTGTCTTTATTTATGTATTCTATTGTTTTGTTTATACCGTCCATATTATCTTTTGTATGAACAGCTTCAGTTATACCATTTCCGTTAAATATGTCTTCTATTTTTCCAACTCCTATTACATCTAATCCTGCATCTTTTATATTATTAAGTATTGTAGCATCATATGGATCTAAAGAAAAATCTCTTCTATTAGAAGTTCTCGTAAAGTTTCCTTCTTCTCCAACGAAAGGTCTTGCTATTACTCTGGCAACAGCGTTATCTCCCATAAGCATGTCCCTTGCTATTTTACACATTTCATACAGTTCATCTAATGGTACAACTTCTTCATGTGCAGCTATTTGGAAAACACTGTCTGCAGAAGTATATACAATAACATTTCCCGTTTCCATATGCTCTTTACCTAATTCGTCTAGTATTGCAGTACCAGAAGCTGGTTTGTTACCAATTACTTTTCTTCCTGTTTTTCTTTCAAATTCTTGAATTATTTCAGTTGGAAATCCATCTGGGAATGTTTTGAACGGGCTTTCAACAAGTAATCCAACCATTTCCCAATGTCCAGTAGTAGTATCTTTTCCTTGAGACACTTCAGCACACTTTCCAAAAGCTCCTATAGGACTATCTATACTTTCTATTGCATCAAATCCGTCTATATTTCCTATACCAAGTTTGATTAAATTTGGTATCTTTATATCTTTAGAGCTTTTTATTATATTTCCTAAAGTGTTAACTCCCTTATCTCCAAACTTTTCACTATCTGGCAATTCCCCTATTCCTATACTATCCATAACTATTACTACTGCTCTTTTCATTTGTGTATTCCTCCTATTTTCGATATTTTTCGCAGGAAATATTTTGATTATAACACTCTTATAATTTTTTTTCAATTATAATTATACCCTTTAATTCAATTTAAAATTATATTTTTTAAATTCTTGGATGTTTTTGTCTAAACTCTTCTCTAATATTTTTATCCATATGAATTAAGTAAGCTTGAAGGCTTGATAAATTCGTATTTCCTAAAAGCCTGTTTACTATACTCATATCTGCTCCGTTTTTTAATAAGTGAATTGCAAATGAGTGCCTTAACATTGTAGGAGTTACATTTTTATTTATTTCATTATCATTTGTGTAACTCTTTATCAACTTCCATAATCCTTGTCTTGTAAATCTTTCTCCTTTTGAGTTCACAAAAAGTGCTCTTTGATCGCTATTTTTTACTATCTTTTCTCTTGCATCTTCTAAGTATTTAATTATATATTTTTGAGTTATATTAGACAGAGGAATAGTTCTGCTTGTCTTAGAGGATGTACATATTAAGTATTCCATATTTAGGTTCAAATCATCAATGTCTAGCTTTATTAACTCACTTACTTTCATTCCAGTACCATACAGTGTTTCTAAAATAGCCTTATCTCGCATTCCTTTTGCTGTAGATAAATTAGGAGAGTTTAACATTTTTTCTATTTCTTCTTCTGTGAGTATTTCTATTTTATCTCTAGTGACTTTTGGCTTTTTTAATTTAGCAGTTGGATTTGCGTCTATAAGTTTGCTTAAAAACAAAAAGTCATAAAAAGACTTAATAGAAGATATCATTCTTGATATTGTGGATGTGGATATATTGCTTTTTTCTAAATAAATCAAAAAACTAAATATATCATTTTCAGTTACATCATATATATTTATGTTTTCTTTTCGTAGATATTCTAAATATTTTTTTAAGTCTACACTATATGAATTAATCGTATTATCAGAAAGATTTCTTTCTTTTTGTATATAGTCTGTATATTTATGTATTATATTATCTTCCATATTTTGCTCTCCTATTAAAAAATTCTCTGTAGTAAAAATATAGATACTGCATTTAATATACTTTGAATTAAAACAGTTGGAACAACAACACTCATAGTGTTTACACTACACTTTACTATTAGTCTTTTCATATGGTTGTTATTCTTAAATTTCCTAAATAATTTGAAGTTTGATAAAAACTCTAATACGTAACTAAACGTAATTATCATTATTACTATAGAAAGTGGTATTATTACTATATTTTTTACTAGTATTAAAAATATTATTTTAATATATCCAGGATTAAATCCTAATACCAGAGTATTTATTGTAAATCCTATTGAAAGACCTTTTAAAAATATAGCTAAAAATGTTAACGGCCATGTAATTACTCCTAGTGATAATATAAATAATGAAGATAAATACAAAAAGTCATTTTTTAGATTTAAAAATACAAGCTCAAAAACACTATAATCAGTATTACTATAGTAATTACTTGTCCTAGATATGTACTCTGTAATTGAATTTATACTCTCTGGATATATCTTGTTTAGGTATACTCCACTACTCACTCCTAGAGTTAGTATAAATATTATAAATACTACAAATATTTTGTAATTAAATTTAAAGCTTGAAAAACCATTTATTTTTCTCAAAGTAAAACCCCCTTCTTATTTTGACTTTACATAATTTTATGTCATAAAGAAGGGGCATATTACAAATTTATATTAATTCTTTTGAAAGTAGTATTCCTACTATAGTTTTGCTATCTTTAATCTTTCCATCTTCTATCATTTTTAGTGCTTCTTCTATTTTTACTTTATATATTTCTACGTATTCATCTTCATCAGGAGTGGGATTTCCTTCATTCAGTTCTTTAGCTAGATATAGATACATCTTCTCATCAGAAAAACCTGGAGATGTGTAAAATATGTTTAGTAGTTCTATTTTCTGTGCTGAGTATCCAGTTTCTTCCTTCAGTTCTCTTATTGCACACTTTTTAGGGTCTTCACCCACTTCTAATTTACCAGCGGGTAATTCCCAAAGCACTTCCTCTACAGTCTTTCTATATTGTTTTATCATTATAATTTCATTATTATCTGTTATAGGTAAAATAGCTACAGCCCCTGGATGTTCTACTATTTCTCTTTTTTGATATTTGTGATCTGGAAGTTCTACAGTATCTATTCTTAAATTTATAATTTTTCCATTATATATTTTCTCTGAGCTTAAGGTCTTTTCTTCTAAAATCATATTAACCCCTCCAATATATATGTGGCAGCTCCACCTGAAGACTTAAAAAATTCTTCGTCTTCATGGTATCCTCTGCCCATGCTCTTAACTTTCAAATCAAAATAATCTAATGAATCTTTAGTTATATCATTTTGAACAAAAGTTACATCATGCAGACAATGTATATTACTATCTTCAATCTGTGAAATTATACGCTTTTTCTTATATTCATCTTGAACATTTATAGGGATTGTAACTCTAGATTTTACTATATCTTTTAGTACAGTAATTGAATGGTGGCTAATTCCAATGTGCCTATCTCTTTTATCTGCAAAGCTTATTCTAGGAATTGCTATAGCTTTTCCTCCTAAACTTACAACAGCATCTAATATATATCCTTGTTCAATTCCTGAAAATCCATATTTTGTTCCAGTCCCTACAATTCCAGGACCCATAGATACAAACACAATATCTGCTTTTATTACTTCTTTTGCTACTATCAAAGCTGTGTATATATTTACACATTCATAATCTCCACCAAATGCATTTCCTATAGTTATAGTAGCATCTATCAGTTTTTTATCTTTAAGTTCTTTCACGTTTTTACTTAGGTAGATAGGAAGTGCTGCACCATCTGTCATTATGTATGCTATTTTCTTGCTAGGATCTAATCTTTTAGCAACAGCTACAAAAGGAGATAGCATACTATGTAAAGTTCCAACAGCTACAGGAAGGTTATTTAGCGACTTAAAATTGTTTATTTTGTTATGATGTATACTTTCTTGTTCTTCTGCAGCAAATGTCTTTACCTGAAGTGGAGTATATCTCAATTTCATTATATGCCCACCATCTGTCATATTACTTTCTAGATTGTTTAGGTTTGCAATTACAAAGTGAGACCCCCCTGTTCCAAGATTAAGTTCTATAGCACTTGTATTTAATAATACTTCATCACCTACATTTACACTTCCTGTAATCTTAGGATAGTTTATTGCTTTGTCTACTCTTTCCCCTATTTTTACTTTTATTTCATCTATATCTTCACTATTTGTTATTATAGATTCTACTACTCCAATTCTTTTGCTTATCATTAATATAACCTCTTTATCTTCCAAGTTTATCTAAATAATTTAATACCTTGTTGCTCTCTATTATTTTTGTAAGAGAATACTTTTCAGTTAGTATATGAATACCTATTAATAAAATTAATATAATAGATCTAATTTGAATATCAAAATTATTAGCAGCAATTATTCCAAGTGATATGCCAAGAACATTAGATCCTGCATCTCCCATCATAGCTTTTGCCTTTATATCTTCCTTAAAGTAAGCTAATACACTTGATAGTAATGAAATAATGAGTACTCTATCATATCCTTTTATATTTATAAATAATAATAATGCTACAAGTGTATATCCTTTTATAGCTCTACCTGGTCGTAGATCTAATAAATTTATTAGATTAGTAAAAAGTGCTATTAATAATGTATTTACAAATATATCAACTATATCTTTTGATATACTAACAGATATAAATAAAGCTACGAACCCACCAAATAAAGCTTTAAATCCTCCTGTAGTTAGCTTTCCACTTAGTAAACTTTTTAAATGCCCTTTTAATCCAGTCACATTTCTACTTCCTATCAAATCGTCTATTATTCCTATAAACGCCATAGATATTATTCCAAATAAATATATGTATATATAATTATTTGTGTAGAAATACCTTATTACTATAGCATTTATAACTAACATTGGTAAAAAAACTATCCCCATAGATACAGGAATTTCATTATTTAGATAGTTTTTTCTTACAATGTTGCTTTCTATCAACATATCTTTAAAATATGGAATAATAAACAGTGTTCCAAGCAATCCTATAATAAACACTATATATATCAAACTCTTACCTCCTTAATATTTTTTCTCCTAATATAAGAGCTATATGATAAAATTGTTTACCTCTATGAATAAATCCCTTTAAGTTTCTTCCTGTTTCATTGTGTGTCATATTAACTAGGACTTCTTTAACACTATATCCTTTTCGTAGTATATCTATTGTCATTCCAACTTCAACACCATATCCAAAAGGTATTTTATCAAATTCCATTAATACTTCTTTTTTGAATACTCTTTGTCCTGACAGACTACTTTCAATTTCTTTACCTGTTAGGTATTTAACTCCATTTTTAGCTAGCTTTTTGACTAATCCTACTCCACCTTTTCTCTTGGCCTTTGGAAATTTTGCTATAGTTACATCTATATTTTCATTCAGTATAGGAGTTATTAATTTTTCGACTTCTTTTGATGTAAGCCCTAAGTCTGCATCTAGAAATCCTATTATATCTGACTTTTCAATAGCGTATTTAAGTCCATAGTTTAAAGCGTATCCTTTTCCCATGTTTTTTTCTAACTTATGTGCTTTCACAAACGGATATGATGACGCTATTTCAAAAGTTTTATCAGAAGAACCATCATCTACAACTATTACTTCATTTATATAACTTATATCTTTTAATCCATCTAGAGTATCTTTTATTCTGCTTTCTTCATTATATGCAGGCATTACTATGCTTATATATTTATCCATATTGTTTCCTCCAGTTATCTTACTTCAAATGGCATAAAATCTGTAGCAGTTTCCTTTAATCCAAAATGACCTTTAACTCCGTCTAAAATCATTATTAGTGATATTTTACCTGTAACTTCGTCTATATTGTCTACAGTTGAAATTCTAGACTTTTTATAAAAAGGTATATAAGATACTTCTACATCACTTCTTTCACTTCCAACTAAAGCTACATTCTTGTTTTTAAAATAGTCTATTACTTTTTTATCAAAACTATTTATTTTTTCTTCATTATTAACTATGCTTCCACCTTGTAAAATTACCCAGTCTAGATTTTCAAATTCTAAATTCATGCTTTTTATCTCGATAAGGCCTTTTTCTCTAAGGTCTATTAATGCTTGTGAATCTTTAGTTTCATATATAGATTGAAGTATATATGAAACTAAGTCTTCTTTTGTAGCTAGTTGAAAATTAAGTTCTTCTCCTAGTACACTTAAATCTAGGTTTTCTAAAATCTTATCTTTTAGTATTATTTCAAAAGAAGTGCTGCCTCCAGCTGAATCTATAAATTCTTTTACATTTGTATAGAAATAATCTTCTGTTGTTTGAATAATTCCTATATTTTTTTCTACTAACTTATCTTCTATAACATAATTATATGTTTTTTCTATATATTTATTAAGATTATCGTTCTTTTTAGATAAAGTCATAACTTTATTTTCTAGTATTTCATTTTCGTTTTTTATATTAGTAAATCGATCTTCTAATCTTTGTATTATTTGAGTTTGTTGATCTTGAATTAATCCATCAGTATTTAGGTTAAATCCTATTAATATTCCTATCCCTAAAGCTATGAATATAGCACTTATAGTAACTACGTAATACTTCATATTTATAGACATATTTATTCCTCCTTAAAATTCTAGTAACAGTCTCATCTTTATTTCCATAAGCTTTATAAGTTGTTGTATAGGAGGCGAAAGATATGCCACTATAAGAATTGGAAATAAAGCCGCTATCATAAGACCCCATATATATTTTATTTTTAACCTACTTTGATATAACATGCTTACACCTTTTGCATCTATAAGTTTAGATCCTATTTTTAGTCTAACTAAAAATGTACTGGCCATACCTTTTCTTCCTTTTTCAAGAAAGTCTATCATATTTGAATGGGTTCCTAAAGCAACTATAAGCTGTGCACCATTTTCGTAGGCTATAAGCATTGCTATATCTTCACTTGTTCCCGGAGCAGGAAAAACAGTTGCATTAAGCCCTAAATCATTTACTCTCTTAAGTCCAGGAGCTCTGCCATCAGGGTATGCATGTACAACTATTTCTTTACATTGTTTTAAGCACTTATCACTTACACTATCCATATCTCCAACTATCATATCAGGGGTATATCCAAATTCTAAAAGAGCATCTGCTCCACCATCTACTCCTATTAATACTGGTTTTACTTCTTCTATGTATGAAATTATCGTGCTTAAATCTTCTTTATAGTTTTGTCCTCTAACCACTACTAATGCATGTTTGTCCATAAACTTAGTTTTGATGTGAGGCATTTCTAAATCCCCAAGTATAAATCCTTTTTCTTTTTTTGCATATTCTATAGTGTTGTCTATGAAGTTATCTAGTTCATTCGATAAATTTTCATGACATGCTTTTAGCTTTTCTTGTATCTTATTTTCATCTAAGATTTCTCCACTTCCTATTAACTTATCTTGAAGATATATATTGTTATCTACTATTTCTAATATATCCCCTTCTTTTAAAGATTCAAATACTTCTTTACCTACGTTATCTAATATAAGTATGTTTTTCTTTGAAAGTATTTCTGGTCCTTTATTAGGATATCTACCACTTATCGATGTGTCAGCATTTATAACAGCCTTGATTTTAGTTTCTACTAAAGAGTTGGCCGCAACTTCATCTATATCTCTGTGATTTATAACTGCTATATCGCCAGTAGTTAGTCTCTTAGCTAAATTTTTTGTTTTTCTATCTATTTTGATAGGAGCTTTAATTCTCATTTTGCTACCTCCTAATATTTCTCGTGATTAACAAAACTTATTATAGCATATAATTACATAGTTTAGATAAGTTTTGACAATTATGAATTTTCAATTCATGTTAATAAAGCACTTTCTTTGTATAATTTTAAAGAAAGTGCTTCTTTGTTTTTATGATATTCAGAAGATAATCTTTATTATTTAAGTCTGGATTATCTATTACAATTTCTAACATTTCATTTAATATTATTCCAATTTCTTTTCCTTGGTTATATCCAAGATTCATTATATCTTTTCCACTTATGGCTAAATCTTTTATAGTAAAGCATTCATTACTTTCTACTACTTTTTTCAAAATTTCTTTTATTTCTTTTATTTCTTTTTTTATCTCATCGTGACATATTGAATTTTTAGCTAGATTATCTGCTAATTTTACTTTTAGTAAATCATCCAAATTTTCTTTACCTATTCTATTTAACCATTTCTTTATAGATTTCTTATTTGGATGAATTTTGCTATCGTGATACAGTGTAAGAAGTCTTACCTTTTCTATAGTATTATTGTCATAATGTAATCTTTTTAATATTTCCACGGAAATTTCTGATGAAATTTTAGCGTGATTGTAAAAATGGTCTATGCCATTTTCATCAGTAGTCTTAACCTTCACTTTTCCAATGTCATGAAGTAGCATAGAAAGTCTAAGGTGTAGAATCGGTTCAATATTTTTAACGGATTTTAATGTATGAATACCTACATTGTATATATGATAAGGGTTATTTTGTTTGGTTTTCATGCCTTCATCAAGTTCTAAGATTATATGTCTTAATAATCCTATTTTGTGCATTAGATATATTTTTCCAGAATTATTTGACACAAGTATTTTATTAATTTCATCTCTTATTCTTTCACTGCTTATATTGTTTATCAATTCTGCGTTTTTAGATATAGCATTTAAGGTGTCTTTATGTATATTAAAATTTAGTTGAGATGAAAATCTAATTGCTCTTAGCATTCTAAGTGCATCTTCTTTAAATCTTTCATCAGGGTTTCCAACAGCTCTTATTATTTTATTTTTTAAGTCCTTTTTTCCATCAAACTTATCCACAAGACCTATTCTTTTATTATATGCCATTGCATTTATTGTAAAATCACGCCTTTTCAAATCTTGTATCAAGTCATTAGTGTATTCTACTTTATCAGGTTTTCTATTATCTGAATATGTTCCTTCTATTCTATATGTTGTAATTTCATAATGGTTTTTGTTTATAACTAATGTTATTGTTCCGTGCTTTAAGCCTGTTGGGATTGTAATTTCATCTTTAAATATCTCAAGTACGGTTTTTGGATTAGCATTTGTAGTTATATCAAAGTCATTAGGAATTTTTCCTAGCAAGCTATCTCTTACGCAACCTCCTACTATAAAAGCTTCATATCCGTTTTCTTCTATTTTATTGATTATATATTCTACTTCTTTAGGAATATTTATTTTCACTTTATCACCTCTAGATTATTTTATACTAAATATTCCTCACTATGTAATACTAATTTATCTAAAAGAATATATTATATTAGGCAGTGATTCTTCTTGAACATTGACCTAAAAAAATACTCCTAAGAGTCTTTGACCTTTAGGAGTGTTTTTTATTTATTTTGCCATTTTATGTTCTAATCTTAATTTATCAGAAACCATAGCTATAAATTCTGAATTTGTAGGTTTTCCTTTCGTGTTGTGAACTGTATATCCGAATAACTGATTTATAGTATCAACTTTTCCTCTGCTCCATGCGACTTCTATAGCATGTCTTATTGCTCTTTCAACTCTAGATGGAGTTGTATTGAACTCTTTTGCTATATTAGGGTACAATTCTTTAGTTACTGCACTTAAAAGCTCAACATTATTTATAACCATCTTTATAGCTTCTCTAAGATACAAGTATCCTTTTATATGTGCTGGAACTCCTATTTCGTGGATTATATTCGTTATCTCTGCTTCTATATTCCCACTAGGTTTAACAAAGCTAGGTTTAGTGTTTTTTATTTCTACAGTATTTCTATTTGTTTCTACAGGAGTTATAACTCTAGTTCCAACAAGTTCTCTTATTCTATTTATAAATACATTAAAATCAAATGGCTTAACTACGTAATAATCTGCTCCTAAATTTATTGCTCTTTGAGTTATTTTATCTTGACCAACTGCAGATAAAATAATTATTTTAGGCATCTTTTCTAAATTCATTTCATTTAATTTCTCTATAACTCCAAGACCATCTAAATGTGGCATTATTATATCTAATACCAGCAAATCTGGTTGTTTTTCTACAACTAATTCTATCGCTTCTACCCCATCTTTAGCGATTCCTAGTATTTCAACATCATCTTCACTTCCTAGATATTCCTTTATTATTTGGCAAAAATCTTTATTATCATCTGCCAATACTATTTTTATAGTTTCTTTCACTTAAAATTCCCCCCTAAAAATAATTAAATTGTCAACAGATTATAAATTCGACATTTCTAATTAGTTTCCTTCTTAAATATTTAATAATTGATAAACTTTTTTATTTTACCATCCATTTTGCGAATATTCCATATCCTTTTTTAGGGTCATTTACAAATACATGCGTTATAGCTCCTACTAATTTGTCATCCTGTATTATAGGTGCTCCACTCATTCCTTGTACTATTCCACCGGTATACTCTATCAGATCTTTATCTACTATTTCTATCACCATACTTTTAGATTCTGGACTATTTTGACTAAATATCTTGTCTATTATTACATCATATTTTCTTATTTTATTGTTTTCATCTGGGAATAATATATATGCATTACCTTTTTTAACTTGATGATATTCAGCTACTTCAAGTGGTTTCAAATTCATAAAGTCTGATGTGTCTTCTATTTTTCCCTTTATACCAAAATTTGTATTAGAATCGAAGTTACCAATAACCACGCTATCTGTAAATTCTGCACTTAATTCTCCTGGAGATCCTATTTTACCTTTTTTTACTCTAATTCTACTTGGTCTATATATTTTTCCACTTTTTATTTCTATTAATCTTCCCGTATCAACATCAGTTATTCCATGTCCTAAAGCACCGAATGATCCATTTATAGGATTGTAATATGTTAAAGTTCCTATTCCTGCAACTCTATCTCTTACCCATACTCCCATTTTATATTTATTTGTTCTAGCATCTTTTGATACTTTTACTTTTTTGTCTATATATACTCCATCTCTTTTTAACGTTACATTTACATATTCTTTTTTAAGGGAATTAAGAATGTCCTCTATTTCACTCGCTTTGTTTACTTCAGTATCTTCTATCTTTGTTATTATATCTCCAACTTTTAAATCTCTATTTCTTTGCTTTAAAATTTCAGAATCCATACCTATAACTAAAACTCCCTTTGTGTCTAATCTTATTCCGGCTACATATCCAAGTGGAATAACGTATAACTTATTTCTATTTAATGCCTCAATGTTTAAGTTGGATTGCACAAACGTTGAAATTGCAAAAGCCGATAACAATAAAAACATTAATATTTTATTTTTTGTAAATTTTATCAACGTCATCACATCCTTCATTTTTTGATTTAAGTTTAATGTTCCTTGATTAAGTCTTTTATATGCTAATCAAAAAATTATAATAATTCCAAAAAAAACAAGAGAGTAAAGATTAATAAAATCTTTACCCTTTTGCAAGTCTTATTATTTCTTTTGCATTTTCTATTGTTGTTTGAGTTATATTTAGTCCTCCGATTAATCTGGCTATTTCTTTTACTTTTTCATCTTTACTTAATTTATTAATATTGGTATATGTTCTATCTTCTTCAATTATTTTCTCTATATGAAAGTGAGCATCTCCATTTACTGCAATTTGTGGCAAGTGAGTTATACAAAGTATTTGCTTTTTATTTGATATTAATTTTAATTTTTCACCTACTATTTGAGCTGCTATGCCACTTATTCCAGTATCTATCTCATCAAATACTAATGTTCCTATTTGATCAACTTCAGATATTATTTTCTTAAAAGCTAGCATAAATCTCGATATTTCTCCACCTGATGCTATCTTATGAATTGGTTTTAAATCTTCTCCTAGATTAAATGATACTAAAAATTCTACATCATCTTTCCCTCTATCTGAATATTCGCTTTTGCAAGCGAATTCTATCTTAAACGTTACATTTTTCATATGTAAAGTTTCTAATTCGTTGCATATATTCTGTTCAAACATCTGTGCTACTTCTTTTCTTTTCTGAGTTATTAAATTAGCTTTCTCATTTAATAGTTCTTTTACTTGATCTATTTTTTGTTTTAGTTTTGATATATTTTCATCTCTATTTATTATTTCCTCTAATCTTAATTTTATTTTCTCTTTATATAGGAGTATTTCCTCAATAGTATTCCCATATTTTCTCTTTAAGTTGTTTATTGTATCTATTCTCATTTCTATAGAGTCAAGGTCTGAAAGCGAAAAATCCAAATTATCTTTATAATATCTAATATCTTTTGATATATCATTTATTCTGCACGTTATTTCATCAAGTTGTATATAAAAGTCTTCTAATTTCTCATCATAACTAGATAGATTTCTTAATTCCTTTAAATCTTTAGAAATTAAATCAAATGCATTTACATTAGATCCATATAAATTATTATATAAATTATTTAAACTATTATGTATTTTTTCACTATTTCTATGTATATCTCTTTCTTTTACAAGTTGATCATACTCTTCTTCTTTTAACTGTGCATCTTCTATTTCTTTTATTTGGAATTTCAAAAGATCTACTTCTCTTTGTATTTCCTTATCATCTTTATTTTCAGTAAGCTTTTTTAGATCATTAACTAATAAAATATACTCATTATAGATGTCTTTATAGTCTAACTTTATATCGTGTAGCTTTTCTTCACCATACATATCTAAAAATTCCAGATGCTTATCTTTATTCATAAGCAACTGATTCTCATGTTGGCTATGAATATCAATCAATAAAGATGCTATTTTTTTCAGGAATGAAAGCCTAACATTTCTTCCATTTATTCTACTTACACTTTTTCCATCTATATATATTTCTCTTGTTATAATTATATTTTCATCATCTTCACAATCTATACCATAATCTAAAAGCTCATTTTTTATTTTTTCGTTTTCAATGCAAAATATAGCTTCAACTAATCCTTTATCAGACCCTTTTCTTACAAAAGATTTATCAGCTCTTTCTCCTAGACATAAGTTTAAGGCATCTATTATTATAGACTTTCCCGATCCTGTTTCTCCTGTTAATATGTTTAGACCATTATCTAGTATTAAGCGAGTTTTTTTTACAAGTGCACAATTTTCTATATATAATTCTAGGAGCATGTTAACCCCCCTATTCTACAATAATTTTCTAAATTTATCCATCATCTTATTTATATCATCTTTACTTCTTAGCAATATAAATACAGTATCCACCCCACCTATAGTTCCAATTACTTCCTCTATTTCTAAAGAGTCTATTGTGCTAGCTACTATTTGTGCAGATCCTGAAATAGTCTTAAGACAAATTATATTCTCAGAAAAATCTACAGATATCAATACTTCTTTTATTAGCTTAATCAATATATCTGATAGATTTTTGCTATCTTTTTTAAGGTGTGCATATTTATATTTACCACTTGATGATAATACTTTGACTAATTTTAGCTCCTTTATGTCTCTTGAAACAGTTGCTTGAGTAACAGTAAACCCAAGTCTTATAAGTTCTTCTGCAAGTTCATCTTGTGTTTCTATTTCCTTGTTTTTAATTATTTCAAGAACCTTAGCTTGTCTAATTAATTTCAATTTAAATCCTCCTACTAAAGTTTTTCGTGAGATTTATTCACAACATCTAAGACTATATCTTCATAATTACACTTAATAGGATTCTCACTTTTTTTGATATACATAAGGTACTCTATATTTCCTTCCGGTCCTTTTATAGGCGAATAGTCAAGCTTTAATATTTCAAATCCTATTTCATTTGTGATATCTAATATATTTTGAACTACTTCTATATGAGTTTGTTTTTCTCTTACTACACCCTTTTTTCCTACTTTTTCTCTACCAGCTTCAAACTGAGGTTTAATTAAAGCAACTACATAACCTTCATCTTTAACTAATTGCCTTACACTAGGAAGAACTAATTTTAGTGATATAAACGAAACATCTATTGAAGCAAAATCAGCTAATTCATTTATATCTTCAGGTTTTACGTGCCTTATGTTTGTTCTTTCCATACATACAACTCTATCATCTTGTCTTAATTTCCAAGCAAGTTGACCGTATCCAACATCTATAGAAAATACTTTTTTTGCTCCATTTTGAAGCATACAATCGGTAAATCCACCTGTTGAGGCACCTATATCAAGACATACTTTATCCTTTAAATCTATTTCAAAGTTTTTTATTGCCTTTTCAAGCTTTAGGCCACCTCTACTTACATATGGGATTGCATCTCCCTTAACTTCTATTTTTGAATTGTCATCTACATTAGTTCCAGACTTATCTACTCTTTGTCCATCTACAAATACAAGACCTGCCATTATAGACTTTCTTGCTTTTTCTCTGCTATCAAAATACCCGCCTTCAACTAACAATACGTCTAATCTTTTCTTCATATTTGTCAAATTCCCTTTCACTGTATTTCTTCAATGATTTTTTGTGCTATCTTCTCAGATGATAGACCGTATTTATCATAAAGTATATCTACTTTTCCATGTTCAATGAATTTATCTGGTAACCCTATATTAGTTATAGATCCTTTAAAACCTACACTATTCAAATAAAGATTTATTTGACTTCCAAATCCACCACTTAATACATTGTCTTCAACTGTAAATATGCATTTATGAGATTTTATTATATCATCTAATCCTTCATGGTCTAGAGGTTTTAAGCATCTTCCATTCACAACAGTTATATTTATACCTTTATTGAGAAGTATTTCTTTAGCTGCTAATGCTTTTTGTACCATAGCTCCTATAGCTAGTATAGCTATATTCTCACCTTTTGATAAGATTTCCCACTTTTCAATATCTAAGTTACTATCTTCACTTTCTAATACTATAGCCTCTCCCCTTGGATATCTTATTGCAACTGGAGAATCTACTTTTAGAGAGTATTCTATCATCTTTTCAAGTTCTTTTTTATCTTTAGGTGCCATTACTTTTATGTTAGGCATAGAACTTAAGTAACTCAAATCAAACACCCCATGATGAGTTTCACCATCATCTCCTACTAAACCAGCTCTATCTATTAATAAAGTTACTGGTAAATTCTGAATACACATATCATGTATTATCTGGTCGTATGATCTTTGTAGGAAAGTAGAATATACGGCAAAATATGGTCTTAAGCCATTCGCTGCAAGACCTGCTGCAAATGTTACTGCATGTCCTTCTGCTATACCTACATCAAAAAATCTTTCTGGATATGCTTCTTTAAATTCACTTAGCCCTGTACCTGATGGCATAGCTGCTGTTATCGCTATAACTCTATCATCTTTCTTTGCAAGTTCTAGCAATTTGTTTCCAGCTGTATTAGAATATGAGATACTTTGACTTTCAGTTATACCTTTATCTACTCTAAATGGACTAACTCCATGATATTTATCTGGATGTTCTTCTGCAAATCTATATCCTTTTCCCTTTTTAGTAACAACATGAACAAGTACTGGTCCTTCTAGCTTCTTTATACTTTTAAGTACATTTATAAGTTCATCTAAATTATGTCCATCTATTGGACCAAAATACTTTATTCCCATTTCTTCAAATAGTGCACCTGGTATCATAAAGTATTTCACAGTATCTTTAACCTTACCAGCAGTTCTATAAAATGTCTTTCCTATTTTAGGTATGTAGCTTGTTATGTGCTCAAATTCATCCTTTATCTTTTTGTACGCTTTATTTGTCCTAATGTCAAATAAGTAGTTTGATATACTTCCAACGTTTTTTGATATAGACATTTCATTATCATTTAATATAACTATCATATTTGTTTTGACATGTCCTAAATGGTTTAATGCCTCAAAAGCCATACCACCAGTTAAGGCTCCGTCCCCTATTATAGAAATAACATGATTGTCTTCCTTTTTTATATCTCTTGCTAGTGCAAGTCCAAGTCCTGTAGATATTGAAGTACTACTATGACCTGTGTCAAATATATCGTGGATGCTTTCGCTCTTTTTTGGAAATCCGCTTATTCCATTGAACTGTCTTAATGTGTGAAATTTATCTTTTCTTCCAGTTATTATCTTGTGAACATAAGATTGATGCCCAACATCCCAGATAAGCTTATCTTTTGGACTTTGGAATACATAATGAAGTGCTAGTGTAAGCTCTACTACTCCTAGATTTGGAGCTAAATGCCCACCAGTTTTCGATACTGACTTAACCAGAAATTTTCTTATTTCATTAGACAAAACATTTAATTCCTGTATATTAAGTTTTTTTATGTCCTGTGGAGTATTTATATGATCTAAATATTTATACATTACTTCATCTCTCTTTCTAATATATATTCTAAGTTCTATATATTATCAATTGTAATCAAAATACATATAAATATACCCTAGTGTTATTTACTAGGATACATATATATATATTCATATAATACAAACCTTAGCTAATAGTATTTTTCTACTAGCCTAAGGTGTATATTATATATTAAATCATTATATTAGCTATTATAATTCCAAGTAAAGCACCAGCTAAAACTTCTATTGGAGTATGCCCAACAAGCTCCTTAAGTCTTTCTTCAGTGAATACATCTTTTTTGTGAGCATGTATATCTTCTATCATAGTATTTAATATTTGTGCTTGTTTTCCAACTGCTCTCCTAACTCCGGCTGCATCATACATAACAATTAATGCAAGAACTAATGATATAGCAAATTCTACAGAACTATATCCTCTTTTCAATCCAACAGCAGTGGTTAAGCTTGTTACTATCGATGAGTGAGAACTAGGCATCCCACCAGAACCTACAAATCTAGAAACATCTACTCTGTTTTCAAAGATTAGTGTTAATATAACTTTTAGAAGTTGTGCTACAAACCAAGCCGTTATACAAGCTATAAACACTTCATTTCTCGAAATTTCGTCAATAAAAACCACTCTCAGTCCTCCTTTAGCTAACAGTCCCTACTCACTATATAATCTGCTAAATTATTTAAAAATTCTGCCTTAGATTCAAAAGATGCTATCGAGCTTTTAGCTTCTTTTATCAAATCTATAGCCATTTGCTTTGAGGTTTCTAGTCCAAATAAAGATGGATATGTAGATTTATTATTTTCTACGTCACTCCCGATATTCTTTCCAAGCTTAGATTGATCTCCTACTATATCAAGTATATCATCTACTATCTGAAATCCTAGCCCTATACATCTAGCATAATTTGTTATATTTTCTAGCTGCTTTTCACTTGCTCCTCCAATTATAGCTCCACATCTCATAGCTCCTATTATCATTGCTGATGTTTTATTCATATGTATAAAATCTAAAACATCCTTGTCTACTTTTTTATTTTCACACTCTAAATCTACAGCTTGTCCCCCTATCATTCCATACACACCTGAAACTTTTGCTATTTCATTCATAGCTTTTAAGAATTTATAACTTTCCTTTTCATTTTCTAGTGATGCTTTAGTCATTATTTCAAAAGCTAAGTTCAAAAGCCCATCTCCTGCTAAAACTGCCATTCCTTCTCCGAATACTTTGTGATTTGTAAGTTTTCCTCTTCTTAAATCATCATCATCCATGCAAGGAAGGTCATCATGTATAAGAGAATATGTATGTATCATTTCTATAGCACTTGCAAAAGGCATAACATCATCTATATTTCCACCTACTAATTTGCAGCTTTCCATCATAAGTACTGGCCTTAATCTTTTACCACCTGCATCTAAGCTATACTTCATAGATTCAAATAAAGTTTTTTGATATCCTACAACCTCAGGTATGTAATCTTGCATTTTATTTTCAAAATAACCTTTTCTTTTATTTAGCTCATCTTTAAAGTGCATATTACTCCTCCTCAAAGGTAAAATCAATTTCTTCAAAAGTATCATCTTTTTCTATTATCTTTGTTATCTTCATTTCAGCTGAATCTAATAGTTTCGTACAATGCCTATAAAGAGCTATACCTTCTTCATAAAGTTTTAGTGATTCATCTAAAGAAGATGTACCTTCTTCTAATTTTTCAAGTATTTCTTCTAACTTTTTGTATGCTTTTTCATAAGTCATAGCATCATACCTCTTTATTTGTATTTATAGTATCTACTATACAATCTATATCTCCATTTTTGAATACTATATTTATTTTGTCTCCAGAATTTAAAACATTTGGATCTTTAATTAATGTATTTTCTTTTTTGACAAGTGTATATCCTCTATCCATTATAGCTAAAGGGTTTAGATTATATAAATTTTTTCCTATGAGTCTTAGATCATCTTTTCTAAGTTTTATATTTCTTTGTGCTATTCTTTCTATACTTTCATTTATACTATCTAGTAATATTCTTTTTTCTCTTATTATGTACGTAGGATGTGTAAGATCTAATCTTTTTTTGATACTATCTAACTTAAATCTGCTATTATCTATGTTTCCCTTTAAGATTTTTTCTAATCTATGTTTTATAGTTTCAAGACTATATTTTATATCAACTAATGATGGTACGCTAACCTCTGCGGCAGCTGATGGTGTTGGTGCCCTAAGGTCTGATACAAAGTCAGCAATTGTAAAGTCAGTTTCATGTCCTATAGCTGATATTATAGGAATGTTTGAGCTAAATATACTTCTTGCTACTTTCTCATCATTAAACGACCACAGTTCTTCTATAGACCCTCCACCTCTTGCTAGAATTATCATATCTACATTATTATACTTGTTGAAAAAGTTTATAGCTTTCACTACTTCATCTGGAGATTTTTGACCTTGTACAGAAACAGGATATAATTTAATGTTGACTTTTGGATATCTTCTACTTATTACATTTATTATATCTCTTATAACAGCTCCAGTTGGCGATGTTATTACCCCTATATTGTTAGATATTTTAGGTATATCTTTCTTCAAAGATTTATCAAAGAGACCCTCATTTTCGAGTTTCTCCTTTAATCTAATAAATTCGACATATAAATTCCCTAATCCTTCAACTTCTAATGAATTTATATAGAATTGATACGCTCCATCTTTTTCATATATAGATATATATCCAGATGCTATTACACTCATTCCATCTTCTAATTTTATATTATTTGCATTTTTACCTTTAAACATTATACAGTTTATTTTACAATTTGAATCTTTAAGAGAAAAGTACGCATTACCACTACTATGCATTTTGTAATTTGATATCTCACCCTTTAATTTCAAGTTATACAATATAGGATCATTTACTAGTATTCTCTTTATATATGCATTTGCCTCAGTTACAGAAAGAGCTTTAAGTTTCATTTTACTCAACTCCACAAAGTATACTTTGAGCACCTATCAGCGCAACTCCAACAGCGTTGTCAGTAGCATATTCAGGCCTTGTCCAGTAAGAAGATATATTATGTTTATTAAGGCTATCCTTTAACACTGATGATATGTATCTACTTGAAGATACTCCTCCTACGAATAATACTTTATTTACATAGTGCTTGTTACATAAATATATTAATGATTTTAGTAATGATTTGTTTATGCATTCTAATGTCAATTTACATATATATTCTTTAGGATATTCTTTTATAATATCATAAATTTTAGTTTCTACACCTGAAAAATTTATATATCCTTCACTTGATGATATTTTTATATCATTAATATTCTCCTTAAAATTTATAGCATTCTCATCTATATATTTGCCTGCTGGAAATGGGTATCCCAATTTTACTCCTACTCTATCAATAAGTTGCCCGGCACTTATATCCTTACTTTCTCCTATTATCTCAAGATTATATTTAGCATTTTCCCTTTTTGCTAATAATATTTCTGTAGTACCTCCAGATATATGCACACATATGAATTTATTTTCATTCATATTGGTATCTATATAACCTGCCTCTATATGTCCTTCTTGATGAGTACTTTCATATAAAGGAATATCCATTATATCTGATATTGCTTTTGCAAATTTATACCCTGCATTAAAAACTGGCATATAAGAGCTTTCTAATGGTCTAGGCTTTGTAGATACACATATAGCTTTTATTTCATATTCTTCTCTATATGCTCTTAAAATAGAAAATATTTCACCTAAATTATTTACATGCTGATATACTGCATCTGACTGTCTAAGTCCTTTATTTCCTTGCTGTACTTTAAGTTGAATTTTTTGACTTACTAATATCTCCTTATCTAAACTAACAGCTGCTATAGATGTTGTATAGCAGCTTGTATCTACTCCTAGAACTATTCTATTTTTCGATTTCATCTACAACACTTCCTAATAAGCCGTTGATAAATGGTGCCGAGTCATTATCTGAGTATATTTTTGCAAGCTCTAAAGCTTCATTTATAGATACTTTAAATGGAATATTCTCTATATATAGAATTTCCGTTATAGCAAGTCTTAATATACTCAAATCTACTTTAGCTATTCTATTTAATTTCCATCTAGTAGAATGTTTTTGTATCAAACTGTCTATATACTCATTATTTTCTATGAACTTATTGGCAACTTCAAGTATATATTCCTTATCAAAATTCTCATGAGAGTGTTCTTCTATGAACTTATCTATATTTTCCTTACCAAAATCCTTGTTTACCTCTAGCTGATAAAATAATTTCATACATAATTCTCTACCTATTCTTCTGCTCATCTTTATACCTCCTAAGTACTATTACACAAAACTAACCCTCTGACTTATCAGAGGGTTAAATTTATTTACTGATTATTTTCTTCAGTTTTTTCTTTTTTGAAATTAACTCCTTGGATATGAACGTTTACTTCAGATACTTTAAGTCCAGCCATCGTTTCTACTGTATTTTTTATATTTTCTTGAATTTTCCAAGCAACGTCAGGTATAACAAATCCGTATTCAATTAATACAAATAAATCTATAAATACCTCATCTTCATTAACTACAACTTTCACACCTTTAGATAAATTCTTCTTACCTAAGATTTCAGTTATGTTTCCAGTGATGCCTCCACTCATAGATGCTACTCCATCTATTTCAGAAGCTGCTAGGCTTGCGATAGTTGCTATAACATCTTCAGATATCTTTATGTTGCCATACTCTCTATTTTCCATTGATGCACCCCCTAAAACTTTTCATATGTTAATTATAACAAATGGAAATGTATTTTACAAACTATCTTTTGCTGTTCATTATTCTTATTTTATCTAAAGTTAAATTTGTCTCAGTCATAACTATATCTGATATTTTAGCTATATCTTGAGTATCTAAAGTTTCCTTGTTTATTACGATGTTTGCCATATTTTCACTTAAATATACTATTGGATTGTCGTATCCTCTAGTTGTTAGTAAATTTTCTATATTTCCTTCAGCTTCTCTGAATTTTATTAATTCTAATTTGTAATTTAAAGCTTCTTCTCTACCTTTTTCACTTGAAGATGGATTGCTTATTATTCTATCTAATTCTTCCATTAATTCTCCCCTTTGTCTTTCTCTATTAAGCTTCATATCTACAAAGTATGTAGTTTTTTCCATGTTTTCTTTAGAAGTTAATTCTTGAGCTATATTTGCACTAGTTTGTGCTACTTTCTCTTCTATTTCGCTTTTATTACTATCTACAATTTGAATGTCCTCAGTTGTAACACCTTCTCCTATTTCTTCGCCTTCTTCAACAACAGCTATATCTTCTTTGAAATTTTCCATCATGCTTTTTTCGTATTCTCTTAATTCATTAGATGTTTCAAGTAATGATCTTTTGCTTAGATTGTAGTTGATTGTTCCAACTAAAATTAACATCATTACTAGAGTAAATACAACAAAATTTCTTCCTCCTAGGAAATTTTTGATAGATTTCATGATTACATTCCCCCTGTTTTTATATTTTTTTAGAATATACTTCTACTTTATGTCCTGGCACTTGCAAAACAGTTCTAACTGCATTGAATAGTTTCTCTTTTACATATACATTTTCAGCTCCTTCCGCTACAACGATAACTCCTTTTATCTCTGGTTCTATTCTTTTCAGTAAGATAGGTTCATTTCCTTGGTTTGTATTTTGTGTAACTATAGTTTGTGTTATATTTTGAGTTGTTATAACTCTAGTTCCTCCACTTGAATCATTTTCTTCACTAGTTTCTCTTGATTCTACTGTGTTAAACCCTGGCATAACTTCTCCACCTGTTTCAAATGTTATCATAACCTTTACATTTCCAACTCCATCTATGTTAGATAGTATTTGTTCTAGCCTAGCTTCAAGTTGTTCTTCTTTTGTTGAAGGTACTTTACTTATTTCATCTTTTATTACTAACTTGGCATTTGAAGGAGTATCGCCAGATTTTCTAGGAAAAATATCTGAAATTGCTATTAATAATATAGCCGAAATTAGTATTATAGCTAGAATATTGTATATTTTATTTTTATTTAAATTTTTCTTTTCCATACATATCCCTCACATTAGTTTATTTTAATTTTTTCAACAGATATTTTAAAAATCTGATTTAGTTCATTTTTTAAATTGTCCTCATTTGGACTTTCTTTACTTTTAAATGCTTCTTTATAACTTTCATTCTCCTTTAATTTTATTTCTTCATTACTTTCATTATTACTATTTTCTTTAAATTTTATTTCCCTAATTGTAAGGTTCTTAACCTCGTTATCCTTGATTTCTATATTGTCTACCTCATAACCATGATCTTTAAGTTTTATGTTTAAAGTTTCTTTAAGGTAGTTAAAATAATTAGTTTCTATTTCTTTAAGATTTACATTATTTAAAGTTGCTGCACTTTGATGGTATTTATATTGAAAGTCACTATATTTTTGAAGTATCTTATCTTCTAAGGGTATGTCTTTGCTAAAAAAGTTAGAAATAGGAGTTATTATTATGAATATAAACATAAAACTCAAAACTAAATTAACATACGGCTTTAAGTTTCCAGATGGAAGTATTAATTCTATAACATTAACTATAAAGGCTCCTATCAAAATAGTACTTATCCAAACTTTTATTATGTCCATAAAATCCTCCTTATAACTTTGTTACATTTCCTATAGAAGCTAGGATCGCTATTGTTATAAAAAATATTATTGCTGTTGCTATCAATGCAGCTAGTGCTATTGCCATTAAGTTCCCTATCTCATTTAGGTATTCAGATATACTCTCATCAGCAATTGGTTCTATTACTATTGATGCAAGTTTATATACTAATAATATTGATATTATTTTTATTATTGGAGTTAGGCATATACCCACTAAAATTAATAATCCTACAGATCCTAGCACGCTTTTTAGTACATATGAAGAAGATAGTACTATATCTATTGAGTCTGAAACAAAGTTACCTACTATCGGAATAAAATTCCCTACTGCAAATTTAACTGTTTTCATAGATAGTTTATCGAAAGATGTTATGTACAATCCTTGAATAGATATTATTCCTAAATACACTGTAAGTACAGTTCCTATGGTGAATATATTCATCTGCTTTATGAAAGAGAATAACCTTTTAAGCTTAATATGTTTTGATATGCTGTTCATTATCAAAAGAGAAAAGGCTAATGTCATACTAATTACTATAAACCTTTTGAATATAAGAGTTATAAATGCAATTCCTCCTAAGAATATTGGATTTAATACTGCTGAAGTAATTGGAAATCCTAATGTGACTAATAGTGCTATTTCTATTGGAATTGCTATTTCCATAAATGCTACCATGCTTTCTATGGTGCCTTTACATATACTCAAAACTTCCTTATATCCAATGAAAGTGAGAGATACTATTATTAAAAATATTGTATAGTTTGATATCTTACTTATTGTCCCAGATGAAAATGAATTATCAAGGTTTTTGAGAATTGAAGATATCATTGAAAGAACTAATATAGATATAAAAATTTTCAAATTTGTTCTTAGCTCTTTAAATAAATATGTAGTTAACGCTTCTTTATTTATTAAATCAAATATATTTCTCTTACCTCTTACAACATCTACTATAAATGTCTTCAGATTTACATCATTTAAGATTTCTTCATTTCTAAAGTATTCTTCTAACTTCCATATTTGCATTGAACTTAGCTGTTTTTCGATGTAATCATCAACTCCAATGCTTTTGTTGTCATCACCATATATGGTGCTACCCATCAATATAAATATAATCGTAGTTAGTAACACTATCTTTTTCATAAGTGAGCTCCTAAGGTATAATATTTATTATAGTTTCAAGTATAGAAAGCATTATAGGAAAGGACATTGTAAGTATTATTACCTTTCCAGCAAACTCCAATTTAGATGCTATTGCTCCCTCTCCTGCATCTTTACATATTTGAATTGCAAATTCTATTAGATATGATATCCCTACTACTTTGAGTATTGTTGAAAGATATATGTAATTTATGTGTACTTTACTTGTTAAACTTCTTATAGAATCAATTATGAAACTAAGTTTATGTAGTGCACCTAGAAAAATTCCAACACCAGTTATAAGACCTATAAACATACTTACTTCTGGTCTATCTTTCTTAAACAGCATAGATAGTGTTATTCCTAAAATAGCTGTTCCAATTAACCTAGTTAAGTCCAAAATATCACTCCCCCAACTAGTAAAGATTAAACATCGTCTTTACAGTATCAAATAAAATCTTGATTTCTTTTATAACCATCATCAAAACTACTACTACCCCTGTAAGAGTAGTGAACATTGCTTGCTCTTCTCTTCCTGATCTTATTAATACTTGATTCAAAACTGATATTAATATACCTATAGTTGCTATTTTAAATATTAAATCTACATTTGCACCCATATTACCCTCCTTATAGTAGTATTATTACTAATAATATCCCCATGATAAGACTTATCTTTTTGTAAAGCATTCCTTTAGTTTTTATGTCTTCTAGTGATTTAGCTTGTATTTTTTTTATGTTCTCTATAGCAAGTTTTATTATGCTTTCCTGGCTATAAAAGTCACTTTTACCTAGATTGAGTATTAAATTTTTAAGCTCATCTATTTCTTCTTCCTGAAGAAAAGTCTTATCACTTATTGAATGCATAGAATTTTCAAATGCACTTTCTAGACTGCTATTGTTTTCTTCTTCTAATTTATTAGCCAAGTTGTGAAAAAATTCCCATAATCTAAAATCTTTTTTGTTGCCTATCTTAAAAAATACTTCGCTTAATGTGTACATCCCGAATTTAAATTCCATATTTAATATTTCTAGTATTTTTATTAAATCTGACACATCTTTATGCCTTTTTTTGTATGTACAGTATAGCTCTTCTCCAAGAAGAAAAGAACAAACTAAAATGACTATCATCAATAATGTTTTAAGAAACAAACAAACACCTCTTTTCTTCTAAGTCATATATTTTTTCAACTGTTCCAGGTCCTAGCCTATTTGAAAGAACTATTACTTTTTTGAATAACTCTTTATCTAATAGTCTATTTATTTCTTTTCTATTTTGTATATCTTCCATTCCATATCCATGAACTGTTGTTATAAGGCTTACCCCTCCATTTAATGCGTTATACAAGGCATTTATTTCTTTACTACTGCCTATCTCATCTGTCACTATTACATTTGGAGACATAGCTCTTAAAACCATCATTATTCCTATATCTTTAGGGCAAGACTCTATTATATCTGTCCTAATTCCTATATCCATTTGAGGCATACCAAGGTATGATCCTGATATTTCGTTTCTTTCATCTATTACTACTGTCTTTAATCCTTCAAAGTTGTATTCATCAACTCCATTACTGATATTCCTTACTATATCTCTAAGCAATGTTGTTTTTCCGCACTGAGGTGGTGAAATTATTAGTGTATTGTTTATTTTATTAGAGGATGATATTATGTGCCTTAGTACTCTTTTAGAACAGTTCAAGACTTGTTTTGATATTCTTATATTAAGAGATGAAATATGCTTTATATTTTTTATGTTGTCACCTTCTATTAATACTTTTCCTCCTAATCCTACTCTATGCCCTCCTCTTACTGTTATAAATCCCTTTTTTATGTCTTCTAAAAATGAGTGTATGGAGTGTTTACATATAATTTGAAATGTTTGTTCTATGTCTTCACTGCTTACTATATAACATTCACTGTTGAATTTGGTAAAGACTCTCCCTTTATCGCTTATGAAATACTCTTTATTGTTTCCTATAAGCATTAGTGGACGCTTTACTCTCATTCTTATTTCTTCTATCTCTCCTCTAAAGTCATAACTAGCATTATGTACTAATGTCTTTATTCTTGGGCTTAGTGAATTAACAATTTCTTCTGGAAGTTTATTCATAGACTCGTCCTCCTTCTTATTTGTAAATAATATTATGTAACCTCAAAAAATATGCACAAAAAAAGCTCCTAACTAAATTTAGTTAGAAGCTTTTTTCTTTATTCATATTTTTTAAATGCTAATGTTCCGTTGTGTCCACCAAATCCTAAAGAGTTAGACATTGCATATCTTACTTGTCTTTCTATTCCTTTGTGCGGAACGTAGTTAAGATCAAGTTCAGGATCTTGGTTTTGAATGCTTATTGTAGGAGGAACGAAGCTATCTTTTATAGCAAGTACACAAGCTATTGCTTCAACAGCTCCTGCCGCTCCTAGTAAGTGACCTGTCATAGATTTAGTAGAAGAAACAGCCAAATTATATGCGTGCTGCCCGAATACAGATTTTATAGCCATTGTTTCGTACTTATCATTATACGGAGTACTAGTTCCATGAGCGTTTATATAATCAACTTCTTCTTTCGGTATATTTCCATCAGCAATTGCCATTTCCATAGCTCTAGCTGCTCCTTCTCCACCTTCTGCTGGAGCAGTTATGTGGTATGCATCTGAAGTAGCTCCATATCCAACTATTTCTGCGTATATTGTAGCATTTCTTTTTAATGCATGTTCAAGTTCTTCTAATATTAATATTCCAGCTCCTTCTCCCATTACAAAACCATCTCTATCCTTGTCAAATGGTCTAGAAGCTGTTTTAGGATCATCATTTCTAGTAGACATAGCTTTCATTGTACAAAATCCTGCAACTGCTAAAGGAGTTATTGGACTTTCAGATCCTCCTGCAACCATAACCTCTGCATCTCCTCTTTGGATTACTTTGAAAGCATCTCCTATAGCATGAGTTGCGGAAGCACATGCTGTTACAACACTGCTGTTCATAGCCTTAGCATTAAGCATTATTGAAACTTGACCAGCTGCCATATTAGTTATCATCATAGGAACGAAGAAAGGACTTACTCTCTTTGGCCCTTTTTCTAATAACTTAGCATGTTGTTCTTCTAAAGTTTCTATTCCGCCAACTCCAGAACCTATTATAACTCCAATTCTATCACTTTGTACCTTATCTAAATCAAGATTTGAATCACTTACAGCCATCTTACTTGCTGCAACTGCATATTGAGTAAATCTATCCATTCTTTTAGCTTCTTTTTTATCCATATAATCTTCTGGAGCGAAATCCTTAACTTCTGCAGCAATTTGAGTTGTATATTCAGAAGCATCGAATCTAGTTAATTTATCTATACCACAAATACCATTCTTTAAAGAATTCCAGTAGGCATCTTTTCCTATACCTATAGGAGTTACACATCCTAAACCTGTAACTACCACTCTTCTTTTCATTTTGTATTACCTCCAAAATTACATATTTTGTTCTATATAGCTCGCTATATCTCCTATACAAGTAAATTTCTCTGCATCTTCGTCAGGTATTTCTATCTCAAACTCATCTTCTAAAGCCATCATTATTTCTACAGCATCTAAAGAATCTGCCTCTAAATCTTTCATAAGAGATGTTTCTCTGCTTATACTTTCAACATCCTCTACACCTAATTGATCAGCTATTATTCCTCTTACTTTTTCGAATACCATAAAAAATTCCTCCCCTAATATATTTTTATTTTTAAATTACATTACCATTCCACCATCTACGTGTATTACTTGACCTGTTATATAATCTGACATTGAACTTGATAAAAATGCTACTAAATTAGCAATATCTTCAGCACTTCCATATCTATTTAAAGGAATACTTCTCATCATCGCCTCTTTAACATCATCTTTAAGTACCTTAGTCATATCTGTATCTATAAATCCAGGTGCTATTGCATTTACATTTATGTTTCTTGATGCTAATTCTTTAGCACTTGACTTTGTAAATCCTATTACACCAGCTTTAGATGCACAGTAGTTTGCTTGACCTGCATTACCCATAACTCCAACTACAGATGACATGTTTATTATTTTTCCATATCTTTGCTTCATCATTGGTCTAGTTACAGCCTTAGTACAGTTAAATACTCCTTTCAAGTTTACAGCTATTACAGCATCAAAGTCTTCTTCTTTCATTTTCATTAAAAGCCCATCTTTAGTTATACCAGCATTATTAACTAAAATATCTACTCTTCCAAATTCACTTACTGTTTTGTCTATCATATTTTGCACATCATCATATTTTGAAACATCACACTTAACAACCATAGATTTTACTCCATAGCTTTCTATTTCCTTTTGAGTATTTAAAGCTTCCTCTTCTCTTGATGTATAGTTTATGACAACATTAGCTCCAAGTGATGCAAGCTTTATAGCTATAGATTTTCCTATACCTCTAGATCCTCCAGTAACTAGTGCAACTTTATCCTTTAATTCTATCAACTCTATTCATCTCCTTTTATAATGTTTACTACTTCTTCTAGTGTGTCTTCATCCTCTACGTTGTATATATTAACTTCTTTCTTCATTTTAGAAGCTATCTTCTTTATGAAGGCTTTTAGTGTTTTTCCAGGGCCTATCTCAATGAATGTATCAAACCCATCATTTATAAGTCTTTCGATCGAATCTTCCCACATAACTGACGAACTTACTTGCCTTACAAGAGAGTCCTTTATGTTTTCTTTTGCTACATAATTTGCATCTACATTAGCAACTACTGGAACTTTAAGATTTTCAAAATCTATATTCTCTAATTCTTTTTGTAGATTCTCTCCTGCATTTACTAGCATAGATGAGTGAAAAGGTGCACTTACCTTTAAAACTACAGCCTTCTTAGCTCCCTTTTCTTTGCATAGTTGTACTGCTTTTTCAACAGCACTTACTTCACCTGATATAACTATCTGGCCAGGACTATTAAAGTTTGCAGCTTCAACAATTCCTTCTACTGATGCTTCCTTTAATACATCTAATAATACCTCTCTATCAAGTCCTAGTATTGCAGCCATAGTTCCTTTACCACTTGGAACTGCCTGTTGCATATATCTTCCTCTTTTCTTAACCAAAACAGCTGCATCTTCAAACGATATAGCATCTGCAGCAACAAGTGCTGAATATTCTCCTAAAGATAATCCTGCACATGCATCATACTTTAAATCTATTTTTTCTTTTAATACCTCAAATAAAGCTATACTTAAAGTTAATATAGCAGGTTGAGTATTTTCCGTTTTTGTAAGTTCTTCTTCTGGGCCTTCAAATATTATAGATTTTAAATCAACATTTAAGACTTCATTAGATTTATCAAATATCTTTCTTGCAGTTTCATATTTCTCGTATATTTGTTTTCCCATTCCAACATACTGTGATCCCTGTCCTGGGAATACTAAAGCAACTTTTCCCATATGTTCATCCCCCTAAATTTCTAAGTTAGAAATAACTTGCTTAGCATCATTAACTATTTCTTCTATAATGTCTTTACATGGTTTTATATCTTTAACCAATGCAGCTATTTGTCCTGCCATTAATGATCCTTTCTCTGTGTCTCCTTCTAGTACTGCAATCTTTAAGCTTCCAGCACCTTTTTCCTCTAATGTCTTAATGTCTACCCCTTGCTTTTCTAATTCTAAAAACTCCTTGATAAATTTATTCTTTAAAGCTCTAACAGGGTGTCCTGTACTTCTTCCACTTACTACAGCATCTCTATCTTTAGCCTTAAGGACCGCTTCTTTATAATTTGGGTGAACCTTACACTCATCACTACATATAAATCTTGTTCCTATTTGAACACCCTCTGCTCCTAAAGCAAAAGCAGCCGCCATTCCTCTCCCATCAGCTATACCACCTGCTCCTATCACAGGTATACTAACTTCGTCTACTATCTGAGGAATTAAAACCATAGTTGTAAGTTCACCTATATGTCCACCTGCTTCTGTTCCTTCAACTATAATAGCATCTGCTCCGTACTTTTCCATTCTTTTAGCAAGTGCTACAGATGGAACTACTGGTATTACCTTAGTTCCTATAGATTTTAATTTTTCCATATATTTAGCTGGATTTCCTGCTCCTGTAGTTATAACTGGTATTCTTTCTTCATATATAACTTCCATAACTTCATCAACATATGGAGACATAAGCATAACGTTAACTCCAAATGGTTTGTCTGTAAGTTCTCTAGCTTTTCTTATTTCTTCTTTAACAACTTCTTTTGGTGCATTTCCTGCTGCAATTAAGCCCAGCCCTCCAGCATTTGATACAGCAGCAGCAAGTTCAGCCGTAGCTACCCATGCCATACCACCTTGAATTATTGGATATTTTATATTTAAAAGCTGACAAATTCTATTCATTTTAAACCTCCTAAATACTCCATTTTAACAGTGCAGAACCCCAAGTCAGTCCTCCACCAAATCCTACTAATACTACATTATCACCTTTTTTTACCATTCCCTTTGTATATGCTTCATTTAAAGCAACTGGTATAGACGCTGATGACATATTTCCATATCTATCTAAGTTAACATATACTTTATCCATAGATACTTTAAGCCTTTTAGCAGCTGATTCTATTATTCTTATATTTGCTTGATGAGGAACTATAAAATCTATATCTTCACTACTTAAATTTGCAAGTTCCAATGCTTTTTTAGCTGATTCACCCATTATTCTAACCGCAAACTTAAATACTTCGCTTCCTTCCATTTTTATGTAATGTAATCTATCATTAACTGTGCTTACGCTTGCAGGTATTCTAGATCCTCCTGCAGGTTGAGATAAAAACTCTCCACCAAGTCCGTCTGCTCCTAAATATGCAGATAATATACCTTCATTTTCATCAACTTCTCCTAAAACTACAGCACCTGCTCCATCTCCAAATAGTACACAAGTGTTTCTATCACTCCAATCTACTATTTTAGATAGAGTTTCTGCTCCTATTACTAGTATTTTCTTATACATTCCTGTTTCTATGAATTGCTTTCCGATAGTTACTCCATATATAAATCCAGAACAAGCCGCTTCTAGATCAAATGCTGCTGCCTTTGATGCACCTATATTTTTTTGAACTATACAAGCTGTTGATGGAAATGCCATATCTGGGGTAACTGTAGCTACCATTATTAAATCTATTTCCTCTGGCTTTACATTAGCGCTTTCTAGAGCTTTTTTTGCTGCTTCGGTTGCAAGATCAGATGTTGCTGTATTTTCATCTGCTATTCTTCTTTCTTTTATTCCTGTTCTTGTTAGTATCCATTCATCTGATGTATCAACTATTTTTTCCATATCAAGATTTGTAAGAACCTTTTCAGGAACGAAGCTTCCTATTCCTATTACCCCTGCTCTTTTAGTTTTACTCAATACAATCAGCTCCTATAATATCTATTTTGGATTTAATTTCACTTAAAACATTTCCGTCAACGAATCTAATTGCCTGTTTTATAGCATTTTTAATTGCTTTTCCATTAGAACTTCCATGTGCCTTTATAAGCCCACCATTTACTCCAAGAAGTGGGGCACCACCATATTCTGCGTAATCTAAACTACTTTTCATTCTTACTAAATCATTTTTTAAAAGTGCAGCACCTATCTTTGTCTTAAAGCTACTTAAGAAAGTTTCTTTAAGCATAGAAAATATAGACATTGCTACTCCTTCTGTAAGCTTTAATATAACATTTCCAGTAAAACCATCACACAATATAACATCTGTGTATCCATAAGGTATATCTCTAGCTTCTACATTTCCAATGAAATTTATTTGTGAGCCTTTAAGAATTTCATATGATTTCTTTGTAAGATCATTTCCTTTTCCTTCTTCTGATCCAACATTTACAATTGCTACTTTAGGATTGTCTATATCTAAAACTTTGTTTGCATAGATAGATCCCATAAATCCAAATTCAACTAGATTTCTAGGCTTACAATCACTATTTGCACCAGCGTCTAAAAGTATAGACATACCTTTTTTTGTAGGCATGTAACTACAAAGTGCTGGTCTATCTATCCCTTCTATTCTTCCAAGCACAAATAATCCTCCAGCTAGTAATGCACCTGTATTTCCTGCTGAAACTATTGCATCTGCTTTTCCTTCTTTTACTAAGTTTAACGCAACAACCATAGATGAATCTTTCTTTCCTCTTATAGCTTTGACTGGCTTATCTTCATTCATTATCACTTCGCTAGTATGTATTATCTCAAGTTTACTTCTGTCAAAGTCGTATTTACTAAAGTTTTTCTCTAGAATTTCTTTATCACCAGTTACTATTATATCTACATTAAACTCTTTTATTGCACTAACTATACCCTCAACAGTTGAGTTTGGAGCATTGTCTCCTCCCATACCGTCTACTACAATTTTCAATGTACTTCCTCCTTTAACTTATCTCATCAAATATGAACTTTCCTCTAAACACTTGTACATGATTTTTGTTGTTTATTCTAACATGAACATAGTGCTTTTTATCCCTCACTTTAACAACTTCAGCCTTAGCTATGAGTCTATCATTAGGCTTTACAGGGTCCATATTCTTGATATTTGCAACTCCCATTAATACAACAGGTGCATCTATAACTGCCATAGCTAAAGATTCTGCCTGAGCAAAAACATAATGTCCTTTAACTATGCTAGTTTTGCTATACGTCATATCATTTGTTGTTTCAAGAATTGATATTCCTAAATTCCCTACTTCAAGCGTTATAAGTTCTCCTATTATTTCTTTGCCTTTCATACTTTTTACTTTATCTATATTATTCTCTGCAAGATTTTTTATTCTTTCTCTCAGTTCAGGTATACCTAATTGTAGCCTATCTAATCTGATAGTTTGTATACTAACATTAAAATAGGAAGACAGTTCTTCATCTGTATAAAAGCTATCTTTTTCAAGCATTTCTAAGAGCTCTTTCTGCCTTTCTTCCTTGCTCTTTCTTTTCATGTGTTTCACCTCTAAATTATATACTAATATTAGTACCTGCTACTAATATTAGTATATAATATTTTACTGATTTAATCAATATTCCATAAAAAGTATTTTTACTAAAATAAAAAGCATGTAGAATTGTCTACACGCTTTCTTGAGAAATTACTGAGCTACTACTTCTTTACCTTTGTAGTGTCCACAGTCTGGGCACACTCTGTGTGATAATTTAGGTTCATGACACTGTGGGCATTTTACAAATCCTGTTGCAACCATTTTTGAGTTAGCCGCTCTTCTTGAATCTCTTTTTGATTTTGAAGTTTTACGCTTTGGTACTGCCATCTATAGCACCTCCTTAGTTATTTTTGAAAAAATCTTTTAATTTACTTAAACGGGGGTCTATGAATTCTTGATTTTCATCTTCATCAATGCATCTACATTCTGCTTCATTTAGGTTAACTCCACAGTTTACACACATACCTTTACAGTCCTCATCACATAGAACTTTTCTTGGTACGTTGAGTATAAATGCATTTTCTACAATTTCTTTGAAATCTAACTCTTCCCCATTATAAACAAAAGTATCTTCATCTTCTAAAACTTCCTCTTCGCTCTCAACTAAAAATCCTTGAACATCAGCATTGACAAATATATCTATATCCTTTAGACATCTTCCACAAGTATCCACTGAGGAAAATTCTATTTTGCAGTCTAAATATAAGTCACCATGTACTCTAGATATTCTGCCTTCAATTTTAGCTGGCGAAGTAAATTTGAAGTCTTTGCCTTGATAATTAATAGTATCAATTTCTTGAACAAAATTCAAGTCCAAACTATCTACTTCTTTTCTAAGAAGCTTTTCTAAATTTATTTTCATACTACCACCTCAATGCATTGCCAAATTAATTATACAAATGGCTTATTATTTTGTCAAGTGTTTTTCCTTGATAGAATAAAGATAAGGTAGGATATATCCTACCTTATTTCCTTATATGTTTCCCAAAACTATTTAACTAATGCAACAGTATCTCTTGCGATCATTAATTCTTCATTAGTTGGTACTAATAGAATTTTTACTTTTGAATTGTCAGTGCTTACAATTCTTTCTTTTCCTCTTACATTGTTCTTTTCTTCATCTATTTCGATTCCTAAAGCTTCCATTCCTTTGCATATATCTCTACGAATTTCAGCTCCATTTTCACCGATACCAGCTGTAAATACAATAGCATCTAGTCCGCCCATTTCAGCCATGTATGCACCTATATATTTTTTTATCTTTTTGCAGTAAGTTTCAAGACCTAATATAGCTCTTTCATCTCCTGCTGCTGCTGCATCTTCTATATCTCTAAAGTCACTGCTTATTCCTGTTAATCCTAATATACCAGATTTTTTGTTCATTAAATCGCTAAGACCAGCTGCATCTAATCCTTCTTTCTCCATTAAGAATGGTAATATAGCAGGGTCTATATCTCCACATCTAGTACCCATCATTAATCCTTCAAGCGGAGTGAATCCCATTGTAGTATCTATTGATTTTCCACCATCAACAGCTGCAACTGAAGCTCCATTTCCTAAGTGACAAGTTACTATTTTAAGATCTTCTATATTTTTACCTAATATTTCAGCAGCTCTTTGAGAAACATACTTGTGAGATGTTCCGTGGAATCCATATCTTCTTATTCCGTATTTTTCATATAACTCATATGGTAGAGCGTATAAGTAAGATGACTTAGGCATAGTTTGATGGAATGCAGTATCGAATACTCCAACCATAGGAACATTTGGAAGTATTTCTTGGCATGCATTTATTCCCATTAAGTTTGGTGGGTTATGTAAAGGAGCTAAATCACTACACTCTTCTAAAACTTTTTTAACCTCATCAGTAATTAAAACAGATCCTGAGAACTTTTCTCCACCATGAACAACTCTGTGCCCAACAGCAGATATTTCACTCATATCTTTTATTGCTCCATACTCTTCGTTAACTATAGCAGCTAAAACCATTTCTATAGCATCTTTATGGTTTTTCATAGGTTGCTCTATAACAACCTTTTCCTTACCAATAGTTTCGTGCTTAATTCTTGATCCATCGATTGCTATTCTTTCAGCTAAACCTACAGCTAAAACTTCTTCATTAGCCATATTAATTAACTGGTACTTTAACGAAGAACTTCCACAGTTTATTACTAATACGTTCATCTTTAAGAATACCTCCTTAGTATTTTTTAAGGTACGATATCTATTATATAAGCATACCTTATATAGTATTTTTCAATATTTACTATACCATTTTTTTATATAAAAGTACATAACATTCCATCAAAAACACGTATGTTAGCACATTATTTAATATTTTCCTATTTAAAAAGTGATTTCTTTATATATAATAAGATTAATATACTTAACATTTGGAGGAATATCATGAAAGTACTAGGAGTTATTGTAGAATATAATCCTTTTCACAACGGACACTTACATCATCTTTTAGAGTCTAAAAAAGCTACTAACTCTACTCATACAATAGCTGTAATGAGTGGTCATTTTTTACAAAGAGGAGAACCTGCACTATTTGATAAATGGTCTAGGGCAAAAATGGCTGTAAATTCCGGTGTTGATTTAGTAATAGAACTCCCAACTATATTTTCCTCTCAAAGTGCAGAATTTTTTGCACATGGGTCAATTTGTGCTTTAGAAAGTACTAATGTTGTAGATTCTGTATGCTTTGGAAGTGAAATAGGAAATATAGATATTTTATACAAGATAAGTGAAATTCTTATAAATGAACCACCTGAATTTAAAAGTGAATTAAAATCACATATAGCAAATGGTGATCTTTTTCCTGTAGCAAGATCTAGGGCTTTATTTTCTTATATAAATAATAACAAACTTATATCTATTAGCGAAGGTGAACTTTTGCATATACTAAATAGTCCTAACAATATCCTTGGTATAGAGTATATCAAAAGTATTCTTTCATTAAAAAGCAATATAAAGCCCTACACTATACAAAGAATTAAAGCTCACTACAATTCTAAAGAAATAGAAAGTGAAATTTGTAGTGCAACTGCTATAAGAGAATCCCTTAGAAAAAGTATTGACCTAAATACTTTATCTAAAGTAGTGCCTAGTGGCACATATGATTGTGTATGTAAAAGATTAGATGATGGTTTTTTCCCTGTATTTGATGATCTATTTTATGAGATAATCACATCTACTATAATTAGAGAAGGAAGTTCTATAAACTCATATTTCGAAGTAAACGAAGGGCTGGAAAATAAGATATTAGACCTTGTTCTTAGAAGTAATTCTTTTTATGATTTGCTAACATCAATAAAATCAAAGAGATATACAATGACTAAAATTAAAAGAATCTTAATGAATATATTACTTGGTATCACTAAAGAGGATGTATTCTCTTTGAAAAACCAAAACAGTATCCCATATGTTAGAATTCTAGCGTTCAATGACAAGGGAAGAGAAATTATAAAAGAAATGAAGAAAAAATCAGAATCAGTTCTTATAAACAAACTAAGCAATGCAAATTTAAATAATCCTAATATATCTAAATTCTTAAAATACGATATTAGATCTACAGATTTATACAATGTTATTTACTATAAAAATAATAAAAATATATTAAAAGGCTCAATGGACTATTATATATCGCCTATATATGTTAAATAAATACATAGCTAAACTCCTTCATTAATATAATTATAGTGACTTAAAATGTTATTGGAGGAGTTTATATGAAAAAAATAGCAGTTATAACATCTTTTATTCCTGGCATAATGATATTAGTTCTTTTATCTTATATAGTAATCTTTCCTCAAGATTCTTTGGATGCTGCTTATTTAGGTCTAAAAATATGGTTTAATACATTAGTTCCTGCTTTGCTTCCTTTTTTGATTGGATCCCAAATTTTGATAAGCTTAAGAACAGTAGACTTGATAGGATTATTTCTAGAACCTATTACCCAATTTCTATTTAATGTTCCTGGTAAGGGGTCTTTTGCTTTTGTAATGTCTATAATTTCTGGATATCCTGTTGGAATAAAAATAGTGTCTGAATTAAGAGAGAAAAACGAGGTTTCAAAACATGAGGGCCAACGATTAGCGTCATTTTGCAGTACATCAGGTCCACTATTTGTCATAGGAGCTGTTGGTATAGGAATGTTCAAAAACCCAGTTATAGGATATCTTTTGCTGTTTTCTCACTATTTATCAGCCTTAACAGTAGGTATATTTTTTAGAGATTATGGTGAAAAATACAGCAGATGTAACAAAACAAACATAGGTTTATTAAATGGAATAAAAAGTATAGCTCATACTAACACTACTAATAAAAGAGGATTTTATTCTATCTTAGGGGATTGTATAAATGATAGTATAAACACTATATTAAAAGTTGGCGGATTTATAATGATATTTTCTGTAGTTTTTAGGATATTAAAAATAACAAACTTTATAGATACGATAACTTCTTTTTTATTTATACTTTTATCTAGATTTAATGTTTCCCAAGAGCTTATATATGCCTTTATTAGTGGTGTCTTCGAAATAACAATAGGGTGCAATAATGTGGCCTTAGCTCAAGATTCTCCACTACTTTTAAGGATAGCACTTTCATCTTTTATGATATCATTTAGCGGCATTTCTATAATAGCTCAAGCGTGCAGCTTCTTAAATAAAACAGATATTAATACATCTATATACATATTTAGTAAGTTTCTGCAAGGATTAGTTTCTTTTGTCTACGTATATCTTTTATATCCCTTGTTTGAATATAGATTGGCTATATCGACTTTTAATTATGAGCACTATGTGTATAGCAGTTTGAAATTCCAAAGATTTTTTATGTATAGTAAATTTATTTTTATAATTTTGCTCATTTTTTACACACTTAATTATTTAAATTATTTTATAAAAAAGTCTTTCTTTGAAAGATTTTAAAAGTAGACTTTTTTGAAATTCATAACGGAAATTATAATTATTCACAATTCAAAAAGTTTATAATTTCCTATTCATTATAAAAAAGTCTTTCTTTGAAAGATTTTAAAAGTAGACTTTTTTGAAATTCATAACGGAAATTATAATTATCCACAATTCAAGAAGTTTATAATTTCCTATTCATTATAAAAAAGTAAAGGGATAGAATTCTTATCCCTTCAACTCTTCTCTATTTGCTCTTATGATATTTCCTAGATTCTCAATATTGTCTTGAACCTGTCTTAAAATTTCATCTGCGTATTCTTTAGCTCCTAATCTTATTTCTTTAGCAGTAATTTGAGCTTCTTCTATTATCTTTTCAGCTTGTTTTTGAGATTTTTTTATTATCTCGCTATTATCTACTTGCTCTTGCATGTATAGCTTTGTATTCTCAACAATACCATCTGCTTCTTGCTGAGCTTCTGCGAGTATTCTTTGTCTTTCTGTATTTATCCACTCTGCTTGTTTTATTTCGTCAGGAATTTGAAGTCTTATTTCTTTTATGATTTCTAACATCTCCTTCTTATCAACTAAGACCTTGCTTCCGAACGGAATACCTGAGCTGTCCTCTAGTATATCTTCTAACTCTTCTAGTAGCTTTAAGATTTCCATGTCTATTCCCCCTTACCATACTTATCATTTAACTTCTTCAAAACTACATCTGGAACTAAATACGATATATCTCCATTAAATTTTGCAACTTCTTTGACTAGACTTGAACTTAAAAAAGAATATTTTGTGTTTGTTGTCAAGAATATAGTTTCAACATCTGAATTTAACTGATGATTCATCTGAGACATTTGAAGTTCATATTCAAAATCTGATACAGCCCTTAATCCTCTTATTATAGCGGATATATTATTTTCTCTACAATAATCTATTAGTAGCCCTGAAAATGTATCTACTTTTACATTTTCTAAGTTAGACGTTGTCTGCTTTAAAAGTTCAAATCTTTCTTCAAAATTAAATAATGACTTCTTATTAGGATTGTTTAGTACTCCAACAATCAGTTTATCAAATAACTTAGAAGCTCTCACTATTATATCTAAATGACCATTTGTTATAGGGTCAAAACTTCCAGGATATATAGCTATTCTCTCCATTTTATTCACTCCATTCGTAAAAAGAAATATTTGTATTTCCATATTTCTTTTCTCTATATCTAACTAGATTTTCTACCTTTTCAGGTAAAATATCTTTTATATCATGCTCAACTAATATTATACCATCTTCTTCAAGCAGTTCTCTTTTACTTATTTCTTCTAATGCAGGTACTATCAAATTCTTTAAGTATGGTGGGTCCATAAATATTATATCAAATCTATCTCTTTTAACTGATAACTTGTTTATACCACCTATAGCATCTGCAAATATAACTTCACTCTTATCTGTGAATTTAGTGTTTTTCAAATTTTCTCTTAGAAGATTTATGCTTTCCTTACCGTTATCTACAAAAGTACACATATTAGCTCCTCTTGATAGACATTCTATGCCTAAAGAACCTGTCCCACAAAACAAGTCTAATACAAAGCTATCTAATACTTTATTATTTATAATGTTAAATATAGATTCCTTTACTCTATCTGAAGTTGGTCTAATATCTGTACTTTTAGGTGTTTTAAGTCTATGTCCTTTTACACTTCCTGAAATTACTCTCATTTACACCCTCCTTTGTGTATTGTACCATAAATCTAATATTTAGTTTAGAGATATATTATCTAGTTTTTCATTAAATTTATTTATTATTTCTTCTTTTAGCCTTTTATTTTTCTGTAAGGTTAGTTTTGGATCTTCAAGGATTATAAGTTTGCACTCTTTTTGGACTTCTTTTAGTATTTTCATATGCTTGAATATATTAGCAATTTTAAGTTCTGGGATTCCATGCTGCCTTGTCCCAAAAAATTCGCCAGGTCCTCTTAACTGCAAATCCTTTTCTGATATTTTAAATCCATCTGTGCTTTGTTCCATTATCTTCATTCTCTCTAGAGAAATCTCATTTTTAGATCCATATATAAGTATACAATAAGATTTATGCTCTCCTCTACCAACCCTTCCCCTTAGCTGGTGAAGTTGTGCAAGTCCAAATCTTTCCGCATTTTCTATTATCATAAGCGTTGCATTTGGGACATTAACACCTACTTCTATAACTGTTGTTGATATCAATATATCTATGTTTCCACTTTTAAATTCTTTCATTATTTCATCTTTCTCAGATGGTTTCATCTTTCCGTGAAGCAAACCAAGTCTTAAATCACTAAAATAGTTAACTCTAAGTTCTTCTAATAACTCTGTTGCAGCTTTAGCCTCAATTACTTCTGATTCTTCTACTAAAGGACAAACTATATACACCTGTCTTCCAAGTTCTACTTGACTTCTAACAAAACTATACGCCCTGTCTCTTTTTTCTTTTGGAACTGCAAACGTATCTATTTTTTGCCTTCCAGGAGGAAGTTCATCTATTATTGATATGTCTAAATCGCCATATAAAATAAGTGCTAATGTTCTTGGAATAGGTGTAGCTGTCATAACAAGAACGTCGGGATTTTGACCTTTACTTGACAGTTTGTTTCTTTGAGTTACCCCAAATCTATGTTGTTCATCGGTTATTACAAGAGCTAAATTCTTAAATTCTACATTATCTTCTATAAGTGCATGGGTTCCAACTAATATATCTGTCTCCCCACACTTAACTTTCTCTAGTGCTAGCTCTTTTTGTTTCTTTGTCAAACTTCCAACTAATATATCTACCTTTATATCGAATTTAGATAATATTTCACTTAACGAGCTATAGTGCTGTTGTGCTAATATTTCAGTAGGAGCCATCATAGCACCTTGATATCCATTTAATACACAGTTAGCAAGCCCTAAAAGTGCTACAACAGTTTTTCCAGATCCAACATCACCTTGAACTAATCTGTTCATAACAGTATCACTTTTCATATCTTCTAATATATCATTTAGTGCTTTATTTTGAGCTTTAGTAAGAGAAAATGGAAGACTATTTATTACTTCATACAATCTTTCACTTTTTCTCATGCTTATTCCTTTTTTGTTTATAGATCCACTTTTTAAATAAAATAATCCTAACTGAAGTAACAAAAACTCTTCAAATACAAGTCTATATAGTGCTATCTTTAAATTATTCATATTCTCTGGGCTATGTATATTTCTTATTGCAAAATCTATACTGCACAGCTTATTTTTTGCAATAAGATCACTCGGTAAATATTCTTTTATTTCTTCACCTAGACCTGATATTACACTTTTTATTATATTTGAGAGTTCTTTATTTGTAATTCCATATGTAAGCTGATATATAGGAGTTATTTTTCCTATATATTTTCCACTTTCTTTTGTTCCTAACTCTATTTCAGGACTTAACATTTCAATTTTTCCAAATTCCCTTTTTACCTTTCCATAAGCTATTATTTTATCTCCTTTGTCAAAATTGTTTAGTATATAGCTTTGGTTAAAAAAAACTAATTTCACAACCCCAGTATCATCTTGTACACTTATCTTACTTATAGTCATTTTATCTTTTATTTTGCTACTCTCAAATCCAACTATAATTCCTTCTATAGAAATCTTTTCTTCATCTTTCAGTTCAAATATCTTTTTGAATTTACTTTTATCTTCATATTGTCTTGGAAAGTAATATATACAATCTGCAATTGTATATATGCCTAGCTTATTTAGCTTTTTATACTTTTTAGGACCTATTCCCTTAAAGTATTGAAGAGAGTTTTTTATATCCATTAAAACCACCTCAAATGAAAAATAAGGGAAACTCTTATAGTTTCCCTATTCTACAGAAATAATATAGTAATATAAAGGCTGTCCTCCGTGATAAACTTCGATATCTATATAATCATATTTTTCTTCTAATATGTTTTTTATTTCATTTGCAGCTTCTTCGTCTATTTCTTCTCCATAAAATAAAGTTATAATTTCACTATCTTCATCTACTAATTTGTCAATTAAATCTAAAGTTATTGTTTTAATATCACTACCTGAGTTTGTTATACTTCCTTCTCCTATTCCTAAGATGTCTCCTTCTTTTATGTCTACATTATTTACAGTTGTATTTCTAACTGCAAATGTTACTTGACCTGTTTTTACATTTTTAAGTGCATGAGTCATAGCTTTTTCATTTTCAACAGGCTCTGCGTCAGCATTGAAAGCTAAAAGCGATGAGAACCCTTGAGGTATAGTTTTAGATGGAATAACTATTACATTTTTATCCGAAACTTCCTTTGCCTGATTTGCAGCCATTAATATATTGCTGTTATTAGGAAGTATTATTATATTCTTTGCATTTATTTTTTCTATTCCTTCTAAGAAATCTTGAGTACTAGGATTCATCGTTTGACCACCTTCTATTATATGGTCTACCCCAAAATCCTTGAATATAGAGCTTAATCCACTTCCCATAGCAACACTTATAAATCCATATTCTTTCATTTCTTCTTGCTTGTAGCTTTCAACAAGTACATTTTCATGTTGAATTCTCATATTATCTATCTTTATTTTGCTCAGCTGTCCATATTTTATAGCTTCCTGAAGAACTATACCAGGATCATTTGTATGTATATGAATCTTTATTAAAGAATCATCTCCAACTACAACTAAGCTATCTCCATATTTTTCTATTTTATCTCTCATTTCACCAGGAGATACCTTATCACTTTGTAAAATAAATTCTGTGCAGTAACCATACTTTATATCAGCTAAATCTATCTTAGGTTCTTCACCATGTTCTATATAAGTATCGTCTACATTTATATCTAAAAGATCAATATTTTCTCCTATTAAAGCTTTATAAAACCCTTCATAAATTACTAAAAGTCCTTTTCCTCCAGAATCTACAACTCCAGCCTCTTTTAGGGCTTTAAGTAGCTGTGGAGTTTTGTTTAATGAGTTATTAGCCTCTTTAATAACCATACTCAAGAATTTTTCAATATCTTTTTCTTTATTTGATATTTTAACGGCATATTCAGCACTTTCTCTTGCAACAGTTAGTATAGTTCCTTCTATAGGTTTAATTACAGCTCTATAAGCAGTGTCTGATCCTTCTTTTAGGGCGTTAGCAATATCTTGTGTTGATAATGCATCTTTTCCTTCTATTGACTTTGAGAATCCTCTTAATAACTGTGATAATATAACACCTGAGTTTCCTCTAGCTCCCATTAATGATCCTTTCGATAGGGCTTTTCCTATATCTGTTATTTTATCAGTTGAGATTTTTGAAACTTCACTTATTGCAGATGACATAGTCAAAGACATATTAGTTCCTGTATCTCCATCTGGAACTGGGAATACATTTAACTTGTCAATTAGTTTTTTGTTGTTCTCTAAATTGTTGTATCCACATATAAGCATGTTCTTTAATAATTTTCCATCTATGTGTTGTACTTTCAATTTTTTTCCTCCTACCTATTGTGTACTCTAACTCCTTGTACATTTATATCTATTCTGTTTACTTTAAGTCCTGTAAACTTTTCTACACTATACTTAACTCTGTTTATTATATTGTCAGCTACCACTGATATCTTTGTTCCATATTGTATTATAACAAACAGTTCGATATTAAGCTCCTGTTCATCTATCTGAACTTGAACACCTTTACTTATATGCTCTCTTTTTAATAATTCTACTAACCCATCAACTTTAGATTTGTAACCCATTCCTACAAGGCCATAACATTCTATAGCTGACTGACTTGCTATTTTTGCTATAACTTCAGTGTCAATATAGATATTACCATAATTATTAACTATCTTTCCACTCATTTTTATACCCCCTCCAATTTATGAATATAAATTTATTCTATATTATATAGACGGTTTATTCAATATAAATCTAACATTTCTATTGCAAAAGCTTTTCTAATGTGATAGTATTAAATGTGTTTTTAGACGATGTGAACACAGTTTTAAAGGAGGTGTTTATAATGGCAAGAGTTTGTGAGGTTTGTGCAAAAGGAATAGTTTCTGGAAATCAAGTAAGTCACTCTAATCGTCACAATAAAAGAACTTGGGCTCCAAACTTAAGAAGAGTTAGAGCTATAGTTAATGGTACTCCAAAAAGAGTAAACGTATGTACTAGATGCTTACGTTCAGGAAGCGTACAAAGAGCTATATAGTATACTAAAAGCCTACTTTTTTAAGTAGGCTTTTTCTATTTCTTTCTCATAAAAAATTTAACTATACTAGATAAAAACTTCGGTAGCTTGATAGTTATAATTCTCATATAATGCCCCCCTTTTTTACTTAAAACAAATAAGACATCCACATATAATAAGACCAATTGCAAATAAAGTCATCCAAAGCCAATTAGGTAAAATTAATGTCAATATAAGACTAATTCCAGTTGCTATAGCAACCAAACCAAGCAAATGCTTTGTACATCTTCTCATAATCATCACCCCAATATAGAGTTCATATAATTAATTTATTCAACAGACTTTATTTTGATACAAAAAAAGAGCCGCAAAGGCTCTAATTTTTAGATTTTATTATAAGTAAATACCCAGATGTAATTTCTATTTTACATTCATCTTCAATCATTACGTTTGATATCCCTCTTGATGTTCCAAATTCCAAATCAAAGTTATGTAGTGGATACTCTAATCCACTAAGTGTAACTCCTTTTACATCACCAATCAAAGGAATAATAGAAACTGTATCCCCTTTTTTTCCATATATAGTTTTTTCTTTGTTAGCTATATATATTTCACTACTTTCATCTACTATTTTGCAATCAATTCCTCTATTTATCAAATAGTATAAATAGTTTATATTGCCTAGAGTATGGTCTACTCTTTTGCCTAATGCCCCTAATAGATGTATTTTAGTAGCTCCTATAGATACTGCATAGTCAATTGCTATTTCTGTATCTGTTTTGTCCTTTTTAGATGGGAATTTTTCAAAATTTACTTTTTCTTCTAAATAGTATCTTTTTACAATCTCATCTATTGAATCTAAATCTCCGATTATGATGTTTGGAATTATATCCATTTTGTATATACTATTAGACGCTCCGTCTGCACATATTATATAATCATATTTTTTTAGTTCTCTTTTATAAAAATTAAGATCATTAATTTCGCCATTTACAACTATTGCTACTTTCAATCTCTCACTTCCTATATTTTACTATTTTCTCTAAATTTATCTACTGTTTCACTTATGTTTTCACTATTAAATATAGCCGATCCTGCAACTATAATATTAGCTCCTGCCTTTACAACTTCTATAACATTATTTGGATTTATACCACCGTCAACCTGAATGTCTACATTTAATCCTCTATCATCTATCATTTTCTTAAGGTCGTATATCTTAGGTATCATACTTTTTATGAATGATTGCCCTCCAAAACCAGGATTTACAGTCATTATAAGCACCATATCTATATCTTCTATAACATGCTTTATAGTTTCTATTGGAGTTGCTGGATTTAAAGAAACTCCTGCTTTTATTCCTAATGATTTAATATTTTGTATTGTTCTGTGAAGGTGAGTACAAGCTTCTTGGTGAACAGTTATTATATCAGCTCCAGCATTTGCAAATTCTTGTATATATAAATCTGGATTTTCTATCATTAGGTGAACATCAAATACCATATTAACATCTTTTCTCAAGCTTTTGACTATAGCCGGACCTAGTGTTATATTCGGAACAAAATGTCCATCCATTACATCTATATGCAAATATTCACAACCTGCATTTTCTACTTTCTTTACATCTTCTAGTAATCTTGCAAAATCAGCTGAAAGAATAGATGGTGCTAATTTTATCATGATTAATACCTCCTTTTTCTGTCCCTTATCTCATGTAGTAATTGTATATAGCTATCATATCTATATCTAGATATAGTTCCTTCTTCTAAAGCCTTTTTAACCTGACAATCAGGCTCATTTTCATGTAAGCAGTTCTTGTAAAATTTGCATTCTGAAGAAAGCTCTCTAAATTCTATAAAGTATTCTTTTAAATCTATAGCTTCTATTTCATCTAAAGATAATGAGCTAAACCCTGGAGTATCGGCAACAAGTCCTCCTTCTTCTAATCTAATTAACTGGGCATGCCTTGTGGTATGCTTTCCCCTTTTTACCTTCTCGCTTATCTGACCTACTTCAAGCTTTAAGTTAGAGTCTATACTGTTAAGTAAACTTGACTTTCCAACTCCTGAAGGACCTGCAAAAACTGATATATTATTTTTAAGTTCCTCCTTTATTTCATCTATTCCTATATTGAGTTTATTACTAACTGGAATTATATTGTAACTACTTCCGTATATACTCTTTATCTCTTCTAAATAATTATCATCATCTAAATCTACTTTACTTATACATATAACAACATTAAGACCCTCTTTTTCTGCTAATACTATGAATCTATCTAGCAAGGAAAGATTTGGCTTTGGGTTCTTTACAGCAAAGACTATTATGGCTTTTGTTACATTAGATATTGGTGGTCTTATTAATTCGCTATCTCTATCGTGTATATCTTCTATAACTCCTTTTTTATTTTTATCATCTACAATACTTATGTCCACCATATCTCCAACAAGAGGAGTTATTTTTTTCTTTCTAAATATTCCCCTTGCCTTACATTCATACAATCCTTGTTTTGTGTCTACATAATAAAATCCGCCTATGCCTTTTATTATTCTTCCTTGAACCATGCTCTCCTCCTTTAGAATTGTACTTCTATACTCTCGTATAAACTTCCATCTACATATATTTCATACTTTTTCTTTCCACTTCCTTGTATCTGAATTGTTATAGTTTTTCCAACTTCCAATGTATTAATATTATTGTTGTATATAGTTGTTGATTTTCCGTTATCTATTTCATTAACAGTTACATTAAGTGATTCTTTATCTTCTGGAAGAGTTATAGTGAGACGCTTTGTTGTTATTTTTTGTTCGTTACTAGGTTTTTCTTCCTCTTTGTGCTTATTGATAGTTAAGTTTATTCTACTTCCTTCTTCTACTCTTTGCCCACTTCTTAAACTCTGACTAACTATGACATCATTTCTCAAAGTGTTATCCGATATATAGTCTATATTTGCTATTACCAATCCCTTTAAATCTAGTTTTGCCTGTTCTAAAGTTTTACCTACTACATTTGGAACATCTATAAGCTTTACTTCTCTCCCTTTACTTACTGTTAAATTTATTTCACTACCTTCTTTTAGCTCAGTTGATGGCTGTGGATCTTGTCTTATTATAAGCCCTTCAGGTATATTGCTAAATTCATATCTTATTATACCTTCTTTAAGATTATTTTCTTCTAGTATTTTATTAGCTTGGTCTAGATTTTTATTTAACAAATCTGGAGCAATTGTTATTTTTCCACCCTTGCTAACATCAACTTTAATAATGTATCCTTGTTTTACTATAGTTCCTGGCTCTGGAATTTGAGCAATAATGTGATTTTCTTCAACAGTTGAGTCATATAATTCTCTTCTTACCTGTAAAGATAATCCCATTTCTTCTAATCTTTGTTTAGCTTCTTCTATCGAAAGATTTTCTAAATCTGGAACTTCATATTCTTTTACAATGAATATGTCCTTAAGGAAATAAGCACTGATTGTAAGTACTAAAGCTAGTACAAGTCCTAATGCTACAGCTAGTATAGTTATTCGTTTTTTATTCTGTGTAGGTTTTTTGTTTTTCTTAGGTTTTACAATTGGTTTCTTAGGTATATCTACTTTTTCTATATCTGTAACATCTATTTTTTTTGTAGCGTAATCTTCATAACTATCATCAAAATTAGGATTAATATTATTTTGAATAAACTCTATATCTCTTATTAATTCTTCGGCTTTTGAATATCTATTTGATTGATTCTTTTGTGTTAATTTATTTACTACCATAACAACTTCTTTTGGTATTTCTTTTTTAATTTCTTCAGGAAATGCCAATTCATCATTTATATGTTTTAATGCTATATTTACAGGACTATCTCCTTTAAATGGAACTTTTCCCGTTAGCATTTCAAACATAACTATTCCCAAAGAGTATAAATCTGACTTTGCATCTATATATCCACCTCTAGCTTGCTCAGGTGAAAAGTAATGAACAGAACCTATAATACTTCCCGTACTAGTTATAGTAGATGTTGTTGCAGCTTTTGCTATTCCAAAATCAGTAACTTTAGCTAATCCATCTCTTGATATTAAAATGTTGTGTGGTTTAATATCTCTGTGAATTATATTCTTTTTATGCGCTTGAGATAAAGCCATAGCAATTTGTTTTGTTATATCTATCACAGTAGAATAATCTAACTTGCCTTCTTTTTTTATTAATTCTTTTAAATTTAATCCATCTACATATTCCATAACTATGTAGTGGATGTTATCTTCTTGTCCTACGTCATAAATATTTACTATATTTGAATGTGTAAGACTTGCAGCTGCCTGAGCTTCATTTTTGAACTTTTGAAGAAATTCCTCGTCATTAACAAATTCAGGCCTTAATATTTTAAGTGCTACAATTCTATTTAAAAGAGTACATTTGGCTTTATATACAAAGGCCATTCCACCATCGCCTATTTTTTCTAGGACTTCATATCTATTGCCAAGTAATTTACCTACCACTATATCACCACTCTCTAATTATATTGATATGAATAAAACAGTTATATTATCGCGTCCACCTTTTTCGTTAGCTAGTTCTACTAGTTTTTTACAAAACGTTTTAGAATCTTTGTATGTATCTAAGACTTGTATTATCTTATCATCAGATACATAATTTGTAACACCATCTGTCACTAATATCACTTTATCATTTTCTTGTATTTCTTCTATATAAGTATCTATTTTTAATCTTTCGTCAGTTCCTATAGCTCTTGTTATAACATTCCTTTGTGGATGTGTAAGAGCATCTTTTTTTGTTATTATTCCTTTTTCTATTAGTTCTTGAACTAATGAGTTATCTTTTGTTACTTGTGTCAATTTATTATTTTTATATATATAGCATCTACTATCCCCAACATTTGCTATATATAGCTTATTTTTGTAGAGTATGCACGTTGTTAAAGTTGTTCCCATGCCCTTATACTCTTCATTTTGTAATGAGTTATTATATATTATATCATTTGCACTACGATATGCACTTTTTAATGTAATAAAAATATTGTCATCACTGACTATATTTATATTAGATAACTTATCTTTTATATATGTCAATATACTTTCTATTGCTAGTTTACTGGCAATTTCTCCTTTATTGTGTCCCCCCATACCATCTGCTACTGCGTATATGTATATACACTCATTATCTATTTGTATACTATCAACACCATAATAATCTTCATTTAATTTTCTAACCATACCTATATCTGATATAGCATAATGCTTCATAAATTTACCTCCATAAATACAAATAGATTCTATAAATTTCTTCTTCTAAGTTGTCCACAAGCCCCTTGTATATCACTACCCATTTCTCTTCTTATAGTTGTTTCAATTCCACTACTTTTCAGTATATCTTTGAATGTATTTATATATTTTGTATCTGGTTTTTCATAACTTCTTTCATCTACTTTATTTATCGGTATCAAATTAACATGACATAATAATCCCTTTAGTTTGTTAGCTAGAATCTTAGCTTCATCTTTGCTGTCATTAACTCCTTTTATTAAAGAGTATTCAAATGTTATCCTTCTATTTGTTTTTTCTATGTGATATCTACACGCTTTTAGTATATCATCAATTGAATATGCTTTTGCTATAGGCATTATATCTTTTCTTTTTTCATCAGTTGCAGCGTGAAGAGATATAGCAAGATTTATAGGAAGTTTTAAATCAGATAACTCATACATCTTTGGTACAATTCCGCAGGTAGAAAGCGTTATGTGTCTATATCCTATATTAAGCCCATTTTTTTCATTGACTATTTTTAAGAACTCTTTTACTTCTTCAAAGTTATCAAGTGGCTCGCCACTTCCCATCATTACTACATTAGACACTCTTTCACCTACATCTTTTTGTATCTTTAGTATCTGATCTATCATCTCAGATGCTTTTAGGTTTCTTTCTAATCCATCTATTGTTGATGCACAAAAACTGCATCCCATTCTGCATCCTACTTGAGTTGAAATGCATACGGACACGCCATGTTTATATTTCATCATTACACTTTCTATTATGTTTCTGTCTTCTAATGAAAATAAATACTTTCTAGTATCATCTATTTTTGATGACATTTTCTTGTATATAGATAAATTAGTAATGCTTGCTAATTCAGAAAGCTTTTCTCTCAAAGACTTAGACAAATCTGTCATATCATCTATACTTTCTGCTCCTTTGTATATCCATCTAAAAACTTGAGTTCCTCTGAATGCTTTTTCATCAATAGTTTGCATAAATTCTTTCAGTTTTTCTTCACTTAATGATTTCAAATCTATTTTTTCCATGTTATTACCTTACCCTTCTAATCTTAGCTATGAAAAAACCATCCATCCCATGGATATTTGGATATAACTTTATATATCCATTGCTTTGGTTTTCTAAATCTATTTTTACATTTTCTATAGGTTCAAGCTCAAAGTTACTATTTTTTCTTAAGAATTTATTTACTATTTCTATATTTTCTTCATCTTCTATTGTACATGTACTATAAATTAACAGTCCACCTTTTTTTACATATTTCGAGTTAGTATTTATTATTTTCTCTTGTATTTTAGGAAGGTCTTTTACTTCGTTTTTATCTTTATATTTAATCTCTGGCTTTCTTCTTATTATACCAAATCCTGAACAAGGGGCATCCACTAGTACGTAGTCAAATTTACCTATATTTTTATCATCAAGCTCTGTTGCATCAAATTTCTCTATTTTTATATTAGAAAGTCCCAGTCTCTCAGCTGATTGATGTATTAATTTTAACTTATGTTCGAATATGTCCCTGGCAATAACAGTTCCTGTATTTTTCATAAGTTCTGCTAAATGTGTACTTTTCCCTCCTGGTGCACTGCAACAATCTAATATCAAAGAATTTTGTTTAGGATTTATTACATGTCCAACAATCATAGAACTTATGTCTTGAACTTGAAAATATCCTTTCTTAAATAGATCATTATTTTCTATATTTTTAATATTATATACTTTTATACAATTATCTATTAGATTTACTTTATCACAGTTTATATCTTGATCTTTAAGCTTTTGAATAAGATCGTGTATGTTTGTTTTTAATGTATTTACTCTTATATATATCGGTGGCTTTTCGCTATTTGCCTGTAGTAAGTCCTCCACAAATTCTTCTCCAAATTGTTTAATCCACTTTTTTATCATCCATGGCTGATACGAGTATTTTATAGATAAGTGCTTTACTAAATCTGTGTTTTTATTTGGATATTTTATATTTCTTTCATTTCTAAGGACATTCCTTAAAACTCCATTTACAAATCCATATGCTTTTTTATAATATTTTTTACACAGATTTACACTTTCATTTACTGCTGCAAAATCTGTAACGCTGTCTAAAAATAGTATTTGATATATCCCCATCTTGAGTATCGCTTTTACGTAGGGTGATAATTTATTCGTCTTAATACTAGAAAAATCATCTATTATATATTCTAAAAAGTACTTATTCTCTATAACTCCATATATAAGTTCTGTAGCAAATCCTCTATCTTTATTATCTAATTTGCTACCTTTCAAATATTTATTTACAGCAATATTAGAGTAAAGTCCATTATTTTCTATATCATAAATAGCTTGTAGAGCTATTTCTCTAGCAGTCTTCATTTTTCTTCCTCCTTTGAATGAAAATAAGTCCTAGTAAAACTAGGACTTAAAACTTAATCCCTTCTATTATTTCTAAGCACAATTAATCTAAGTAATTGTGATACTGCAGCAGCTGCTGCTGCAACATAAGTTAAGGCAGCTGCATCTAATACTCTTTTGCTAGCACCTTCTTCACTTTGTGCTATTAAGCCATTTTCTCTAAGCTGAACTATAGCTCTGCTTGAAGCATTAAATTCAACAGGTAAAGTAACTATTTGAAAAAGAACTGCTCCTAAAAATAAAAGTATTCCTATATCTATGAAAGATGGACTTACTGCAAAACCAAGCAGTATAAATATCCACGCCATAGAAGAGCCTATATTGGCTATTGGAACTAAAGTATTCCTAAAAGTAAGTGGGGCATATCCTATAGCATGTTGTATAGCGTGACCAACTTCATGCGCTGCAACTGATACAGCAGCTACAGAACTTCCGTTGTATACTTCATTTGAAAGTCTAACAACTTTGCTTCTTGGGTCATAGTGATCTGACAATTTTCCTCTCGATAATTCTATACCTACATTATTTAACCCATTTTTGTCTAGTATGAATCTAGCTACTTGAGCTCCTGTAAATCCTTTTGATGTATATACTCTTAAGTATTTTGCAAAAGTTGATTGAACTTTATTTTGAGCATAAAGTGTAAATAGTATAGCCGGTAGTAGTATTATATATGTTGAGTCAAATCCATAATAATATGGAACCATCTAAACCCCTCCTTCAAAAAATTCTATAGCTTTCTTTATTTTCATTGTATCTATTTCTGTGTTAATGCATGGACCATGAGGTCTTTTGTTAAATACTCCAACAACAGGAATACTTTCAACATCTTGAATTCCGCTAGTTAAATCTCTTTCACATGCTACAGCAATTATTGCTTTTGGCTTATTTTCTTTTATTATTTTTCTAGCTAGTGTTCCCCCACTTGCTACAAATACATTAACCCCATATTCTTCTTTTATATCTAGTAGGTCTGATACATTGCACTTTTGACACCTAACACAGTTGTTTATGTCATTTGTGATTTTGTGTTTACAAAAGCTCTTTTGAATACAATGTGGTGTTAAAATCATTATATCTTTAGGACTAATCTTGTATTTATTTGAATATATATATTCATTATTAAGGTGTACGTATACATTTCTTATATCGTTTTTTGGTATTCTAAAAAGTTTAGATAGATATATTATAAACGGATAAAATGTACTTATTATTTTGAAGTTTATCTTCATAATATTCTTACTTACTTTTTTATTAGATAAAATTGCATACGATGAACCTATTGAAAATATGATTATTCCTAAAAGTACTAATATAATTGTGTTAAATAAAGCTAGTAGCAAATTGATTGTATTTATATTATCTCTTGTAAATATATAATTTAAAAATAAACTAAACCCACAAATGGCAGTAGCTAAAATAGTCATTATAACTAAAAACTTGTTCTTATTGTTCACTTTTTTCACCTAATATAATATCTTTTTCTATAGTATTTCCTTTTATATATTCCTGTACTTTAACTCTTTTTTTGCCAGGCATTTGAATTTCTTCAACAACTAAAATTCCACGCCCACAAGCAACATATATACCTTCGTCTGAAACTTTTATTATTGTTCCAGGTTGTTTTGAAGTTTTTTCATTGTCTAATGCAGTACTTTTCCATATCTTCATCATATTTCCCTTATAACTTGTAAATGAACTTGGCCAAGGATTTGTACCTCTTACTAGGTTATATATATCTTTTGCACTTTTATTCCAATCTATATTTCCAAGGTTTTTATCCATAATAGGAGCATACGAAGATTGTGAATCATCTTGCTTTTGTCTAGGTGCATTTCCTTGTTTTATTAAATTTAGAGTTTCTTTTAATACATCTGCACCTAAAATAGCTAATCTATCATGTAGCTGACCTGCATTTTCTTCATTCCCTATTTTCGTTTCTATTTTTAGAATCATATCGCCAGTATCTAATCCTTCATCCATATACATAGTTGTAACACCTGTAACTTCTTCTCCATTTATTATAGCCCAATTTATAGGAGCTGCTCCTCTATACTTTGGTAAAAGAGATGAATGTACATTTATGCATCCATACTTTGGAATTGAAAGTATTTCTTTAGATAGTATTTGTCCAAAAGCGATAACTATTATTATATCTGGGTTTAAATTTTTAAGTATTTCAACAAACTCTTTATCTTTAACCTTCTTAGGTTGATAAACCTCTATTCCATGTTTTAATGCTTCTTCTTTTACTGGTGGCTGCGATATTTTATTTCCTCTTCCTTTTGGCTTATCAGGTTGAGTTATAACAGATATAATATCATAACCTTCATCTATTAACATTTTGAATGACGGAACTGCGAAATCTGGAGTTCCCATGAATACTATTCTCAAATGTATCACATCCTTATATTTAGTTTTCTTCGATTCTTCCTTCAACTCTATCTATAAATAGTATTCCATCTAGGTGGTCTATTTCGTGACATAATGCTCTAGCTAAAAGATCTTTCCCTTCTACTATTACAGTTTCTCCATTTCTATTTAAACCTCTTACTTTAACGTAAAGTGGCCTTTTGACCTTTCCATATTTTCCAGGTACACTAAGGCATCCTTCTTCTCCAGTCTGGCTTGAACGCTGCTCTATTATCTCTGGATTTATAAGTTCTATAAGTCCATCTCCTACATCAACTACTATAACTCTTTTTAATATTCCTATTTGAGGAGCAGCAAGTCCTACCCCATCTGCATGATACATAGTTTCTGCCATATCTTCTAATAATGTAATAATCTTTTGATCTATATTTTCAACTACTCTAGATTTTTTTCTTAAAACAGGATCGTTATCTTTTTTTATTATTCTAAGCGCCATATAATTTCCTCCTTAAGGTTATAATATACTATCTGGATCTGTATCTATACTTATATTTATATCTGAATCTAGGAAAGCATCTCTTTTTTGTACACATATATACTTTATTATACCCTTTAACAATTTTATTTCAATATTTAAATCCTTAAGTAGTATCTGCCACCTATAATTCATATTTATTTTAGATATAGGACAAGGATTTGGTCCTAGTATAAATTCAAAATCTTCTATACCTCTTTTTCTTAAAAGATAAACTATTCCATCATATATCTTTTGTATATTTTTTATTACATTCTTTTCATTTTTCCCTGTTACAACTATACTCATTAGACTATTAAACGGCTTATAATTAAATATCTTTCTAATTTTTATTTCTTCATTATAAAAGCCCTTATAGTCATGATTCTTAGCGTATTGTATAGAGTAGTGGTCTACATCATAGCTTTGAAGTATTACTTTTCCACTAAGATCTGCTCTTCCAGCTCTTCCAGAAACCTGACTTATTATTTGAAATGTTTTCTCTGAACTTTTAAAATCTGGAAAATTAAGTATCATATCTGCTGATAATATTCCAACTAGTGTAACATAAGGAAAGTCTAGTCCTTTACTTATCATTTGTGTTCCTATAAGAATATCTGCTTCTTTGTTTTTGAATTTATTCAGTATATCTTCGTGAGATCCCTTTTTAGCTGTGGTATCTTTATCCATTCTAAGAATTCTTGCATCTGGAAAATATTTTTTGACTTCTTCTTGTATTTTTTCTGTTCCTATTCCGAACTCTTTTAGATATAAACTATTACAACTTGGGCATTCTTTAGGTATATTAACTTCATATCCACAATAGTGACATTTTCCACTATGTGTATTTTTATGGTACGTCAATGATATATCACAATTTGAACATTTAAAAAGGTACGCACATTTTCTACAAGATACAAAGCTAGCATAACCTCTTCTATTTAGAAATAGTATTGTTTGATTTCCATTTCTTAAATTTTCACTTATTTCATCAAATAGTGCTCTACTAAATATGCTTTTATTTCCAATATTTAATTCTTCTTTCATATCAACAACTTGTATTTCTGGCATTTGGTTTTTATTTGCCCTATTTTTTAGCTCTATTTTGCTATACTGTCCTGTTTCACATTTATAATATTCTTCTATAGGCGGTGTTGCCGATCCTAATAAAAGTATAGAATTTGTTTCTTTACACAACCTTTTTGCAACTTCTATAGTATTGTATTTTGGACTTACATCTGATTTATAGGAGCTTTCATGAAACTCATCTATAATCACTATACCTAGATTATTACATGGTGCAAATATAGCAGATCTTGCACCTATCACAATCTTAACATTTCCTTCCTTTACCCTTCTGTATTCATCATGTCTTTCTCCTTTTGATAACTTACTATGAAATACAGCTATCGTATCATTAAATCTATTTTTGAATCTAGCTATAGTTTGAGGTGTCAAAGATATTTCTGGAACTAGAACTATGCTATCTTTTCCATTTCTTAGCATTTCATCTATTATCTCTAGATAAATCTCCGTTTTTCCACTTCCTGTGACACCATGAAGTAAAAAAGGTTTTTTATCTTCTTTATATATGCTATTTTTAAGTAAATTTACAGCATAAATTTGCTCTTCATTTAGAATTATATCTTTTTTATCTACTTTATAACTTATAGTTGGTTTTCTATAGTAGTTTATTTTCTCTATTTTTATAAATTTCTTTTCTTCTAAAGATTTTATAGACGCTCTATTAACATTTAATGCTTCAATAAGATCGCTAATAGCCATATTTTGATTATTTCTTAGAAAGCTCATTACCTGAGCTTGTTTAAATGATCTTTTCTTATTTAGATTTTCTATGACATCATCGATTTGTTCATTTGGAATATTTAACTTTACAGTATATATATACTTTTCATTTTTTATACTCTTAGATTCCCAAACTATATCTATTATGTTGTTTTGGTTCATTTTTTTTATAATTGAATCAATACTATAATCAAATTTGCTTTTAAGTTTACTTAAAGTTATACTCCCCTTAGCTTTTCTTATTTGGTTTAGTAGATTTCTTTCCTTTTCATTTAATTCTTTTGCATCGTCATTTATTAATTTGATTACTTTGTAAGTATCTACCCTAAATCCTTTAGGACAGATACATTCTATGGCTTCTATAAATGTACAGATATATTCTTCTTTCATCCATTTTATAAGATTTATATCCGATTTCCTTAAAATAGGCTCTTGATCTAGTACATCCATTATTTCTTTTGTATCGTATTCGCCTTTTTCATTAGTAATATCAAACACAAATGCTTCTATAGGCTTATTCGATCTTCCAAATGGAACTAATATTCTATGTCCAATCTCAACTTCATCTAGAAGGTGATTTGGAATTTTGTAGGTAAAGAAATTATCTGTGTAGCTTGAATTATTATTAATAATAACTTTTGCGTATATTTCCATTCAAACACCTTCTTACATTAGAAAAAAAGCATCTTGATAGATGCTTATTTCTCTAATAATAATTTTATTTTATCTAATATAATATTTGAAATTTCAGTTTTAGTCATTTTAGGATAATTCTCTATATTACCATTTTTATCTATTATCTTTACTATATTAGTATCTACTCCAAAACCGGCTCCTTCTTGAAGTAAATCATTTGCAACTATAAAGTCTAGATTTTTTTTCTCTATTTTTTTCTTTGCATTTTCTATTAAATCATTAGTTTCTGCTGCAAATCCAACTAATATTTTATCTTTTTTTATTTCTCCTAGTTCTTTTAGTATATCTTTGTTTCTATCTAGTTCTATTACTAAGTCATCGTCAGTTTTTTTAATTTTCCTATCAGCTATGTGTTTAGGTTTGTAGTCTGCAACAGCCGCTGACTTTATTATTACGTCTTGCTCATTCATATTTTCTATAACAGCATCATACATTTGTTTTGCTGATTCTATAGGTATAAATTTTTCTAGTCCTGTAGGTTTATCAAGCTTTGTTGGACCTGAAACTAATGTAACTTTAGCTCCTCTTTTTACAGCTTCAGTAGCTATAGCATATCCCATTTTTCCAGTTGATCTATTAGTTATATATCTTACTGGATCTATTTTTTCTACTGTAGGTCCAGCAGTTATAAGTATATTTTTTCCTTCTAGGTCTCTTTCTGTTGTGAGTATTTTAACTATACTATCAACTATAACTTCTGGAGATGCTAACTTTCCTTTTCCAACATCTCCACAAGCTAATCTTCCTTCTTCTGGATCTACAAATTTGTATCCTAATTCTCTAAGCTTATCTATATTAGATTTAACTATAATATTTTCATACATATTTGTATTCATAGCTGGAGCTATAAGCACAGGTGCTTTAGTTGCCATTACTGTTGTAGATAACATATCATCTGCTAGACCATTTGCTATTTTTCCTATTATATTTGCTGTAGCTGGAGCTATTAAAAATAGGTCTGCTTTCTGTGCTAAAGAGATATGCTCTATATCCCAAGTTTTAGGTTCTTCAAACATATCAACCACAACATAGTTCTGACTCAAACTTTGAAATGTAAGAGGTGCTACAAACTCTGCAGCTGACTTTGTCATTATTACATTTACATTTGCATTTAGTTTTTTTAGTCTACTTACTATATCGCAAGATTTATATACAGCAATTCCTCCAGTTATTCCAATAACTATGTTTTTGCCTTTTAGCATACTCTATTCCTCTTCAACTATTTCTTCTTTTTTATTTTCTTCTTCCATTGCTTTCATTTCAGCAGCAGTTATTGGTCTGTGAGTTAATTTCCCTTCGTTCATTTCATAAGTTGCTATACTTACTGGCTTTATTTCTTTTACCTTTACTAATTTTGGATCACCATCTATTAATTGTCTTGCTCTTTTTGCAACAGCTACAACTAAAGTGTACCTGTTGTCTACTTTTGTTAAAAGATCGTTTACTGATGGATATAACATTTTATAACTCCTCCTTAAATTGCTTTATTATATTTTCTTTGTATCTAGCTACTTTATTCTTCTCTGAGCTTATTATACTTTGTAATTCATATACTGCTCTTTCTACATCTTTATTTATTATAAAGTAATCGTAATTTTCTATTTTTTCTATTTCAGATATTGCACATCCAAATCTTTTAGAGATATCTTCTTCAGTTTCAGTTCCTCTCTTCACTATCCTATCTTTTAATTCTTTTAGTGATGGTGGCAATATAAAGATAAACACTCCCTTAGGATATTTTTCTTTGACTTGCATAGCACCTTGAATATCTATCTCAAGCAAAACATCTCTTCCTTCAGATAATGTATCAAGAACTGCTTTCTTAGGAGTTCCGTAGAAATTGTCGTACACCCTAGCATATTCTAAAAATTCTTCTTGTTCTATCATATTCTCGAATTTTTCCTTCGATATGAAGAAATAATTCACACCATCAACTTCTCCTTCTCTTGGATTTCTCGTTGTTGCTGAAACTGATATTTTAATTTCTTTGTTTTTGTTTAATAGTTCCTTACAAATTGTTCCTTTTCCAGCTCCTGAAGGACCCGATACAACTATTAAAAGGCCTTCTCTATTCATTTCATATCTTCCTTCCTAATTTAATTATTCTATATTTTGTATTTGTTCTCTTATTTTTTCAAGTTCGCTTTTTATTTCTACAACTAGTTCTGTTATTCTTAAATTCGAGGATTTAGATCCTATAGTATTTACTTCTCTATTGATTTCCTGTATAAGAAAATCTATTTTCTTTCCAATAACATCATTTTTGTGGATAGTTTTCATCATCTGATTTATGTGACTTTTAAATCTAACTATTTCTTCAGTTATACTGCTTTTATCAGCAAATATAGCTACTTCTTGCGATAATCTATTTTCATCTAATGTAAGATCGTCATCCATTAGTTCTTTTATTCTATTTTTTAATTTTTCCTTGTATTCAACAACTACATTATATGAACATTTCTCTATTTCATCAATATAGTTTTTTATAAGATTACATCTATCTTCAATATCATTTGCAAGCTTTTTACCTTCTAAAGTTCTCATCTCTACCAATTTCTCTAGTGATTCTTTTAATGCATAATGTAAAACTTCCCAAATCTCATCCTCATCACTTTGATTTTCTTGAACCTTTATTACATCTTGAAATTTAGATATAGCTAATACTGATATGTCATCATGTACATTCAACTGTGTTTTTATTTGATTTAGTACATTATAATACTCTTTAGCTAAACTTAGATCTAATGTCAAGTTTACATCTGCTTCCTTTAGAAATTCCATCTTGACAAATAAATCTACTCTTCCTCTTTTAACATAATCTTTAACCATAATTCTTATTTTATCTTCTAAAAAAGATATTTTTCTTGGAAGTTTTATGTTTATATCTGTATACTTATGATTTATAGTTTTTGTTTCAACAGTAAAATAAAATTTGTCTGTTTTATTTTCTCCTCTTCCAAATCCAGTCATGCTAATAGCCATCTAAATACCCTCCAATATACCTTCACATATTTTAACTGCAGGTCCTTGCATATAAACTATATCATCAATAATTTCTATAAAAAGTTTTCCACCTTCTGATACAACATTTACTTTATTAGATGTCTTTCCTAGATAATTTGCTATAAATGCTGATGCACTAATTCCCGTTCCACATGCTAATGTATATCCACATCCTCTTTCCCATGTTGAAACTACTATATTTTCTTCATCTATTACTTTAACAAAATTTACATTCGTATTTTGTGGAAATATATTATGCTTCTCTATTAATTCTCCATATTTTAATACTTGATCTTTATTTATCTCATCTACAAACACTACAGTATGAGGAACTCCTAATAGTACTGTAGATATGTTAATTTTTTTATTATCTACAATTATATCTTCATTTATGAATTTTTCCTTATTAGTATCTACAGGAATATGTTTTGGATTAAAGTTTGGCTTTCCTATATTGACTTTTACACTATCTACCATTCCATTTAGTATGTTCAATCTTATCTGTTGTGTTCCAGCTAGTGTCTCTACGTCAAAGTTTTCCTTATCAACTATATTATTTTCATAAGCAAATTTAGCAAAGCATCTTATTCCATTTCCACACATCTTTGCTTGGCTACCATCACAGTTGTAATACAGCATTTTACAATCGTAATCATCTGATTTTTTTATAATTAAAAGTCCGTCTGCACCAACTCCAAAATGTCTATGACATACTTTCTTTGCAAGATATGAATAATCATTAACTTTATTTTCTCTATCATCTATTACTATAAAATCATTTCCTGCTCCGTGCAGTTTCCAAAACTTCATAATAACTCCTCCCTATTATCATAGATTATATACACTATATGCATAAAAATAAATTAAAAGATGTGTAAATGTTACATTTTTTTAATATTTGTATACTAATTCTATATAAGATATACTATGATTAAGTATAATTGACTTAATAATGAAGGGAATGAAATTTATGGCATTAGATGGAATAGTTATTTATTCTTTAGTCGATGAACTTTCTTCTAAGTTAATCGGTGGTAAAATAGATAAAGTATATCAACCAGAAGATGACGAATTAATGCTACATATAAGAAGTGACAAAACTAACTATAAATTACTTTTAAGTGCTAATAGCTCTAATCCTAGATTATACATATCTTCCACTCACTCTAAGGAAAATCCTATTAGTGCTCCATTATTTTGTATGATTTTAAGAAAGCATATTCAAAATGGTAGAATTGTCAATATAAGTCAGCCTAACTTTGAAAGAATTATAAAAATAACGGTAGAATCATTAGATGAGCTTAAAAATATAAAAACAAAAGATATCATTATAGAGATAATGGGCAAACACAGTAATATAATACTAGTTGATAAAAAAGAAAATAAGATAATAGATTCCATAAAAAGAATTCCTATTAATGTAAATACATATAGAGAAATTCTTCCTGGCAAAAAGTATATATATCCTCCTAGTCAAGATAAGCTAAATCCACTTGAAGATATATCCCTAAGTTATTTCAAAGATATTTTGTATAAAAACAATAATGCTGTATTTAAATCTATATACTCTTCATTTGTAGGGGTAAGCCCTTCTATAGCAAAAGAAGTATGCTTTAGAGCTTGTATTGACGAAAATAGCATCACTACATCTTTAGATAGTTCTCAAATTGAGAATCTATTTGAATCTTTCAGAAGAATGTTTGGACAAATAAAGAATAATATTTTTTATCCTTGTATAGTTATAGATAAGAGAATTGACAAAGTTATTGATTTTAGCTGCATAAAACTTCATATGTATAGTGATTATTCTTTTATTAAAAATGAAAGTATAAGCTTTATCCTTGAACAGTACTATTATAAAAAGGACGCAAAAGAAAGAATTCACCAAAAATCTCAAGACCTTAGAAAAAGTGTTTCTACTAAATTAGATAGACTTTATAATAAGCTCAAAAAACAAAGCGAGGAACTTAACGAATCTAAAAATGCATATATTTACAAAACTTACGGAGAATTAATTACATCTTATATATATATGATAAAAAAAGGAATGGAAGAAATAGAAGTGATTAATTTCTACGACGAAGAAGGATCAACTGTGAATATAAAACTTGATAAATCACTAACTCCTTCTGAAAATGCACAAAGATACTTTAAAAAATATTCTAAGCTTAAGAATGCAGAAATCGAAATAAGCGAGCAAATAGATATAACTTCACAAGAAATTGAATATCTAGAGAATATACTTCTTAATATAGGAAATTGTGAAAATACTATAGAGCTAGAAGAAATCAAAGAAGAACTAATAAAACACGGATATGCTAAAAGAAGAAAAGATTTTAAATCTAAGGATAAAGCCAAACCTAAGTCTGAGCCTTATGAATTTGTATCTTGTGATGGATTTAAAATATACGTTGGAAAAAACAACAAACAAAATGATTATTTGACTTTCAAGATAGGATCTAACGAAGATATATGGCTTCATACAAAGGATATACCAGGATCTCACGTTATAATAAAAAGTGATGGAAAAAGCGTTCCAGACTCTACATTGCTTGAAGGAGCTGTGCTTGCTGCTTATTTTAGCAAAGGTAGAATGTCTTCAAAGGTTCCTGTAGATTACACACCACGAAAAAACGTAAAAAAACCTAGTGGTTCAAAACCTGGAATGGTCATATATGAAAATAATAACACTATATATGTAACTCCTTGCGAGGAAATTTTTACTAAAATAAAAAACAGATAAATAGAAATGGAGAAAAATTGTAATTTTTCTCCATTTTCTACCAAACAAGATCAGTTACGTTAACTATAAAATTCTCAACTTCAATCGTCCTTATAAACCTATTTTTTTCAAGAATGTATAAATATTCTTCTATTAGATTTGAAAATTTGCTTCCCTTATGCTTATCTATTACATCCCTATAGTGTTTTATTATTTCTTCTTTATATTTTAAGTTAGAGTAATCATATACAGGGTTTTTATCTAGTCCTCCTATATATGCTCTTAAGTACAAGTTATTTAGATGCATTACTATCCTATTTTTGTCAGAGTCTTCATGTTCTTTGATATATTTCTCAGTATTTATTATTCTTTTAACTAAATCATCTAAGTCTATCAATATTTCCCCCTCTTGAGCATAAGGCATATTTACTTCTTCTTTCATTATACTTAGATAATCTCTAAGCTTTTGAGAAACATTTGAGTGGAACTTTTCGTATATCAAAGGATAATTTGTTGATATAACATACGCTAGGCCATATTCTTCTTCATAATACTCATTATTATCATGTTCTTCACATGTATCACTATGCTCATGCCCTTCTTCTATCAATAAAATAATATATCCACCATCTAATATTTCACTTAATATATTTTCTATATCTTTTTCTTTAATATTTGTAAGAGTATTTAAATCGTCTAAAGAATACTTTTGAAGATATTCGTACGTTCTTTCTTCATTAAGTAAATTTTCATATTCTGAGATATAATTATGTTGAGATTTTAATAATTTATCTACTGCATTGTCAAAATCAGATTGAGATAATTTTTGATTATTTTCTTCTAAAAATTCAATTATTTCTCTAGGTATATCAATACTATCTAACTTATCTTTGTAATCGGAATCTATATTTTGTGAGCATCCCGTTAGTAAGATTAATAGTATTATTAATATTTTTTTCATTTTAACCATTCCTCGCTTCAATTTATATGAAGCATTTTAACATACTTTACAATGTATTGTACATTAAAAAGTATAATGCATACACGAGACTGATTTTTTATTTTAGGTTTTAACTTATATATGCTATAATATATATTCGGGAAATATTTAAATGATTTGGAGGATATATTCTATGATAAGTACACAAAATCTTTCGCTGAGATTTGGGAAAAGAGCTTTATTTGAAGATGTTAATATAAAGTTTACTCCTGGAAACTGTTATGGACTTATTGGTGCTAACGGTGCTGGAAAATCTACTTTCTTAAAGATATTATCTGGAGAAATTGAACCAAGTACTGGAGAAGTTGTAATAGAACCAGGTAAAAGACTAGCTGTTCTTAAGCAAAATCACTTTGAATTCGATGAATTTGAAGTATTAAAGACGGTTATAATGGGTCACAAAAGACTTTACGATATTATGGAAGAAAAAGATGCATTATACCTAAAACCTGATTTTTCAGAAGAAGATGGAATAAGAGCAGCTGAACTTGAGGGAGAATTTGCTGAACTTAATGGATGGGATGCTGAAGCAGATGCTGCTGCACTTTTAATAGGTCTTGGAATACCTAGAGAATTTCACGATAAGCTAATGAGGGATATGGATTCTAATCTAAAAGTTAGAGTTTTGTTAGCTCAAGCTTTATTCGGAAATCCTGACATATTATTACTTGATGAGCCTACTAACCACCTTGACATGGAATCTGTTAAATGGCTTGAGAACTTCTTAGCTAACTATCAAAATACTGTAATAGTAGTATCACATGATAGACATTTCTTAAATCAAGTTTGTACGCATATAGCAGATATTGATTTTTCTAAGATACAAGTATATGTTGGTAACTACGATTTCTGGTACGAGTCTAGCCAACTTGCTTTAAAACTTGCAAAAGAAGCTAATAAGAAGAAGGAAGAAAAAATAAAAGAACTTCAAAGCTTTATAGCTAGATTTAGCTCTAATGCATCTAAGGCAAAACAAGCAACTTCTCGTAAAAAAATGTTAGATAAAATATCTCTTGATGATATAAAGCCTTCATCAAGAAAGTACCCTTTTGTTCACTTTAAGCCTGAAAGAGAAGCTGGAAACATACTTCTTGAAATTAATGGTTTAAGCAAAACTGTTGAGGGTGAAAAGGTGCTAGATAATGTAACTTTCACAGTTAATAAAGGAGATAAAATAGCATTTGTTGGGCCAAATGAACTTGCTAAAACAACTCTATTTAAAATACTAATGAATGAACTTGAAGCTGATAGTGGTGAATATACATGGGGAGTAACAACTTCTCAAGCATACTTCCCTAAAGATAATAGCGAATACTTTAATACTGACTTAAATCTAGTTGATTGGCTTCGTCAATTCTCTGTTGAAAAAGAGGAAACTTTCATTAGAGGGTTCTTAGGTAGAATGTTATTCTCTGGTGAAGAAACTCAAAAGAAAGCTAGCGTATTATCTGGAGGAGAAAAAGTTAGATGTATGCTTTCTAAAATGATGCTTAGTGGTGCTAATGTTCTAATATTAGACGAGCCTACTAACCACTTAGATCTTGAATCTATTACTGCTTTAAATAATGGACTTATTGATTTTTCAGGAACTATTTTATTCGTATCTCACGACCACCAATTTGTTCAGACTATAGCTAATAGAATAATTGAAATTACTCCAAATGGAGTTATTGATAGATACATGACTTTCGATGAGTATCTAGAAAATGAAGATATCAAAAAGCTTCGTGAATCTATGTATTAAAAAAGAGGAGATTAATTCTCCTCTTTATCTATTTATTAATTTATTTAATATAATTCCGATTATTGCAGCTAAACTAAGTCCTGTTATTTTTACAGTTGATGTTATAGGTATGCCTATAGACAATCCAAAGTTTGATGATAACCCTACAAACAGTATAACTCCCATAATTATAATGTTTTTGATATCTAAGTTAACTTCACTATTTTTTATAGTCTTTATTCCTATCAAAGAAATCATCGAAAATAACATCAAGCTTATTCCACCCATAACTGGTACTGGTATTGTTTGTAAGAACGTACCTACCTTATTTATACATCCAAGTATTATTGCAAGAACTGCTGTTATTCTAAGTATAGATGGATCATACGCCTTTGTTATCGCAAGAACACCAGTATTTTCTCCGTAAGTTGTATTCGCAGGCCCACCTAAAAATCCAGCCATCATAGTTGCTAGACCATCACCAAGTAAAGTTCTATTTAATCCTGGATTTTCTATGAAGTCTTTTCCAACTACAGCTCCATTCGTTGTTATATCTCCTATATGCTCCATAAATACTGCTAAAACCACTGGTGATATTATGGCTATAGCCCCTATATCAAATTTTGGAGCATTTAAATTTGGCATTGAAAACCACATTGCTTCTCTAACGATAGTATTATCTACAATTCCCATAGTTACAGAAACTGCATAACCTAATACAACAGCTGTTAATATAGAAAGTTGTTTTAAGAATCCTTTTCCTAGGAAATTAATACTTAAAGCTGTAACAAGTGTTATCGATGCAACTAGGTAGTTATTAGACGCCATATTGAAAGCTACAGGAACAAGGTTTAGGCCTATAACAACAATCATAGGACCTGTAACTTGTGCAGGAAAGTATCCTTTTATTTTGTCTATACCAAATTTTCTAACCAAGAAAGACATTATCATATATAAAATTCCAGCTACAACAATTCCTCCTTGTGCATATGATAAATCTCCATTATATAATTCTTTTACAGTTAATATTACTGGTATAAATGCAAAACTTGATCCTAAAAATACTGGCACTACCCCTTTTGTTACAAAGTGAAATATTAAAGTTCCAACTCCTGCACTAATTAAAGCTACAGATGGATCAAATCCTGTTAATATAGGTACTAATACTGTTGCACCAAACATTGCAACTAAATGCTGCATTCCTAAGAATATTTTTTTGATAGTTTGAATTGAATGTGAAAGGTTTTGTTTAGAATTGCTTAAAGATAAGTCTAGAGCTTTTTGTGACATAATAATACCTCCTTTTTATTTTTGTAAGGAGGGAGAAATTAAATTCTCCCTTTTTCAGCCTCGCTGGACTGAATTAAAAGGTCAAAACACATTATTTTATTTTTCATTTATAGAAACATAATTTTGACCATCAACTTCATATAACTTAACACTTATTACTTCTTCTTTAGATGTTGGTACATTTTTTCCTACATAATCTGCTCTTATAGGTAACTCTCTATGTCCTCTATCTATAAGTACTGCTAGTTGTATAGCTTTAGGTCTTCCTATGTCTACAAGAGCATCCATAGCAGCTCTTACAGTTCTTCCTGTATATAAAACATCGTCAACTAATACTACTATCTTGTCATTTATATCAAAGTCAACTTTAGTTCCATTTATAATAGGGTCATTCTGTGATTTACTTAAATCATCTCTATATAAAGTAATATCAACTTCTCCTACTTTTATGTCTTTACTTTCTATCATCTTTATTTTCTTGCCTATTTCGTTTGCAATCGGAACTCCTCTTGTCTTTATTCCTATTAATACAACATCATCTATTCCTTTGTTCTTTTCTATGATTTCATGACTTATTCTAGTTACAGCTCTCATCATAGCTTTCTCATCCATTATTTGTGCTTTTTCTTTCATTTGTTCACCTCCGTAAAAAAGTCTTTCTTTGAAAGATTTTAAAGGTAGACTTTTTTAAAATTCATAACAAAAATTATAAAAAAGACTTCTTGCAAGGCAGCAAGAAGTCGTGTAAACACCTTATATAACACATCCCTTGCTAGCCTCTCTGGACTATATTTAAAAGGTTATATCTAAACTTATTATAATAATCCTATCATACTTTTATTATCTAATCAATAGCATTTAATATTTTTTTAAAATAATCTGGCAAATCTGATGTAAATTCCATATACTCCTTAGTTGTTGGATGTATAAATCCTAATGTTCTTGCATGTAGCATTTGTCCATTTAAATTAAACTTTGTATTTTTAGGTCCGTATACAGGGTCTCCTAAAAGAGGATGTTTTATATATGACATATGAACTCTTATCTGATGAGTTCTCCCTGTTTCTAGTGTAGCTTCTACATGTGTATATTTTTCGAACCTTTCTATTACTTTAAAGTGAGTTATTGCTTCTTTTCCTCCATTAACTACAGCCATTTTTAATCTATCTACTGGATTTCTTCCTATAGGAGCATTAACAGTTATTTTATCTTCTTTAAGCACTCCATAACATATCATCTCATATTTTCTAGTTATACTATGTTCCTTTAACTGAGATGCTAAAAAGTTATGAGCCACATTATTCTTTGCTATCATAAGTAATCCTGACGTATCTTTATCTATCCTGTGAACTATACCAGGTCTTATAACACCATTTATTGATGATAGCTTATCTTTGCAAATATATAAAAGAGCATTTACAAGTGTTCCTGAATAATTGCCTGGTGCTGGATGTACAACCATTCCTTGTGGCTTATTAACTACTATCACATCATCATCTTCGTAAACTATATCTACATGTATATTTTCCGGCTCTATCTTAAGCAATTTAGGCTCCGGAATATTTATTTTTATGTTGTCGTCTTCTTTAACTAGATAACTAGATTTTTCGATTTTTTCATTTACATTTACTAATTTATCTTTTATTAATCTTTGGATGTATGATCTTGACATCTCTCCAAGTTCATTTGATAAAAATACATCTAGTCTTAAACCTTCCTCTTCATCTGAGACAATAAATTCTCTTATATCCATTTGTTCCTCCTAATCCTTGCTAGTTATAATTACATATCCAAGCAATACCGCTCCTATTACCACACATATATCAGCAATGTTAAAGACAGGCCATACCCTAAAGTCGAAAAAGTCTACTACAAATCCTAATCTTACTCTATCAATCAAATTTCCTATAGCACCTGATATTATTAGTATAAATGATATTTTTGTTATATTATCTAAATTTTTATTGCTAAGCATATAGTATATTATGTATCCTATAACACATGCTGTTATTATTACTAAAAATGTAGTTTTTCCTTGAAATATCCCAAATGCTGCTCCTCTATTTTCCACATAAGTAAGATGAAAAATATTCTCAATAACAGGAATTGACCCAATCTCCGATAGATCTTTCAATGCCCATATTTTAGTTATCTGGTCTAACAAAATCAATAATAAGATATATACAATTTTCACAAAATTACCCCCTAATATTAATGTCATAAATAGAATTATATCATAAAAAATAAAACTACCCAATTGGATAGTTTTAAAAATCGTCTTCTACTGCATCATTTTCTTCATTTCTATTTATATCAGCTAAATCCTCTAATATATCACTGTAGAATAAATCTCTTTTGTCTAGCAGCTCCTCTTCTACAGGCCTGTAGTCATCGTTTTTGAGGTTTGAGTACTCTTTAGCGCAATTAGAACATAAAGATGCTTCTGGTATTATGTCTAATCTTTCTTCTTCTATATGTTTTGAGCAATGATCACAAATTCCATATGTACCGTCATATACTCTACTTATTGCCCTTTCTATTTCATACAATCTATGCTTTTCATTATCTTTGAGATTCATATTCATCTCTGTCATAAAAACTTCAGTTCCAAAGTCTGCTGGGTGATTATCATAAGAAGAAAGCTCTCCTGTGCATTCCCTTTCATTAGCTCTGTCACCTTCATCATTATAAACTGAATTATCACCCATTTCTTGAACTAAGTGTATTATTCTATCTTTTTCTTTTAAGAGAGTGTCTTTATAATTCTTTAGTTTTATACTATCCATACTTTCCTCCTATCTGTAGTTTTCAATTATATCAAGAAGTCTAGCTATAAATTCTCCTATCAAAGGTAAATTCACCCAGCTTCTTAGTATGTAAAATAACACTGCTGCAAGAACTGTAAGTCCTATAGCTGTTCCAAGTCCTCTGGCAAGTCCAGCTACCAAATTTATAACAATTAGTCTTTTAGGGTTACTTACCAAATCAGCGTAATCTCTTATTCTACTTTTCTCTATTATCCAAGACAGTTCTTCTATTTTTTTTTCTAGTGTATCTAATTTATCTTCTTTCAATTTTAACTTCCCCCTGATTTAAAATTTATCATATAAAATATTATGTCTAAAATTTAAATTAAAATACAAAAATAAGCCCTGTTTTACAAAACAGAGCTTATTTTATATAGTTTTTTATATATATTTTCTTTCAACAAAGCCTACTTTTTTATAAACTTTTCTCAATGTCTTTCTAGCAGCTTTTTCTGCTTTATCAGCTCCTTGAGCATATATACTTTCTAGGTAATCTTTGTTTTTTAATAAATCTTCATATTTTTCTCTAACAGGTCTTAAGCTTTCTACAACAACTTCTGCTAAGTCGTTCTTGAAATCTCCATATCCTCTTCCTTCGTACATTAGTTCAATTTCACTTATAGACTTTCCTGAAAGATTAGAGTATATTCCAATTAAGTTTTTTATTCCTGGTTGTTCATCTCGGTATTTCACTTCATTTAACGAATCTGTTACTGCTCTTTTTATTTTCTTAGATATAACATCGCTATCTTCAACTAGACCTATATATGCATTTACATTTTCATCTGACTTTGACATCTTCTTTGTAGGGTCTTGAAGGCTCATTATCCTTGCTCCTACTTTTCCTATGTATGGTTCTGGGACTTTGAATGTATCACTATATCTATTATTGAATCTTTGAGCTAAGTTTCTTGCAAGCTCTAAGTGTTGTTTTTGATCCTCTCCTACAGGAACAAGATCTGTTTGATAAAGTAATATATCTGAAGCCATAAGCACTGGATATGTAAATAATCCTGCATTTAAATTAGCTTCATTTTTAGAAGACTTTTCTTTAAACTGAGTCATTCTATTAAGTTCGCCCATATAGCACATACTATTTAATATCCAAGCAAGTTCTGTATGTGCACTTACATGAGATTGAATAAATATAGTATTTTTCTGAGGATCAAGTCCACTTGCTATGTACTGTGCTAACACTTCTAGTGAGTTTTTTCTTAAGTTTTTAGGTTCTTGTGGAACCGTTATAGCATGTAAATCTACTATACAGTAGTAACAATTGTAATCTTCTTGAAGAGCTACCCAGTTTTTAAGTGCTCCTATATAATTTCCAAGTGTTAAGTTCCCTGATGGTTGTGCTCCGCTAAAAATAATCTTTTTTTCGCTCATAATAATCCTCCTTATAAATCATATATAATTATACATTAGTAACAATTTTTTTTCAAAATTAATTATTTAATTTTATAATACATTACGCAGTTTTGTGAAAAAATATAATCAAGAAAGAAAAAGGAGGTTTTTTTATGGAGTGGAAAAAAGGTAGAGTAGAGTTTGACGATGGTACTGTTTATCCTGCCGAGTTTTTGATGAGGGGAGACGGTAAGGTTTGGAATGTTAAAGTTTATAAAGATGGTAAAGTAGTAAAAGAAATTGATGCAGATTGCTTTGCTAATAACTTAGGTAAGTCAGTTGAGGATGTGTATCCTTATAAATACCATATAGATTAATACTTGCCCCTACTAATAGGGGCTTATATTATTTTAAATATATCTTGACCTTATTTTAAAAATATTATAACCTTTATAATAGGGTATGTATTTTTATATGCTCAATAATATTATAGGAGTGTTTGTATGTCAAATAAGTTTGAAATTAATAGTATTGTTACAGGAAAAATTATCGATATTAAGCCTTTCGGTGCGTTCGTTGCTCTAGATGAAGAAACTAAAGGACTTGTCCATATTTCTCAGGTTTCTCATGGTTTTGTAAAAGATATAAATGAGCATCTTACAATTGGCCAAGAAGTGAAGGTTAAGATATTATCTATAGATGAGTCTACTGGCAAGATATCTCTTTCTATTAGAGATGCAAATCCAGAGTCTAAACGCCCTGAACGTAAACCATATGTTAAACACCAAGATCAACCAAAACATCAAAACAACAGCAATAATAATAACACTAACAACAATGTTTGTCTTGAAGATAAGCTTAAAGAATGGTTAAAGCAGTCAAACGAGCGTCAAGCCGATTTAAATAAACGTAATAATAGAAAATAACATAAAACAGAAATTATAAGTTATCCACAATTCAAAGGTTTATAATTTCCTATTCATTATAAAAAAGAGCTGTTAAGCTCTTTTATTTTATGTTTTTTAGCATATTAAGGACTATATCTTTTGAGTTCTTAGCAGCATGATTTACAAATTCGCTGTAATTTACATGTGCACTTCCATCTGCTTTATCTGACATAGCTCTTATTACTACAAAAGGAACTTTATTTACATAACATGTATGTCCAATTGCTGCCCCTTCCATTTCTGTAGAGTATGCACCTAAATTGGAAACTAGCTTCTCTTTAAGTTCTTTGCTACTTACAAATACATCTCCCGAAACTATTCTCCCTTTTAATATCTTATGATTTCTTACAGTCTCCATACCTGAATTGTATGCAGCTTCTATTAGCTTATCGTCTGCTTTAAATATAGAAGTTTCCATTCTAGGTATCTCACCCATTTTATAGTCAAGTATTGTTACGTCAAAATCATGATGCATTGTGTCTGTAGATATAACTATATCAAGTACATCAAGTTGATCATGAAGTGCTCCAGCAACTCCTGTGTTTATAACCCCTTCAACATCAAATTCACTTATAAGTATTTGTGTACATAATGCTGCATTTACTTTTCCTATTCCACATCTTACAAGAACAACTTCTTTATTTTCTATAGTTCCAATATTAAATTCAAGCCCCGCTTTTTTTACAACATCCTTAATGTTCATATGCTCTTTCAGGATATCTACTTCTTCGTCCATAGCTCCTATTATACCTATTCTATTCATTTTCTTTCCTCCTTCATTTAGAAATGCTCCATTAAAATGGAGCATTTCTTCTAGTTAACTTTTTCTAATTTTATTCCTGTTTCATGATCATTCAAATTGTGTTTTTCAAACGATTCATCTGAAACTCTCTCTATACTTACAGCTAAAGTTTCTTTCATGATATATTCTGTATGAACTTCAACCGCTTTAGATACTTCTTCATCTCCATTGAAGAATATTTTTATTTTATCCATCATTTCATAATTATTATTCTTTCTCATTTGTTGAACTTTTGAAATGAATTCTCTAGCAAATCCTTCATCTATAAGTTCTTGTGTTAATGTTGTATCTAGTATTACGAATAAATTGTTTTCCATAGCAACATTAAATCCTTCTTTTGAAGAAATGTTTATCATTACAAGGTCTTTATTTATGCTAAACTCCTCTCCATCAAGATTTAGTGCTATGCTCTGGCCACTTTCAAGTTTTGGAGCTATTATCGATGCATCTAAAGATGCTAAAGCTCCTGAAAATGCTTTTATTTTAGGTCCTAATATAGGTCCTGCCACTTTGAAGTTAGGTTTTAGGTTAAAGTTCATAAATACACCTAAATCTTTAGCAAATACTACTTCTTTTACATTAAGCTCTTCTTTTATTAATTCAGAAAGGTCAGAAATTAACTCTTCATATTTACCATCTACTATAACCTTTTGAACTGGTTGACGTACTTTTATTTTAACTGCTTCTCTTGATGCTCTTCCAAGACCTACTAAATCTCTAACTAAATCCATCTTTTCTTCAACATTTAAGTCTATTAAACTTTCATTTACAGATGGATAATCACTTAGATGCACCGATAACTCTCCTGTTAGGTTTTTGTACATTTCTTCTGATATATAAGGAGCAAATGGAGCTACCATTTGACATATTCCAACTAGTATTTCATAAGTAGTGTTATATACTGATTTTTTATCTGTAGTTAGCTGTGTTTCCCAGAAACGTCTACGAGAACGTCTTATATACCAGTTAGAAAGGTCTTCATTTACAAATTCTTGTATTGCTCTAACTGCTTTTGTCAAATCATATACACCCATATATTCTTCTACAGATTTAATTAAGTTATTGTACTTAGATAATATCCATCTATCTATTTCTGGTCTTTCACTGTACTCTATAAAGAAGTCTTTTGGATTTATATTGTCAGTATTTGCGTATAAAGTAAAGAAGTTGTATACATTCTTAATTGTGACAAAGAACTTGCTTTGTACTTCTTTTAGTCCCTCTATGTCAAATTTAGTTGGGCTCCACGCAGGTGATACATAAAGTAGGTACCATCTTAATACGTCTGCTCCATACTTATCAAATAGTTCGAATGGATCTACAGTATTACCTCTAGACTTTGACATCTTTCTACCTTCTTTGTCTAGTATAAGATCATTAACTAAAACTCTTTTGTATGGAGATACTCCCTTTACAAAAGTTGAGATTGCAAGTAGTGAATAGAACCATCCTCTTGTTTGATCTATTCCTTCACAAATAAAGTCTGCTGGAAATAATTCATCAAAGTTTTCTTTGTTTTCAAAAGGATAATGATGTTGAGCGTAAGGCATTGCACCACTATCAAACCAACAGTCTATTACATCTTTAACTCTACTCATTTCTTTTCCGCACTCTGTACATTTTATATGAACATCATCAACATATGGTCTATGCAGTTCTATACTTTCATCTATCTTTTCTATAGCTTTCTCTACTAACTCTTTTCTAGAACCTATAGATTCTTTATGACCGCATTCACAAGTCCATATATTAAGAGGTGTTCCCCAATATCTACTTCTAGATACTGCCCAGTCATTAAGATTTTCAAGCCAGTTTCCAAAACGCTTTTCTCCTACATAATCTGGGTACCATTCAACTGTTTTGTTGTTTTCTATAAGCTTGTCTTTAAGCTTTGTCATTTCTATATACCAGCTAGGCTTTGCATAGTAAAGAAGTGGAGTATTACATCTCCAGCAGTGTGGGTAGTTGTGTGCCATTTTTTCTTTCTTGAAAAGTTTACCTTCTGCATGAAGCCATTTTATTATATCTATATCAGCATCCATAACAAATGTGCCTTTCCAAGGAGTTGCTATATATTTTCCTGTTTCATCTACCGGTTGAAGAACTGGAAGGTCATATCTTTTTCCTGTATTATAGTCATCTTCCCCAAATGCTGGAGCTGTATGAACAATACCAGTACCATCTTCTGTTGTTACATAATCTGCTACTGTTACAAAGAATGCCTTCTTATCTACATCTAAAAATGGCATTAATTGCTCATATTCTATATATTCTAAGTCTTTACCTTTTAATTCTTCTAAAACTTCATACTCTCCACCTATAACTTTTGGAGCTAAGTTTTTCTCTACATAATATACAGTGTCCTCATATTTAACTCTTAAATATGTTTCATTAGGATTAACTGTTAATGCAACGTTTGAAGCTAATGTCCATGGAGTTGTTGTCCATACTAAGAAATACTCATCTTTATTTTTCAATTTGAATTTAACTATAACAGTATTAGTTTTTACTTCCTTGTATCCTTGTGCTACTTCGTGAGAAGCAAGCCCTGTTCCACATCTTGAACAGTATGGAAGTATTTTGTGTCCTTCATACATATATCCTTCTTTATAGAACTTATCTAATATCCACCAAACACTCTCTATGTAATTATTATCAAGTGTTATATAAGGGTTATCTAAGTCTATTTCATAAGCCATACGTTTTGTCATTTCTCTCCATTGACTTTCATACTTAAAAACAGACTCTCTACATTTTTCATTAAATTTATCTATTCCGTAATTCTCTATATCTTGCTTATCTTTAAGGTTAAGAGCCTTTTCAACTTCTATTTCAACAGGAAGACCATGTGTATCCCATCCTGCTTTTCTTTTAACTGCATATCCTGTCATACTTTTATATCTACATACAGAATCTTTAAGTGTTCTAGCTATAACATGGTGAATACCAGGAGATCCATTTGCAGTTGGTGGCCCTTCAAAGAATACGAAAGGCTTTTTATCTTTTCCCTTTTCAAGAGTTCTCTCTAGTATATTTACTTCTTGCCAAAAATCAGAAATACTTTTTTCGCTATCTTTTACTGATGTGCTTATAAGCGATCTGAATTTTTCCATATATTTCACCCTTTCTATTTTTTTATAACAAAAAACCTCATCCCAAAGAAGGGACGAGGTTTAACCCGTGTTACCACCCTAATGCCAAATTTATGGCACTCATTTAGATTTAACGCATTCAAACGGCACGGCTTAATTGTAATGTTCAGCCTGCAGCTCTGGAGTGATCTTCAATTATAATGATTTACTGGTTCTCAGCAGCCACCAGCTCTCTGTGAAATCAGATATAATCTACTCTCTCCTTCATAGCTTTTTCTATCAAATTTTCATTTTAAGTACTATTTTAGAATATATTTATGTATTAGTCAATATTTTTTACTCTATATCTTCAAATGTTTCTTCTACTGTTTTTATTTGATTTTCTAAAAGAGATTTAAATCTAGTTTTAAATATTTTAAATTCTTTTCTTATTTCTTCATATTCTTTTTTGATATCTATAACTTCATTATTTGCAGTTTCTATTATTTTTCTAGCTTTAAGCTCAGCTTCTTCGATTATAACCTGAGCCTTTTTAAGAGCTGTTGAGTTTACATCTTCTGCAGTATTTTGTGCAACTATTAAAGTATTTTTCAAAGTTTCTTCTATATTCTTATATCTCGATACTTGTTCTGACATCATATTTAACTTATCTTTAAGCTCTATATTCTCTTTATAAAGCTTCTCAAAATCTTCTTTTACTTCATCTAAAAACTCATCTACTTCTTCTTCTTTATATCCTCTTAAAGATTTCTTAAATTCCTTATTTTCTATGTCTAATGGAGTTATCATACCCAAAAACCTCCTATAATATTATTTTTGTCTTTATCCTTACTTTATTCTTTTTAGTTAAGCTCCCTACTTCTTCTAGTATTGCTCTACCTTTCCCTTTTACAGATAAAAGGGATCCTTCTTTTACATTTTTAGATCCTGAAGTTATAGTTTCAAAGTCAACCTTAACCTTTTCACTCAATACATATTTTGCAGCATCTTGCCTTGACAAATTAAATACCGAAGATATGATGCAATCTAACCTTAATGAAGATACAGTAGTAACTATTTCCTTGTATTCTTGTTTTGGAGCTTTTATGTCTTTTAGATTTATTTCTTTCACATGTACTTTATTATTTGAAACCTTTTTGAGATTTAGTAGTATAAAGTCACTTAGTTCGTCTTGGACTATTAATTGACAGCAATTTTCGTGTATTAATATATCTCCTATTTTCTCTCTTTTTATCCCAAGCCCTAATATAGATCCCAAATAATCTCTATGTGAAACTTCTTTGAATCTAAAGTCTCCTGATATTTGCAACGCTTTAATAGGACAGCTTATATTGTCCATATAATATGGATATATAAGTATAATATTTCTCTCTGCTCCTTCATATCCACCAAATATACTATATCTTACATCATCACTAGAATTGAGTATTGATATAGCGTTTTTGAGTTCATACGGGTCCAAAAAATCAGTGCTTTTGCACTCATGATTTTTAATTACCCATTGAGCCTTGTCTATAACTTTATACATTTTAGCCTTTAGATTTATATCATTTATGTGAGCTGTAACACTTTGTTTATCTATCATCTATATTCCTACTCTTAACAGCACAGAAACAAGTACTCTATATATAAATCTTATTAAAAAAAGTGCTATTATTGGCGATAAATCTATAGGTCCTGTCTTTAAATACCTAAATGTCAACTCTCTTATAGGACTCATTATAGGCTCTGTCATGTTATACACAAAGCTGTGAAATGCAGAATATCTATTAGTTCTAACCCAAGACATTATAACTCTTATAAAAATCATCCACTCTATAAACTGAACAAAATACCCTAAAGATCTAATTATTACCCACATTGTTTGATCTCCTTTTTATTTTATTTATTCCATGGAAATAGTACCTTACCTTCTATCTCTTTTCTTATATTTCCATCGATATCTACGTTATTTGGAGCTAAAATAAAAATACCTTTAGAAACCTTTTGTATGCTTCCTTCTAGTGCATATACAGCGCCATTTATAAAGTCAAATATAGTTTTTGCTAAATCACTATCTTCTATATTCTCTAAATTAACTATTACAGCTTTTCTATTCTTTAGGTTATCTACTATACCAGTTGCTTCGTCATAAGTATTAGGTTCATATATCATTACTTTCATCTGTGTAGTTGCATGTATGTTCACAATCTTATTGTTTATAGTTGAAGTTGTTTTCTGGCTAATCGGCAATACATCTTCTACTACTTCTTCTTCATCGTACTCTTCTTCTTCTGAAGTTAATCCCATGAATTTCTTTACTTTATCTACTAATTTATCAGACATTTTTCTACCTCCTACAAGCTATAATCTCTTTCACCAAATATTGCTGTTCCTACTCTTACTATGTTAGAACCTTCTTCTATTGCAACTCCAAAGTCATTGCTCATACCCATTGATAAATATTCCATATCTACGTTATGTAGATTTATGTTTTCTATCTTTTTAGATAGATCTTTCAGTTTCTTAAAGTAAACTCTTGCATCTTCCTTGTTTTCACTATAAGGAGCCATACCCATTAGTCCCTTTATTTTTATGTTTGAAAAGTTTGTTGAGACATTTTGTATAAAATCTATTGCTTCTTCTTCCATAACTCCATGCTTTGTATCTTCCTTTGATATATTAACCTGAACTAAACAGTCTATTACTTTATCTATAGATTTAGCTCTCTTATCAATCTCCTGACATAAAGAGATTCTATCTAGCGAGTGTATTAGATCTACCTTGTCTATTATATATTTTACCTTATTAGTCTGTAAAGTTCCAATAAAATGCCACTTAACTTTTTTTCCTATTATTTCATATTTTCTAACCATTTCTTGAGGTTTATTTTCTCCTACATGCGTTACACCGCAATTTATTGCTTCTTCTATTGTTGATATATCCACTGTTTTTGTAACAGCTATTAAAATTATATCTTTCTTATCTTTACCTACTCTTTCGGCATGGCTTTCAATTTCTTTTAGAACTGTATCTAAATTTTGTTTTATACTCATAAAAAACCACCTCTACCTTATTTTTTGTCCTTGTTTAACTCTGCTTGGAGTTAACACTATTTCGTCATATAACTTTACTGTATCAATATTGTTGGTGCTTATCTCTCTATAATTAAGTATTATATTATTTTCATCTTCTCCTAATATACTTTGTAACTCCTTAAATACTGCATTTCCAGTTTGGGAGATTATGTACACTCCTTTTTTATCATCTTCAGTTACAACTGCACTTTTAGGAATTTTTATTCCAGTTAATTTTTTATATACTATTTCAAATTTTTCTTTTCTAATTTTATGAAAATCATCTATCTGTTCCGTTATTTCTATTACAGCAATATACTTACCCCTATTATCTTCATATAAGTGTATAACCCTTCCAGAAAATTGAATATCCCCTTTTATTATGTCTACATGCCTTCCTTCAGGTAACTTGTCCTTTTCTTTGTCATCTAAGACCACTGCTATATTCCATACATGATTGTTTGTAATTTTAGCTATAGCATCTCCAACCTGTACCTCACCTTTTTTATTTATGATATTATTGTTTCCTTTCAAAGAAAACAAATAATCTGATTCTAGTTTCTCTAAGGTATCTAATCTTAATATTTCTTCAAGACCATCTGCACTAAAAGAAACAACTCCTGCATTTTCTGCTAATATAGTATTCACAGAACTTTCAATTTTTTCCTCTAGTATCTTTTTTTCTTGCTTTAGGTTGCTTAGGTTCTTACCTACAAAGCTTTTTTCTCCCCATATTAAACTTTTCTTGTCTACTAGATAAAGTAAATCCTCCTTTATTTTTTGAGTATTAGCAATATCTCCATGTATTAATTTATTCTTCAGTTCTCTTTTGAGAAGATTTATGTTATTTTCTATTTTCTCTATATCTTTTCTAAGCATTTGTTCATCTTTATTCGCACTAATTCCCTCAATTCTTCTATTTACTGTATCTAGCTTTTCCTTAACAGAAGGGTCTAAGTCTTTTATATATACTTGAGCTATTTGCTCATTCATATAAAGTCTATCCCCTTCATTTACGAAATAATCTATTTTGCCAGAAAGTTTTGAAAATATCACCTTTTCATCTCTTATTACAATGCATTCTTTGTTCATGGATTTTACTATATCTCCATAGTCTACTGTATATACTGGAATTGTTGAATTAGATATAGTAGACACTACCTTAACTAATATATATGTTAATATTCCTAAACACAAAATATAATTATACCTAAACTTCTTTCTTTGTTTACTTTTCTTTTCCATATAAAAATTCACCTCATATTACTTATTAATTCTTCATAAATCGAGTTAATCCTCTTTAAAATTACTCATTCATATAATTTGTGTATTCAAAAAAATAAAAAGGTTTAGAATATTTTATTCCAAACCTTTAAATATCGATAATCAAAATTATATCAATCAATCTATAAAAGTCAACATCTAAAGAGGTCAATTATAATATTATAGCTATTAGATTTCCACTACCTTCATTTATTATTCTTTGAAGTGTCTTTTGCATTTTAACTCTAACATCTTCTGGCATCATATATAGCTTATTTTGTAATTGTTCTTTTACTAAATCATGTAGTGATTTACCGAACATGTTAGACTCCCATAATTTAGACGGATTCTCTTCAAATTCTTTTAATAGATATTTAGCAAGTTCTTCACCTTGCTTTTCCGCACCAACTATAGGAGATACTTCTGTTTTTATATCTGCTCTTATTAAGTGCAGTGATGGAGCATTAGCTCTTAGTTTAACTCCAAATTGACTTCCATGTCTAAATATTTCAGGCTCATCTAATGTAAGCTCATCTAATGAAGGAGGAACTAATCCATATCCCTTTGTTCTAACATCATCTAAAGCCTTTTCAACTTTATCATACTCTCTCTTTATGCTTGATAGCTTTGATACTAATCCTAGTAGCTGATGTTGCCCTTCTAATTTATATCCTGTCTTTTCTTCAATTACATTATAAAATAGCTCATCTCCTGTTTCTAGTTTTATTTCAACTGTACCTTCTCCTAAATTAACATCACCTACATAAGATCTTTCTAGGAATTCTATGCTATTGAATTTTTCTACAATATTGTCTATATCATGTATTTTTCTAATATCATTTGCACTTTCTTTTATTGTTTTCATTATATTGCTTTTAATCCAATGATTTCTCTCAAGTCCTTCTACCCAACTTGGAAGATTTATATTTATTTCTCTCAATGGGAATTCATGAAGTACATTCTCCATTATATCTTCTATATCTTTTTCATTCATATTTAATATATCAACTGGCAGTACTCTCATTTTATACTTTTCTTCTAACTCAGCTTTTAGCTCTAGAGTCTTCTCGCTATCTTTTTGTGTTGTATTCAATACTATTGCAAATGGCTTATTTAATTCATTTAACTCTTTTATAACTCTCTCTTCTGCTTGAAGATAATTTTTTCTATTTATTCCAGTTATACTTCCATCAGTAGTTATAACAATTCCTATAGTTGAATGGTCCTTTATAACTTTTCTAGTTCCGATTTCTGCAGCTTCTTCAAATGGTATTGGCTCTACTTTCCAAGGAGTTGAAACCTTTCTTTGTTTGCCTTCCTCTTCATGACCTAAAGCACCATCTACAAGATATCCAACGCAGTCTACCATTCTAACTTTCATTCTTAACCTATCTTTAACTCTAACTTCTATACCATTATCTGGAATGAATTTCGGCTCAACCGTCATTATAGTTTTCCCATCTCCGCTTTGTGGTAGTTCATCTCTTGTTCTTTCTCTTTCATAATCCTTTTCAATTCTTGGTAAAACTAAAAGTTCCATAAATTTTTTTATAAATGTAGATTTTCCAGTTCTCACAGGACCAACTACACCTATGTATATATCTCCATGAGTTCTCTTAGAGATATCTTCATATATATTAGTATTCAAAAATTATCCCCCCTCAGAATAAATTCTTAATAAATATATATGTGCAATATATTTTATTATTACAAAAAAAAACTAAGCTATTATAAGCTTAGTTCTTCTGAAACTACTTCTTCTAACTCATGTGTCCTAGTTCTTAGCATCAAGTTGTCAACACATTCTTTTACATCTTTTTGATTGTATAAAATACCGTATATTTCTCTAGTTATAGGCATATCTACACCATATTCTTTAGATAATTCATACGCTACTTGTGTAGCAGTTATTCCTTCTACAACCATTTTTATTTCATCTAAAGTTTCTTGTAGGCTTTTCCCTTGACCTATTAGTATCCCTGCTCTTCTATTTCTACTGTGCATACTAGTACATGTAACTATTAAATCTCCTATACCTGATAATCCTGAAAATGTACTAAGTTTTGCTCCCATTTTAATTCCAAGTCTTGCAATTTCTCTAATTCCTCTTGTCATAAGTGCAGCTTTTGTATTATCACCACAACCTAATCCATCAGCTATTCCTGCTCCAAAAGCTATTATATTCTTTAATGCTCCTCCTAATTCTACACCTATTACATCTGGATTTGTGTAAACTCTAAGTGTAGAAGTGGAAAATACATCTTGTATGTATTCAGCTATTTTTATATCCTCAGATGAAGATACTATTGTTGTTGGCATATTGCTAGCTATTTCTTCTGCATGTGAAGGTCCAGATAATACTACGTACTTATTATTAGGTAGCTCTTGTTTTATTATCTGAGACATTCTATACCCAGTTCCCTTTTCAAGTCCTTTTGCAACATTTACTATTATTTGATCATCAGATATGTGTGGTTTTATTAATGAAGCTACACTTCTAACAGCTTGTGATGGAACAGCTAATAGTATAATATTTGCATTTATTAAAGATTCCTTTAGGTTATTGCTAAGTGAAAGCTCTATAGGAAGATATATATCTTTTAAATAGCTTTCATTTTTTCTAGTTCTTATCATTTCATTATATTGATTATTGTCTTTAGTCCAAAGTACAACTTCATATTTATTTTTATTTGTAAGTAATACGGCCAAAGAAGTACCGAAGCTTCCTGCTCCTAATACACAAATTTTATCCATATGAACACCTTCCTAAATCATCTTATTTCTGTTTTTTGACCTATTTTTCTTTCTGTTCCATTCATGAGTCTTTTTATATTTTCTCTATGTGTAAATACTATTATAAGTGCTAAAATACATGATACTAAAAGTCTATTCCCACCTCTATAAAGCATAAATATAGGAAGCGAAACTATTCCAAGTACAGACCCTAATGATACATATTTTGTTTTTATTATAGATATAATTCCAACAGCTAGTGAAAATACTCCAACTATAGGATCTATCGCTAGTATTGATCCTATAGTCGTGGCAACTCCTTTTCCACCTTTAAACTTTAAGAATACAGGCCAGTTATGACCCAGAACCACACATATAGCTGCAACAAGAGCAGCTTTTTCTCCGCCTAGTCTACTACCTATAATAACAGCCAATACACCTTTAAAAGCATCCCCTAAGAAAGTATACAAAGCTGCTTTTTTTCCTAATGTTCTAAGTACATTAGTTGCACCAGCATTACCAGATCCATATTTTCTAATATCTATATTCCCATTAAGTTTTCCTATTATATAAGAAGTAGAAAAGTTTCCTATAAAGTAAGCTATTAATGCAGATAATACCTCAGCACTCACAGTATCTACCTTCTTTCTTTTTGCTTATAATTGAATTTTATACAAGTACCTTCAAAGCCGAAATTCTCTCTTATCTTGTTTTCTAAATATCTTTGATAAGAGAAATGCATTAGTTCCTTATCATTTATGAATAATGTAAAGTTAGGTGGTTTTACTCCAGTCTGAGCAGCATAGTATATTTTTAATCTCTTACCTTTATCTGATGGTGGTTGATTTAAAAGTACAGCTTCACCTATAACCTCATTTAGTGCCCCTGTTGTAACACGTTTTGCATGCTCATTAGCTACTAGTTTCACAGTTTCTAATATCTTATTCATTCTTTGATTAGTCTTTGCTGAAACAAATAATATTGGTGCATAAAGTAAAAATGGGAATGAATTTCTTATCTCTTTTACGTATTCATTCATAGTATAGTTGTTTTTCTCAACTAAATCCCATTTGTTTATTACTATAACACAACCCTTTCCTTCTTCATGAACAATTCCTGCAACCTTAGTGTCTTGTTCTGTAACACCTTGTGTTGCATCTATTACCATAAGTGCAACATCACTTCTTTCTATTGCAGTAAACGATCTTATAACACTGTACCTCTCTATATCTTCAGTTATTTTACTTTTTCTTCTAACTCCAGCTGTATCTATCAATAAATACTTATCTTCTCCATGCTCAAAGTAAGTATCTATAGCATCTCTTGTTGTTCCAGCTATAGGGCTTACTATAACTCTTTCCTCTCCTAATATATTATTTAATATCGAAGATTTTCCAGCATTTGGTTTACCAACTATAGCAACTTTTACTATATCTTCTGTATATTCGGTATCTGCTCCTTCTGGGAAATTTGCTATAACCTCATCTAATAAATCTCCTATCCCTAAACCTGTAGATGCTGCTATCATTATAGGTTCACCTAAACCAATTTCAAAAAAGTCATAGTATGTGTCTGGTGTTTTGCCTTTATCTACTTTATTAAGAACTAATAAAACAGGTTTTTTTGTTTTTCTAAGCATTTGTGCTATCTCTTTATCTGCTGGTGTAAGCCCTGCTTTTGCATCTACTACAAATAATATTACATGAGCCATTTCCATTGCAAGCTGAGCTTGATTTCTCATTTGAGATAATATAATGTCATCACTTACAGGTTCTATACCTCCCGTATCTATAAGTGTAAAGTATTTATTTAGCCACTCAACTTCTGTATATATTCTATCTCTAGTTACTCCTGGAGTATCTTCTACTATAGCTATTCTTTTTCCAGCTAGTTTATTAAATAATGTAGATTTACCTACATTAGGTCTTCCAACAACTGCTACTACTGGTCTACTCATATTAAATTTCTCCTTTCTCTTTTGTTATTAATTTCTTTACAAATTGTTTTCCTTCTACATCACAAGGTATTATACTAATCTTTAACTTTTCTTCAATATCTTTTATCGTTACATCATCTAAAAATACATCTTCATCTGCTTTTAACATAGACTTTGGTATTAGTAAAGCGTCTCCTAAGTCCTCATTTTGTAGACTTTGTATAATATCGCTGCCAGTGATTAATCCTGATACTGTTATACTTTCTCCAAAATAATTATTTCTCACTTTATAAACATTTATTTCTAGTCCTTCTATATTATTCATTATATTTTTACAGATTTGATCTATAAATGTATAAGCTGACTTTCCTGTAACCACTGATACCTTCCTCGGCTTTCTAAGTCTTATATACATGTTTTTTATATATTTATTTACTTCTTCTTCAAACTTTGTCATTAACCCTACACCATTTTCAAGCTGAATAAATCCTTCATATTCTTCATAATTAGGTCTTTTTCTATCTGCCATTACATAAAATTCATCTGATAAAAATACGAATCTGGTATTTAAATCTTTCAAAAACTTATTTTGAATATCAAATGTTTTATCTATAAGCTCAAGAGACATTTCTTTGTTAAACTCTTGTAGATATTCAAGACCCTCTCTAAATTTAGTAAGACCTACTGGAACTATTGCAACACTTCTAACGTAAGGATAAAGGTGAGCTAAATCTGAAATGGTTTTATCTAAATACTCATTATCATTTATTCCTGGACACAAAACAATTTGGCAATTCATTTCTATACCGGCTTGTGCTAGTCTTTTCATAGTATCATACACATTACCAGCATTTTTATTTTTCAACATCTTAACCCTAAGCTCTGGATCTGTAGTGTGAACAGATATATTAACTGGACTTATCCTATATTGTATCATTTTTTGTATATCTTTTTCACTCATATTTGTTAAAGTAATAAAATTTCCTTGTAAAAAAGACAGTCTTGAATCGTCATCTTTAAAGTATAAACTCTCTCTCATTCCACTTGGGAGTTGATCTATAAAGCAAAACATACACTTATTTCTACAGCTTTTAGCACTGTCTATTATAGGATTTAAAAACTCTATTCCTATATCTTCATCATAGTCTTTTTCTATTTCATATATATATATTTCTTTATTTTTATTTTCTATTTCAACTTCTAGATACTCATCACAAGTTAAAAACTTATACTCTATTATATCTTCTATCTTCTGTCCATTTATACTTAAAAGTATATCTCCTTCTTTTATTCCTATTTCATCTGCTATACTACCTTTATAGACTTTATTTATAACGTTTTGTATATTATCTATATTCCTTAATTCCAATATTATCACCACTCTTTTGTAAACTATATCAAGTTATATTATCATGTATAACAACGCTTAGTCAAGATTAGAAAAAGGTACCTGTAGAAGGTACCTAGTGCTTTACAATTATTAAAGTATCATTACCTACATCGTGTACCATTCCCATCATGCATTTAGATATAGCTAAAGATTTAGATTGTAAATCTTCTTTGCTTTCAACATGAAATACTGGTATGGTAGCAGACGATATACTTTTGTCCGTTGTTATTATGGCTAATACGTAATGTTTTATCCCTACATTCATATTTTATCATCTTCCTTTCAGATAATAACTTTTTCCCTTTGCAGATTCAATTACAGGTACATTTTTTATTATCTCAACAAGTAAACTTGCATCTTTTTTTATAGGAACTAATGTCATAACCAAACTTTCATTCTTAGGATTTCTTCTAAGCATAGGTGTAAAATCTGGCTCATCTACATCTTTTTTTATACCTAGCTGTATAGAAGCATTGTGTGCTATTACTTGCCTTTGTCCTAAATTAGAAAGAGTCCCTATTGCACTATCTTCTTTTGGTATAATTTCAACTGCTATACCTTCATTTATATATCTTTGCCTTGAACTTTCAAGTCCTATATTCATAATAACAATATCATTTACTTTCATAAATGGTCCATCAAATTCTAATTTTGCAGGAATTACATCTGCTATCTCTCCTATTTTTTGACGTGTTAGAATACTTTTCAGCCCTAAGGCTACGCAAGCACCTACTAATATGCTTACTATAAGAGAAATATATAAAGATATATTTAAGACAGTGTCTAATAAATAAAATGAACCACCTGTAGAAATTGCTGATAATATTGCCATGTAATTTCTAGCTTCAAATGCCTTTGCGATATCTTCTATGTAAGCAGTTCCCCTTGGAACTATCTCTGTACTTTCTATATTATCTAAACTTTGTCTTTCCATATTTCTAACATCTCTAAATTGTTGAGCTGCTAAAGCTAAAAATGTAACTGCCGAAAATTCTCTTTCTGCTAGTGCTGGTACTGCCACTGCACCAAGAGCTGCAGCTATTACTCCTAATGTTATGTGTGATATGAATCCCTGTGGGTAGGTTGGATATTGCCTATGATCTAATCTCATCATATACATTCTAGATGAAATTCCAACAAGAAATGCTACACCTATTAAATACACATAGTCTTGCATATTTTCAACTCCTTTCTTATACAATTAGAATTTCCAAAAAAAAATAAGAATTTCCTTGTAAATATAGGAAATCCTTATTTTGGAAGTTGTACTATAAATTCTGTTCCTTCATTTAGTTTGCTGTTCACAGATATATTTCCATCTAAAGACAAGACTATATGTTTGACAATAGCAAGTCCTAAGCCTGTACCACCTATTTTTTTATTTCTAGCTTTATCTACTCTATAAAACCTCTCAAATATCCTAGGTATGTCCTCTTGAGGTATACCTATACCATTATCTTTTATGTGTATAGTTATACTATCATCTTTATCGATTATTTCAACAAATACTATGCCTTTTTCCTGTGTATATTTAATAGCATTATCTACTAGGTTTAAGAATAGCTGTTTTATATGATCTTTATTAGCTCTTATTAAGATTTTTTCTTTGTTGAAATGATATTTATAATCTATTTTTTTATTTTGTGCTAATCCATATGTCACATCATATACTTCTTTAAATGTTTGAACTAAATCTGTTATATTGTCAGTTTTTTGTTTACTGCCTTCTATAAATGATAACATCAGTATGTCATCGATAAGTCTTCTTAGTCTATTTGACTCTGTTTCTATAATTCCTAAAAATCTATCTCTAGTTTCTTTATCAATGTCATCGTTATTTTTTAATGTTTCAACAAATCCATTTATAGACGTTAGTGGAGTTTTAAGTTCATGTGTTACATTTACTACAAACTCTGATCTTATTTTTTCTAATCTTATCTTTTCAGTGACATCTTCTATATTTATTATAGATCCTATAATCATATTTTCTTCATCTTCTAATCTTATAGGGTCTACCTTTATCTTATAGAAATTCCCTTTGTTATCTTCTAAGTCTACTTCTTTGCTATCTGTTGCAGTAGTTAAAGATTTTATTGTTTCTAAAAATAGTTTATTGTTTATGACTTTATAGTACTTCATTCCTTCAAAATCATCTTTGTCATAATCAAATAACTTTCTTGCAATGGAATTCATAAGAAGTATTCTTTCATCATTGTCAATAGCAACTATCCCATTAGATATGCTTTTAAGTATAGCCTTTAAGTTTATGTTTTTGTCCTCTAGTTCCTCTATATTTATTCTTATCTTCTCTATCATGGAGTTGAAATTATTAGAAAGCCTTCCTAAATCTCCACTATAATTATTTGTTAACTTTACATAGTAATCACCTGTACTAGCTTTTTCGGAAGCTAAAGTCATGTCTTTAAAGTATTTTTTGAGGATACTAGAATACCTATATATAAGTACTGATATTATTATTAGCGAAGCTAATAATACATATAAATAATTTTCTATGTCTTTCACCTCTTTATTTTAGCTTATATCCTACTCCTCTTATTGTTTCTATATACTTAGGATTTTTATCTTCATCTTCTATCTTTTTTCTTAAATGTCTTATATGCACATCTACTGTTCTAGTTTCTCCAAAGTATTCATATCCCCATATCTTATCTAGTAATAAATTTCTTGATAAAACCTTTCCTCTGTTTTCTGCAAGTATTTTCAAAAGTTCAAATTCCTTTAATGTCAGGTCTAACTTAACTCCACCTTTAGTCACTTCATAGTTTTCTAAATCTATTTTTATATCTCCTACGACTACTTCATTTGCTTCATCTTTATTCACGTTATATCTTCTCAAAACAGCATTTACTCTAGCTAAAAGTTCCTTTACGCTAAACGGCTTAGTTATATAGTCATCTGCTCCTATTTGCAATCCTTCTATTTTATATTCTTCCATATTCTTTGCAGTAAGCATAATTACCGGAGTGTTTTTTATTTCTTTATCACTCCTAACCTTCTTTAAAACTTCAAACCCATCTATACTTGGAATCATTATGTCTAAAAGAACTAAGTCTGGCTTCATTTCTCTCATTTTTACAAATCCGTCTAATCCATCGTAAGCCACATCTACTTCATAACCTTGAGAACTTAAATTAAATTTCAGAAGTTCAACTATATGCTCTTCATCATCTACTATAAGAATCTTTTTATCCATAATTACCTCCAATTAAACAATTTGTAGTAAGAATCCCATACGTTTTGAAGTTTTGTCATCCTTTCTATACGAGTGAAATAATTCATCATTGCAGCATGTACACATATTAGAGTGTATTATGTTGTCAATTTTGATTCCACTAGCATAAAGTACATGCTCATTTATACTCCAAAGGTCTAGGAAATACCTTCCTTCTTTTATTATATATAAAGATTTATTATCATTTGTAAATTTGTTGTTAAATTTATTAAAAAGATCGTAACTCACTTCATAGCAACAAGGTCCTATCGATGGTCCTATTACAGCAATAATATCTTCTACATTAGAATTATACTCACTTTTCATTTTATCTATAAGTTTTTTTGGTATTTCTTCAAACGTTCCTCTCCATCCAGCATGTGCAAGACCTATAACTTCATTTTTTGTGTCAACTAACGCTATAGGTACACAGTCTGCTACAAATATCAATAAGGGCACGTTTTGTAAATTTGTTACAATTCCATCCCCTTCATATACCTTGCCTATATTATCATTATTGACTATATTTATTTTATCTCCATGAACTTGTTTGTTAAATGTTAAGTTATTATAACAAAACCCTAATTCATCGCAGATATTTCTTATATCTTCTTTATTCTTAGCGTCTATATTTTTATTAGTGAATGCAGCTTTTATAAATGGGTATTTTTCTAAACAGTCAAATTGAATATAATCCATATCTTCACCTTTTTTCACCTAGAATTTTTTCAAGTTCCTGCAAGAAAGTGTTTATGTCTTTAAATTGTCTATAAACCGATGCAAATCTAACATAAGCTATTTCATCTATATCTTTTAGTTTATCGATTATTAACTCTCCTATCTTTTGGCTTGATATTTCTTTTATCATTGATTTATGTATAGTATTTTCGATGCTACATACAATTTCTTCTATTTGTTCTATAGATACAGGTCTTTTCTCGCAGGACTTTATTATTCCATTTATTATTTTATTTCTATCAAAACTCTCTCTAGTTCCATCTTTCTTTACAACCATCAAAGTTATGTACTCTAACTTTTCGTATGTAGTAAATCTGTTTTTGCAATTATCGCATTCTCTTCTTCTTCTTATAGATGTTCCCTCATCTGTTGGTCTAGAATCTATAACTTTTGACTCTATATAATTACAAAACGGGCATCGCATAATTATCACCAACCTTTTATCTTAAGTTAATTATATAGTTTGTATTTTTATATGTCTACTTCATTAAGTATATTTGAATCCTTATAGTCTACTAATATAGTATCAAAGCCTATTTTTATTATGTTCTTCCAACTTATTGCATAAGTTTCTGATTTTCCTAATAAATACATTTTTGAATTATCATTAAATATAACTAAAGATTTTATAGTTCCATCATTTGTATCAATCTCTATATCACTTATAAATCCAAGTTTTCTTCCATTGTTTATATTTACTATCTCTTTTTCCATTATATCTGATATTTTAAACATATACATCCCCCCTTAAATAATTAATATGAATACTTGACATACTTTATAACAAGTTAAAAATCAAAAAAAAATGACCTTCAGTAAGGTCATATGTATTTTCTCATATTCTTTAGTGCGTTTTTTTCGATTCTAGAAACCTGTGCTTGAGAAATTCCTATTTCTTCTGCTACCTCTATTTGGGTTTTTCCTTTATAAAATCTTAAATCTAGTACAAGTCGTTCTCTAGAGTTTAATTTCTTGACAGCTTCACTTAATGCAATTTCCTCTATCCATACTTCGTCACTTCCTTTTTTATCTTGAACCTGATCCATAACAAATATAGCATCTCCGTTATCTTGATATATAGGATCAAATAAAGATATAGGATCTTGTATAGCATCAAGTGCTAATACAACATCTTCCCTATTTATATCAAGCTCTTTTGCTATTTCTCCTATTGTCGGTTCTTTTAAGTTCTCTCTAGTCAACCTTTCTCTAACCTGTAAAGCCTTATATGCAATATCCTTTAAAGACCTACTTACTCTAATACTATTATTGTCTCTTAAATATCTTCTTATCTCACCTATAATCATAGGTACTGCATACGTTGAGAATCTAACGTTATGACTTAAATCAAAATTATCTATAGCCTTTATAAGCCCTATACAGCCTATTTGAAATAAGTCATCTATGTTTTCACCTCTATTATTGAATTTCTGTATAACACTTAATACTAATCGTAAATTTCCCTTTACAAATGTTTCTCTAGCTTCGTTATCTCCATTTTTTATTCTTAATAATAAATCCATCATTTGTTGATTTTTCAATACTGGCAATTCAGATGTGTTGACTCCGCATATTTCTACTTTATTTATTTGCACCAATACCAGTCCTTTCCTCAAACTATTTCCCTTGTCTCAATTATTCACATAATAATTTTTTTTATACTACCCTTCAATGTGATGACAAAGGAAATATAAGGAATTTAAACTAGTTTTTTCATTTCTTTCTTCAATCTAAAAATTATCTTTTTTTCTAATCTAGATATATAAGACTGAGATATACCAAGCATATTTGCCACTTCTTTTTGAGTTTTTTCTCTTCCATTTAAAAGGCCAAATCTCAATTCCATTATTTGTTTTTCTCTATTAGACAATTTATCTAGTGCAAGTTGAAGTAATTCTTTGTCTATTTCTTCTTCTATTAGTTTATATATCTCATCGTTTTCAGTTCCTAAAACATCTGATAATAAAAGTTCATTTCCATCTAAATCAACGTTTAAAGGTTCATCAAAAGATAATTCTGCTTTTTTTCTACTGTTTTTTCTCAAATACATAAGTATTTCATTTTCTATACATCTTGATGCATATGTCGCTAATTTTATATTTTTATCTAATTTAAATGTATTAACTGCTTTTATAAGTCCAATAGTACCAATAGAAATTAAATCCTCAATATCAAGTCCTGTATTTTCAAATTTTCTAGATATATATACAACTAGTCTTAAATTTCTCTCTATAAGAGTGCTTTTTACTGTTTCGTCACTATCTAACTTTCTTAATAATTCATTTTCTTCTTCTGGAGTTAGTGGTGGAGGGAGTATATCATTTCCCCCTAAATAATGTACTTCATCAACCTCTAAAAGTCCTAATCTTGCAAGTATATTATTAAAAAATTTCAGTAGTTTAGTTTTAAGAATATGTAAATATTTAATCATCAATACCCCCCCTAGAATATGTTTGGATTTACTATAGCATCATACTCACTATCTTTAGAAAAATTTGAAAGTCCAAGTATTATATTACTTCTTTTATTGCCATTAATATCTAAATTGTCTGCTTTTAATCCTACAATTAAATTTTTTTCACTTCCAACTACTTTATAAGGTATTATTCTAAATCTTTTCAATATGTTTAGACTAAGTTTATTAACTATATGGTCTGCTTTTTTATGGTCCATATTAGAATAATCTATATAAATTAATTCTTCTGGAAGTATATCTTCTAATTTCTTAACATTTATTATTATTACGGGATCTTTACTCAAAGGATCTTTTAGTAGATTTCCAGTGTCTAGTAATGCTGTGCATTGTATAGTTTTATCTTCTATTTGAACAGATATTGTCTGCTTTGTATCTTTTAATACACCAATACCTTTAAATACCTTGTGATAGTTGCTCAAAAATCTAGAACTTACAAAACCTACAAGTATAATTAATGATATTGTCATATGATCTATACCGGTAAAATATATTATAAAGAATATACTTCCTGATAAAAAAATATTTACAAAATAAAATGTCAATAATGTTCTTAAATATTCTTTTACACCCTTATATATAAAAGCTACCCCTACTATTAAAAATACAAATATTATTTTAAAGTATATATTGTATAAAAATAGAAGATTCTGGGCAAAATAAATCATAGAATAAAGCCCGCCTAATATAGATGCAATCCACACTCTATACTTATTGACTTTTAAGTTCAATAACGAACATGTTGTAATAATTATTAAATAGTTCATAAATACGTTTTCTAAAAAATAATACTCAGCATAAACAGTCATCTAGAATCACCTACATAATTATCCTATTTGAATCAGTTAATATATAAATTATACTAAACGTGATATACTTTTTATGTCGCAATGAGTAGTCGAATTATTTATTTTTTTCCTCATTTTACAACAAAATATTTAATAAAAAAAGAAGGAGATAAATTATCTCCTTCTTCTTAAAAATGTAGGAATATCTAAATCATACCCCATAGTTTCATCTTTCTTTTCATCTTGTTTTACATTTTCTTCTTTTTTTACTATTCTTTCATTTTCCTTTGTATCACATTTTAAATCTAACTTATTTTCAGATCCTTCTTGAAATCCTGTTGCTATAACTGTAATTCTTATTTCATCTTTTAATTCTTCATCTATAACTGCTCCAAATATTATATTTGCTTCAGGATCTGAAGCTTCTTGAACTAAGCTAGCAGCTTCATTTATTTCAAATAAACCTAGATCAGATCCACCTGTTATATTTAATAAAACTCCTTTTGCTCCTTTTATTGAAGTTTCAAGCAGTGGACTTTGTATAGCTTGCTTAGCAGCCTCTAATGCTCTATTTTCTCCTGTTGCTCTTCCTATACCCATATGAGCTAGCCCTTGCTGCCTCATTATAGTTTGAACATCTGCAAAGTCTAAGTTTACAAGACCTGGAACTGCTATAAGGTCTGATATACCCTGCACACCTTGTTTTAAAACATCATCTGCTATTCTGAAAGCTTCTATCATAGATGTTTTCTTTTCTACTACTTGAAGTAATCTATCATTTGGTATAGTAATTAATGTGTCTACTTTAGATTTTAATTCGTGTATTCCTTGTTCTGCGTGAATTGCTCTTCTTCTTCCTTCGAACATGAAAGGTTTAGTAACAACTCCTACAGTTAAAATCCCCATTTCCTTAGCTATCTGAGCAACAACAGGCGCAGCTCCCGTTCCTGTTCCACCGCCCATACCAGCAGTTACAAACACCATATCTGCTCCTTGAAGAGCTTGGTGTATTTCATCTCTGCTTTCTTCTGCAGCTTTTTTTCCTATTTCAGGGTTTGCTCCTGCACCTAACCCTCTAGTAAGCTTGTCTCCTATTTGAATCTTTTGCTCTGCCTTAGAGTTAAAAAGAGTTTGCTTATCAGTATTTATCACTATAAACTCTACACCTTTTAACTGAGCCTCTATCATTCTATTAACGGCGTTGTTACCGCCTCCACCAACCCCTATTACTTTTATATTGGCAAAATTATCCATATCAACATCAAATTGTAGCATCTAGGAACCTCCTTAACTAAGTGATTACTTGTATATTCTTTGAACGTTGTTCTCTCAGTAGTAATGATATCTTACATTGAAGTATTCAACACAAAAACCTAATATCCTCTTTTTTTAATAATAAATCTGTCAAAAACACACCTTCTAATAATTGCAAAATTCTGGAATAGCCTTCCACCAAATACAAATATTGATGCGTAGTAAAGTGGAACTCCTAACTTATCACCTATATAAGCTAAAAATCCTGCTATAATAGCATTACCAAAAAAACCCGTAATAAATATAATATTATTATAATTTCCCTCGATATTTGCTCTTATAGCACCAAATACTGAATCAAGTGATGCCAGTATAGCAACTGATATATATAAAGAATAGCTATCAGGATATGTCACAGGTATATAATACCCAATTATTACTCCTAAGGCAAGTCCCACCATAGTTAATATCAAGTTAATCACCTTCTTTTATAAATTTAAAATTTATGTTCTTATTGTATCTAGGTATTTCAATTTCGTCAAATATATTAGAATGTATTCTAAGCCCGTATATTTCTCTTAAGATATTTGCATATGAATTTGGTGCCTTTATAGCAGCTTCTAATGTTTTTTGCTCACCAATTGCAGTTATTATAAATGGTTGTCCATACGTAGATCCATTTATTGTTATTGTAGGTCCGGAACATTTAATTTCAGATAAACTTATTATTCTTTCCCCATTAATAGCTAACGCTTCTGCTCCTGCAACCTTCAAGTCATTTACTATTTTTAACACATCTATATCATGAACTATTACATCATTTGGATCTTCTCCTAGTCCTATCTCTCTTTCACTATCAGCAACAGTTACAACTATACCAGGACCTCTAAGAGCTTTGAGTCCTGTAACTGTTTTTATATCTTCTAACTCATTTTTAATTACATTCTGTACAGACCCATTTTCCTTTAACTCTAGCTCGTACTTTGCTATATCGTATTTTCTCTCTGCTATTAGTTTATTTATGTTTTCTAGCTCTATTCTTTCTAAGTTAATTTGATTTTGCATTTCATTTATACTTCTTAGACTTACAAATACATTATTAGGATCCAAGCTTTTAACCTGTATAGATATAGTTATTCCCAGTAAAAATGTCAAAAGAATTACAGACCTTTGTTTAACTGTTTTACTCATAAAAATTCACCTACAATTTCTCTACTGGCTTGGCATACCTAAAATTAATTCTCTTACTATATCTAGGTATCTGTATATTCTGATTTTTTTCTATGGACACATTTATTCCGTAATATGTCCTTATTTCCCAAACAATACCATACCTTAAGTTTAAGGAAGCTTCAAGAGTGTTTGCATCACCTATAGCTCTTACTTCGAAAGGTGGAATTGTTGGATTTCCGTTTATTAATAGATTCTCTCCAGATAAAGCTATTTCTGTAGTAGCTATTATTCTCTCCTTATTTACTGATATAGCTTCTGCTCCAGAAGCATTTAATTTATTTATAAGTGCAAGCAGTAATTCATAATTGTATGTCAAAATTCCACTACTAGCACTATCTTTTGGTTCTTCTAACTTTACTATTATACCAGGACCTGATACATCATAGTATCCTGCTAAATTCTCATATTTTTTGATATCATTTTTTAAATTCTTCACCACAATACTTTCATTTGCTTCTGCATTTTTGTATTCTTCTATTCTATTCTCTACACTTCTTAGTTCTCTAAGCAAAACTTCTTTTCTATCTCTTAAACTCTTAAGTTCTGCAGCTAACTGGTGTGACTTTTGCGATGATACTACTCCTCCTGTTGCTTTTTCTATTGTTTTGAACTGAATCATTATGATTATTCCCAACAAAATACTTAGGAAAAATATTATAACTTTATTTTGTTTCAATATTACTTCCCCCTATCTAGGTCTATATACGGGATACCCATTAAACTTCATATCAACAATACCGCTTGTTATATCTTTTGTATGTAAATCTACCATTATCTTGCTCAATTGAAACATTTTATAATTTATATCCTCACCTTGTCCTAAAAGCACTTCTATTCCTTGAAGGGTATATAATTTAATATTCATATTTTCATCTACATTTATTTCTGATATATTACCTAATATATTAGCACTACTACAAGAATTTAGCAAATCTAATATCTTACTTAATAACTTTTTATCCTCAATATCTATCTTTTTTCCTAGATTGAAATTATCGAAGTTTACTCCTGTAAGCAAAGGCTTGTCAACATTGCTTATATTTTCTTCTACTTTAAGAACAGTTCCTTGTTCATCTATAATAATATAAGAACCCATATATGGAATTGCACATATTTCTACTCTCTCTACTAAATCTATAAAAATCTTATTTGGGAAAATTCTCTTTATATTAACACTTTCTACATATGGATTTGTCATGATATTTTCTTTTACATCTTTAATATTATACATATAAATATTTTTATTCATCTCTATTTTTCCATCTAACATAATTTCTTCTTTATTTAATTTAACTTGTCCAACAATCTCTAAATCTTTAAGAGCAAAAAAGTCAGTTTTAATAAATATATATCCAAATAATGACGCCATAAATATCGCTATCAATATTAAAATACTATATTTTTTCTTCATATGTAACACCTCCTTTTTCAAAAAAGGGCTCAAGTCTAAGCCCTTACTATATTAGCTCCTAGACTTGATAGAACCTTTTCCATATTTTCATAACCTCTATCTATATGCTGTATCCCATATATTTCACTATATCCATTTGCACTTAATGCTGCAATCACTAATGCCGCTCCACCTCTTAGATCTTCAGAGTTAACCTTTGCTCCGGTAAGGCTTTCAACACCTTTCACTATAGCTGTTTTTCCGCATATAGTTATATTAGCACCCATTCGCATAAGTTCATTACAATATTTAAATCTATTTTCGAATATATTCTCTTCTATTAGGCTAGTTCCACTTGAAAGTGTCATAAGTGCTGTAATTTGAGCTTGCATATCAGTTGGGAATCCCGGATATGGGAGAGTTCTTATATTTTCAATAGGATTTAAAACCTTAGGTGCTATCAACTTTATACTATTACCTATATATCTAATATCGCACCCTACTTCTTTTAGCTTAGATACTATACTTTGAATATGTTCAGGCACTACATTATTTATTGTAACTTCTCCTTTAGTAATGGCTGCAGCAGTCAAATAAGTTCCTATGGCTATTCTATCCGGTATTATTGAATATTCAACATTGTGTAACTTGCTTACCCCTTCTATCTCTATATAACTAGTTCCTGCACCTTTTATTTTAGCTCCCATACAGTTGAGAAAATTTTGAAGATCTATTATTTCAGGTTCTTTAGCTGCATTATATATTTTTGTTATTCCTTTACACCTTACTCCTGCTAACATTATATTTTCAGTAGCTCCAACACTTGGAAAATCTAACTGTATCTCTACACCTTTTAATGTTTCTCTTTTACAGTTTATATATCCATGTCGTTCTTGAATTCGAACGCCCATACTTGATAGGGATTTTAAGTGAAGATCTATAGGTCTTAATCCTATTTCACATCCTCCTGGATAACTTATCTTAGTGTGCTCAAACCTTCCTACCATAGCCCCTAACAATATAATAGAAGATCTCATTCTTCTAACAAAATCTTCAGGTATTTCAGATATATGCATATTTTTAGTATCTATAATTAATGTTCCATCTTCAAACTTAACAAAGCATCCTACGTGTCTTAATATATCTATCATAACATTTACATCTGCTATATTAGGGACATTGTGAATTATACTTTCTCCTTCATTTAATATTGTGGCTGCAACTATCGGTAAGACTGCATTTTTTGCACCTTTTAAATTTATTTCTCCTTTTAACTTATTTCCTCCATGAACTATAAATTTATCCAAAAAGGTCACCCCCCATTTAATTAAGTACTCATTATACTAATTAAATTATGTTTAGAGGGGGGTTTGTGTTACCTATAACATATCAATAATTTCCTTGTAAATAATATCTATAGATTGCGGCATTCCTATTTCCCTACTATTACTTTCCATTTCCTTAAGTTTCTTTCTATCTCCTAGCACTTTAGATATTGCATTAGATAGACTGCCTGAGTTTAAATCTTTCTCAAGTATTGCAATAGCTGCTCCTTTACTTTCAAGACTCTTAGCGTTATACTCTTGATGATTTTCTGCAGTATATGCTTTAGGAATTATTATAGATGGTTTCCCAAGAACTGTAATTTCAGCCAATGTAATTGCTCCTGCACTACATATAACAAGATCAGATGCAGACAAGGCTGTAGCCATATCATCTAAATAATCGACTATCTTTTGACACCCTCTTAGATTAACTTCTCCTAATGACTTCATGAAGTCTTCGTAATGATATCTTCCTGTAACATGAATAAATTGAATATCGTCTTTTACAAAATCCCTTATAATAGGTATCATAGAACGGTTTAATTTTTCAGATCCTCCGCTACCTCCAACGCATAAAACCATTTTCTTATCTTCAGGTATTCCTAGTTTTTTTCTTGCGTTTGCCTTGTTTGAGTTCAAAATTTCTTTTCTAACGGGATTTCCTGTAAATACTACCTTAGACTCATTATTAAAGTATTTTCTAGCATCTTCAAAACTTATTAGTATTTTACTTACGAATTTCCCAAGTATTTTATTTGTTATTCCCGGAAATGCATTCTGTTCATGTATAACAGTTGGAATGCCCCTCATAGCTGCATTAAATACAACTGGTCCACACACATATCCACCAGTTCCTATAACTAAATCTGGTTTGAATTGCTTTACAATCTTTCTTGCATCTTCTAGTCCCTTAAATAATTTCAAAACTCTTTTTACGTTATCAAATGTAATTTTTCTTCTGAATCCCTCCACAGTTATTGTTTTGAGTTCATATCCTGCACTAGGAACTACTTTACTTTCTAATCCTTTTTCTGTCCCAACAAATAGTATTTCAATATCTTTAATCTCTTCTTCTAATTTATTAGCTATGGCTATTGCAGGATATATATGTCCTCCTGTGCCTCCTCCTGAAATCAAAACTCTCACTTAAAATCAACTCCCATCTAACTTTACATGTCTTGATACATTTAATACTACTCCTATTGCTGCCATGAATATCGCTAAAGAGTTTCCACCATAACTTATGAATGGAAGTGGTATCCCAGTAACAGGCATTGATGAAGTTGCAACAGCAACATTTATCATAACTTGTATTCCTATCTGAGCCGTAATTCCCGTAACTAGCATAGCTGAGTATACATCTGGTGCATTAATAGCTATTCTTATACATCTATATATTAAAAACAAAAATAGGAGCAATACAAATATACACCCTATGTATCCCATTTCCTCTCCTATTATTGCAAATATAAAATCATTCTGAGGTTCTGGTATGTAAAAGAATTTTTGCCTACTTCTTCCTAATCCAAGTCCAAACAGTCCTCCTGACCCTAATGCATAAAGAGATTGAATTACCTGATATCCAGCTCCTGTTGGATCTTTAAAAGGATCTATAAAAGATACAAGACGCTTTAATCTATATGGTGCTATAGCTATAAGTACCCCTAAAAGACCTACTCCTGCACCTAGCATCGCAAATACAACTTTCATACTTAATCCTGCTACAAACAGCATTACAAGTGTTGTCATTATAATACTTCCGCCTGTAGAAAGATCTGGCTGCTTAACTATAAGACCAAAGAAAGTTCCAGAAATTAACAAGCATGGAATAGCTGCTCCAACAATATTACCATTTTTGTCTTGTTTATTCTTTATTATTTTGGATACCAAAATTATTGATGTAAATTTTGCAACCTCTGATGGCATTATTGTAAGCCCTCCTACACCTATCCATCTTTGTGCTCCATTTATGTTTATTCCAAGTGGTGTAATAACAATAATTAAAAGTATAAGTGTAACTAATCCCAATGTATTACCTAATTTCTCCAATCTCTTATAGTCCACTTTTGATGTAAAGATCATAGCAAAAAATCCAAGTACTGCCCAAATCATATTTCTTCTCAGGAAAAAATATGGATCTTGCATCTTAAATTTAGCTTGAACAAAACTGGAACTAAAAACCATAATTACTCCTATGACAACAAGAGTCAAAGTAGTGTAAAAAATATAAGGGTCAAAAGCTTTTTCTTTCTTCTTGGCCATACCTCAACCTCCTTAACTTAAAGGCTAAAAACACAATTTTTAAAGTCTGCTCCTCTAGCTTCATAACTTTCATACATATCCCAACTTGCACAAGCAGGAGATAGTAAGACAATATCACCACTTTGAGAGATATCAAAAGCCTTATTAACAGCTTCTTTCATATTATTTACTTTATAAGAATTATCAAACCCTTCATCTTGTGCTGTTTTTTCTATTTTCTCTGCTGTTTCTCCTAAAAGCACTAAGGCCTTAACTTTTCCATCAAAAGACCTTATAAATTCCCTAAAGTCACTGTTTTTATCCATACCACCAGCTATCAAGATTATAGGTTTATTATATGACTGAATAGCTTTAATTGATGCGTCTGGATTTGTTCCTTTAGAGTCATTTATAAACTTGACATTATTTATTTCTCTTACAAACTCTAGCCTATGCTCTACACCTTTAAATGTCCTTAGTATATTTCTTATAGTATCTAAATTTACATTCATCGTAGTTGTTATAGCTACTGCTGCTAATGCGTTTTCTAAATTATGATTTCCAGGTAAACTTAATTCATCTTTATTCATCAATGTAGTATCTTTGCCATCAAATCTAATAACTATGTTTTCATCTTTTACAAAAACACCTTCTTTTAATTCTTCTTTTCTACTGAAGAATATTACCTTAGATTTACATCTGCTACTTAAATTTCTAGTTAAAGGGCAATCATAATTTAATATCACAAAATCTTCTTGTGTTTGATTTTCAAATATTCTTGACTTAGCATCTATATAATTTTCCATTGTCTTATGTCTATTTAAATGATCTTCAGTTATATTGAGTATAGCACTTACCTTAGGTCTAAAATGCTCTATGCTTTCTAACTGAAAACTACTCAATTCTGTAACTAGTACCGAATTTTCATTAGCAATATTAACAACATCTATAACTGGATTGCCTATATTTCCAACTATATATGTATCTTGATGTGATGCCTTAAATATTTCTCCAACAAGTGTAGTTGTTGTAGTTTTGCCATTAGTTCCAGTTATGCCTATGAATATACTATTACTTAATCTATAAGAAAACTCTATTTCTCCTATAACTTCTACTCCATCTTGCTTTAACTTTTGTATAAAAGGAATGTCTAAAGGTACACCCGGAGAAACTACTGCTAAGTCTATACCTGCAGTAGTTTCTAAGTGTTTTCCTAGTATATATTTAACATTATATCCTTTTAATTCATTTATTATGTTTTGTAGTTCTGTTTCTTTTTTTATATCATTTACAATAATTTCACTATCCATTTCATTTAATTTTTTTATCATCGATATTCCAGTCTTTGCAAGTCCTACTAACAATACTTTTTTGCCTTTTAAATTCATATACTCATCCTCCCTATATAACAGCTACAAATCCTACTAAAGCTAATACAACGCTAGTTGCCCAGAATGCCAAAACTACTTTAGTTTCTGGCCATCCTTCAAGCTCAAAGTGATGGTGAAGTGGACTCATTTTAAATACTCTTTTTCCTGTAAGTTTGAATGATGTCACTTGTATTATTACAGATAGTGACTCTGCAAAGTATATTCCACCAACTATTGGGATTATAAGCGATATATTCATAAGTATTGCAGCTGCAGCAATACCCCCTCCTAATGCCATAGAGCCTGTATCACCCATAAATACCTGTGCAGGATTAGCATTGTACTTCAAAAATCCAAGACAAGCACCAACTAATGCAGCTGATACTATAGCTATACTTGTATTTCCCCAGTGAGCAGCTATAACTGCGAAAAATACACCAACAATCATCGTAACTCCAGATGCTAATCCATCAAGTCCATCTGTTAAGTTAACACTATTTACCGTAGCTATTGTAACAAATACTATAAATGGAATATATAAAACACCTAAATCTATAGTTGTATTTAAAAAAGGTATAATAACACTTGTTCCTAAAGCTGAAGATTGAGACTGATATATAGCTAAGGCTGTTGCTAAAGCAAATTGTCCGATTATTTTTTGGTATGCTCTAAGACCTAATGATCTTTTAAGTACAACCTTTATATAGTCATCAACAAATCCTATAGCTCCAAATCCAACTATAGATATAAGTGCAAACATCATGTCCCTTTGAATTCCTCCAGCTCTTGTTAATGTTGTCAAAAGTATTGCAGCTATCATTATAATTCCACCCATTGTAGGTGTTCCGTTTTTGGAAAGGTGAGTTCTAGGCCCCTCTTCCCTAACAGTTTGACCAAATTTCATTTTTCTAAGAACAGGAATAATCATAGGCCCTAAAATTAATGTTATTAAAGCTGAAATTATTGCAGTATAAAAAACTTCCTGTAGTGATGTCATTTTTATCATTTCTAGTTAACTCCTCTCTCGTATTAAAGCAAAACCTGGGCTATTTTCTCCATTCTCATTCCTCTTGAACCCTTTACTAAAACCACATCTTTTTCACGTATAATATTCTTTATTAAGTCTATTGCTTCTTCATTTGTATCAAAGTGGAATACATTCTCACTTCCAAGACCATCCTCTATAGCTTTAACTCCTATATGCCTAGAATCTTTTCCTACAGTTATTATAATATCACATTTACCTTTTGCAAATGTACCTACTAATCTGTGTCCTTCTATAGCATATTCTCCCATTTCTAGCATATCTCCTAGCACTGCTATTTTTCTATTTTCTTTATATTCACCTAATATTTCTAGTGCCGCTTTCATTGAATCTGGGCTTGCATTGTAAGCATCATTTATTATTGTAATGTTGCCTTTTTTTACTATATCTAATCTCATTTTACTAGATTTATAATTTAACAATCCATTTCTTATTTCCTCTATACTCAAATCAAGCTCTAATGCAACAAGAATTGAGGCCATAGCGTTGTATATATTGTGCTTTCCTCTTGATGGTACAAAAAATTCATACTGCTTGTCATATAAGCTCACTTCAAAATTCGTTCCATTTTCATCCATATCATATCTAGTGCAATATATATCATTTTCACTCTCAAATCCAAATGTTTTTACTTTGTAGTTAACATCTTTTATTTTCTTTAGGTATTTATCATCCCCATTTATAATAAGTGTATTTTCTTTAGTAAAATTGCTTGCTATTTCTAATTTTGCCTTAAGTATTCCATCTTTAGATCCCAAATTTTCTATATGAGAGTATCCTATATTAGATATAACAGCAACCTTGTGGTGTACTATATCAGCGAGAGATTTTATTTCTCCAAATGATGACATTCCCATTTCTAGAACCGCTGCCTCATGTTCTTTGCTTAGTTTAAATATAGTCAAAGGAAGACCAACTTGATTGTTTAAGTTTCCTTCATTTTTGAGGGTATTGTATTTACTAGAAAGTACAGAATGTATCATATCTTTCGTTGTTGTTTTTCCTGTGCTACCCGTAACCCCTACATAATGAATTGAAAATTTCTCTCTATAGTACTTCGCTATATCCATTAATGCTTTAGATGTATCAGATACTTGAATTATATTTATACCTTCTTCATCTAAAGTTAATGTATGATTGCTATCGATAATAAATGTTTTTACTCCCTTTTCATAAGCATCTAATATAAAATCATGTCCATCGAATCTCTCTCCAATTAAAGCTATATATACTTCTCCATTTTTTGCTTTTCTACTATCTATACATATATCGAGTACTAAGTCTTCATAGTCCCCTTTAAGTAGTTTACCTTGCGTTGCTCTTATTATTTCATTTACACTAATACAATCCATACTTATTCCTCCTTAAGAAATTCTATAACTACTTCTTTATCGTCAAAGTGAATTTTTTCATTTCCAATGATCTGATAGTCTTCATGACCCTTTCCAGCTATAATTACAACATCGCCTTCTTTTGCTATATTTATAGCTTCTTTTATAGCTTGTTTTCTATCTAGTATTACTCTGTAATTCTGATTTTGTTTATCTATACCTTCTATGATATCATCTACTATTTTTTGAGGATCTTCTGTTCTTGGGTTGTCAGATGTAATTATACTAATATCACTTAACATTTGACTTATCCTTCCCATAATAGGCCTTTTGGCTTTATCTCTATCTCCTCCACACCCAAATACAGTAATTATATTACCTTTAACAAATCCTTTTGCTGTCTTTAGAATATTTTCTAATGCATCAGGTGTATGGGCATAATCAACTATCACACTGAAATTTCTATTACTATTTATAGTTTCAAATCTTCCCGGAACTCCACTAGTATTTTTAAGTCCTTCAATTACAATTTCCTTAGGTATTCCTAAACTTAAGCACGCTCCTATAACAGCTAGTGAATTATATACAGTAAATTTTCCAGGAATAGGTACTTTAATTTGTGCTTCATACTCAGGGGTTACCACTATATATTCTACACCTTCAGGAGATAGTTTTATATCCTTAGCTTTAATGTCAGCATTTTTATCTATTCCATATGTGATTATTGGAATTTCTAATTGTTTTACTGAGTCATATATTTTTTTGCCACCTTCATCATCTATATTGATTATATTTGCTTTCGTGGTTTTGTAAAACAACTTCTGTTTTGCTAACCTATAATCCTCTAAATCCTTATGAAAATCTAAATGATCCTCAGTTAAATTTGTAAATATACCTACCTTAAATTCACAACAATCAACTCTTTTCAATTCTAAAGAGTGTGATGAAACTTCCATAACACAATATTTTACACCTGCATCAATCATATCTTTAAAGTAACCTTGTAATTCTAAACTTTCTGGAGTAGTTTTTGAAGAAATTATTTCTCTGCTTCCTATTATATTCTTTATCGTTCCTATAAGCCCTATATTATTCTTATTTTGTGTTAAAATATCTTTCATGAGATGGGTTATGGTAGTCTTTCCATTAGTACCTGTAACCCCCACTAAATTCAATTTTTTACTAGGATTGTTATAAAAATTTGATGACACCTTTGCCATAGCACCTCTGCTATCATTTACTTGTATAAATGTATAACCATCAATATATATATCTTCTTCCACTATAAATGCTATACTTCCTTTATCTATTGCATTTTTTATATATTTATGTCCATCTACATTAAATCCCTTTATACAAATAAACAAACTGTCTTCTTGTAATCTTCTAGAGTCGTAATCTATATTCTTTATATCTAAATTTAAATCTCCCCTTACATTTATTATATCTAATCCATAGATTATATCTTTTAATTTCATTTTTTTACTCCCTTCACACCGAGAAATTATTTTCATAATTAACCTATGTGTTATAAAAGGCAATGTATATTGTAGCATACATTGCCTTTTTAATTATATAATAGTTTATTGTTTTTTGATAGTTATTTAAATTCTACTGTTACTGTGGAATTTAAATCCACTTGAGAGTCTGGTCTTGGATTTTGATTTACAGCAACTCCATTTCCGACAATTTTCAATTTAAGACCTAACCCCTGTAATATATTCGATACTTCTTTTACTGTCTTTCCTTCTAAGTTAGGAATTATTACTGTCGATAAATCACTATCATTATTTTTAACATACAGTATTATATTTGACCCTACAGGAACTTTTGCCTGAGGTTTAGGAAACATGTCAATTACAACAGAATCCCCTTCTGAATGCATATGTGGTTCTACAGTAAAATTGAGATTCCTTTCAAGAAGTATTTTTCCTGCATCTGATAATTTTAGGTTTCTAACCTCTGGTACTGTAGTTTCTTCTTTTACTAAATCTGCTTTTTCTTCTTCAGTATATGAAGGTTTTATATCTAAGTATCTTAATGTATCATAAATTATCTCTTTAGCTACAGGTCCAGCAGTTAAACTACCAAAGTGACTTTCCCCTCTTGGTTCATCAATTACAACTAAAACAGCTATCTCTGGATTATCACTTGGAGCTATTCCGACAAAAGATGCAATATAATGACCACTTGCATACCTTCCATCTATAACCTTTTGAGCTGTTCCTGTCTTTCCACCAACTCTATATCCAGGTATATACGCTACCTTACCTGAACCATTTGAAACTACTGATTCCATTATTTCTCTTATAGTTCTAGAAGTCTGTGATGATATTACTTGTCTTACTAACTCTGGTTCAAATCTCTTTATAAGATTACCTTTAGAGTCTACTAATTCTTTTACAACTCTAGGCTTCATAAGTTTTCCGTCATTTGCTATGGCTGCAATAGATGTTATAAGCTGCATAGGTGTTACAGATATACTCTGCCCAAATGATATTGTCGCAAGTTCTACAGGTCCAACAGCCTTTTTACTGTACATAAGACCACTTCCCTCACCAGGTAAATCTATACCGGTTGCAGAAGTGAATCCAAACGCATTTATATATTCATACAATTTATCAACACCAAGTCTTTGGCCTACTTCAACAAAAACAGGGTTGCATGAGTTTTCTACTGCCTCAGTAAATGTTTCTCTACCGTGAGGATTATAATGTCTCCAACATTTTATCTTTCTATCAGCTACCATTATATATCCTTTATCATAAAATTCTTCTTCTGGAGTTACAACACCTTCTTCTATTCCAGCTGCAGATGTTATAAGTTTAAATGTGGACCCTGGCTCATATATATCATTTACCATTGGATTTCTCCACATTTGAAACCAACCTTTTATTTTGTCTTTCTCATCATATTTTGCAAGTTCTTCTTCAAACAACTGATACAATGGTTTTCTTGGATCATTCGGATCATAATCAGGTTTTGCTGCCATAGCAAGTATATCTCCTGTCTTGACATCCATTACTATCGCATATACCCTTTTAGCTTTGTTTATTTCTAGTGCCTTGTCTAAAGCCTTTTCAGCGTAATGCTGAATAACTTCATCTATTGTAAGTACTACACCCATACCATCTTGCGGTTCATTGTATCTTTCATTTGAAAAAGGTATTTCTCTTCCTGATGCATCTGTATTTATTATAAGTCTTCCCGGAACCCCTCTTAAATGCTTATCATACTCTAACTCTATAGCTGCAACTCCAGCATTATCAGCAGAAACATGGCCTAATATGTATGATGCAAAGTTACCGTATGGATAATACCTTTTGTTATCTTGTGTAACCCATACTCCTGAAAGCCTTAATGATCTTATTTCATTAGCTTTGTCATCATCTATCCATCTAGCTAATCTAACTAACCCCATATTCTTAGTTTTTAGTCTTCTTAGCATAACATCTTCATCTTCTTCTAATATAGCGGCTAATGATTTAGCTGCTTTCTCTGGTTCCTTTATTTCTACTGGCTTTGCCCAGACTATGTGCTTTGTAATGCTAACTGCAAGTTCCTTTCCTTTTCTATCATATATAGTTCCTCTCTTAGCTTCAATTGGTATATCCCTAGTTTGTTGAGATAAAGCTCTATCTCTTAACCACGGTCCTCTAACTAACTGTAAGTACCCTATTCTAAATATAAGACCAAAGAAAGCTACTATAACAACAAGCAGCAACATAACAAGCCTTTTTCTGTTTCTTATACTCAATCTAGCCAAAACTTAGCCCCCCAACTACTTAATCTACATTTATATAAACAATCTGCTCATCATCTGGGTAATTCATATTTAATCTTTTCTTCGCTTCTCTTTCTATATATCCACTGTTACTTAGCCTTTCTAAATTAAGATGTAACTCTCTTTTTTTGTTTTCTATCTCTCTTAGTTCTCTATTTAATGCGTGTATTTCATATTTCAAAGTTGAAATAATTGCATATCTGCACATAAGTGACAAAACTATACCTACTATAATGAATAAACCTATTTTAATTGGGTTAATACTTTTACGTTTCTTTTTTGAATTTTTTTCCCTATAAATTTTATTCTTCTTTCTATTCTTATATTCCTGTAAACTTCTTATCTTTTCACCATTATTCATACTATCCCCCCAAGCAAAACCCTAAACTCTTTCTGCTACTCTTAATTTTGCACTTCTTGATCTAGGGTTTTGATCTATCTCTTCTTCACTAGGAAGTATTGGTTTTCTCGTTATAACTTTTAATATTTGAGCCTGATCGCATTTGCATATAGGAAATTCTTTCGGACATATGCAATCGCATTCTAATTCCTTGTAAGTATTTTTAACTATTCTATCTTCTAAAGAATGAAAGGTTATTATACATATCCTTCCGTGTTTATTCATCATATTTGCAGCATCAACTATTGCTTTATCTATTATCCCTAGTTCGTTATTTACTTCAATTCTTAATGCCTGAAATGTTCTCTTAGCTGGATGTGGTCCATCTATTCTAGCTTTTTTAGGTATCGCCTTTTTTATTATATCTACGAGCTGTCCAGTTGTACTTATTTCACCATTCTTTCTTTCTTCCACTATAAATTGTGCTATTCTTTTTGCCCAATTTTCTTCTCCATACAGTTTTATAATTCTTTCTAGTTCTTTCTCACTATAGTTATTTACGATATCTTTAGCTGTCAAAGGATTTCTAGTGTCCATCCTCATATCTAGTTGTGCATCTTGCATGTAAGAAAATCCTCTCTCTCTTTCATCAAGTTGATGTGAAGATACACCTAAATCTAGTAGCAATCCATCAATTTTTTGCACTCCTATTTTTTCAAGCTCTTCCTTTAAATTTACAAAATTCCTATGAATTAATTTAACTCTATCGTTATAATCTTTTAATCTTTCATATCCTACTTCAATAGCATTTATATCTTGGTCAAAAGCTATTAAAAGTCCCTTATCACTTAGCCTTTTAGCTATTTCTAATGAGTGTCCAGCTCCTCCTAATGTACCGTCTACATATACTCCATCTGGATTTATATTAAGATTTTCTATACATTCATTTAACAAAACAGATACGTGATTAAATTCCATTGTTTTCTCTCCTCTATCTACATTCAATTACTGTATTTTGGGTTATTTCTAAGATATTTATCTGCTAAAAAACAAATTCCTATCGTTAGTATACTTATTACCTGGGCAGTTCTTAATGGCCCAATCATTAAACTATCAATTCTAAAGCTCTCTACTATAAATCTCCCTACTGAATATATTCCTGCGTAATATATAAACACCTGTCCTCTATATTTTGCTTTGTCCCTAAATCTTATTAAAAATAAGAAAAGACATATATTCCAAAGAGATTCATATAAGAAAGTAGGGTGTACTTTCACTCCATCTACTGTTATTGCCCAAGGCAAATTAGTTGGCCTACCGTATGCTTCTTGATTGAAAAAATTACCCCATCTTCCTATTGCTTGACCTAATATAAGGCTTGGCGCAGATATATCTAAAATTGTATTAAAATCAATTTTATTCACCTTGCAATATATATAAGCAGCAATTACTCCGCCTATAATTCCTCCATGAATTGCAAGTCCTCCACTTCTTATATTTATAATTTTTAATATATCTCCTTTATAATATGCCCAATTAAATATAACATAATATATTCTAGCACCAACTATAGCACTCGGTACAGCTATTAAATATAAGTCTATTAATTTATCTTCATTTATATCTAATTTCCTTCCTTGTTTTACAGCAAGTAAAATACCAAGTATTATACCTGTTGATATGAGTATTCCATACCATCTAATATCTACTCCTAATATACTAAAAGCCACAGGATTCATAAAATCACACCTCCAACAATGAATAAAGCTAGGCTTTAAGCCTAGCTTTATTATAATTCTACTTTATTATTATGTCAATTTTTCAACATTTTCAAGTATTCTACTTAGGATTTATAATAGATATTACAGAATACTCCTCTTTGAAATGATTTTCAAATCTTTTTACTACATCTTCAAAATTTACACCCTTTAAAACCTCAATGTAATCAATTAGATTTATTCCTTTAAAGTGATATGATATAAAATTATTAGCTATAAATTCTACTGAATCAAAGTATTTTAAGAATCTACCTATTTTCTTTCTTTTTATTCTTTCAAAATCTTCTTGACTTAATCCTTCTTTATTGTACTTAGCTATATGATTAAATATTATTTCTTTCACTTTATAAGGATCTTTAGATTCTCCTCCTACGATAGTGTACCCATGATCTATATGCCCCATATAGTCACACCCGAAATTTTCATTTATCAGTCCATTTAGGTACAATTCTTCATAAAGACTGCTTCCTTTTTTAAATATCATATCTAACACTATTTCTGTTTCCATTTCTTTCTTTAGCAATCTTTCACCATCATAATTCACATCAGTATCTTTAAAGGCTATATTAAACATAGGAATAGATACTGTTAGATTCTCTACTATCTCTTTTTCATTTATCTCATTTGGTTCACTAGGATAAAACCTCTTAATTTCTCCCTGTAACTGACTAAACTCTTTTTTCATGCTTTTATTTACAGTTTCCATAACTTTATCTATTTCAAGATCTCCAACTACAAATAGCGCCATATTTCCCGGGCTATAAAAAGTGTTATAACAGTCGTAAAGCTCTTCTTTAGTTATTTTATATATACTTTCAACAGTACCTGCTATGTCAACTTTTGTTGTATGTTTTTGGTACATAGCCTTTAGTGTATTAAAATACACTTTCCAGTCTGCATTATCATTGTACATATTTATTTCTTGTTCTATTATACCTTTTTCTTTTTCTACGTTCTCATCAGTAAAATAAGGAGTTTGAACATAGTCTATCAAATGTTCTAGACATTCATAAAAGTTATCTGTAGCAGAGAAAAGATACGCTGTCATTGTAAAATTAGTATATGCGTTAGCGCTAGCCCCAAGGTCTGAGAATTTATCAAATGCATTACCTCCACCTGGTTGTTCAAACATCTTATGTTCTAGAAAGTGAGCTATACCCTCATTAACTTTTATCTTATTTTCTTTATTAAATGGAATAAATTCTAAGTCATTAGATCCATATTTGGTTGCAAACACAGCATATTTTTTAGTAAAACCACTCTTTGGCATAAAAAATACTTCAAGCCCATTATCTAATTTTTCATAATAGATTGTTTCTTTTAATATATCATTAAATATTTTCTTCATTCTTTACCTCCTTAGTTTCTCAAGAAATACACTGTATCTAGTTTTATTTCTTGACAAGAGTCTACAACCTTATCTATAGTCACATTATTTATCTTTTCAATTATAGAGCTTAAATTTTCTTTTGTTCCACTTATAGCTTGAGAATAATAAAATTCTGTAAGTCCTCCTAAACTATCCTTAACTGAATTTATAGAGTTAATCAAAGACTTCTTGCTATTATTTATTTCTTCATCTGAAATTTCACCTTTTTTCATTTTTTCTAGTTCTTTATTTATAAGTTCTAGTGCTTTATCGTAGTTATTTATCTCTATACCTGACCCTATTAACATTATAGATTTATACTTTTCGATAGAAGAGTATATATAGTAACACAAGCTTTCTTTTTCTCTAACATTCATAAATAATTTAGAATGAGGTCCTCCTCCTAGAATACTTGAATATACCATTAAGGAATAATACTTTTCATCTTCATAATCTACATTTGTTCTAAATCCTAAAACTATTTTTCCTTGCGTTACATCCATTTTATCAATTACATTTTTTACACTATCTACATCAAATCTTATTTTTTCTTTAGGAATTGTGATTATATTAGATCTTTCAAAGTTGAATATATTTTTCACGTCATTTATCACATTTTCTTTTTCAAAATTTCCTGCTACTACAATATCTATAGGTGATGTTTTTATTACTTCTTTATAGTGATTGTATAAAGATACTTCATCTATAGAATCTAAATCTTCTTCATAGCCGTATTCATGTATACTAAAATTTTCATTTTTACACATTTCTTCTATACATCTTTCTATAGAATAATGGTTTTTATCATTTATTCTTCCTCGTATTCTATCTCTTAAATTGTTCTTTTCTATCTCTACATATTCTTTTTTAAATCCATTATTTTCTACTAATGGATTGCTTATTATCTCATTTAAAAAGCGTAATCCTTCTATAAATATGTTTTCGTTTATATATATATCATTTGTAATAGCTAATTTAAAGCTTAGTATACTCTTTTCTCCTTTTTTACTTGTATCGCATAATATACTAGCTCCGTATAGCTCATCTAATTTCTTAGATATTTCTCTTTGACTTTTGAAGTTCATACTTCCACTTTCTAGTAAGCTAGGTATCAAAGCATTTTTTGTAACTTCATTTCTATTTAGAGGTCTTTGCATATAAACACTTACTAGGTTTGTCTTGAATTTAGGAGTGTTTATTAATATTAAGTTCAATCCTTCTCCTAAGTTTATTTTTTCTATTGTATCCAAAATTACTACCTCCTTAATTTTGTATCAATTTTATTTTCTTATATAATTCTTCTACTAGTATACTGTTATCATTTACTGGTCCTATATAATAATATTTAGTTTCATCTGAAACATATAATTTTCTAAGTACATACTCAGCTAAAGATCTTATTTGTATAGTTTCAAACATAGAAGTAGGTATAACCAAATACAATAAATCTATACCATATTCTAGCAATTCCTCTCCTATTTTTATTATATCCCTTTTATGATTTTCTAAAAGAGCTAATTTTATTTTTATATTGTCTTTTTTTTCATTTAATAATTGATTTTTTATCTTTTCCCTAAATATTATATCTTGATTTAAGTCATTTTGTTCTTTAAGGCCAACAAGCAATATGCCCATATTATCGTTTTTTTTGTTCAGATAAGCCAATATATTATCTTTATATACATTAGCTATTTCTTCTGAGTCCCAAAACACTCCTGTAACCTTAATATTTACACCGTACTTTATAAGTTCCATATTTTCTACTCTTTTCTGAAATGTTTTATATTCTCTTCCTTCAGTTAAAAACATTGGGCAAAATATTATTTCCTTATATCCTTTATTTACAAGATCAGCAACTATATTTTCTAAATAGGGCCTTGTATATAAATTAGAGTTTAAAACTGTATAATTAGGACCTAGTTTATTACTTAATTCCTTTCTAAATTGATAGCTTCTATTTTTGAATTCACTTGATCCTAATTTCTCATACATGTCCTTGTATCTATGTAATTTGTATACACTTGTAAATAAAGAATACACACCATCACTTTCATAAATTTCCCTGGATCTTTCTTTTAGATTGTACTTTCTGTCTTCTCCTTGATAAACTAAAATAACTGCCTTTTTATCTTGTGGATTATATGGTTCTAAAATGCTATAATCTACTTTTTCCTTATAAAAAATAACTAATACTAAATTAAGAATAATATATGAAATAACAAAACATTTAAATAGATTTTGGGTATCTTTATTTTGGAAAGCTTTATATATAGATATAGTAAAAATTACAATAAACATATTTTCTAAAAATCCATCAAATATTAATATTGAAAAAAACGACATTCCTAAGAGTATTTTTTTATACATATCCATCACCTAACTTTATAGCTTTATATTAAAGTATGAAAACTTTAAAGATAAAAGAACATCAACTGATTTTGTAATCATAAGTATGTCTATATTTGAATTTCTTATTTGCATTGACTTTGTATATGAGTTATAATTTTTCTGTATGCCTTAAACAATTTTGTATAAAATTTAAATTATAAATAATACATGAGAGGAAGATTTAAATGAAACTAGGTATAGTTGGATTGCCTAATGTTGGTAAAAGTACCCTTTTCAATGCTATAACTCAAGCAGGAGCTGAGTCTGCAAACTATCCATTTTGTACAATTGAGCCTAATGTAGGGGTTGTTTCTGTTCCTGACGAGAGATTATTAAAACTTAAAGAATTATATAATTCAGAAAAAGTCGTTCCTACAGCTATTGAATTTTGCGATATAGCAGGTCTTGTTAGGGGAGCTAGTAAAGGAGAAGGATTAGGAAATAAGTTCTTATCTCATATAAGAGAGGTTGAATCTATAGTTCACGTTGTTAGATGCTTTGAAGACCCTAATGTTGTTCACGTTGATGGATCTGTTGACCCTATAAGAGATATAGAAACTATAAATATAGAACTTATTTTCTCAGATATTGAAGTGTTAGAAAGAAGAATACAAAAAACTCAAAAAGCAGCCAAGTCTGATAAAGCTCTTGCTGGTGAACTTGATATATTAAATAGAATAAAAGAAACTTTAGAAAATAATATGTCTGTAAGATCTATGGATTTTACTGATGATGAAAGAGCTTTTGTTAAACAACTTAATCTGCTTACAGACAAGCCTGTAATTTATGTTACTAATGTTTCTGAAGACGATTTATCTGACGATGGGGCATCTAATGAGTATGTTAACAAAGTTAGAGAATTTGCAGCTATGGAAAATGCTCAAGTTGTTGTCATATGTGCTCAAATAGAAGCTGAAATTTCAGAGCTTGACGATAGTGAAAAATCTGAGTTTTTAAAGGATCTAGGGCTAAACGAGTCTGGTCTTGATAAATTAATAAAGGCAGGTTACTCTTTACTTGGTCTTATAAGCTTCCTAACTGCTGGACCTAAAGAGGTTAGAGCTTGGACAATAAAAGCTGGAACAAAGGCTCCTCAAGCAGGTGGTAAAATACACTCAGATATAGAAAGAGGATTTATAAGAGCTGAAACTATTGCATATGATGATTTAATCTCAGTTGGTACAATGACTACTGCAAAAGAAAAAGGTCTTGTGAGACTTGAAGGTAAAGATTATGTAGTTAAAGACGGGGATGTTATACTATTTAGATTTAATGTATAAAAAAGTCTTTCTTTGAATAGACTTTCTTGAAATTCATAATGGAAATTATAAATTATCCACAATTCAAAAAGTTTATAATTTCCTATTCATTATAAAAAAAGAAGTGAAGATATCTTCACTTCTTTTTTATTTATTACATTTCAGCCATTCTCTTATAAGTTTGGTATCTTTCCTTAGCTTCTTTTTCTGCTTTAGCAAATAACTCTTCTGCTTCTTGTGGGAATGAATTTACAAGTGTAGTATATCTTACTTCTCCCATTAAGAAGTCTTTGAAGCTTTCTTTTGGCTCTTTAGAGTCTAATATAAATGGATTCTTACCTTGTTCTTTAAGCTCTGGATTGAATCTGTATAAATGCCAGTATCCACAGTCGACAGCTTTTTTCATTTGGTTTTGAGTACGTCCCATACCTTCTTTTATACCATGAGCAATACATGGAGAGTATGCTATTATTAATGAAGGTCCATCATATTTCTCAGCTTCGATTACAGCTTTCATGAATTGATTTTTATCAGCTCCCATAGCAACTTGAGCAACATAAACATATCCATAGCTTGCAGCTATCATACCAAGATCTTTCTTCTTAACTTTCTTTCCAGAAGCTGCGAATTTAGCAACAGATCCTGTAGGAGTAGCTTTTGAAGACTGTCCTCCTGTATTTGAGTAAACTTCTGTATCAAATACAAGTACGTTTACATTTTCTCCTGAAGCAAGTACATGATCAAGTCCGCCATAACCTATATCATATGCCCAGCCGTCTCCACCGAAGATCCAAACTGATTTTTTAACTAAGAAATCTTTCTTCTCTATTATTTCATCAGCTATTTCTTTAGCTTTAGCATCTTCTATATTAGCTGAATTTAATACTGAAAGTAAGTTTTCACTTGCTTTCTTAGAAGCATCTCCATCATTCATCGTTTCAACCCATGTTTTGAATGCTTCTTTTAATTCTGATGATATGTTAAGTTCCATACCTTCAGTCATAATATCTTTTAATCTGTTTCTCATTTGCTTAACTGCAAGTGCCATACCGTATCCGTACTCTGCATTATCTTCGAATAAAGAGTTTGCCCAAGCAGGTCCTCTTCCATTTTTATCTTTGCAGTATGGAGTAGATGGAGCAGATCCTCCCCAAATTGAAGAACATCCAGTTGCATTAGCAATATACATTCTATCTCCATATAATTGAGTTATAAGTTTTGCATGAGAAGTTTCAACACAACCTGCACATGCTCCTGAGAACTCAAGAAGTGGTTGTGCAAATTGACTTCCTTTAACAGTATCACGAGGCATTAAGTCATCTCTAACTGGTAAAGTCATAGCAAAGTTCCAGTTTGGAATTTGTACTTCATGTTGAGTTTCAACTTCTTTCATTATTAAAGCTTTCTCTTTTGTTGGACAGATATCTGCACAGTTTCCACATCCTGTACAATCCATAGTTGTTACTTGCATACGATATTGTAATCCTTCAAGACCCTTACCTATAGCTTTCTTAGTTTCAAATGCAGCTGGAGCATTTTTAAGTTCTTCTTCAGTAGCTAAGAAAGGTCTTATAGCTGCGTGAGGACAAACAAATGAACATTGGTTACATTGGATACATTTATCCATTTGCCACTCTGGAACAGTTATAGCTATACCACGTTTTTCGTAAGCAGCAGTACCATGAGGGAATGTTCCATCTTCTGATCCTACGAAAGTACTTACTGGAAGAGAATCTCCCTCTTGTCTATTCATAGGAATTAACACTTTGCTTATGAACTCTGGAACATTTTGTGATCTTGTTAAAGCAGCTTCATCAACAGCTCCTGACCAAGAAGCAGGTACTTCTACTTTTACAAGAGCATCTATACCTCTATCAACAGCCATATTGTTCATATTTACTATTTTTTCACCTTTTCTACCATATGACTCAACTATAGCTTCTTTTAGGTACTTAACAGCATCATCTATAGATATAACATTAGCAAGCTTAAAGAATGCTGATTGCATTATCATATTTATTCTATTTCCAAGACCTATTTCTTCTGCTATAGCAGTAGCATTTATGATGTAGAAGTTGATGTTATTGTCAGCTATATACTTTTTCATTGAAGCTGGAAGATTTGCATCTACTTCTTCTTTAGTCCATTTACAGTTAAGAACAAAAGTTCCACCTGGTTTTAATCCTTTTAATAAATCGTATTGATTTACATAAGATTGGTTGTGGCACGCAATAAAGTCAGCTTCATCTATTAAGTAAGTTGATTTTATTGGCTTTTTACCAAATCTTAAGTGAGAAATTGTAACCCCACCAGATTTCTTAGAGTCATAAGAGAAATATCCCTGAGCATATAAATCTGTTTTATCTCCTATTATCTTAATAGCACTCTTATTTGCTCCAACAGTACCATCAGAACCTAATCCCCAGAATTTACATCTTATAGTTCCTTCAGTAGCTGCATTTATCTTTTCTTTTGAATCTAAAGATAAATGAGTAACATCGTCAACTATACTTATTGTAAATCCATCTTTAGGATTTTCAGATTTTAAGTTATCATATACTGATTTGATGTGAGATGGAGTAGTATCTTTTGATCCTAAACCATAACGTCCACCAACTATTAAAGGAGCATTTTCTTTATTGTAGAATAAAGAACGGATATCAAGGTAAAGTGGCTCTCCTATTGCTCCTGGCTCTTTAGTTCTATCAAGTACAGCTATTTTCTTAACTGTAGCTGGTAAAACATCAAAGAAATACTTAGCTGAGAATGGTCTGTATAGATGTACTTTTATTAATCCTACTTTTTCTCCTCTAGCTGATAAATAGTCTATAGTTTCTTCTATAGTTTCTGTAACAGATCCCATTGCAACTATTATATTTTCTGCATCTGGTGCACCGTAGTAGTTAAATGGCTTATAATCTCTTCCTGTTAATTTATTTATTTCCTTCATATAGTCATTTACTATATCTGGAACTCTATCATAATATGTATTGCAAGCTTCTCTTGCTTGGAAGAATATGTCTGGGTTCTGAGCTGTACCTCTTGTTACAGGGTGCTCAGGATTTAAAGCTCTATTTCTAAACTCTTTAACAGCTTCTTTGTCAACAAGTTTAGCAAACTCATCATATTCTATAACTTCTATTTTTTGAACCTCATGAGAAGTTCTGAATCCATCGAAGAAGTGTACGAAAGGTACTCTTGATTTTATAGCAGATAAGTGAGCAACTCCTCCTATATCCATAACTTCTTGTACTGATCCTGAAGCTAAAAGTGCACAACCTGTTTGTCTAGTTGCCATAACGTCTGAATGATCTCCAAATATAGAAAGTGCATGACTTGCTACTGCACGAGCTGTTACATGGAATACTCCCGGAAGTAATTCCCCAGCTATTTTGTACATATTTGGTATCATAAGTAATAATCCTTGAGAAGCAGTGAATGTAGTAGTAAGCGCTCCTGCAGCTAAAGAACCATGAACAGCTCCTGCAGCTCCTGCCTCAGACTGAAGCTCAACAACCTCTACCTCTTGTCCGAAAATATTTTTTTGTCCAAATGCTGACATTTCATCAGCGTATTCTGCCATAGGCGATGATGGTGTTATAGGATATATAGCTGCAACATCAGTAAACGCATAGGCAACGTAACCAGCAGCCGTATTTCCATCCATCGTCTTCATTTTTCTTGCCATTAAATTTCCCTCCTCATTTTTTATTCAACTCGGTTTTTCAACCAAATTGTGAAATCATCTTTTAGTTCAAATTGAGTATACAATTCTGACATTTGGATAATTTTATTTTTCACAATTATTGTACACTATTTTCAAAAACATTTCTACGATTATTCGTAATGTATACTCTATACATTATTAACTATTACCATACCATATGATTTTTATACGAAAAAAATGACCTAAGTAGGTCATTTTTTCATTTAGTATCCACCTTGAGATGTTCCTCCTGTAACTACAGCAACTGATGAACTTGCTCCAATTCTTGAAGCTCCAGCTTCAATTACAGCCTTAGCATCTTCTTCATTTCTAACTCCACCAGATGCCTTAACTCCAATTTCTGGTCCTACAGTATCTCTCATAAGTTTAATATCTTGTGGTGTAGATCCACCAGTTCCAAAGCCAGTAGAAGTTTTTACATAATCAGCTCCTGCTTTTTTTGATAACTCACACGCTATTTTCTTTTCTTCATCAGTTAAATAACATGTTTCTATTATAACTTTAACTAAGGCTTTTTTATCTGCAGCCTCTACTACAGCTTTTATATCATTTTCTACATAATCATATTTCTTATCTTTAAGTGCTCCTATGTTAATAACCATATCAACTTCATCAGCACCCTTTAATATAGCATCTTTAGTTTCGAATGCTTTAACCTCTGAAGTGTTAGCTCCTAAAGGAAATCCTATAACTGTACAAACCTTAACATCTGAACCTTCTAATTCTTTCTTAGCAAGAGGTATATAAGATGGATTTATACACACTGAGAAAAATCCATACTCTCTAGCTTCTTTACAAACTTTTTTCACATCATCTTCAGTTGTTTGAGCCTTTAATACAGTGTGATCTATAATTTTTGCTATTTCCTTATTCATGAGTTTCCTTTTCCTCCTAAATTAAATACATGTATTTGTTTTTATTTTTATATTTATTTTTAAAAATTATTCAGCTATTAATTCTACCATATCTCCATTTTTTACTCCTGCTGCATTTCCTTCTTCTACATCTACATGCATTTCTAAAGCAAATGTTGGATGTACTCTTACTAAAACATTTTCAAATACTACAGATCTTTCTCCAAAAGTTTTTATCTTAACTCTTTGTTTATCAACTACATTGAATTTTTCAGCATCATCAGTATGCATATGTATATGTCTTGCTGCAGCAATTATTCCCTTATCAATTTCAACCTCACCTTTAGGCCCAACAATTTTAGCTCCTGGTGTTCCCTCTATATCTCCAGAATCTTTAACAGGAGGCATTATTCCTAGTGCAAATCCATCTGCAAAAGAAACTTCAGCTTGTGTTTGTGGTCTTGCTGGTCCTAAAACTCTAACTCCTTTAATAGTTCCTTTAGGTCCTACTATATCAACCTTTTCATTGCAAGCATATTGTCCAGGTTGAGAAAGGTCTTTAAAGTGAGTTAATTCGTAGCCTTCTCCGAATAATATTTCTATGTGTTCTTTGCTTAAGTGAATATGTCTGTTAGATAAAGCTATAGGTAATTTCATAACTTCAGCTCCTTTTATATTATTTTATTTTTAACAACATAATTATAACTTATATATACATAAAAAATCAAATCCTATTAACGTATTATGCTTTTTAGAATATCAAAAAACTGAGGAAAAGAAATATTTACGCAGCTTAAATTGTCTATATGTGTACTTCCATCTGCTATTAAACTAGCCACAGAAAATGCCATCGCTATTCTATGGTCATCAAAACTTTCAATATATGCACCTTTCAGTTTAGTAGGCCCTTTTATTATCATTCCATCTTCTAATTCTTCTATCTTAGCTCCCATCGCTTTGAGATTTGAAACAACACTTTTTATTCTATTAGATTCCTTAACCTTAAGTTCATTTGCATCTTTTATTATTGTAGTTCCTTCACATTGAGTTGCTAAAACTGCTATGATAGGTATTTCGTCTATAAGTCTTGGTATTAATTCTCCACCTATTTCTACTGCCTTTAACTTCGAGTACCTAACTAGTATATCCCCAATTTCTTCTCCACATATAATTCTTTTATTTAATATTTCAAAATTACCGTTCATTTTTTCTAAAACATCTAAGATTCCAGTTCTAGTAGGATTTAGTCCAACATCTTTTATAAGTAGTTCTGATCCTTTTATCATGCTAGTTGCACACATAAAAAATGCTGCAGATGAAATATCTCCAGGGACATAGATATCTTGAGAATATAAATTTTCTACCTTATTTATAAGTATTTCATTTTTGTCAGCTTTTATATCCCCACCAAAAGCTTTAAGCATAATTTCGGTATGATTTCTACTTTTTGAAGCTTCCGTTATTTTAGTTTTAGAATCTGCATACAAAGATGCTAATATGATTGCAGACTTAACTTGTGCTGATGCTACTGGCATATTATACTCTATACCCCTCAAACTTCCTCCTTCTATAGTTATCGGAGTAAAATTACCATCATCTCTTCCCTGTATAATAGCTCCCATATCCCTTAATGGATTAGTTACTCTGTTCATAGGCCTTTTAGATATAGACTTATCTCCTACTAAAGTCGATTTGAAATTTTGTCCCGCAAGTATACCCATCAAAAGCCTTATTGTTGTTCCTGAATTTCCAACATCTAGATATTCATATGGACTTTTAAGTCCTCTAAGTCCTACGCCTTTTACTTTTACATTATTATTTTTTTCTATACTTATATCTACTCCCATTCTTCTAAAACAATCTACTGTACTTAAACAGTCTTTTCCCATCAAAAAATTTTCGATATAGCTATTTCCGTTTGAAATAGATGATAACATTATTGCTCTATGTGATATAGATTTATCTCCTAAAAGTTTAACCTCACCCCTTAGGCGTGAGATATTATTAAAGTTCATTTTTTACCTCCTTAATAGTAATTAATATTTCTTCTTCTGTTACATCATCAAATACATCGACCTTTCCATAATCTATAGGAAGTATTAAGTTGTATTTAGAGAAACTATTCTTCTTATCTTTCTTCATAATATCTAATATTTCTTTTTCATCTATATCTTTAAATGTGGTTGGAAGATTAAAGTATTTATAAACATCTAATAATTTATAGTAGTACTCACTATCTATAAGTTCTCTTCTAAGGGCAAGCTTAAACGCCATATTAGTGCCTATTGAAACTGCATATCCATGAGATAGTTTGCCTATTTTTTCAAGCCCATGCCCAAAGCTATGTCCTAAATTTAATATTTTTCTTATTCCATTTTCTCTTTCATCTTCTTTAACCACTTTTATTTTTATATCAGCACATTTTTTTACAACCTCTTTTAGAATATCTATATCTAAATTCAATATTTTTTCTTTGTTATACTCTATAAACGAAATAAAGTCATAATCCCATATAAGTCCATATTTTATAACCTCTGACATACCACCTATAAAGTCTTCTCTTTTTAATGTCTTTAAAGTAGAGATATTTGAATATATATATATAGGATTATAAAATGTTCCCATAACATTTTTGTAATTTCCTATATTTATTCCTGTTTTGCCACCTATAGAACTATCTACTTGAGCTAGTAATGTAGTTGGGCAGTGAACTAAATCTATTCCTCTCATATAAGTTGAAGCTACAAATCCTCCTATATCTCCAACAACACCACCACCTAGTGAAATCACTAAAGATTTTCGAGTTAGTCCACTGGATATAGCATATTCAAATATATCACTATATACTTTTAAGCTTTTAGATTCTTCTCCTGGAATTAAGCTATATATATAAGTTTTGTGATTAGATAATTTCTTAAGTACAGAGTCTATATATATTTTTTTTACGTTTTCATCAGTTATAATCAGTATTTTGTCGTAATTATTTTTTAAGACTAGATTATCAAAATTATTTTCTATATGTACTATAATTTGTTTTTCCATCCTCTACTTTTAAGCCTTTCTAAGTAATTTTTATAATTTGAAATTATATCACTTATATTGTCACTACCAAACTTATGCATCATAAACTTAGCTATAACAAATGCACATACATTCTCAGCAACTACAGATGCTGCCGGAACTGCACAATTATCAGATCTTTCTATTGACGCTTTGTAATTTTCTAAAGTATTGATATCTACGCTATTTAGTGGTGTATAAAGAGTTGGTATGGGTTTCATAACACATCTTACAACAATTTCTTCTCCTGTGCTCATTCCACCTTCTATCCCACCTAAATTGTTAGTTTGTCTATAAATACCTCTTGATTGACTGTAGTATATCTCATCTTGAACCTTAGATCCACTTAATTTTCCTAATTTAAACCCAAGTCCAAACTCAATTCCTTTTATACCTTGTATTGACATAAGTTCTAATGCTAAATTGGAGTCAAGCTTTTTGTCGTAATGTACGTAAGATCCTATACCTATTGGAACATTTTTTATCCTTACTTCAAATATCCCACCTAAGCTATCTCCATTTTCTTTAGCTTTTCTTATATTTTCTATAAACCTTTCTTCATAAAATTCATCTACACATCTCACTTCAGATTTATCTACATTTTCAATTATATCTTCAAATTTGTATGTATTTTCAACTTCATCTTCACCTATGCATATTACATGACTTGTAAATTTAATATCAAATATGGATAAGAACTCTTTGCAAAGTGCACCAACAGCAACTCTTATAGCTGTTTCTCTTGCACTTGATCTTTCTAATACATTTCGTATATCTTCAAAATCATATTTAAATGCACCAACTAAATCTGCGTGTCCAGGCCTTGCTTTAGTTACTTTTCTACTTTCAACCTCTATATCTCCTATAGGGTCCATATAGTTCTTCCAGTTTTCAAAATCTTTATTTTTGATTTCTATAGCTATAGGGCTTCCAATAGTTATATTCCCTCTTACTCCTGATAATATATTTACTTTATCTTTTTCTATTTCCATTCTTTTTCCTCTGCCGTACCCTTTTTGCCTTTTGTTAAGTTCATTATTTATATTGTCAATATTTATCTTAAGATTTGATGGCATACCTTCAACAATTGCAATTAGTGTCTGACCATGAGATTCTCCTGATGTTAAATACCTTATCATATACCTACCTCTTTTATTAAACGTAAAGTCATAGTTTCAATATCTTCTAAAGCATTGTTATTATCTTTAACTTCTACTTCATCTGTATTTGGTATATACAGATCACCTAAAAGCTTAGTATTTATACTCCTATAAAAGAAGTCTATAACTATCTTAGATCCTAAAAATTGAGTGGTGTATTTTTTTGCACCCCCAATAGAAACAAAAAAGCCTACTCTATGTTTATTTCTATCAATCGAAGGCTTTTTCAGTATGTATTTACTAGCATAAAATGCTTGAGTTCTATCTATCAATGATTTTAATTTTGCTGGAATAGAGTCAAAATAAACAGGAGATATTACTACTGTTCCACTTGACATATCGAATTTCTTATACAAGCTTTTCATATCGTCATTTATGTGGCACACTCCCTTTGCACTACAGTAACCACATGCATTGCAATACTCAATATTCATTTCCCATATATTTATTATTTCATAATCAACATTTTCTTTTTCGAGTGTAGATTTAATGTTGCACAAGGCTTGATAGCAGTTTTTACTTTTCCTTGGACTAGCATTTATTAGCAAAATACTCATTTTCTTCTCCCTTATCATCAGCTTTGATTTACATTTTTTATGTTACTATATATGTCAAGTATAGTAAATATAAAAACAACTGCAAATATAGCTATATATATCATTTTATATTGAGAGAAATTAAAAAGAATTAGTATAATCATTAACCCTTTCAATTTGCTTTTAGTACTTTCCTTTAGAAAAATATCTGTTTTATTTTTTATGTCATTTTTCTTGTTAGTTACGTATCCTTTTATATTGCCCTTATCAAATTTACGATAAGCTATATATCCTGCTAATCCAAATACTATGTAATATATATTTCCTTTGAATATTAATGAAATTAAAAGTACAAATAACCCCATCTTTATCAGTCTAAGCAATATAGAATCTATTATTTTTATTATTTTTGTATCATATTTTATATTTATGTCGTATTCTTTTTTTTCCTGTATATCTTTAAGTTTTCCTTTAACTACCTCTTTGTACATCAAATCAACTAATGCGTTTATCATTTTATTACCTCCTAATTTATGTATATATTGGATTTTTCCCAATATAAACCATCTTATTCACAAAACAAAAGCTAAGGAATCCCTTAGCTTTTATTGCATAGCTTTTTCTAATTTTCCTAAATGCTGTATAGGAAAATATTTTAATAATTCTTTGAACTGATCAACTGTAAGCCCTGAAGTAGTTGTATATATTTCTATCTTTTCATCTAAGCTTGCGTTTTTGAATCTTTCTTTTATCATATCGAAATTTGGACCTGTCATATTTTTCACTCCTTATGTAAATTATTTTTCAGTTTTATTATTATCTAAACTGTATAGCTTTATTCAAAATTAAAAGGCAAAGACTTTCGCCTTTGCCCTTTATATCTATTATTGTTTTCCTGATAATTGTTTTTCAGCCATTTCTACTAATTTTTTAGTCATGTATCCACCTACATAACCATTTTGTCTAGCTGTTAAGTTTCCTTTATCCATAGTTTGATAGTTGCTCATTCCAAGTTCAGTTGCAGTTTCAAGTTTCATTTGATTTAATGCTGCTTTCGCTTCTGGAACTGCTTTTTTGTTGTAGTTGTTAGCCATGTCTTATCCCTCACTTTTCATTTTATTTATTACTTGATATTATTCTGTGAAGAATTTTAAAAATAATACTTGGTATTTTTTAGAATAATCCCCATGTTTTTTCCTATAATTATTTAGAACTTATATATGTTATCACTTCGTCTTTTAGCCAACTTAAAGCTACATTAGATGCTTCATTTCTTATTTTATTTCTATCTCCCATTAAATTTATCTTTTTCACCTTAACATTTCCTTTTATATATAATCCTATATACACAAGTCCAACTGGCTTTGTTTCTGTTTTACCCCTAGGACCTGCTATTCCTGTTACAGACAATCCTATATCAACTTTTCCATTTTTAGTTATTCCAATTGCCATTTCTCTTGCAACTTCTTCACTTACTGCTCCGTATTTATCTAAAGTTTCTTTTTTTACATTTAGTCTTTCCATTTTAGATTCATTACTGTAAGTAACTATACCTTCATAAAAAACAGATGATACTCCAGGAAAGCTTACAATTCTTGAAGATATAATCCCACCTGTACAAGACTCAGCTATAGAAATAGTAAAGTCATTATCTATTAAAATTTTTACAAGTTCATTTTCCATCTCTATCATTTACATATCCCCTTAAACTTTACTTTTTTATTATGTCCTTAAATGTATCCACTACATAATCTATATCCCTTTTGCTTACCCAATAATTGGTAACAAAACGCATAAGTCCATCTTCCGGCGGATTTACTTTTATACCTTTTTCATAGAATTTTTCTGCTATTTGTCTAGGATTATGTTCAATTTTACTTATATCAAAGAATACTATATTTATATGTACATCATCTTTATACACATTTATATCATCTATTTTAGAAAGTTCATCAGCTAAATATATAGCATTTTCGTGATCCTCTTTTAATCTTTCAATCATTTCTTCTAACGAAACAATTCCTGCAGCTGCTAAAAAACCTGCTTGCCTTAATCCACCTCCCATAAGTTTTCTACCTTTTCTAGCCTTTTCTATAAATTCTTTACTTCCGGCAAGAATAGATCCTACAGGAGCACAGAGTCCTTTAGATAAACAGAACATAACAGAATCAGAGTATTTAGTTATTTCTTTTACATCTACATCTAGGTATTTAGCTGCATTAAATACTCTAGCACCATCTAGGTGAATAGGTATATTAGCTTCTTTACCTATTTCATATACTTCTTTCATATTTTTTATAGATATAACTCTTCCATTTGAATGAGCATTTTCTACGCATATTAGCCCTGTTCTCGGGTAGTGAATATCCTCTTTTCTGATTTTGGATTTAATTTCTAAAGGATCTAAGACTCCTTTATCACTATTTAATGTTCTTAAATTAACACCAGCTATAACAGATGCTGCTCCAACTTCATGTGCTACTATATGACAATCATCTCCTAAAATAACTTCGTCACCTCTTTTGCAGTGAGTAAAAAGAGCTAACTGATTTCCAAACGTGCCACTTGGAACAAACAATGCATCTTCTTTTCCAACGATTTGTGCAGAGTATTCTTCAAGTTTTTTTACTGTTGGATCATCACCATAAACATCATCACCAACAACAGCTTTACACATAGCTTCTCTCATTTTATCAGTTGGCATAGTAACAGTATCACTTCTTAAGTCTATAAATCTCATAATATCCCCCCCTATTTTTTTATATCTAGTTTATCAAATATCTTTATAAAGACTTCACTTGTATACTGAGCATCAACATCTGCTCTATGTAAATTTTCTTCTATAATAGGAATATCCAAAATATTTAATGCATCTTTTAAACTAGATTGTTTCCCCTTCTCAAAATTATATATTCTCGAAAACTCTTTTTGTATATTAATTCTTTTCTCTATCCATTTAACACTCATTTTTTCCATAGTGCAGTTTGTATTAAGATGATAAAAATCGTCTTGACCCCATGCACATAATATATATTCTCTACCTATCCATTTTTTAAATCTTCTCATCACCGATTTAAAATCTTCTGCACAATCTATATCATTTTGAATTATATTAGTTTTTTTCTTTATATGTCTAAATAACTTACTGTAGTGTCTTGGCTTTATAAAAGCTTGAAATGTGTCTACTACTTTTAATTTACTATTAAGCTTAATTGCACCAATTTCTATTATTTCATTTGGTATTTTGCTTTTAAATGGCTTACTATTCAATTCCAGGTCAAATATAATATATTTCAAATGTATCACTCCTAATTCAATGTCACCTTATATTATAACCTTATATATATGGTTTAAAAATCACTTATTTTCTACAAAATAAAAATAGTAGGAGAATTATTCCCCTACTACACCTATATACGGCAAGTTTCTAAACTTCTCACCACAATCTATTCCGTATCCTACTATAAATTTATCCGGTATTTCAAATCCAACATAATCTATATCTAAGTGACACTCTCTCCTTTCAGGCTTATCAAGAAGTGTACATATCTTCATAGATTTTGGATTTCTAGACTTTAGGTTATCACTCAAATATTTTAGTGTAAGCCCAGTGTCTATAATATCTTCTACTATCAAAATATTTTTATTCTCTATATCAACATCTAAGTCTTTAAGAATTTTTACTGTTCCTGAAGTTTTTGTAGCCATTCCATAACTTGAAACAGCCATAAAGTCTAATGATACATCTAAATCTATATGTCTAATAAGATCAGAAATAAATACAAAAGCACCTTTTAAAACTCCTATTAAAAGTAACTCTTCTCCTTTGTAATCACTTTCTATCTTCTTTGCAATTTCATAAACTTTTTTATCTATATCTTCTTTACTTATCAAAATGTCAGTAACCTTATACATATTTACGTCCCCCTACTTATTTTATTCATCTTAAGTATATCATAATAAGGTTACTATGTGAATGTTTTTGTTTTTTTCTTTTATATATTTCGTGTATTTTGGCCAAAATCCATATATATTATTTCATCTTCACTACATCTAGCTAATGTATATATGACATCTGATAACCTATTCATATACTTAATCAAAGTAGGACTTACCCTTTCTTTCTTGTTTAGTGTAAGTATTCTTCTTTCTGCTCTTCTGCATACAGTTCTAGCTACATGAAGAATTCCTGAATCCTTAGAAGTTCCTGGAACTATAAAAGCATCAGGGCGATCCACTTTACTTAAATACTCATCTATTATATTTTCTAAATACTCTACATCATTTTCTAAAACAGGGTTTTTAATTAAATCTTCATCTTTAGTAGCTAGTTGAGCTGCTACTAAAAATAGTTTTTTCTGTATTCTCAATAGAACATCGTTCATATTTTCATCTCTTACATAACTTCTAGCCAAACCTATATAAGAGTTTAGCTCATCTATAGTTCCATAAGATTCTACTCTTATATCATCTTTATCAACTGTAACCCCATCATACAAAAGTGTCTGACCTTTATCTCCAGTTTTTGTGTAAATTTTCATAACTACTACTCCTTTCTATTTTTTGTTAATTAATGTATTACTTAATTGTTAAAAAAGGGTATAATAAAGTTATTAGGAGGGTGATTTTATGACTAGTGTAAAACATGGTGCTAATCTTTTTCAAATATCACGAAATTATAATTTTAAAAAAGAAGAAATAATGGATTTTAGTTCAAATATAAACCCATTAGGAGTCTCACCTAAAGGTAAGGAAGCCATAATAAAAAACATAGATTCAGTATCTATATACCCTGATCCTGACTATTTGAATTTAAAGGATTCAATTTCTAACTATTGCAATGTATCTAAAGAAAATATATTGCTAGGCAGTGGGGCGACAGAACTTATATCCTCATTTATTAAATTACTAAACCCTAAAAAATCCCTTATAGTTTCCCCTGCATATTCAGAATATGAAAGAGAGCTAAAAAAAGTGAACTCTCACATAGATAAATATTTTCTGAAAAAAGAAATTGATTTTAAAGTTAATTTAGATGACTTCATAAAAACAATAAATAGTGATGATTACGAGCTAATAGTAATATGTAACCCTAATAACCCTACTGGTCAGGCTTTCACAAAATATGAAATAGAAAAAATACTACAATCAACAAATTCTTTTGTTATGGTAGATGAAACTTATGTAGAATTTACAGATACTGATATTTATTCATCTTCAAGCCTTATAGATGATTATTCTAACTTATTTCTTATAAGAGGAACATCTAAGTTTTTCTCAACACCTGGAATAAGACTAGGATATGCCCTTATCTCAAATAAAGCTGTACATAGTAATTTAAAGCAAAACTTAGATTTATGGAACATAAACATTTTTGCATCTATAATAGGAGAAGCTATGTTTAAAGATAGTGAATATATCCATAGTGTAAAAGATTTTATGGCAAAAGAAAGAGATTACTTAATATCTAATCTTTCTAAGCTCGATTCTGTAAAAGTATATGAAAGCAAAGGAAATTTTATACTGTGCGAAATAACATCAAAATACATTACAGCAAAAGACTTATACGATGCTTTAATAAAAGATAAAATAGTAATAAGAGATGCATCTTCATTCGAAGGTCTAAATGAGTATTTCTTTAGAGTATGTATTTTAAATCATGAAGAAAATGAACTTCTAATAAAAAAACTAAGAGAAATCTTTTTCTCTTAGTTTTCATCCTTTATTATATAATCCTTAATCTCAACTATTTTAGATTTTTCTTCTTTTATTTTATTATCATAGTCTTTTAGCTCTTCATTTAACATATTAAATATATGTACAAGTATAAATCCATCATCTATTAGTCCAAGACCAAATATCATATCCGGAATTAAATCTATCGGAGATAGTAAATATAAAGCTGCAAATCCAAATAAAAAACCAGTTTTTATTTTTTTGATTATACTTACTTTCTCATCTTTTAAATATCTAAAGAACACATTTATTTTTCTTAAGAAAGAAATTGCACTTATTATTTTTTTCATTTTATCATCTCCTTTATATAATATATAATAACTTTTAAGTATTATTTATTACAATAAGTTTTTGGAGGATTCCTTATGATAGATAAACTCAAACAGTCTTTTACTAACTTTAAACCATATATAAATACTTTTGAGATACCTTATATATATTCTGTTTTAATTCCAATATTAGAAATTGATAATAATCTACATATTCTGTTTCAAGTTAGATCTAAAAATCTAAAATCTCAACCAAACGAGATATCTTTTCCTGGTGGAAAATTTGAAGATACTGACATTACTTTTGAAAAAACTGCAATAAGAGAAACCTGTGAAGAACTAGGAATAGATGAGAAAAATATAGATATAATTTGCCCATTAAACATTTTTGTAGCACCATTTAATATGATAATCAATCCTTTTTTAGGAGAAATAAAAGACTTTGAATCTATAAATATAAATAAAGACGAGGTAGATCATATATTCTTAGTTCCACTAAACTTTTTTATAAATAACGAGCCTTCAACTTATAAAACGCAGGTGAATATAATTCCAGATAAAAATTTTCCTTATCATTTAATACCTTCTGGCGAAAATTATAAATTCAAAACTGGAACTTACGACGTTTTGTTCTATGAGTATAAAGATTATATTATATGGGGGATCACAGCTAAGATACTTAAAAATTTCGTAGATAGTTATAAAAAAAGAAAATAAAAGTCTTTGCCTAGGCAAAGACTTTTTTTAGATATTCTTGTATTTCATCTGCTGTAGCTAATTTCAAAGCTTCATCAGATATTTTTTTCATTTCTTCATAGCTTAGTGAGTTTATAAGTTTTCTAGCAGGAAGTATAGAAATAGGACTCATACTAAACTCATCTAGTCCCATACCTATAAGCATTGGAATAAGTCTTTTATCTCCTGCTACTTCTCCACACATTCCAACCCATTTACCTTCTTTATGACCATTATCTATAACCAATTTTATAAGTCTTAATACAGCAGGATTAAATGGATTATATAAATTATGAATTTTTTCATTCATTCTATCAACTGCACAAGTATATTGTATTAAATCATTAGTTCCTATACTAAAGAAATCAACATGCTTAGCTAATATATCACTTATTATAGCAGCTGATGGAACTTCTATCATCATTCCTACTTGTACATCTTTAGAATAAGAAATATTTTCTCTATCTAAATCAGTTTTAACTTCCTCTAAAATATTCTTAGCTTCTAATAACTCCTCTAAAGAAGATATCATTGGAAACATTATTCTTAAATTACCATACATACTAGCCCTTAAAAGTGCTCTAAGTTGAGTTTTGAATATGTCTTTTCTATCAAGACAAAGTCTTATTGCTCTATATCCTAAGAATGGGTTCATTTCTTTATCCATCTTTAAATAAGAAAGCTCTTTATCTCCACCTATATCTAAAGTTCTTATAACTATAGGTTTTGGATTCATAGCTTCAAGTACAGCTTTGTAAGATTCAAATTGTTCATCTTCACTTGGGAAATCATCTCTGTCCATATATAAAAACTCTGTTCTATATAGACCTACACCTTCAGCATCATTTTTAATAAGTCCTTCTATATCATTTGGTGTGCCTATATTTCCTGCAAGTTCAACATGTCTTCCATCTAAAGTTTTACTTTCTTTGCCTTTATATTTTTCTAATTCTTTTCTATTTTTATCAAATTCTTCTTTTAATTTCCTATATTCATTTATAGTATTTTCATCTGGATTTAAAACAACATCTCCTGTTTCTCCATTAAATACTATAAAATCTCCACTTTTTACTTTATCAGTTACATCTTTAAGACCAACAACCGCTGGAATTTCTAATGTTCTTGCCATTATAGCTGTATGCGATGTCTTTCCACCTATGTTAGTCAAAAATCCTAAAACTTTATTTTTATCCATTGTAGCAGTGTCTGATGGAGTAAGATCATTAGTTACTAATATAACTTCTTCATCTAAGTTAGAAAGATCCACAACCTCTATACCTAAAAGAGTTCTTAACACTCTATTAGAAACGTCTTTTATGTCTGCTGCTCTTTCTTTCATATATTCATTATCCATATTTTCAAATATTCCAATGAACATATCACTTATTTCTTTAAATGCATACTCAGCATTTACACTTTCTTCTTTTATCTTATTTACTGTAGCATCTATAAGTTCTGGATCTTCAAGAACCATTATATGAGCTCCAAATATTTCTGCTTTGTCTTCACCGAGTTCTCTAAGTGCTTTTTCTTTAACTTTCTCTAGCTCACTTTTAGATATTTGTACTGCATCTAAAAATCTCTTTTCTTCTCCATCAACATCTTGTACAATTTTCTTTTGTATATTCATTTCTTCATGCTTTAATAATAGTACTTTTCCAATTCCTACACCAGGAGATGCTCCATTTCCTTTAAACATTCTACCCCTCCTATAACTCTCCAAATCCACTCTCAACTAGCTCCACTAAAGCATTCATAGCATTTTGAGCATCTTCTCCATTAACTATTATAGTTATTTCGCTTCCTTTTGAAAGACCTAAACTCATAACTCCCATTATAGATTTAGCATTTATCTTCTTTCCATTAAATTCAATTTCAACACTTGATTTAAATTCAGAAGCCTTCTTAACAAACATTCCTGCCGGTCTTGCATGTAATCCACTTTCATTTACTATCATTACTTTTCTTTCCATTTATTTTTCCTCCCTTAAATTTATATTATATTTGATATATTTCAAAACTTTAACTACCTATGTTAGTAATTTAAAGTTTGTATAACTATTTTATATTTCACAACTATCTAATTATTTATACAAAATCAAAAAGGCACGAACTAAAGGACATAGATATACACTTAAGTATTCTAATGAAAACCTTTAGCTCATGCCTGCAATGCAGTAACACGCTAATTTAACTATATATTTAAGATTGTTTTAATTTGTAAATGTGAAGAGCCATATATCCAATTTCATCTTCTGGCGCTTTTAAATTTAATTCCTTTTCAATAATATTTGATATATTACAGGATATGCTATATTGCGAAGAAAATTCTTCTTTTATTCTATCTAGCATAGGATTATTTAATAGTTTCTGATTTTCTATCCTACCTATCACACCTCTTAAGTGAGTTATAAACCTAATGTAGTCAAATCCTTCTTTTTTAAGATGTATATTAAGTGTTTCTTCTACATATTTAACTACAGTATTCACCAGCTTTGTTTTCTTAAGAGCTGTAGTTTTGTCATATCCACTTCTTGCACCACGTATATGCAGTGCAATAAATCCAATTTCTGCATCAGGAATTTTTATATCTAGTTTTTGCCTTAGCATTTCAACGGCTTTTTCTGCTAATTCATACTCTTTAGGATATAATATCTTTGTCTCTAGAAGAAATGGATTTACTATTTCTATATTTTCTTGCAGTCTTTTTATAGCAAAACTTATATGGTCTATAAGACCTATATGGATATTAGGATTTAAATATCCTTGTAGACTCGTAGATATCATAGCTATTATTTCTTCTGTGATAGCAGCTATCTTCTTATCAACTTTAGATAATAAACTTTCATATTCTTCCTTATCTAAACCTTCTAATGATATGAATGTATTTTCTACATTTTCTATGTTTTGCAAGATGGTATCCTTCTTCTTACCAAAACCTACACCTTTTCCTACAAGAATATATTCTTTATCTTCACAAGTAACAAGTATAACATTATTACTTAGAACTTTCTTTATAATATACTTTTTCATAATATCCTCCAGGAAATTGTTATCACAAATATATTTTATTAAATTCTGCATTTTTTGTCAACATACGACTAAAAATAAACACTTAGCATGTAATTCCAAAAATGATATAATAAATTGTCATAATTCATCACAATAAGGAGGTTGTAAATTGAAAAAAGATAATATAATACCTTACATTTCTGGATGTTCAACAGCTGTCATATTCGGAATGAGCTTTTTATTCTCAAAACAAGCTTTAAGTGTAGCAAGTCCTGTTTCGCTGCTTTCTTTTAGATTTCTCACAGCTTTTATAGTTATGTCAATACTAATAAAATTAAATATTATAAAAGTAAATTACAAGGGTAAAAATTTAAAAAATCTTTTTTATCTTGGTCTTATGCAGCCAATAGTATACTTTATATTTGAAACTTACGGAATAAAATATTCATCATCATCTGAGGCTGGTATAATGATAGCATTAATCCCTATATTTGTAACTTTAATGGCATTTATATTCTTAAAAGAACGCCCTTTAAATACACAATTACTATTTATATTACTTTCAGTTACAGGGGTTGTTTATATCATACTAATGAAGGGATCTAACGGAGGAAACTCTAATTTACTTGGAATAATTCTTTTATTTGGGGCAATACTTTCTGCTTCAGCATTCAATATTATATCTCGTAAATTGTCTAGGGAATTTTCACCTATGGAGCTTACCTACTCAATGATGACTCTAGGTGCTGTATTTTTTAACTTTATTTCTGTAGTAACTCGCATAAAAAATAATACTCTAGGAAGTTATTTTTATCCAATGACTAATATAAATTTTGTAATATCTATATTATATCTTGGAATAGTGTCTTCTATAATAGCATTTTTCCTTGTGAATTTTACATTATCAAAATTAGAAGCATCAAAGTCTGCAGTATTTGCTAATCTTTCTACAGTAGTTTCTATAATAGCTGGAGTTGTTATCTTAAAAGAAAAATTCTACTATTATAATCTTGTTGGATCTATTATGATACTAACTGGAGTTTGGGGAACTAATTACTTTGGAAAAAAGACTGAAAATAAATTGGAGCTTCAAACAGAAAATCCATAGGGTTTACCCTATGGATTATTTATTATTGTATTTACTATAAAATAAGTAGATGTAGATATCATTATAAATAGTACAAATCCAAGTAATAAAGCTTTAGCTCCTTTGTCTTTTATACTTTCAAAATCTACACTAAGCCCCATAGCTATCATAGCCATAAGTATAAAAGTTGAACTAAGTTTTGAGAATATGTTTGCTAAATTTTGAGGAACCAATCCCATAGAATTTAAAATTCCCGCTAATACAAAATAAATGACATAAACAGGAAAGCTAGCTTTTGATTTTTTATTTTCTTTATTATATAAATAACTAAGAATAATTGCCACAGGAATCATCATCACAACCCTTGCCATCTTCACAATCGTACCTATTTCTCCAGATACATCTCCCATAGCAAAAGCTGCTGCTATAGCATGAGCCACTCCATGAAGTGATAATCCAGACCATATCCCATAATGAATTTCACTAAAATTCAAACTCAGTGCAATAGTTGAATATACCAAAACACCTATAGCACCTAGAAAATTAACTATAGATGCCCCTATTATTGAATCATCCTCATCAGCGTTTATACAAGGAGCTAGTGTAGCAACTGCAGAAGCCCCACATATACTACTTCCTACTCCAATTAAAATTGATAGCTTTTTATTCACATTTAAAAATCTTGAAAGTAAATTTGAGATTATAAGTACAACAAATACAAAACCTACAACAAGTCCTAAAATCTTAGGTCCAAGATCTAAAAGTGATTTGAAATTCAATCTAAATCCCAATAAGATTATACCTAGTTCTAGTAGATGCTTATTAGCAAATTTAACTCCACTTTTAAATACACTCTGAGTTTTTAGCGTGTTATTATATATGATACCTAATATAATTCCAATAGTAAGTGCTTCTAAGTTTATAATAACTTTGAAATAGTTGTTTATATAGTTAGATATTATAGCAATTAAGTATACAAATATAATACCTGGAAATATATTTGTTATTTTAGCCATCTTAACACCCCTTAAAATATTCTCACCTTTTATATTATCATAAAATAAAAATTTTTGTTTAATTTTAAATCTACAGGGGAATATAGTAAATGTAGTTATGAACAAAGTCTTTCTTTGAAATATTTTAAAAGAAGACTTTGTTGGAACACATTACGGAAATTATGACTTATCCACAATTTATTAAAGTAGATAATTTCCTATGTGTTATAAAAAATGATAATGTAGGAGGAATTTCTATGGCAGAAAGAATGGTAGGAGTTAAAGCTCCTGATTTTACAATGAAAACAGTTTTAGGAGATGGACAAACTTTCGGAGAAGTTTCTTTAGATAGCTTTAAGGGGAAATGGCTTGTTATGTTCTTTTATCCCCTTGACTTTACATTTGTTTGCCCAACAGAAATTACATCTATGGATTCTAAATATGAAATGTTTAAAAAGTTTAATGCTGAAATTCTAGCTGTTAGTACAGACAGCGTTTATTCTCACAAAGCATGGATAAACACAGATAAAAATATGGGTGGTCTAGGAAAACTTAAATTCCAAATAGCGTCAGATAATACTCATAAGGTATCTAAAGATTATGGAGTTTATATAGATGAGGAAGGTATAGCTCTTAGAGGTCTATTCATTATAGATCCTCAAGGTATATTAAGATACTCTGTTGTTCATGATCTTAATGTTGGTAGAAGTGCTGATGAAACTCTAAGAGTTCTTCAAGCCCTACAAGCAGGAGGCCTTTGCCCAGCAGACTGGAGTCCTGGAGAAGAACTGTTATAAAAATAAAAAATCTCAGCTTTTAAGCTGAGATTCTTTATTTTCTCTTTAAGGTTGCAATTAAAACTCCTGTTACAATAGATCCTATTAATATTGATATCGTGTATAACATTAACCCACCAACAGCATTTGGTATAGGTAATACAAATATACCACCATGCGGAACGGCTAACGTACATTTAAACGCCATAGAAAGAGCTCCAGCTACAGCTGATCCTGCCATAAGAGAAGGTATTATTCTGATTGGATCACTAGCTGCAAAAGGAATTGCACCTTCAGTTATAAATGATATCCCCAGAAAGAACGCTGCTTTTCCAGCTTCTTTTTCTTCAACAGTGAATTTATTTTTAGCTAGTGAAGTCGCAAGTGCTATTCCAATTGGAGGAGTCATACCAGCTGCCATAACAGCTGCCATAACCATAGATGGTTGACCTGCTGATATTGTTCCCACTGCGAAAGCATACGCTGCTTTATTTATTGGTCCACCCATATCAAATGCCATCATTAAGCCTAATACCGCTCCTAATCCTACTGCACTACCACTACTTAAAGTGTTTAAGAAAGTTTCAATTCCTTTATTTATAGTTGCTACTGGTCCTCCAACAACAAATATAAGAGATAATCCTATAATTAAAGAAGATAACACTGGTAAAATTAAAACTGGCATAAGCCCTTCCATTTCTCTAGGAAGTTTTATATATTTCTTTAAGAACAGAATAATATATCCTGCACCGAAACCTGCAATAATACCACCTAAAAACCCTGCTCCTATTTGACCTGCTATCATACCACCTACCATACCTGGAACTAAACCTGGTCTGTCAGCGATTGAATATGCAATATATCCAGAAAGTATAGGTACCATAAGTGCAAATGCTCCTGCACCACCTATTTGCATTAGAGCAGCTGCGAGTGTACCTTCTTCCCTAAATGCCTCAATACCAAATGCAAATGATAGTGCTATTAGGATACCTCCAGCAACTACGAATGGTATCATAAATGATACGCCCGTCATCAAATGTTTGTATGCCCCTGTTCTTTTTTCTTTTTCTTCATTCTTATTTTCTAAAACCTTATTTGAATAACTTTTCTTTTCAAGGCTTATAGCTCTATTTATAAGCCCCTTAGGATCTTTTATTGCATCCTTAACTGACACTTCAATTGTCGGAAGATCTCCAAATCTTTCTTTATCAACATTAGTATCTACTGCTAGAATAACAGCATGAGCATTTTTTATATCATCATTTGTTATTTCGTTTTCAGCTCCAACCGAGCCTCTAGTTTCAACTTTGATATCTACCCCAAGTTCTTTGGCTCCTATTTGGAGAGCTTCTGCTGCCATATAAGTATGTGCTATACCTGTAGGGCATGCTGTAACGGCTAAAATTTTCATCAAATTCTCCCCCTTTTAATTATTCAAATGCATTAATTACATCTTCATATGAAGATGCATTCAGTAGATTATTTCTCACACTTTCATGCATAAGCTTTCTAGATATAGTCCCCAAGACATTTAAATGCACATTGTCTGAATTTTCAGGAACAGAAATTAGGAAAAACATATGTGCCCTTTTTCCGTCCATTGACTCATAATCTATACCTTCTTTTGATATTCCAAAAGTTATTGCAGGATCTTTAACACTTTCGCTTTTTCCATGAGGTATAGCAACTCCCATACCTATCCCTGTTGAGAATTCTTCTTCTCTTTTAATAACAGCTTTTTTAAATTCATTTTTATCATTAAGCTTTCCATCTTTATCTAATATATCTATAAGCTCATCTATAACTCCTAATTTATCCTTAGCTTTAAGATCAAAGCACACTCTTTCTTTTGACAATAACTCTCTAAGCATTATTATTACCTCCTATTTATATTAATCTGTTGTTTGATTGTTTCTATTATGTCTTTGTTTAGCATTTTACTTCCTTCTGTCATAACTGCACAGGCTCCACAAGCTGATGCTAACTTGAGTATTTCTAAATCAAATAAGTCATCTTCTATTCCATAGGCAATTGCTGCTACCATAGAATCTCCTGCTCCAACCGTACTTTTAACTTCTAATTTTAGAGGATTTGCATAGAGAACATCCTTCTTCGTAATATACAAAGACCCAAGCTCTCCCATGGAAATGAGTACTTTTTCTATACCTTGATTTACGAGTTTTTTTCCTGCCTCCACTATAGAATCCATATTATTTTCATCGAAATCTACTATATTTTTAAGTTCATGCACGTTTGGTTTTATCATATATGGCTTAGCTTTTATTCCTTCTATCAACGCTTTACCATCGGCATCTAGTATTACTTTGGCATTCTTATGCTTTATAGTTTCTATAATCTTTCTATAAATATCATCACTTACCCCTGATGGTATACTTCCAGAAAGGACTACTACGTCATCTTCATCTAAAGAAGATATTCTATTTAGCAGTAGATTAACGCTTTCCTCATCAACAGAGAAACCTATATCATTTATATCTGTATGGATGTCACTATCCAACTCAATAATCTTTAAGTTTGTTCTATTCTCTCCATCTACAGTTATAAAGTCATGATTTATATTTGCATCTTCTAAAAAATCTACAAAGTATTTTTTATTATCACTTCCTAAAAAACCTAATACTATACTTTCTTTCCCTAGAACTTTTAACACTTTAGATACATTTATTCCTTTGCCACCAACATCTTTAATAACTTTTTTTATTCTATTTACTTCACCTTTTCTCATACTGTCTAGGAATATAGTTTTGTCTATTGCTGGATTTAAAGTTACTGTATATATCAAGCTGTCACCTCCCTAGTTTGCTCTTATTATTTTTACTCCAAAGTTTTCATACATAGCTATATCTTCACTAGATATCTTTTCATCTGTCACTATGTAATCTATTTTTGATACAGGAGCAATAAATGAAAAACTCTCTTCGTTAATCTTAGAGCTATCTACAAGCAGATAGGTAGTTTTTGAGTTTTCTATCATAGATTTCTTAACGCTAGCCTCTAGCATATTAGGAGTAGTTATTCCAAATTTCTGAGAAACTCCATTAGCACCTATAAAGGCTTTATCTACTACAAAGTGCTTCAAGGTATTTTCAGCAACAGGTCCTACCATAGACTTTGTTGTGTTTCTTATCATTCCTCCTGTTACTATAACTTCAATATCATTTCTATTTGACAGTTCATTAGCTAGATTTACCGAATTAGTTATTATGGTTATATTTTTTGCAGTTATATATTTTGCTACATATTGAGTTGTAGTTCCAGAATCTAAAATTATAGTATCACCATCTTCTATAAGTGTCGCTGCAGCCTTACCTATATTTTCTTTCTCATATAAATGCTTATCTTGTTTCTCAGAAAACGATGGTTCAAAATTTGTATTGGCATTACTTACAGCTCCACCATGAGTTCTTACAATTTCCCCACTACTTTCAAGTTCTTTTAAATCTCTTCTTATTGTAGACTCTGATACGTCAAATAACTGAGCTAATTCATTTACTCTCACACTTTGACCGTTTTTTATCATTTGTGCTATATGAGATTTTCTTTCTTCTGCAAACATACTTTCCTCCAGATCTTAAACTCTCATTTGTGATTATTTTATGATTGTTTTTGATTAATTATGACTGTTTATGATTGATTTTATTATAGATTATCATAAAAACGTTGTCAACAAGTTTTTACAAATTTCACATGTAGTATAGTTTTATCAATATTAAACAATAATATAATTGGAAATGGAGGTAAGTATTATGAGAAATAAAAGAAGAATAACTGAACCTATAGTTTCAATTACAAAAGCTCACAATGAATCTGATTCACTAAAGGAAGCTTTGGATTTATTGCCAATGACTGAAATTATAAAACCTAACGATACTGTAGTAATAACTCCAAATTGGGTAAAGTCAAATATGCCATCTACTGGTACTGTTGTAGGGCCTAGCACTTTAAGATCACTAATAAGATATGTAAAATCTTTCAATCCTTCACAAATATACATAGCAACTGGTTCAGGAGGAGATCCTACACCTAAGGTTATGAAAGATGTTGGATACGATGATGTTATCAAAGATGAAAATGTAGAATTTATAGATTTAAATTACGGCCCATACGTAACTTTAGATCTTGATCACCATATTATTTCAAATACAAAGATAAATGAAATAATAAATAAAGTAGATGTTTTGATATCTTTTACACAACTAAAACAGCATGAAGAAGCTACTATGAGTGCTGGAATAAAGAATATATCACTTGCATGGCCTCCTGCTGAAATTCACGGCTTTCCTAAAAAAAGTCTGGGAATACATGATGATTTGCATGGGTTTATTGTAGCAATGGCTAAAAAAATACCTATAGATTTAACTATTGTAAGTACTGATAAAGCTATGATAGGAACAGGACCTAGTGATGGAAAGGCAGTCGATACTAATGGACTTATAATAGCTGGAACAGATCCTGTGGCAGTCGATACAATCGGAGCTAGACTCTTAGGATTTTTACCTCAAGCAGTTCAGTATCTATACTCACTTTATAATCAAAATATCGGAGAAGCAAAACCTGAGAATATGAAATTAAAGGGTATATCTCTTGAAGATGCTGAATTAATTTTTAGCAAGAGTGCTTATAATTTTGAAATAGCATTAGATAAATCTAAAATAAAAGATATCCACGGAAATAAATAAAGATGCTTAACTTAGCATCTTTATTTATAACCATTTCTTCTTTTTGAATACAGCATATAGAATTATTGTTAGTGTAGCCATAATACCTAATGTGAATTGATATCCATAAATCCAGTGCAATTCAGGCATATAGTCGAAATTCATTCCATAAATCCCTGTAATTACTGTAAGTGGGCCAAAAAATATAGCCAAAACCGTAAGTCTAGTTGCAATATCATTAGTGTGAGAAGTTAATCCTGAGTTATGTAGGTAAATTAATTGGTCAGACCTACTCTTTAGGCTTATTGAAAAGTCGTACAACTTATTTATTCTAACATCTATATTTCTAAAATATCTTTGGTTCTCTCTTTTTATAAATTTATTTTCATTGATCATAAACTGATCACCAACATATAAAAGAGCTCTCAAATTCTTAGTTATCTTGTCCATTTGTTGTCTTATACAGTTTATCTGAGAAAAATACCTTTTCTCTATTTCATTTATTATATTATTTTCTAAAGTTAATATATCTTCTTCTACACTTTCAAGTGTATTAATATAATTTTTCAGAATCATATCAAATATCCAAAAGTATATTTTATTTAATTCTTTTTTTTCATGTGTTAAATTACTTATTTTTAAAGATATATAATCATATATTTCTTCTATTTCATTTCCACTTTGCTCTCCAACTAAAATTATGTAATTATAGCCTATATATATATTTATTTCTTCTAAAATAACATTTTTATTCTCCCAACTTAGATTATTTAAACTTATAAAGTCATACTCTTTAAAACTTTCAAATCTAACTTTTTCATCATCGTATATACATTCCTCGATAGTATCATCTTCAAATTCGAAAATGTGTTGAAGGTTTAATATCTCTTTCTCTTTGCATAATATGAAATAACTATCCTCCTTATTGTACCAATTGCTGTATATATCATCACAATGCATAGTATTTTTATTTATGTTTTTTATTTTCATATCTTCACTTCCACTCATAATATAAAATACTCAATATTTATTATTTACAATTAGATATATCATTAACCTTTTAATTTTATTTTTATAGTATGTAATAGAAATACCAAATCTTTTAGGGGGGATACCTTTGAAGCCCTTTTCTGTTAATCAAATTTCACAAATAATAAAAGGCAATATAATATATTGGGATAATAATAAGTATATTTCTTCATTTGTAGAGGAATTTGTAGCACCTAAATCTAGTTGCCTATATTTTTTATTATACGAATCTATAAATGAAGATAAGCTATTACAAAGCCTAGTAAAAAATAATGCATCTGGTATAGTTATAAGAAGTCATCACAAACTCAATATGCAAAAATGGATTGATGCAAACATAGGGATTATAGAAGTAGATAGCGTTCGAGAAGCTTATTTATCTTCAGCAAAATTTTACCGCTTTCAATTTAATATACCGTTCATTCAAGTTGTAGGAAGTAGCGGAAAGACAAGCACTAAAGATATGATAGGTTATATTTTAAATGAAAGTATCGATACCCTAGTTGGAGCAAAAAATTATAATGCCCCATCTGGAGTAGCGTACAATATCTTTAATCTTGATGATAAGCATAAGGCTGCAGTACTCGAAGCTGGAATGAAAGGTTTAGGAATAATAAGTTTAAGTTCTGATATTATTTCTCCAAGCATAGGGGTGATAACTTGTATTAACAGCTCTCATATTTCAAATTTGGGGTCTATGGAAAATATAATTAAAGCAAAAGGAGAAATTTTAGATTATTTAGGTGAAGATTCTACTTTGATAATCAATGGAGAAGATGAAAACTGCAAAAAACTACCACTTCATAAATTCAAGGGAAAAATGCTAACATTTGGATTTTCAGATTCTAATGATATATGGGCTTCTGATATCAAATATGAAAATTTTAAAACGTTCTTTACAGCAAACTTTAATAACATGAAGCTAGACTGCGTAATTAATACCTTCGGTAAATACTACGTATTAAATTCTCTAGCAGCAATTATGGTAGGTATAACACTTGGTCTAAGCCGCTGTGATATATATAGAGGGCTTTCTAAATTTAATCTACCACCTGCAAGGCAAGAGCTTTTAGTAGGCATCAATAATAGCTTTATTATAAATGATAATTTTAACGGTAATCCTGATTCAACAAAATCATTAATTATGGAACTCCCTAATATATCTAAAGATCATCCCCTTATACTAGTAATGGGTGATATAGAAAAAGATACTGCTTCACTTGAGGAGTATGCAGTAAAGTCTCATTTCATGCTAGGAGAGGAAATATCTAAATTAAATTTCCATAGATTAATAGCTGTTGGAAAATGGGCAAAGCATTATATAGATGGTGCACTAAATAAAGGTATTGATCAAGAAAAATTATCTTATTATAAAACAGTAGAAGATGCACAAGCTGACATAATTAACTCAATAATTCCAGGTAGTATAATTTTATTTAAAGCTCATTCTAGCTACGTAGATTTTCAGAATCTGATAAATAAGATTAAAGCATAGTAAATGCCTATTCTCTTTGTAAATAAAGAGAATAGGCATCTTGTATTTAAACTATATTTAATGCTTCTTCTAAAGTTGAAATTATTTTTACTGTACTTAAGAATATCTTTTTTTCTATTTTTCCTAATTTCATATCATCTAAGAAAGTTTCTTTTTCGATTATAATGATATTTTTAAAACCTGACTTTATAAATGTCTTAAATGAATTTCTGATTATAGGTGCTATATCTTCGTATGAACTTTTGAGGCCTCCTGGATCTAATATCAAACTATATTGTTTTAATTTATATATCTTAGTTGTTTTTTTATATTCTTCTAGTAACTCTTTTCCCTGTGTTTCATTAAAATATCCTCCAACAGTCACCAAAATAACTTTGCGATCTTCTATAATCTCTATCTTATACATAAAAAGTCCCCCATAATCTCATAATTTTTTATATTAAAAACCTATTCTTTCCTAAGAATATTTATTACAAAAAGAAAAGCACTCTCTTAAAAAGAATGCTTTTATCGTCTATACATAATCTATTACCTTCACAGGACATCTCTCAATCGCTTCATCTGTACTTTCATCTATAATATCGCTTAATATTTTTACCTTACCACTTAAAACTTTAAACTTTGTTGGAGATATTCTCTCACATATTCCACATCCAATGCAGTATTCTTGTTTTATTATTACTCTATTTTTAATAGTATTATTGTTGATATTAGGTATACTCTCCTTTTTTACAAATACCGAAACAATATATGCCATAATAAATATCGATATAGTAGTTAATATCCATCTAATACTCATAAATTTAGTTCCTAGAAATTTTGCCTCATTAGCTAACATTGGAACTTTAACTACAGCCCAGGTGCTAAGTATTATAACAACATTTGAAATACTTGCACCTTTTTTTATAAGAGTTTTACAAACTGGAAAAGCAGCATATATAGGACCTGCAGAAAAGCTACCTAATATGAATGAAATCATACTTCCTTTTATACCTGATTTTTCGCCAAAACTGTTCATTATAACTTCTTTAGGTACCCACGCTTCTATCAGCGAAGTTAATATAAATATAACCGGCATTATTTGAAGCATCTCAAGTACATAATATATGCTATTTTGTGTAGATTCTATAGCTTTATCAGTATTTGTAATAAACAATACTATATAAATCAAGCTTACGATAAATAATAATTTATTTTTCTTTATTATATTCATATAACTCCCCCCATAACCAGAGCAATAACCACTGCAAATCCAAAACTTAATATATTTCTGATTAGGGCAAATTTTAGCCCAAACTCTCTTTTTTCTAGAGGGAAAGTTACAACTCCTACCATTGTAAGTGTTGTTAGAAAAGCTACCAAAGGAACTACATTCGCTCCCCTATCTAGCAGTGATTTAGCTAGTGGAAATGCCACAAAAGCAGGTATAAGTGTTACACTTCCAACGAATGCTGATCCTATAGTTGATAGTATTACATTAGAGTCGCCCATAAAAGTATTTATACTTTCAGGCGGGATAAGTGTTATCATCAATCCTATAATAAAAAGTACAGCAAATATTTCTCCTATCATATTCTTCATCATATTTCTTCCCATTTTCATAGAGGTTATGGTTCTTTCCTTATCTTTGAGCAGCGATACAATTAAGAATATAATGGTTATGATCCACAATAAAATACTGAATATATCCATATTACACCTTTAGCATATCTTTAGGGTTAGGAGCTTTAACAACAAAGAACTCTAGTATCTCATCGTAGGAGTTACTAACATTCATCTTCGTATTAAACGGTATATTCAATATACTTCCACAGCTATGTTCATTAGCATTTTCATCATTCAGCTTTATAGTCATTTTTCCTTTTGTTATTATCATATAAACATTTGAGTTAGAATAATGCTCAGGTAATGCTGCTCCCTTAGTTAATATCATATGGTTTAAAACAACATTTTCATCATCAATAATTTTTTCGATAAGCTTTTCACTTGCATCTGCAAACTTATAAACTTTTTCTATCATTTTTACTTCCTCCTTTATATATATCTTTTTTTATATTATACTCTTGTGTATAAATACAATTCGGTAACTAATGTTACCATTTGAAATTTAAAGGAGAAATTTTTTATGACTACAAAACAGTATATAGATATACTTAAAGCTACTCCTTTGTTTAGTGATTTTTCTAAATACCATTTAGAAATATTGCTTGAAGGTTCTAATAATATAAAAAAGTATAAAAAAAAGTCTATAATTTATGAACAAGGCGATAAATGTAATACTTTAGATGTTATTATTGAGGGAATAGTATCTGTAGAGAAAATAGATGAAAATGGAAATGTATTGGTAATATATGAGTTTGGAGCTGGACACATTTTGGGTAGTAATCTAATCTTTGCTCAATCTAACAAATATCCTATGACTATTTTATCTAAAACCAACTGCACAATACTAAGTATACAGAAAGATATAATTCTGAATCTATGCCAGACTAACAAGTCTTTCCTGCTTGAATATATAAAACTAATATCAGATATAACAGTAGCCATAGGAACAAAGCTAAATTCCATAACATTAAAAACAATCAGGCAACATATAATAGAATTCTTAAATTATGAATATAAAAAACAAAGGACATATAAAATCAAACTTTATATGACTAAAAAAGAATGGGCTGAAAGATTAGGGGTTCAAAGACCATCTCTTTCTAGAGAATTAATTAAAATGAAGCAGGAGAATATAATAGATTACGATAAAAATACTATTTCAATTATAGATACATCAATTATAAGTTAAAAGAAAGCATATTAATATGCTTTCTTTAACTGCTACATAAATGCCTAAACTCACAATTCTTGCATTCATTCATATACTCATCTTTCACAAAATCATTATCAAAATCGTATCCATTTATGGTGTCTATAACATTCACTATATAGTTTTCATGAGATTTATATTTTTCTTGTGAATATTCTATTTTAACTAGGCTATCTTTATACTGTGGCTGCCAGTATATCATAGATATATCCGATGCACTTATATCTCTTCCGAATATCTTCTTTGACATTCGCTTTAATAAATACATATACAAAATTGTTTGGAAACTATTTTCTAACTTAAACTTATCTAGCTTCTTTTCTTCAGTTTTCCAATCATATATTTCTATTTTTCCATCTTCCTTTATAATTATCAAATCGTATTTTGCTAATAGCCTAATCTTATCTTCATTAATTCTTATCTCATATTCAGGTAAATATATATTTTTACTATCAATTGGCAAAAGCTGTGTTAGGTTATTTATCCAATCATTCAAAGTAGTATTGCTTTGTGTCCCAATTGGTATAGAACTAAAATACCTTTCACAATAAAGATGAAAATCTCTTCCTATTTGCATTCTCCTTGAAATTTCTTCCGACCTTATGTCGTCTTGCCAATGAATTCTTTCTATATACTTAATCTTAAACTTCAAAGGACATCTTAAGAATGTATTTAAAGATGCCTGACTATAATAAAAATGTTTAACACTTCTAACATCCAACATATCTATTTTTCTCACTTTCAATAAATTTCTTAAGCTCTTTTATGTATATCGAAGGAAGTTCTTGATTTTCTTTATGACCAATTAATATTAGATTTTCCTTTGCTCTAGTTATAGCAACATACAAAAGCCTTGCTCTTTCAGATATTGTTTCTTCTCTAGCTTTTATTGTAGGATTTTTTATATCTTCTTCATTTAGAAGTTTCTTTAATGAAGCCCTCAAAAGAGCTAATGGGTTACTGTACTCTTTTTTTAGATAAGCACATTCTCCCATAAATTTATCTGTAAGCTCAACAGGAAAGTGTAAATTAGTAAGCCCAAGTATAAATACACAATCCCATTCAAGTCCTTTAGATTTGTGCAAAGTAGATAAAGTTATTTTACCTGGGGTAGGCTCATATCCTTTAAGTTCATACACGAATTTAGCAAAATAATTGAATTTATTATTTTTACTTTCTTCAAGTTCCTTTGCTATATCTTTAAGTGTCCATTTAGGATTACTTATTAATAAAAACCTTATGTCTGAAGCTATTTTTTCCATCATAGCTTTTTCTTCTCTACTAAACTTTAGCTTCTCTCCTATATACAAAATCAATCTATCTATTGCAAGCTGAGGAAATTCTAAAAATTTTCTAACCAAATCTAAAGAACTAACAAAATCCTTATATACTGATAGTTCTACTATTTCATCAGGAATACAAAGATCTTCATTTGGATATAGTAAATCTTCTAATCTACATTTCTTTATAAAATCGTACAGCTTATAACTATCATCGTATTGTTCATTTATTAGTATATCTTTTAATACAATTTGAAATTTTTCATTATCATAAGGACTTGATATATAATCTAGTATCTTTCCAAGTGTTTTTGTTGTAACTAATTTTTCATTAGATACATCGCTGAGTTCATCATACTCTATATTCATCTTTTGTAGACGTTCTCCTATTTGCCCTATCATATAACCTGTTGGAATAAGTGCTGCAATTGTTTTTTGGGGGTATTTTTCTTTATATAAAGTAACCATCTGAATAAACCTTCTTATTGAATCTTCCCATGAATTCTCTATATACGATGCTATTCCATACTTTGGATTTATTGGGTTTTGAGGATTTTCTCCCTCTGGTACAGTAAGTACAATTTGATTTTCAAGTGCATTCCTGCAAGAACTTACAGGATGATCTTCTCTTACCCAATTAACTAAATAATTAGCAAGGTCTATTACCTCTTTACTACTTCTTCCAGCAGTAAACATTTTTTGAATCCTATCAGCACTTTTACAAAATTCCCTAAAAAATCTTGGGTCTGAAGATGTAAATGTTCCTGTAATACTTTGATTTAAATCACCAACTCTAACTAAATTGCCATGTTTTTGAGCTAATATCTCAAGTATTTTACCCTGAATCTCATTACTGTCCTGACACTCATCTTCAAATATATATGCATATCTATTTTGAAACTTATCTCTCAAGTCTTCATCTTCTTTAAGCAGTTTATATGCCATAAATAACAGATCATTATAATCAACTAATCCTTGCTTTCTAAGATTCAAATCATACGATTCATAAATATCACACGCAAGTTTCATCATATCAGTATAATCAATATCTTTAGTGATATCTTTTAGCATATCTACTGATATTCCTTTACATTTCATCTCTCCTATAAAAGATGTCATGCATCTGGTTAAATTGTCTTCAATACTATCGTACGCACCTTTTATATTTTTCTTTTTATTTGGATCTATAAAGCTATCAAACTCCTTAGTGTACCTTTTCCTAAAATCTATTATAGCCTGTTTTATAAAAGATGCCTGTAACACACTATCTATCATTTTAAATTCATCTGATAGATTCAAAACATCAGGTTTTTCTTTTATTATTTTCATAGCTAAAGAATGAATAGTCATAACCTCAAAGTCCTTAGTTGAGTTTATGCCTTTCTCCTCTAGAAACTTTATAATCCTAGATTTAATATTACTACAAGAACTAGTCATATAAGATAGTATAAGTATCTTACCTGATTCAGTATTTCCTTCTAATATTAGTTTACCTGCAAGATGTGTCAGTATAAATGTCTTCCCAGCTCCTGGTACTGCTGGAAGTGCCATAGTTCCGCTCTCATAATTTATTATATCTTTTTGGTCACTTCTATAATTCAACTTGTTCACCACCAATTGTATCTGACATAATCTGTGAAAGCATTCCACTTTGCTCATGCCCATTTGCAGAATATATACTATCAAATAAATATAATCTTTCTGAGCATCTCTTAATAAGAGATCTAATAATTATATTAAGATAATTTCTTCTATTTCTATCTTCTATATCTTCAGTGTAAACATTGTTTATATCCCACGTTCTAGTTAGAACATATGGATTTTCAAGTTCGGTAATATTTCTAGGAGACCAAAGGTCACTCCCTAAATCTGCCCATATATGCACCTTACTATAATTGGCAGAAGCTAAATATGTAGAAGGTGTCGCTAGCGTAACAAAGCTATCCATCATTCTCTCTTCAATAGCGTAAATAGATTCATTAGACTTTGCACCACTTTTTATAAATCTTATAAATTCTCTGTTAGGATTTTCTATTGCTTTAAACTTAGAAATTATATCTATAAAATTAGTAGCGGAATCTATTATATCCTTGCAAGCGTTTATATTTTCTTTTCCTGCAGGTAAAGTTATTAATATTTCTAGATACACCTTTCTAAAGAATTCATCTATATCTAATGCCTCTTTAGATTTATAGTTATCAACCCAATTTCTTATATATTCGTACTTTTGTAGATATTCATTTCCAACTCTATTAATTATGCTATCATCGCTAAGCTTTGTAAGATAAGAAATCCCATTTTCTATTTTCAATACATTTTTAGTTAGAATCGCTGCTCTTATAGGATCCATATTGGCTATTAGTATAAATAAGCTCTTTACATCATCTTCATTTAATATAATTTCATTAAAATCATGACAAAGACAAGCTAAAACTACAAGAGAATATGCATACTGATTATCAGTTATAGATCTTTTTCTACTTATATTTAAAACCTCATGACCTGCCATTCTTACTTGATCTGTTAATATATATTCTAACACTATATCATTTACGGGGGATATAACACATATATCACTTGGGTTAACCCCTTCATTTAAAAGTCTTACAACTTCTTTACTAATATTCTCTATCATATCGCTTCTTAGTTCAGATGTGTTAACGAAAATACTTTCAGATTTACACTTAGCTTTGTTATTATTAAATATATTGTGAGAAATACAATCTGCTAAATCTTGAAACTCCTTTTTAGTTGCAAATTTGCAATTCAATATTACATTTTCATATTTATTCACCAATTCTTGTTGTATATACAAAGGGTCTGCACCATATCTTACTCCAAATCCTCCATCTGGATTATACATAAGTAGTGCTGTATCTACACTTGGTATCAACTCCTTTATAAAGTCAACTTGAGATGGTGTGCATTCTTCTAAGTTATCTACAATTATATGTTTTATATTTTTTCTTAAATATTGGTGATAAATTGGGTCATTCAAAAGATACTTATTATACAAAAATACACTTAATCCATAATCAATAGTTCCTTCCTGTAAAGATCTTTTGATGTAGTAATCTATAATTACATCCATATCCTTAAATATACTTTGTTTTATCAAATCTTTGTTTTCTAAAGAATTATAAAGTCTAGTTCCTATTTCATTTATAGGTATACTTGGAAGGGCTGCTTTGGTAAGATTGGATATAATAGATATTGCTATTCTATCTGAAGATGAATTTAATCCTAAAAGAAGTCCGCTTTTATTTCTTTGATGTTCAACTAATCTGTGCATCAAACACTGAGATGTTTCAAATGTATGAAAAATTGGCCTTATAGTATTTTTACCTATAAGATCACATTTTTGGATTACTAACGGCCAGAACTTAGTTAGCTCTTTTTGTATAAACCCAAAATATGATGTTATTTTTATTTCTCCACATCCTTTAATATCTAGATTTGATCTATATATTAATGATTGTACTCTATTCAAAACAAATACTAATATTTGTTCACTTTTTATATTTTCATTTTCTATCATATGCTTGTATCTTTCAATAGCCGTAGTTGTTTTACCACTTCCACTACATCCATTAACAACTATACAGTTAGTATCAAACCCATAATTTACTATCTTTCTTTGTATATCATCCATTTTTAAATCACCACCTATTTAATTAAGCTAATACTATAATTATAAACCTTTCGAGGCATTTTAAAAATAAAAAAGTCTTTCTTTGAAAGATTTTATATGAAGGAAATTTATAATTTCTTTACAATTAAAAAAGTGCCTGTTAGGCACTTTCTAAGCTGATATACGCAAAGGTTCTTTACTTAAATCTATTAATTTATCTTCCAATTCTTCTTTTGACATAGTTTCAAATAATATATATCCATCTTTCAATATTTCCTCATAAGTCCATCCACCAGCATTGTTTCTATGAGCAACATAAACTAAATCTCTTTCTTCAACTCTTATTTCTTTAGTTACTTTGTCTTGTACAACGATGTATAGTTTTGGACTTACCAAACTATTTTTTGTCTCTTTTTTTCTAAGTATAAGATTTATAATGCTCATATTTCACAACCTCCATCATTAATTGTTAGTTAATTATTTATCTATTAATAGTATATGTATGTATCTTCTTTTTAGTCACATATTGTTTGTTAAATATTAATCACTTCATGTTTATTCTAACATGCTTTTATTTTTTTTCAATATTATTTTGCTTTTTTATTTTTTTTGCTAGCTTTCATACAAAAATCCAGTATTCTGCTCAGAGTATACAATATTCCATTTGTCTCAGTTTTAACATTTATATTTATCGTTTAGGAAATCGTTTTTTATTTTCATGACTATTTTTAGATATTTTTTTGTCAAAACAATCAACCACTAATGTTTATATACACTAGTGGTTGATTTATACACTTAAGTTCTATTTTTCTATTAACTCTTTTGCTATAAGCTCCAAAACTAATGTTTCTCTTTCAATAGAAAAGCCCATAGATGATTCTTTATTCTCAATCACTTTCTTGTTATGTGCAATAGCTTCATTTATATCAATCCAAACAGAAGACATTCCATTAGCTTGTTCATAATCTTCTAACCTAGCATTCTCAAAATCTTCTTCAACTTTGCATACATAAAAATAAGATACCATATGAATAAGATCATATTCTGCTTTATAATGTGGCCTATACTCATCAATAATTCCAAATTCACTAATTATCTCTATATTCTTAGCCCCTATTTCTTCCTGAAGTTCTCTTTCAAGTCCTTTTATTAAATCTTCATCAAATTCAACTCCACCACCTGGGAAACTATAATCATTGTATCTCTTTGTATAAAGCAATAAAATATTTGAACCATCAAGTATTATTGCCCTAGCAGCTCTTCTTTCAAATATGTTACCTTCAATCTTCTCTACGTCTTTGTGTATCATTTTTTTTATTAATCTCATACTATACCTTCTTTCTGTATTAAGTCTTTCTTAATGCGTTAAAAAAGCCTTCTATCAAAATAGAAGACCTAAGCTACTTTAATAATTCTTACTAATCAAGTATATATAATGTAAATTAAACATCATAATGAAAAATTCTAATGCATTCTCATTTTTTTTAATAAACCTTAACTTTTCTATAGATATTATATAACATAACCCAAAATCCCAAATTAGAAATTCCACTCATTACAGAGTCAATTAAATACCAATTTTTTATTTCTACTGGCGAACTCGTTTGAATAAAGTAAAATGAAATACAATAAAAAACAAAAAAACGTAACTGAGGCAAATGAATGTATCTTATTTTTATATATTATTTTTAAACAGCACATAAAAAAATATGTAGCTAATACAGAGTTAATAATTGTTACTACGAGTAAAATATCAATCATTTTATTGCACACCTCACATTTACTTCGTTACTATATGTATCATTTACAATGTTACCAGAAGTATCTACAACTTCTATTTCTACAACAGCTGCACTAGATATAAAATTTAGTAGTATAGAGTTTGATCCCCTGTCTATATTATACCGTCATTGTCGAAATCTCAATAAGACTACAAACTAAGAAAGAAATAATTTCCCTCATAATTTTTAGATTTCACCTTTTGTTTATATATTTAATCAAGTATAACATTGACTATATACAGTGTCAATTCTTGTTTTTATCGTTAGTTAGTTGTTTACTATTTTCCATATCGAAATAAAAAACGTCTAACAAATTGTTAGACGTTTCAGTTTACAAGTAAATATGAGAGTAAGTCTATAAGCCGAGTTCTGTCTTAGACGATCATCTATCTAGGCCTACTGTTGCCAGTAGACTCAAGCGACCTACCAACGGAACGGGAACGGGCAGCCCCCTTTGTATGTTCCTACTTGGTCTTGCTCCGGGTGGGGTTTACATAGCCAACTAGTCACCTAGTTGCTGGTGAGCTCTTACCTCACCTTTCCATCCTTACCACAAAAGTTGTGGCGGTTTATTTCTGTTGCACTATCCTTAGAGTCGCCTCCACTGGGTATTACCCAGCACCCTTGCCCTACGGAGCTCGGACTTTCCTCATTTATCGTAAAGATAAACGCGATCATCCGACTTACTCACATATTATTAAGTTCATCAACAAAATATATAATATCACATTTTGATTAATTAAGTCAAAAGGTAATTATTACATTCTCATGAATGCTCCTGGTCCTATTGGTAATCCAAATACAGACCAAATTATTAATAATACTGTCCATCCTAATAAGAATGCTAATGAGTATGGAACCATTGAAGAAATTAATGTACCGATTCCAGTTTTTCTGTCATATTTTTGAGCGAATGCTACTATAACTGCAAAGTATGACATAAGTGGAGAAATTATATTAGTTGTTGAATCTCCTATTCTATAGGCAACTTGAGTAAACTCTGGTGTATAACCAAGTCTCATAAACATAGGTACAAATACTGGAGCCATTATAGCCCATTTAGCTGAAGCTGAACCTATGAATAAGTTTATGAATGCTGATACTATTATAAATCCTATTATTAAAGGCATTCCTGTGAATCCAACTGCATCTAGGAAATTTGCACCTTTAACAGCTAATATTGTTCCTAAGTTTGAGTAGTTAAAGTATGCTATAAATTGAGCAGCAACGAAAGATAATACTAGGTATCCACCCATTGTACCCATTGCTTTACCCATTGCATTAGCTACATCTTTATCATCTTTTATAGTTTTAGAAGCTATACCATATACAACTCCTGGTATTAAGAAAAATGCCATTATTATTGGAACTATACCATCCATAAATGCAGAGTGTCCTAATATTTCTCCAGTTTCTGGATTTCTAAGTATTCCGTTAGCTGGAGCAACTAATGCTACTATTACTGCAGTAAATACTAATAATGATATTAATGATGCTCTAAGACCTTTTTTCTCATCGTCAGTTAAGTCTTTTAAGTCTACTTTTTCTTCTCCTTTGTACTCACCAAGTCTTGGCTCAACTACTTTCTCAGTTATCCAAGATCCTATAAGTGTAATTACAAAAGTAGAAACTATCATAAAGTACCAGTTAGCTGTAGCAGCTACCGAGTAGTTAGGATCTAATATTTTAGCAGCTTCTGTACTTAATCCTCCTAATAATGGATCTACTGTTCCTATAAGAAGGTTAGCACTGAATCCTCCTGAAACCCCAGCAAACGCCGCAGCAAGACCTGCTAGTGGATGACGTCCAAAACTTAAGAATATGATTGCACCAAGTGGAACTAATACAACGTATCCAGCGTCTGATGCTACGTTTGACATTATACCTAAGAATACAACAACAGCAGTTATTGCTCTTTTTGGTGTATTTAAAACAACTTTTCTTAATAATGCAGATATAAGTCCTGTTCCTTCAGCTACACCAACACCTAGCATAGCAACTAAAACTGTTCCTAAAGGAGCAAATCCTGTAAAGTTTGAAACAGCTTTTGAGAATATAAATCTAATTCCATCTGGGTTTAATAAACTTACAGCCCCTACTGTAGCTTCTTTAATTTCACCTGTTGCTCTATCGATCATATCGAATTGAACTGAAAGTCCTGCACGAGCAGCGATATCAGATATGATTACAACAGCAACAGCAAATATAAAGAATAATGTTACTGGATGTGGTAATGCATTTCCAACCTTCTCGATCATGTCTAGGAATTTTCCAAACAGACCTTTTTTAGGTTGTGCAACTTGTTTAGTTGACATATATTCGCCTCCTTTAAAATTATTGTGTCTTTATCTATCATTATAAGTAATTATTCGACAATTGTCAACTTAATTTGCATACGTTTTCCTTTCTCTTTATTATTTTTTATTTAATTCATATTATTTGCAATGTACACAGTTCTTGTAATAATAATTATCCTTTCATGCATATTAATGAAGAAAAATAAAAATATTTAATATTTTGTAATAATTGACTGTGCCGTGTATACATAATTGAAAATAATCGCAATTTGTGGTATATTAGAGAAAGATGTAGAATATCATTTTTTTAACTAACTTGTGCAAATTTAAACAAAAAAATACTTTACGGATGGAGAATGAGAATTATGAAAATAGCGAAAACTTCGGGTGTATCTATGGAAAATCTAACTTTAAACAATGTTAAATCTTATACAATGATAATGTTTTCTTTATCACTAATTATATTTGGTTTCTTAGTCGACACTCCTGCTAAAGTATTTAGTGGATTGTACAACATATTAACTCAAACAGACATACTTATTACAGATTATATTGGTGTAGGTGGTATAGGAGCTGCTTTTGTTAATGCCGGTACTTTAACATTGATGTTCATTTTGCTTTTACATGTACTTAAAGTTACATTCAACGGTGCTTCTATTGCATCTTTATTCTTAATAGCTGGCTTTGGCTTATTTGGAAAGAATTTATTTAATGTATGGTTTATAGTTTTAGGTGTTTATTTTTATTCAAGAGTTCAGGGCGATAAGTTTTCAAAACATATATATGTATCTTTATTTGGGACAGCACTAGCTCCTATAGTTAGTGAGATAATGTTTAATTATTCTTTACCTGTAGGGTATAGGGCTCCACTTGCTGTATTAGTAGGTGTTAGTGTAGGATTTGTACTACCACCTCTAGCTACTTATTTGCTAAGAGTCCATCAAGGTTTTAACTTATATAATATAGGTTTTACAGCTGGAATAGTTGGAACTATATTCGTTTCAGTGTTTAAATCATTTGGATATACTCCTAGCCCTAGACTTATATGGAGTAGTGGTAATAATTTAGTGCTTAGTTCATACCTATTTGCAATATCTATCTCTATGATTATTGCAGGATTTATATTAAACGGAAAGTCATTTAAAGGACTAGATAGTATAGCTAAGCGTTCAGGAAGACTGGTTACAGACTTTGCTCTTTTAGATGGTTTTGGTGCTACATTAATTAACATGGGAATCAATGGATTTATATCTACACTTTATGTTATAATAGTAAAAGGCGACTTAAACGGGCCAACAATAGGTGGTATTTTCACAGTTATTGGATTTGGTGCCTTCGGTAAACACTACAAAAATATACTTCCTATATTCTTAGGAGTATTCTTAGGATCTATTATGAAGACTTGGAGCTTAACTGATCCAGCAATTTTATTAGCTGCATTATTTGGAACTGCTCTAGCTCCTATTGCCGGTGAATTCGGGTGGAAATATGGTGTTTTAGCTGGATTCATTCATTCTTCAGTTGTTCTAAATGTAGGTGTTCTTCACGGCGGGCTTAATCTTTATAACAACGGTTTTGCTGCAGGAATTGTAGCTGCAGTTTTAATCCCTATAATAGAGGCCTTCAGAAAGGAAGAAATCTAATGAAACATTTTAAGAAAAGAATTACTAAAATTGTTGATGAACTACTAACTTATATGTTCTATTTAGGTGCTACTGACATAAGTGTTAATGTTAAAGAAGAAGAGAAATTTTTTAAGATTTCTTTAAACTGTAACTATAACATAACTAAAAAACCTAAAATAGACAGATTAGTTAATGCACTAAAGTGTTCTAAGCAAGAAGAAATGGAAGAATATTATTGGGAACTTGCAGGCGAATGCGATGTTGATAACGAGCTTCCTCTAATCGGTATGATGATAGATGAGGCGGAAATAGATTTTGATGATAATTCAATAGAGGTTATATTGTACAGATATAAGTAAAAAAAACGAGCATATGCTCGTTTTTTTACTTATCTAAACTATAAATATGGCAACTATAGTTGTTATTACCATAGCTATCATTACTGGTATAAAATTTCTTTTAGCAAGCTCTATTGGAGATACTTTACATATTGCCGCAGCTGGTATTAATCCCCAAGGTACTATAGTTCCTCCACCAACCCATATAGCTGTTATCTGACCTAATGCCGCTAAAGCTCCTATTTTTACTTTTACTGCTTCACCAAATACCTTAGCTAATGATCCAGCTAGTGATATTCCTGAGAATCCTGATCCGTCTAATCCAGTTATAGCACCTACTGTACTTTCTATTGAGCATACCATAACTTTATTCATAGGTATAGCATTTGATAATGCCAACCCTATATCTGATAATATACCTTGTGATGCTTCTGGTAAATAACCTGTTCCTAAACTTTCAGTGAAAGGTCCTAATTGGCCTAGATAGAAAAATGCAGCTATTGGAATTATTGGAGAAAATACATCTATTCCAAATCCAAATCCACCTTGTATAAATGATGTTATTTTTTCTAAGCAGTCTTTCTTATAGTTTATAAAGCAAATAGCCATTAGTAATATTACCGCCGTTCCACCAATTAATGCTGTAGCATCTCCGCCTTTTAGATCAAACATGAACATCAATATTACATCTATCAGGAACCCTAGAGGTACTATGAAAGCTGATATTTTTGCTTCCTTAGTGTAAGTTTCACTTTCAGAAATTTCTATTCCTGTCTCAACTTGTATTTTCCCTTTTCTTATATCTCTTTCAAGCATATAATATGCTATTCCTATAGACGTTATTGCCATAGTCCAATATAGAATCATACCATCTTTTATTATATCTGTAACTTCTACTCCAGCTGCTGATGCTGTTATTGTAGGAGCTCCTTGAATTACAAAGTCTGTTGATAGTGCCAATCCATGTCCAAACAAATTTATAGCCATAGCAACGCCAATCGCTGGAAGACCTGCCTTTATAGCTATTGGTAAGAATATTGCTCCAACTAATGCAGTAGCAGGAGATGGCCAGAAAAACCATGCAAGTATTAACATAACTATACCAACAGAGAAAAATGCACTTGTTCTATTTTTTATTACCTTTATAAATGGACTTACCATAATTTGAGTAGCTTTTATTTCTTCTAATGCTTTAGATAAAGATACTATTATAGATATAACAAGTATTATACCTATCAATTCTTTTGTTGCAACAATAAATGAGTTAAATATAGTTCCTACTGAGAAAGCTATGTCTTTACTAGCGTAAAGCGCTATACAGAATATACCTATTATACATGGTATAATAGTATCTCTCTTTAGTGCCATTGTTATTAATACAATTAAAATAAATAGAATATAAATATAGTGGACACCTGTTAACATTTTTCTATTCCCCCTTTCTCTTAATTTACATATTATGAATATATAGTGTGTTTTGTGCATATACAAAAGGGGGTAAAAAAAGAGATGGCTATTTTGCCATCTCTTTTTTCGCACTTTTATTTGCTTTAGATAAGAATAATCCAAATATTACTAAAGATATAGATATTCCCAGTATGTTAGACATAGTAACTGGTAATTTAAATCCTTCTGGAGCTTGAAGTATATATGTTGTTGTAACTACAGTCATAAACATAGCTGGTAGTGTACATATCCAGTGAGATTTATTATTTTTGTATAGATAACTTGCTCCTGCCCAAAGCATTATCATAGCTAATGTTTGATTAGCCCAAGAGAAGTATCTCCATATTATGTTGAAATCTATAAAAGTAAGACCTATTCCTATAGCGAATAAAGGAAGTGCTATATAGAATCTCTTTAATAATGCATCTTGCTTAAAGTTTATTGAGTCTGCTATAGTAAGTCTTGCACTTCTAAACGCAGTATCTCCTGATGTTATAGGACATGCAACAACTCCAAGTAATGCAAGTGCCCCTCCTACTTTCCCTAATAAAGAGTTTGATATTTCATTTACAACTACTGCAGGGCCTCCATTTGCAAGTGTTGCAGCAAGACCTTCTGTTCCTCCGAAGAATGCCATTGCAGCAGCTGCCCAGATTAATGCTATTATACCTTCTGTAATCATTGAACCATAGAATATTCTTCTAGCTTCACTTTCTTTTCTAACACATCTTGCCATAAGTGGAGATTGTGTAGCATGGAACCCAGATATAGCTCCACATGCAATAGTTAAGAATAAGAATGGGAATATAGGAGTTCCTGAAGGATGTAAGTTAGATATTGTAAGCTCAGGAATCTCGTATCCTTTGATTAATATTCCTCCAACTATACCAACTGCCATTATAAGTAAAGATGCTCCAAATACTGGATATATCTTTCCTATAACTTTATCAACCGGAAGTACAGTTGCTAATATATAATATGCTATTATTACTACAACCCAGAAAGTTCTATCCCACTTAGTTAAATTACTTAAAAGACCTGCAGGTCCCGTAACGAATACTGTACCAACTAATATTAATAATACTACTGTAAATACCCTCATTATTTTCTTTACACTATCTCCTAAGTATATACCTACTACTTCAGACATGCTTGTTCCTTTATGTCTAATAGATAAAATACCTGAGAAATAATCGTGAACTGCACCGGCGAATATACATCCAAGCACTATCCATAAAAATGCCGCTGGTCCCCAAAGTGCTCCAGATATAGCTCCAAATATTGGACCTAATCCTGCTATATTAAGGAATTGAATTAAGAAAATTCTAGGCCAGCTCATTGGAATATAGTCTACTCCATCTTCCATTTCTATAGCTGGTGTAGGTTTTGAGTCATCAATACCAACCATGTTTTCAACTATTTTTCCATAAACAAAATAACCTAAAATAAGTACTGCAATAGATAAGAAAAACGTTATCATGTTGTTCCTCCTTTTCACTAAATAATTTAATTAAATTATACTAATTTTTCTTAGTAATATATCTATTTCAGCATCAATAGCCGAAAAAAGCACATAAAGTGCATTTAAATGCCCATTATGTGCTTAAACTCCTTTATATTTTTTCTACTCACTGGAATTTCTGTATCTATTCCTTTCACCTTCACTACATAGGTGTTATTAAACCAAGGTATTATTTCCTCTATTTTATCTATATTTACAACAAATGATCTGTGAGTTCTAAAAAACTTTCTTTTTGGTAGCTTGTCCAAAAAATCTGATATACTGCAATTTATATTGTAATTGTCATTAATTGTATAAACAATAGTCTCTCTTTCCTTAGCTTCACAATAACATATATCACTAGGATTTAATACAACCATTTTTTCACTTTTCCACAGAGTGATTTTTCCAGCTTTAGATTTTGTATCCTGACATCTTTGTAGTTTTCTAAGTAAATTTATTATTCTTTCTTCTGAATAAGGCTTTAAAATATAATCAAAGGCTTCTATTTCAAATGCTTCTACGGCGTGTTCTTTATGAGCAGTTATAAATACTATTTTGGGCTTTTCTTTAAAATTATTCACTATTTTACCGAGTGACATCCCATCGAGAGATGGCATACTTATATCTAAAAATATTATATCTGGTTTGTTTTTTTCTAGATAACTAAGTGCAGAAAGTGAATCTTCAAATTCTTTCATTATTTCTATAGAGCTATAATTTTGTATAAAATACTTAAGTTCTTCTCTAGCTGGATATTCATCATCTACTATTATGCAGTTCATATAATCCACCTCCTACTGTATAAAAAAGCTTATTTTTGTACCTTTAGATAGCCTCTGTATATTAAGTCCTTGTCCGTATATAAGCTTTAGTCTATTATGAACATTAGCAAGCCCTATTTTATTTTCACTTATAGTTCCTTTGTATATATTTTCTATTACACCACTATCTATTCCATATCCATCGTCTTCTATTGAAATATATATACCATTTTCATTTCTTTTCTTTATTTCTATTTTCACAGTTCCTTTTCCTTCTCCTTTTAGAATTCCATGTTTTATAGAATTTTCAACTAGTGGCTGTATTATTAAATTAGGTATCTTTATATTTATATCTTCGTCTATATCGTAGGTAACATTTAATTTTTCTCCGAATCTTGCCTTTTCTATTTCTACATATGCCTTTACCTGTTCTATTTCCTTGTTTATACTAATAAGTTCATCTCCACTTTCTAAATTATATCTAAGATAAGTAGATAAATTTATTATAAGCTCTCTAGCTTTAATTGGATTTATTCTTACAAACGATACTATTGTATTTAGTGCATTAAATAGAAAATGAGGATTTATCTGTGCTTGTAGGGCTTTTATTTCAGCTTTGTTCGCCATTTTTTCAAGTTTATCAACTTTGCTTATCTGAAGTTGTGTAGATATCATTTGAGATAACCCTATTGCAAGTTCTTCATCTCTAAATGTTATAGCATTTTCATTTTTGTAATACATCTTAAGAGTTCCTATAACATCTTCTCCATCTTTGAGTGGAACTATTATAGCCGACCTTAATAGACAATTTCTATGTGTACACTCTATATCTGTGCTGTTTTTTAGTATTAGCATGTTACCACTTTGTATTACTTTCTTTGTTGAATTGGTTAAAATCTTCTCTTGTTCTACATGATGATCTTCTCCTAATCCATAGTGAGCAAGTATAGTTGTTTTATCTGTTATAGATACAGCATCTACTCCAACTGATGTCTTTATTATTTCACATATTTTTCTAAAAGAACTATTATTTATATTTCTAAAATGAGGTAAGGTTTTATTAGCTATCTCAAGTGCTAATTTAGCTTGTTTTGCCGCTATTTCTTCTTTTTCTTCGAATATACTTTCTGTTATTGATATTACTATTCCTACACCAATTCCATTTATTAATGTCATTGGAAGATATATTTGTCTTACTATTTCAATTGCTAAATGAAGCGGCCTTGATAAAATGATTATAAGAAGCATAGTTAAATGCTCAATTATAATTCCACTAAATAATCCATGTATCCACCTATCTTTTCTAGGTGATTTTCTATTAACTATACCTCCTGCTACTCCTCCTAGTATTGTAGTTATAAGACAAGGAATAGATGTAATTCCTCCTATATCTATAATTAACCTATGAACACCAGCTATTACCCCAGATAATAATCCTACGAATGGTCCAAATAGTATACCTCCTGTTATAACTCCTATTACTCTAGTGTTTGCAATAGCTCCATTAACTGGAGTACCTATATATGTTCCTAGTATCCCAAATCCACCAAATATAATAGAAAGTATTATCAAGTCTTTCGTACTAAACTCCTCTTTCTGTATTATTTTCTTATAAGGCTTAAGTCGTGATATAAGAAATGCTATCAGTACTACATACCCTAGGTTGTTTATTAGATTTTTAAAAAGCAGAAACATTCCATCATCTCCGTGTAATTAATTATTATATGAGTTAATTATATCAAAATATAATAAAAATAGAGAGATATAATCTCTCTACTCAAATTTAATAAGTCTTATTCCTATAAAAAGAAATACAACTCCCATAGAAATTAAAACTATAGAAGGAACTATCGCCCCCTCAAAGCCATATCCGTACATTGCTATTTTTTGCATACCCTCAACGGCCCACTTTTGTGGAACAAAATTTGCAATAAATAACAATACCTTAGAATCAACAAATTCAAGAGGCCACATACAACCTCCTAACATTGCTGTACTTGTTAAAACTATAGGAGTAACTGCGCTAAGCTGTGAATGCGTTTTTACCATTCCTGAAAGAAGTAATCCAAGGCATGTAACCGCAAATATAAAAGAAACTACTATGAGTAATAATCCTGAAATGCTGCTTCCCCAGTCAATATTAAACATATATTTTCCAGCTAATATCAATACCCCTAGCTGAATTGATCCTATCAAAAATGTCACCAACATAGTCCCCCCTAATATAGCACTATTAGAAACAGGAGATATTATAATTCTTTGCCAGGTATTATTCTGCTTATCGTTTAGTATAGTTCCAACCCCAAATACAATTGTATACATAGAAAAAAATACAGAAAATCCTATCAAACTATACTTTAAAGAATCATAACTTTTGCTTTCTACATTCAAAATTTGTGTAGTAACACTTATAGGTTTATTGTTTTTCCATTCATGTGAAGCCTTTTCATATACTCTATCGTATACATTATTTATATCATATAAATACCTAGCTGCTATATGTGCTATTTTTGAATTATTAATCATCTTTTTTGTGATAGTTGAAACTATATTCTCAAGTACAAAAATATCTCTATCATCATTAGTTTTTATCACAACTATAGATGGAGTTTTGCCGCTTCTTACATCATCTCCAAACCCTTTTTCTATTACGATAGATGTTAATACACTTCCTTCATCTACACTTTTTATAGCATTATCATAATCTGATATATCGTAAATAAAATTATCAAATTGTTTTATTTCCTCTATTATAGCCTTTGAATACTCCGTTTGATCTTTATCTACAATTATAACGCTAGGTCTATATTCACTCATTGAAACACCAAATATAAATGTAAATCCCAAAGCCATTATTGTCATTATAATAAATACCAAATAGTCTTCGCGAAGTCTAAGTAGTCTTAACTTTAGTATACTCATCATAGCTACCCCTCCCCTCTATAACTAATACGTAAACTGCAATACATGTAAATATAATACCAATTACTATAAGTGTTATAATATTAGTAGCTATATCTTTCATTCCATATCCTGAAATAACGCTAAGATATGACTTTAATGCTAGACCATTTAAAGACAATATACTGAACCTTTGTATAAAGCTAGGTAAGATATCTATAGGAAAGAAACTTCCACCTAGTAGTGCCATAATTTGAATTATTACAGATTCAAATGCATTAGCCATTTTATAGTTTCCTACCCTGTATGTTATAGCTGCAATCATAGTACCTAGTCCTGCTATACTAAATACGGAGCATAGTGATATAATTGTAACTAAATACAAATTCCCCCAGTTAACTTTTAGAGTTATTGTTGAGTATATTATCAAAATAGATATTTGACCTAGAGCTATCAAAAATAAGGCTATAAATTTCCCTACAACTACTTTCCACTTCGAAATCCCAGATATCATCATTCTTTGATAAGTTATATTGTCTTTTTCTTCTAGTAACATCTTGCTTCCATAACCAGCTGCAAACAATATAAACATTGTTGCCATAGCAACAGAGTAATAATCCGAACTTGTTATAGGGTCTTTTCCTTTAGTATTTGTATAATTTATGTCCACTTTAGTATCTAGAATAGACTTATTTATTTCTTCTATAACATTGCCTATATATTGGTATTGAATTCCTTCTTCTGTCATCACTTTCTCAAGTACATTCTTGCCTATAATAATTGATGACATCGTATCACAAAACCCATTTATAATCTGCTCTACTATCTGCCTACTTATATATTTATCTGGATCTGCTACAATATCTATTTTAACTTTATTGGTTGATGTAGTTAGAAGATTTATTGTCATATCGTATATAAAATCTTCCTTTAGTATAACTACTGACGATATCTCTCTGTTTTTAAGTAGATTCATTCCTTCTTTTTCATCAACTACTCTATATTGAATTATCTTCTGTATTTCTTCACTTCCTAAAAATTCATCAATAAATATCTTTTCAACGTCTAGCTGTTTTACTATTTCATCGCCATTTATACTTTCATTTCCTAATTTATTTATTTGCTCTTGTCTATCATAGTTTTTTACAATAGCTATCTCAACTCTACTTTTAGGTGTATTCGTGAATGCTCCTTTCAGTGCATAACTTAATATAGTTGTTAGTATTATAGGCATCAAAATTAGAATCCCCAAAGCTTTTCTATCACTGATAAGTACTTTCAAGTCCTTTATAATTATATCTATAGCACCCAAAGTCATCCCCCCTAATCTCTTAAAGCTCTTCCTGTTAAATGAAGAAATACTGTTTCTAAATTAGGCTTTTCAACTTCTATAGATAATATTTCACTATCTAATTGACTCAGTTTATTTATTATATCTTTAAATATATTATTAGCGTTATCACTCAAAACAACTATATCCTCACCTTCTACTTTAACTTCTTTTATATAATCTATAGTTTTTATGTTTTGTATAAGAGTATCTGTAACATCATCAAACCTTAGAGTTATTTTATTATTGTCTTTTATTATTTGAATCAATTCTTCTTTAGTTCCGCATGCTATTATCTTTCCTTTATCCATTATGCTTATCTTATTGCACAACTGCTCTACTTCTTCCATATAGTGGCTTGTATATATTATTGTCATTCCCTGTTTGTTAAGATCTAATATTGTTTGTAATATATGATTTCTCGACTGTGGGTCTATTCCTACAGTTGGCTCATCCATTATAAGTATTTCAGGTTTATGAAGTATTGAAGCTCCTATATTAATTCTTCTTTTCATGCCTCCAGAATACTTTTCTACTTTGTCTTTTAGTCTATCTTTAATACCTATTATTTCTGAAATTTCATCTATTCTTTCTTTTAAGACTCTACCTCTTAGACCATATATATTTCCCCAAAACTTTAGATTCTCATATCCTGATAGTGTTGGATAAAGTGCTATCTCTTGAGGAACAACTCCTAGATTTTTTTGAATAATTTTTGGATTTTTTACTATACTTTCACCTTTATATAATATATCTCCACTGCTAGGTCTAATCAAAGTTGATATCATAGATATTGTAGTTGATTTACCAGCTCCATTTGGACCTAACAAACCTAATATATCACCAGAATTTACCTCAAAGTTTATCCCATTTACCGCTTTTATGCTGTTAAACTCTTTACTTAGGTTTTCTACCTTTAGTAAACTCATACATTTACCTCCTAACGATTTATTTGCTCTTTATTAGTCTATTTCATATAAGTAGATTCTGGAATTAAATTTTAAATTATTATCATAATTTTCTTTTCTAAATTAAAATAGGTTAGATTTTTCAATCTAACCTACAATTTCTTATACGAATATCTTAGTAACATATTCACTTGTGGCTGCAGCCATAAGTCCACCATATTCTAAATTAAATTCCACTTTATCTCCCACTTTATATTCTATATCACTTTCTGTAACATCTAATATAAGGTGATCTGAGCTTGCTCCTAATATATCTATCTTAGTGTCTAAAGGTATTATTCCACATACATTTATATCTTGCTTTCCTATTCCTATAATAGCTCTCTTTCTTATTCCCCTATCTTCATACACAGGTTTATTCCCGAATGCATCCATTCCTATCTCTCCAATTGGAAGAGATGGTTTTTCTTTTAACTCAACTATTTCACACACTAATTTGAAAGCATCTTGATGAGCCCCTTTTATTTTATCTCCATAAGCAGTTTCTCTGCCTAGTGCTATAGCTTCTCCTAATCTTAAATTTGTTATCTCCTTTGGCATATCTTCTTTGTCTATTAAGTGTAGCGAACTAGAATTTCCTCCAGATACGAAGCTAAGTTTTATATTAAATCTATTCTCGATTTCTCTTGATAAACTAGCTAATCTTTGAGTATTTTCTCTTGAAGGAATTATCGCCCCGTAACAAGTTAGATTTGTTCCAAGTCCTATAAGATTTATATTTTTTAAATTCAGAACTTGAGAAACACATTCAAATAATTCTTCTTCTTTGAAATATCCTTCTCTTAAATCTCCTAAGTCAACCATCAGGGCTATATTTTGTACTTTATTTATTTTTCTAGCCTCTTGATCTATCTTTTTTATTACTTCAATTTCTGAATTTAGACTTATATCTACATATTGTACAAGTTCCTCTATTTCACTCATCATAGGTATTCTAAGAAGAACCTTAGGTAAGTTTATATGTTTTAATTTTTTAAGATTTTGTATTCTAGAGTCTGCTATGTATTTTATACCTGTATCTTCTAAAGCTTCTACAACTTCTGGAAGTGCACAATATACTTTTGTAACTGCTGCTACTTCTATATTTTCTTTTCTGCACTTTTCAACTAACAGTTTAGTATTTTCTTTTATTTTTTGGATATTTACTTCAAGTCTTGGATACAATTATCTCACCCCTAGATATTTAAACTTTGCTTTACAAGCTTTAGTGCAGCTTCTTTATATTTTTTTGATAAAACTCCTAATGAAGCCATTATATAATCATTATCAACTAGCACCTTAGCTTCTTTAGTTGGGAATAATAATGCCCCTGTTTTATTATGTTTTGGTATTTCTTTCATTATTTCTACTCTATTAGGAAGTCTTGTTAAAGCTCCTCCTGTCCCGATAATGTATTTAACCTGTGATAAATCTTTCCCCTCTGCAACTGAAGTTTTGCCCCCTGCACCATAAAGACTTCTTATTCTTCCTGCATGTCTTTCTACTGCCTTTAGTACTGCTTCTTTTGTAAGTCTTTCTACAAATCTTATCTCATCATCTGTTTTAGGTATTGGCTTATGATTATTTATTAAATTTTGTATATTTGATCCTAATTCTTGTTCTAATTTTTCAAGACCTATAAGATCTACTATGTTCTTCATGTTTACATATACACCTAAATCCCCTTCTACTGTTCTTTTAGCTAGAGGTTCTGGACTTATTAGTATTCTATTTATTTCTTCACTTCCGTCTGTTACAGAATGTAAATCTGTTGTTGCTCCCCCTACATCTATAACTATTAAATCTCCTATATTTTCATATAAAAGTTTTGTACACTCCATAACCGATCCTGGAGTTGGGATAATAGGTCCATTTACAATATCTCTTACATGTTGCATGCCAGGAGCATGTATTATATGTTCTTCAAAAGCATCTTGTATTACTTTTCTAGTTGGTTCTACATTTAATACATCTATTTTAGGGTATACATTGTCTACAATGTATAGTTTGTATCCCGTATCTTCAAATATAAGTTTTATTTCTTCTCTATTTTCAATATTTCCTGCATAAATTACTGGAATATTCAACTTCATACTTGCTATAAGCTCTGCATTATAAAGAGCTGTATCTCGCTCTCCATAATCTACTCCTCCAGCAATTAGTATTATATTCGGATTTATTTCTTTTATTTCCTTTATATCAGTTCTTCTAAGCTTTCCTGCTGTTACTTTATGTATAATGGCTCCTGCTCCTAATGCTGCCTCTTTCGCTGCTCTAGCTGTCATATCATATGCAAGACCATGAACAGTCATTTTAAGACCGCCTGCTGCACTTGATGTTGCAAGCATTTCTTTATATTCAATATTATCAGTACATAAGTTTTTAGCTAGATCTTTTACTGCCTCATTAAGACCTATTCTTACATCTCCTTCTAATACTGAAGTTGGAGCTTGACCTTGACCTATGAATTTGGGATTTTCTGTATTGATATCTTTAAATGCATTTACTACAGTCGTTGTGCTACCTATTTCTGCAACCAAAACATCTATATTCAAGATTATCTCCTTCTTTCATTATAAAAGTTTGGTTCATACATAATGTATGAACCAATTTTTTAGTCTTATCTGTTTTCTAACATTTCTCTTCTTCTCTTAACTAAGAATGTAGCAACATTAATTCCTTTAGTTCCTCTTCCAAATCCTGCATCAACACCTTGTTTTACTGCTATTTCTGGAGTAACTTGAGTTCCACCACATACTATCATTATTTTATCTCTTACTCCCTTTTCAACAGCGTATTCATGAAGTTTTTTCATATTCTTGTAGTGAGTATCGTCATGGCTTATTATAGTTGATGCAAGTATAGCATCTGCATTAAGTTCTATTGCTGCATCTACAAGTTTTTCTACAGGGCAAGAAGTTCCAAGGTATTCAACTTCTATACCCCATTTTTCTATACCACCATGTTTTATATCTATTATCTCTCTAAGACCAACTGAGTGTTCATCTTCTCCTACTGTAGCTGTAACAACTTTCATAGGTCTTTTTTCTATTTCTTCCCAAAGTTCTTCGTTACTCATTACTTCTGGTTCTTCTGGAATTTCTAGTGTGCTTATATCTATGCTTATGTCTACTTTACCTTTTAATTGTACTCTAGTTCCTTCAGATGGATGAAGTACCTCAACATGAATTACTTCAGGATCATTTAGATTCATTTTCTTAGCAAATTCAACAGCTGCAAATTCAGCAACTCTTTTGCTAGTTGGCAGAGTTACTTCTATTTGAACAGTTCCATCTGCAAGCCACTCAACCTCTGGCTTTATTACATCTGAATTTCTATACATTTCTGTTTCTTTTAATCTAGTATTTACATTATCAAATTCGTCTAATTCATCTATGAATATTATTTTTTCTGGCTTTTCAAGTGTACATCCATCAATTAAAATAGATGGATTATCTACTGCATTCTCATCGTATTGAGCCACATTATTGTATCCAAAGTGAGCAGTTACAGGAGCCATATAGTCTTCATCTCTTTCAAATACATTTCCTGCTCCTATACCACCATTAATTTTTCTTACTATACCATCACCATTCTTCTCTGGGTACATTCCTGAGTCAACAAAGAATCCTTGTTCAACTGCATTAAAGTATCCACCTACTTCTAGGATTTCCTCCATGTATAAAATAGCTCTTTCTTTAAGTTCTCTAACCTTTTCAGGCAAGTATCCATCTTTCTTGATTTCAACCATTTCAAGTAATCCATCTAATCCCACTAATGTTTGTTTAGCAGTATCACATGCTTCTATGTTGTATACATGCCATGGAACGTTTCTTCCTTCATCAGGAGTTATTGTAGATTGAATATCAGCTCTTGTAAGCTTTGAAATCATCATATTCATAACATGTGTAACTGTAGCTTCTCTTGATGAAGAAGTTATGTACTTTGTATTTTGTTGTGCTCTCATTTTGTATTCATCAAATAAATCTCTTAAGGCAACTGCATACGGAAGATCGTATTTTATGCATGGTACTGGAGATGCTGAAGGTGGTACTGTAGATAAACATATATTTTCTTTTTTCATACCAACTTTATATGAGAATATAGAGTTTATAGCGTGTTGAACCATAAGCTCTGGCATAACTTTCCATGCATCTCTTGCTGTTGCATTTGCATTGTGTGCTCCATCTATTTGAGCTATATCTGCCCATGCCATTATTTTTTTAGATTCAGCAGCATCAACAAAAGATCTAACCATATTTATATTTCTATAAAGTACATTGTATTGTGGATCTTGATGAGCTCCATTAACCCCTTCTTCTGCAAACATTACAGCTATATCTGGACCTGCAACCCCAGATACATAAGAGTGGTAATTTATCGGTCTACCAACTTCTTCTTCTATAAGGTCTAAAGCCTTTCTTTGTGCTCTAACTTGCTTTCTTGTTACAGGTATGCCACCTATTCCTTGAGGCGTTCCCTCTATTAATCCATCGTAATGTGATTGTCCTGCTGTTCTTATAACCATTATATGGTCTGCACCATGCCAAGCTGCCATTCTCATTCTTCTTATATCATCTTCAAATCTACCTGAAGCAATCTCAGTTGTAATCGTTTCTTTCGGTTGTGGATCTAAATTCTCAAAATACTGAACTGCAGCAGGAATACCTATAGAGTTTTTAAGTGGAGTAGAACAATCAGAGTATTTATGTCCTCCCATTTCTATCTCCTCATGATTTCTCCAAGTCCATCCTCTTCTCTTTGGTCTATAATTTTCTAAATCACTAAGAATATTTTTTATATCTAATTTTTCATTTGGATTTAACTTTTGCATCTTTACATTCCTCCTTTAAAGATTTTTACAGCATCGTCCCAGTGTTTGCCCTCGATCATCTCAAGACCAGCCTGTCTTAGAGGAATATTTTTCTCTTTTGAAATTCTATATACTATGTGTCCTACACCTTTTCCCATTAATCCTCTATCTATAGCCCCTTCAACTAAAGGCTTTGCTTCTAAACTTGAAAATCCCATTCTTAAAAGAATAGAACGCTCTATAGATGGAGTTGTATTTTTTCTTGAAAGTTCTAATAAAGGTTCTACTATTTTTTCTGCAAGCTCCCAAAATCTATTGTATAATTCTTCATCACTTAAATTAGCTAAATGTGCTCTTCTTTGAGCGAAATCATCTTGCCTTTTCATTTTGTGCACCCCCAAATATAATATTAATACTGTACATTTAAGTCTTTCAGTACTGATTTTACAAATTCTTCATTTGAATTTGTTTCTTCTACTAAATATCTAATATCATCTTCACTTACTTTATCTACTTTATTATTTTCTACACAATTTTTTATATATGACCTTCTTATATAGTTCATATCAAGGTCTCTAGCTTTTATCATAGATGGATGCTCTGGAAGTATTATATTTTCTCCAACAATCTCATCATCTGGATTTCCAAATTTTATTTCTATTCCATTTTCTCTTGCAAATGTAAGCTGAGGCTGTATATGCTTCCCAGCTCCTGTATATTCTGTTTCTTGAACTACTATAATTTTATCTTCATCAAGTTCTCTAGCTATTGCAAATGCAGCTGCTAAAGATGTATTTCCTGCAGGTCCTCTTTCAAGCCCTTCAAGCTGAGCTAATGCTTCTGTTATATAAAATACTTCTCCTTGATTTACAGTTACATATCTATCCATATATCTTAGTGGTCTTGCAGCAGACCTTGGAACATCTGATCTATCTGGCCAAGTTGTAAATGGCATCCCAAATCCAGTATGACCTGTTGTGAATGACTTTTTATTAAACTGAGTATCAGATGCCATATGAAGTCCTTTTAAATTAACACTAGCACCAACTATTTGAGTGTTTACTGCTCCAGCTTTTATAAGACCTCTAGCAGTACCTGTTACATTTCCTCCACCAGCATTTGTACAAACTACTACATCAGGATCCTTTCCTTCTTTTTCTCTAAACTGCATAGCAATTTCATATCCTAATGTTTCGACTCCAGCTATTCCAAATGGAGTATATAGTGATGCATTGAAGTATCCTGTTTCTTCAAGAAGTTTTAGGAATGTATAGAAAAGCTCTGGCCCTACTGTAAGTTGGACAACTTCAGCTCCGTAAGCTTCACACTTTCTTGCCTTTTCTATTATTTCTGGCTGCCCAATTCCTTTGCTATCATAACATTCTTGAACTATTATACATTTTAGTCCTTGCATCGCTGCTTGAGATGCAACAGCGGCTCCATAGTTACCACTAGTTGCAGCAATAACACCTTTGTACCCTAATTTTTTTGCATGATATACCGCATTTGCTGCTCTTCTAGCCTTAAAACTCCCAGAAGGATTAGATGCTTCATCTTTTATGAATATTCTAGCTCCCTTACCTTTAGGAGAAAGCTTTCTAGCAAGCTTCGTTATATTTTTCAGTTCAAGTATAGGTGTATTCCCAACTGATACATCTCTTTGAATCTTTTGCATTTCATCAAGTGTGTATCCAGTTTCTCTCATCATCTTCTCATAATCAAAAGATATACCTCCAGATTCGAAGATAGAGTAATCTATACCTATTGCATTTTTAACTATTTCATTTTTTCTCGACATTACTCCAAGATAGCTCATATCTTTACTCATGATCTTCACCTCCAAATAATATATCTTTAAGCTGAAGACCTATTTGTAGAATTTCAGGAATACATTTTCCGTAATCATGCTTGTAATATGGATTTATATCTACAAGTTTTCCTTTTACATTTCTTCCTGTCATAGTTGTAATAGTAACTTCATCTCCTATGGAAGCTTCTTCATTAGTAAATCCTTTAACCCAAGTTTCAAGAGGAACACTTTTAGTGTCATCTGGTACTTGTGGTGCTCTATCTTCTTTACTTAACACTACATTATGTACTAAAACCCAATCACCTTTTTTACTCTTCATTAGATTCACTTCCTTTTTTATGCTATTGAGCTTCTATTAAATCTCTCATATCTCCCATAATAGCTCTTGGAACTGGTATATCAAGCATTGTTCTAAGACCAGCACGAGCATTTATAACATGTGGAATAGAATTTACACACATAGCTATCGTTCCTATTCCTCCTGGTATTTCAGGCTTTATTTGAAGTGATATATCCGGATTTCCTTTAATCCATATATAATCTCCTGTATCAACACCCTCTAAATGTGGAAGTATTTGTTGTGGGTGTTCCATTTCAATTTTAACTTCACCGTCTACATATCCATATCCACATTGTCTACAACCTGCTACATTTCCTGCCTCAACCTTTGCATACTTACTTTCTCTGTATATATTAGAAACTATAGCTTCTCTAGTTTCATCTACTTTTTCTAAGTTCCAACCAATTCCATCAGTAATCATCTTTATAGATTCTGGGAATCCTACATGTCCTGCTATTGTTCCTCTCTTTACCCCTTCATTGAAATCATTTAATGTTACTCCAACTCCTTGCTCTTCCATAACAGCTTTTCCAAATGGAGATAAGTCATTTATTCTAGCTGCTTTTATATGATCTACCCTTTCACAAGTTCCTGTTAATGCAAGTATTAAAAGATCTAATACAAATCCTGGATTTATTCCAGTTCCAAGTACAGATACATTATTTTCTTTTGCTATTCTATCTATTTCTTTAGCAAGCTCTGGCTGTTGTGCTTGAGGATAAGCCATTTCTTCTGCAGTTGAAATAACATTCATTTTTCTTTCAGCTATAAATTTAATTTTATCGAATGCACCTTTAGTAAATGAATCTGTTGCAAGTAAAACTACATCAGCACATTTTTCTGTGAAAGCTTCATTTTCATCACTTTTTATTATTACTTCTTTTCTATCTCCTCTTTCTACTCCTAAAACTTCATACATATCTTTTCCTACTCTAGCTTCATTTCTGTCGCAAACAGCTACTATTTCTACTCCTTTTTTCTTTAGCAGCATCTCTGCCATTCCACTACCCATTGCTCCAAATCCCCAAATACCAACTTTAATATTTTCCATATCAAAACACCTCCATATTAATTATCATTTCAATTTAATTTATATTAAATTATTTAAGCAATATTCATACCATTTCTAATTTTGTACAAAATAGAATTTTAAAAATATTCAGTTTTGTTGCGATAGCTTGAATATATAATAATTTTGATCTAGTCGAATCAACTTGGATAACTAAAAAACGCAAATATATTTGCGTTTTTTAGTGCAAATGTATTTGCGTTTTACTTTATGCCATATTTTTTCATTTTGTGTTGAAGAGTTTGTCTTTTTATTCCTAGATCAGAGGCAGCTTTAGTTATATTGTTATTGTTTCTATAAAGTGCTTTCTTTAAAAAAGTTATTTCTATATTCTTTAGTGTTTCATCTAAAGTATTATTCATATTTATATCTATTTTTTCTTTATTAAGTTTTTTGTTTAAATTTAATATATTTAGATATTGATGATTTAGTACATGTTCATCTTCTATCATACTCATAGCTCCGTATATTGTATTTTCAAGTTCTCTTACATTTCCTTGCCATGAATGCTGTAATAGTACTTCTTTGCTTTTTTCTGATATCATCCAAATATCTTTATTTAAAACATCGTTATATTTCTTTATAAAGTGATTAGTTAAAAGTATTATATCTTCTTTTCTTTCTCTTAAAGGAGGTATGTTAATTGATATAACATTAAGCCTGTAATATAAATCTTTTCTTATCTTTTGACTTTCTACTGCATCTATAGGGTCTTGGTTTGTAGTAGCTATTACTCTTACATCTATTGGTATATCCTTAGTTGCACCTATTCTTCTTACGTATCCTTCTTGAAGTACTCTAAGTAGCTTTGCTTGAAGATCTACAGGCATTGAGTTTATTTCATCTAAAAGTATAGTTCCACCATTTGCTTCTTCAAATATACCAGGTCTATCTATAGATCCTGTAAAAGCTCCTTTTGATGTTCCAAACAATATTCCTTCAAGTAGACTTTCTGGAATTGCTGCACAGTTTTGAGCTATGAATGGTTTATTAGCTCTATCACTAGCATAGTGTATGCTTTGAGCAAACAATTCTTTTCCTGTTCCTGTTTCTCCATATATAAGAACAGAGGCTCTATTTTTAGCTGATTTTTTTGCCATATTTAAAGCATGCTTAAATTCTGGACTTTGCCCTAGAATGTTATCAAATGTATATTTTTTAATTTTATTTTTAATAGATACATCAGGAGTTGACATTTCTCTTTGAAGATCGAATATTATGTCTGAAAGTTTTTTTATTTTTGTTATGTCCTTAGCTATTTCTAGTGCACCAAATTGTTCACCATTTATAGTCAGTGGAACTGTGGTATTTATTGTTGTAATTTCCTTACCATCCATATTAAGATAAACTTGCTTTTTATTTTTTATTGACTTACCACTTTCCATTACTTTAAGTAATGTGCTAGTTTCACTATCTAAACTTCTAAAAACTTCAAGTAGTGGCTTATTTAAAACATCTTCTTTTTTCATTCCTTCAAGTTCAGCCATAGCTCTATTATATACTATCGTATTTCCATCTTTGTCTATTACATGAACCCCATCTTCTATGTAGTGCAAAATTTTTTGCATCAAAACTACGTAATCTTTAGAAGTCATTTGTGCTCCTCCAATATCATTGTAAGAACTTATTAATACAGCGGAAATTTATCTGTAAGATTTTTAACCATTTCTCTTCCTTTTTCTATATCATTTTTAGTAATCACTAAATCTATAACTTCAGCTATTACTTTCATATCTTCTTCTTTCATACCTCTTGTAGTTACAGCTGGTGTTCCTATTCTTATTCCGCTTGTTACAAATGGGCTCTTAGTATCAAATGGTATAGAGTTTTTATTTACTGTTATATGAGCTTCATCTAGTCTTTTTTCTGCTTCTTTTCCTGTTATATTTTTATTACTTAAGTCTATCAACATAAGATGATTGTCTGTTCCACCCGACACTAAGTCAAATCCTCTATTTATAAGCTCATCTGCAAGTGCCTTTGCATTTTTAACTATTTGTTCTTGGTACTCCTTAAATTCAGGTGTTAAAGCTTCTTTGAATGCTACAGCTTTAGCAGCTATAATATGCTCTAGTGGTCCTCCTTGTATTCCTGGGAATATTGCTTTGTCTATCTTTTGAGCATATTCATTCTTGCAAAGTATAATTCCACCTCTTGGGCCTCTTAACGTTTTGTGTGTTGTACTAGTTACAAAGTGTGCATACTCAACTGGATTTTGGTGAAGGCCTGCAGCTACAAGTCCTGCTATATGTGCCATATCTACCATAAGTAGTGCCCCAACTTCATCAGCTATTTCTCTGAATTTTTTAAAGTCTATTGATCTTGGATACGCACTTGCTCCAGCAACTATAAGCTTTGGCATTTCTCTATGTGCAATTTCTCTTACTTTTTCGTAATCTATTTTTCCATCTTCTTTAGACACTCCATATTCTATGAATTCAAAATATTGTCCTGATATATTAACAGGAGATCCATGCGTTAAGTGTCCTCCTTGAGAAAGGTTCATGCCCAAAACTTTATCATTTGGCTCTAAAACTGCAAAATATACTCCTAAATTAGCATTTGCTCCAGAGTGAGGCTGAACATTAGCATGTTCTGCATTAAATAGCTTTTTTAATCTTTCTATTGCTAAATTCTCTACAATATCTACATTTTCACATCCACCATAATATCTTTTGCTTGGATATCCTTCTGCGTATTTATTTGTTAAGTGGCTTCCTGCTGCCTCCATAACTGCTAATGATACAAAATTTTCTGAAGCTATAAGTTCGATATTTCTATTTTGTCTTTCTATCTCCTTTTGTATAGCTTCATATACCTCGTGGTCTACTTTCATTAAATTCGTAAAGTTCATACTTTTACCTCCCTTGATATTTTTTAACATAATTATTAATTTTAACATATATTTTAATTATATTAATAGTAAGTTTTTGATATACTAGTTGTTATAAATTGAAGTAAAGGAGTTTTGTTATGACGCTTTTAGAAAAGAAGGCTATCTTAAGAGTTGCTTTGTATGCTGGTGAAATAATGCTAAGAAATGGAGCTGAAACTTACAGAGTTGAAGACACTATAAAGAGAATATGTAAGTCAAGAAATTTAAAGCATGTAAGTTCATTTGTTACACCTACTGGTATATTTATATCTGATGATAGATTTGATGGTATAAGCTTTATTAAGAGAGTAAAATCTAGAACTATAAACCTTAACAAAATATCAAAGGTGAATGACTTTTCAAGAGAGTTTGTTAACTCTAATATATCAATTAAAGATGCAATAATGCAACTGCGAAAAATAGATAAGATTGCTAAGTACCCTAAGTTTGTAAGGGTTTTATCTGCAGGGTTTGCATCTAGCTTTTTTGCTCTTTTATTTGGAGCTAATTTTTCAGACTTTGTTGCTGCATTTATAATATCTATGGTTGCTGTACTTATAAGCAGCAAGATAGAAAAAGTTAGTCAAACTGCATTTTTATCAAATACTGCTGGTGGGGCTATAATAGCTATACTATCTATATTTTTTCATACTGTAGGTGTAGGGGCAAGCATAGACATGGTTATAGTAGGCTCTATTATGCCACTTCTCCCAGGAGTTGCATTAACTAATGGCCTTAGAGACTTTATTTCTGGAGATTTAATTTCAGGTGTTTCAAGAGTTTCTGAAGCTATTTTGATAGCTATATCTATAGCTGTTGGAGTTGGATCTATACTTAATGTATGGATAAATGTTTTTGGGGGTGCTATCTAGTGTATCTATTATCGCAATTTATATATTCTTTTTTATCTACTGTTGGATTTTCTATACTTTTCAACGTTCCTAGAAAATCTCTCATTTACGCAGGTATTACCGGGGGAGTAGGATGGACTTTATTTACTTATATAAAAGAAGTTGTTTTTTCAATTCCATTTTCTAGCTTTATTGCTGCTATAGTAGTAGCTCTTTTAGGTGAGCTATTTGCAAGAATTGATAAAAAACCTGTAACCGCTTTTGTTATACCTGGAATAGTTCCTTTAGTTCCGGGATATGGTATATATTTAACTATGATAAACCTAATAAATGATGACTTTAACACAGCTATAAAGGTTGGTACTAATGCTATTTTTACAGGAGGGGCTATTGCTATTGGAATAATTCTAGTTTCATCTATAGCCAAAGTACTCAAAACAACAAATACAAAAAATACATAAGGATGGAATGAATTGTTCCATCCTTACTTTATTATGCTTGTTATTACTGGCATGTATTTTTTACTATTTCTAAGTCTTTTCTCATTTAGTTTTACAATAAAAAAAGCACCAGCCATAAAAACAATTCCCACTATAAAGCTTATAACTTCTATATTGCCACTATAATTTAGAGTACTTAACAGTTTATTGCTCAAAATAACACCGATCAAAAGCGATACTAAAGGTATTGTATATATTATAAATGCTGCTTTCATAAAATCTACAGTTTCTATGTCTACTTCTACAAAGTCCCCTATATTTGCATCAATTTTGTTTATAGCTTCAATTTTCATACTACTTTTTTCACTTCCCATTCCACATGCACCACAACTTCCACACGCAGAATGCCTTTGCATATTTAAATAAGCTATATCTCCCTTTTTTTCTATAACTACTCCTGATTGTTTCATCAAATCACCTACTTCATAAATTTAGTTATAGTAGTTACTAATTCGTCTATCATTTTTTCATTCTTTTCTTCATTATCTTTTTCTATCGTATTTCTTACACATCCTTTTATATGATTTTCAAGAATTATTCCTCCAACTTTGTCTATTGCTGATCTTATAGCTGCTATTTGCACTAATATATCTACACAGTACTTATCTTGATTTACCATATTTTGAATACCTTTAACTTGTCCTTCAATTCTTCTAAGTCTTTTTATTATTGCATCTTTATCGGTTTTGCTCTTTTGTGAAAGTTCATTCACAAGAAACCCTCCTATCTAAATATTAAATAGATTCCTATAATAAGTATAAATATTATTCTTCTTATGAATTCAAAGTTCCTATCACCCATATTATACTTACTTTTTAACACAATTAAAAAATTTCTTATGGCTATGTTCACAAAACTTAGCACAAATATAAGTATTATATTTCTGTTTGAAATAACTATAAAATCCTTAAATACAGCTTTTAGAATTAATAAAAGTATTGGAAATACTAGGGCAAATACCATAAATTCGTCTATTGTCTTTTTCATATCAACCACCTCTTTTAATACCTATTACCCGTATATTTATTATACTTGATTTTATTGTAAATTGCTAGAAAAAAGGCTGCTAATTTTAGCAGCCTAAGGTTTATTCTTCTATACAGTTTGTTTTTATGTTTAGCTCATCTAACTGCTTTTCATCAGCACTAGATGGAGCATTAGTCATAGGACAAGAAGCATTCTGAGTTTTAGGGAATGCTATAACTTGTCTTATGTTATCTTCACCAGCTAAAAGCATAATTATTCTATCAAATCCAAATGCTATTCCACCATGTGGAGGAGTTCCATACTTAAATGCATCTATTAAGAAACCAAACTTTTCATTTATTTGTTCTTCATTAAATCCAAGTGCTTTGAACATTCTAGTTTGAATATCTGAGTTATATATTCTTATACTTCCTCCACCAAGTTCAAATCCATTTAACGCAAGATCATAAGCTTTAGCTCTTACATTTTTCGGATCTGTTTCTAACTTGTCTATATCTTCATCCATCGGTGATGTGAAAGGATGATGCTTAGCTACATATCTGTTTTCTTCTTCATCATATTCAAATAAAGGAAACTCTGTGATCCATACAAGTTTGTAGTCATCTTTTTTAAGCAGGTTTAGTCTTTTAGCTACTTCAACTCTTAAGTGACCTAATGAGTCAAGTACTATTTCGTCTTTATCAGCTACAAATAGTATCAAATCTCCCTTTTGACCATCTAGTCTTTGTAGAATTTGATTCATTTTATCTTCATCGAAGAATTTAGCTATAGGTGATACTATTCCTTCTTCATTTATTTTTATCCATGCAAGTCCTTTAGCTCCATAAGTTTTAACGAATTCTTCAAGAGATGATATATTTTTTCTTGTAAACTCTTTTTCGTATCCTTTTATATTTATACCCCTTACACTTCCACCATTGTTTACTGTGTCAGAAAATACTTTGAACCCACATTCTTTAACTATGTCAGAAATATCATTTAACTCAAATCCAAATCTCAAATCTGGTTTGTCTGAACCATATCTTTCCATAGCTTCTTTATACGGCATTCTTTGTATAGGAAGCTGTATATCTACATTTAATGCCTCCTTAAATATTCTTTGCATCATTTTTTCCATTATAGATATTACATCGTCCATATCAACAAAAGACATCTCACAGTCTATTTGAGTAAATTCTGGTTGTCTATCCGCTCTTAAATCTTCATCTCTGAAGCATTTTACTATCTGGAAGTATCTATCTAAGCCAGAAACCATAAATAATTGCTTGAATATCTGAGGTGATTGAGGAAGTGCATAAAACTTCCCAGGATTTACTCTACTTGGTACTAGATAATCTCTAGCTCCTTCTGGTGTTGGCTTAGTAAGAAATGGAGTTTCTATTTCTAAGAATCTATTTTCAGATAAATAGTTTCTAACTATATTTGCAACCTTATGTCTTAGCATTAAGTTCTTTTGCATAGATGGCTTTCTTAGGTCTAAATATCTATATTTTAGTCTAAGATTTTCTGAAACATCATCATCGTCTTTTATGTATATAGGTGGAGTTTCTGATTTGTTCAGTATTCTAAGTTCATCTGCAAATACTTCTATATCTCCCGTTGGCATGTTTGGGTTTTTAGATTGTCTTTCACGAACCTTTCCCTTTACTGCTATAACATATTCTGATCCTAATTTCTCAGCTTTATCAAAAGCTTCTTGTGATATATCTTTATCAAATACTATTTGGCAAATCCCCTCTATATCTCTTAAGTCTGTAAATACTAATCCACCTAAATTTCTACTTTTTTGAACCCATCCCATTAATACTACTTCTCTTCCTATATCAGAGCTTCTTAGGTTTCCACAGTAATCACTTCTTTTTAGTCCGTTTAAATTTTCCATTTTGTCCTCCTTATAGCCTTTCTTTTAACTCTTTAAGTAGTTCACTTAACTTAATTTCATATTGATTAGATGTACTCATATCTTTTAGTTGTACTGTATCTTTTTCTATTTCGTCATCCCCTATAACCACAGTAAATCTAGCATTAACTTTGTCTGAGTATTTAAATTGAGCCTTAACACTTCTTCCTATATGATCTTTATCGCAAGATATATCATTTTGTCTTAGCTGTGAAATTATTTTGAAGCTATATTCTTCAGCTTTTTCTCCTATGGTAACTACGAATATATCAAGTCCTTCTTTTTTAGGTATGTTTATATTATTATTTTCTAATGTCAAAAGAAGTCTTTCAATTCCCATTCCAAATCCTACTCCTGGAGTTGATGGTCCGCCTAACTGCTCAACTAATCCATCATATCTTCCTCCACCACATACTGTACTTTGTGCTCCTATATCCTTTGATATTATTTCGAAAGCTGTTTTGTTATAGTAATCAAGACCTCTAACTATTTTAGGATCTATCTCGTATTTTATATTCATACCTTCTAGGTGCTTTCTTACTTTCTCAAAGTGATCTTTACACTCAGTACATATATGATTTATAAGAAGTGGTGCATCTACTGTTTCTTCATTACAAACTGGGTTTTTGCAATCAAGTATTCTCATAGGATTTCTTTCATATCTATCTTTACACGTATTACATAAAGTATCTACTTTATTTCTTAAGTACTCTCTTAATATATTATTGTACTCTTTTCTGCAACTTGGACATCCTATTGAATTTATTCTAAGTTCTAGACTTTCAAGACCTACTCTCTTGAAAAACTCAATAGCAAGAGCCATGACTTCTGCATCTACTGAAGGTGCATTACTTCCAAATACTTCTATTCCAAATTGATGAAATTGTCTAAGCCTTCCAGCTTGAGGTCTTTCGTATCTAAAACAAGGAGTTATATAGTAAAGTTTTGTTGGCTGAGCATCTGCATATAGTTTATTTTCTATGAATGCTCTAACAGCAGGAGCTGTTCCTTCTGGCTTTAAAGTTATTTCTCTACCACCATTATCTTCAAATGAGTACATTTCCTTTTGAACTATATCAGTAGTTTCTCCTACTCCTCTTTTAAACAGCTCTGTATGTTCAAATATAGGAGTTCTTACTTCTTCATATCCGAATAAAGAGCATACCTTCCTAAATAGTTCTTCTACATATATCCATTTGTATGCTTCGCTAGGCACTACATCTTTTGTACCTCTTGGAGCTTTAGTAAGCATTTTTAAAAACCTCACTTTCTTTTCTCTTAATCATTTCTTCAACTCTTTCAATATAACTTTGAACATCTTTAACATTAGGTACTCTTTCTATTCTATTTTCGTCTAAATAAACAATTTTAGAAGTTGCCCCTGCACCTAGTGCAAGTATAGTTTGTTTTTCTTCCATTATTTGTATGTTGTATATACACTCGTATCCTTTTTTAGAGTATCCTATATTTTCAAGATTTCCAATCATATGCTTTTGTCTATACATATAGTATGGGTATAAATTCATTTTATGAGCATATTTTCTCGAAATATCTATCATGTTCACAATGTCATCATAATGTGATAAATCATAATCATCTATATTTTCTTTCAGTTTTGAAGCTCTTTTAACAGCCATTGTGTGAACTGTTAAGCTTTCTGGAGATAATTTTGATATTTCACTTAATGTGTTTTCTACCATATCTAAAGTTTCATCTGGAAGTCCTAATATTATATCCATATTAATATTGTCAAATCCAACGCTTCTAGCCATATTAAATGCTTTTATGATATCATCTACATTGTGATTTCTTCCTATATTAACTAAAGTTATATCGTTCATAGTTTGAGGATTTATACTTATTCTTGTTACATTTCTTTCCTTTAGTACTCTTAACTTCTCTATATTTATAGTGTCAGGCCTTCCGGCTTCAACAGTAAATTCTTCTAAATACCTTAAATCAAAGTTATTATACAGGCTATCAAGCAATATCTTTAGCTCATTTTCATCTAATGTAGTAGGAGTTCCTCCACCTATATATATAGTTTGTATCTGTTTTCCTAATTTACTTACAATACTTGATACACCTTCTATTTCTCTTATCAAGGCTTTTATATATTCTTTTTTTATATCACTTTTTTGTCTTAGTTCATTAGAAGGAAAAGAACAGTATACACATCTTGTTGGACAAAATGGTATACTGACATATAGCGATATTTTATTCTCATCATGTGGGTATACAAACTTTCTTTCTACTTTGGCAACATCAATCACTAAATCTGCCTTATTTTCTTCTAGCTTATACCTTTCAATTAATATATTTTTTATTTCTGTATCTTTCTTATTATGATCTAATAGCTCATGTACTATTTTAGTTGGCCTAACTCCTGTCAATATTCCCCAAGGAACATTTGTATTATATTCTTTCTTTAGTACCTCGAACATGCTTTTTTTTATAACTCTCTTTAATTCTTTTATTTCTTCTCTTTCATTTTCTAATATATTATTTTTTTTCTCTGTATGACTAAATTTAATTATGCCATTTTCATATATACTAGACTTAGATATTATCTCATGTTCATTTACTTGTACTTCATTTAATAATGTCTTGTCTAAAACGTTGTCTACAAATTTGAATTTTGAAGTAAACAGCTTAATTAACTCTCCAACTTCATATTTGTAGTCATGTCCTCTTAAAATTATATTTAGCATCACATCACCTATTATTAATAAAACTATTAGTAACCTTTTCAATTCCTATTCTTGTAGCAGGTCCATGTCCTGGAAATACAGTGAGGTCATCTTGCAATTTTGCAAGTTTATCTAAAGAATTTAATATTGTATTATAATCTCCACCCTCTAAATCAGTTCTTCCTATAGACCCTGCAAATAATGTATCCCCAGTAAATATTACATCTCCTACTTTTATACATATACACCCAGGTGTATGTCCTGGAGTATGTATTATTTCAAGTTCTAGATTTCCAACACCTATCTTATCTTTGTCATTTAAGTATATATCAGCTTCTATCTCTACATCTTCACAGCTCATTATAGATGTTAAATTAAATTCCTTATTGTTTAGTATATACTTCTCTTCCTTATGAGCTAAAATCTTCGCATCTGTACTATCTTTTAACTCTTTAACTGCACCTATGTGGTCTCCGTGTCCATGTGTCAGTATTATGTATTCTAAATCTAACTCACTTTTGTCTATTTCATCTAAAATCTCTTTGTGGTTTCCACCTGGATCTATAACAGCACATTTTTTAGTTTCATTGTCCCCAATTATATAACAGTTAACTCCATATATCCCAGCAACTATTTTTTTTATAATCATAATACCCCTCCTAAAAGTTCTTACTCGAATCTAATAACATCGTAACAGGACCGTCATTCAATATATCTACCTTCATGTCTGCTCCAAACTTACCTTTCTCTACTTTAACTCCTAATTTAATACATTCATCTATAAATTCTTCGTATAGTTTGTTTGCATATTCTGGTTTTGCAGCTTCTGTAAAGCTTGGCCTTCTTCCTTTTCTACAATCTCCGTATAGTGTAAATTGAGATACTACTAATAATTCTCCTTTTATATCCATTAAAGATAGATTCATTTTTCCTTCATTATCTTCAAATACTCTCAAATTAAGTATTTTTTCAACTAAATATTTTATGTCTGATGCAGTATCACTATGAGTTACACCTAGTAGTATCATCAGTCCTTTTCCTATTTCTCCTACCACATCACCATTTACAGTTACTTTAGAACTTAGTACCCTCTGAACTACAGCTCTCATAAAATCTCTCCTTTAATTTAATACTCTAAATACATCATTTATTCCCTGTAGGTTTCTAACTTTATTCATAATACTTTTAAGTTGATCTATACTATTTACCTCTATAAGTAGATTTACATTTGCTATTCTATCTTTGTTAGTTCTAGCATTCATTCCATTTAGTGGAACTTTCTCAGAAGTAAAGATTTGTGTCAGATCCGAAAGAAGTCCATTTCTATCATTTGCTACAACCTGTATTTCAGCTTCAAATGCAGCAGATTTTTGTAAATCCCATTCTACCTCAAGCAATCTATTGTTTATATCATCACTTTCTACCGTTATATTAGGGCAGTCTTTTCTATGAACTGATACCCCTCTACCTTTAGTTGTGTATCCTATTATTTCATCACCTGGAAGAGGATTGCAACATTTAGCAAATCTAATTAGTATATTATCTACTCCTTTTACAGTTACACCTTGACTTTTGTATTTTCTCTTACTTTTATACTCCTTATCAGATAGCTCTATTGTTTGAATCTCGCTCTTAGTCTTTTGATTTTCACTTTCATATTTTTCTTTTAATTTTGGAACTACTTGACTTAATGCTATTCCTCCATACCCTATAGCAGCATACAAATCTTCATCTGTTGCTTGACTTATTTTCTTTAATATCGGGCTTATATATTTAGGCTTAAGAATTTCATTAGGATTATATCCTTGTCTTTTTAGTTCTTTCTCGAGTATATCTTTTCCTCTTTGAATATTTTCTTCTCTTCTTTCCTTCTTAAACCACTGCCTTATCTTATTCTTAGCTTGCGAACTTTTAACTATGTTTATCCAATCTCTACTAGGCCCATTACTCTGAGATGATGTAATTACCTCAACTATGTTACCATTATTTAGCTGATAATCTATAGGAACTATGCGTCCATCTACTTTAGCTCCAACTAAACTATTTCCTATTCCAGTATGAACTTTATATGCAAAATCTATAGGTGTTGAACCTGCAGGTAGCTCTATTACATCACCTTTAGGAGTGAATACAAACACTTGGTTTGTAAATAAATCTATTTTTAAAGCTTCCATAAATTCCGTAGGATCACTTAAATCTTTTTGCCATTCCATCATTTGTCTTAACCATGATAGTTTTTTGTCCATATCATGTTCATTTTGATTATTTATGCCTTCTTTATATTTCCAATGGGCAGCTATACCATATTCTGCAATCTTATGCATTTCTTCAGTCCTTATTTGAATCTCAAGAGGTTCTCCATCAGGACCTACAACAGTAGTGTGAAGCGATTGATACATGTTAGCTTTTGGCATAGCTATATAATCTTTAAATCTTCCAGGTATAGGTTTCCATATCGTATGAACTACACCCAAAACTCCATAGCAGTCCTTAACTGAGTTTACTATAACTCTTACAGCCATCAAATCATATATTTCCTCAAAAGCCTTATTCTGATGATGCATTTTTCTGTATATAGAATAAAAATGCTTTGGTCTTCCATATATTTCATAATCTGTAGATAATTCTTTAAGTTGTTCTTTTAGAATTGCAACTACCTTTTTTATATATTCTTCTCTTTCTTTCCTCTTTTTTGCAACTTTCTCTACAAGATCATAATATCCCTCTGGATCTAAGAATCTAAGCCCTATATCTTCAAGTTCCCACTTTATTTTAGAAATTCCAAGCCTATTAGCTATAGGTGCATACACTTCCAAAGTTTCAGACGCTTTTTCCTTTGCTTTGTGTGGTGGCATAAACTTTAATGTTCTCATATTGTGAAGCCTATCAGCTAGCTTTATAAGTATTACCCTTATATCCTTACCCATAGCCATAAACATTTTTCTGAGATTTTCCGCTTGGGTTTCTTCTTTAGACTTGTACGCTATCTTACCAAGTTTAGTAACTCCATCTACAAGATCTGCAGTTTCTGTTCCAAACATCTTTTGTATATCTTCATAAGTATATTTAGTGTCTTCTATAACATCATGTAAAAGTCCTGCAGCTATAGTTATAGTATCAAGTTCAAGTTCTATTAAAATCTTTGCAACTTCAACTGGATGCACAAAATACTTTTCTCCAGACTTTCTGTATTGACCTTCATGAGCATTTTCTGCAAAATTATAAGCCTTTATTATAAAATCAAGATCGCTATCTGGGCTATATTGACTTATCATTAATAGTAAATTTTCCAACATAAAACCACCCTATTGTAAAATATGTAATCCCTTATATACCAAAATAGTTGGCTATAACACCAACTATTTTTTACCTAATATTTAATTAATGAATTCACGTGGTAATCTCTAAGCCTTTCTTTTCCATTTAAGAATTCCAGTTCTATCAAGAACTCTATAGCAACTACTTCTCCACCTAAACTTTCTATAAGTTTAGCGGTAGCTTCTATTGTTCCTCCAGTAGCAAGTAAATCATCTACTATTGCAACTCTTTGACCTTTAAGTATAGCATCCTTATGTATTTCTAAACAGTCCGTACCATATTCTAAATCATACTCATATTTAGATGTTTCACCAGGTAATTTTCCAGGTTTTCTCACTGGAACAAAACCTGCTTTCAAAGCGTATGCAACAGGAGTTCCCATCAAAAATCCTCTAGCCTCTGGTCCTACTATTATATCTACATTTTTATCCTTTAAGTCATCAACTATCTTATCTATAGCATATTTAAATGCTTCTCCATCTTTTAATAAAGTTGTTATATCTTTAAAGCTAATTCCTTCCTTTGGAAAATTATCTATCTCTCTTATTTTACTTTTTAAATCCATGCTTTCTTTTCCTCCTTAGTTTATGTACTAAATGGCTCACTATATTTTGTATTATTATATATTATCATTGAAATTACAGAATAATATTATTATATCTTCTAAATTATATTTAATCAATATATCAAAACAATATAATTTCAATGTTTACACAAAGTTCGTGCACCATAACTTATTTTTTGACTTATTGCCTCGGAAATATTACTTTTTTTACAAAATACATTTCCTGACTTATATATATTAATTGTTTTTAGTCGAAAAAAGTATCGATATAATAAGTATAATCCCCATAAAACTAGCCAAAGTATACCCAACTATTCCTACAAGAGGATATCCCTTAATAGTTGGCCCCATATTAGTTGTTATTACCAATGAAGATCCGACAAGTAGTGATGATATTATCAAGCTTATAGATAATTTATTTGTCATATTGTTTATTGCTTTTTCTAAATGGTCGAATTTTTTTTCATCTATATTCAGTTTTATCTCACTTTTTTCTAAGTTTTTTAGTATTAATCTCATCTGTCTAGGTATTATCTTTATATCATTTACTATATCGCTTATATAGTTCCTAGAATCGACAAGTAGATTCATAGGTTTAAACTTATTTATATAAAACTCCCTTATAAAATCCTTAAATAGTAGTGATAAGGAAAAGTCAGGATTTAAAACTTTACCAAAACCCTCTATTGTTATTACTGCCTTGGCTAATGGAGCAAACTGTGATGGAAGTTTTACTTTATTTTTTCTAGCAAATCTCATAAGTTCGTTTACAAGCTCAGACACATTTATTTTTTTTATCGGCATGTTATAGTAATAGTGTATAAGATAAGATAACTCTTCTCTTAGCTTTCTTATATTCTCGGTGTCTTGTATGCAGTCTAAATCTATAAGTGCACTTATTATCTTGTCTATATCTTTATTTGCACTTGCAAAAAATATGTCTGTTATAAATCTTAGTGTTACATTGTCTATAAAACCTACTATTCCAAAATCTATAAAAGCTATCTTTTCTTTATCTACAGCAAATATATTGCCTGGGTGAGGATCTCCATGAAAAAATCCATGTATAAATACCTGTTTCATAAATGACAATGCCCCTATATTTGCTATTTTTTTAGGATCCCAGTTTTTCTCCTTCATTGTAATAATATCAGATATCTTTACACCGTCTATTTTTTCTAGTGTAAGAACTTTCTTTGATGTATAATCCCAGTATACTTTAGGTATATATGTATTTTTATCATTTTTAAATATTTCTATAAATTTTTCACAGTTTCTTCCTTCAAAATTATAGTCAAGCTCTCTGACTAATGATACTGAGAATTCTTCTACTACCTCAGATAATTTAATCATATTTTCATTGTAATGTTCATCAATTGCCTTAGCTAAAGAGTAAAGTATCTCAAGATCACATCTGATACTTTCTTCTATATTTGGCCTTTGAATTTTTACTATCACACTTTCTCCACTTTTCAATCTACCTTCATAAACCTGACCTATAGAGGCAGATCCTAATACATTTTCATTAAGTTCTTCAAATACATCTTCAAACTCTAATCCTATCTCACTTTTGAATATTTTTTTCGCGTTTTCAAACTCAAATGGCTCTACATCATTTTGAAGTTTTGAAAGTTCTTCTATTATAGAAGGATCTAGTATGTCTGTTCTAGTGCTTAGTATCTGACCTAATTTTATAAATGTAGGGCCTAATTCCTGAAGTGTCCTTCTAATCCTCTCTCCTGTCGACATATTTTTTATGTCTTCTTTTATTACTAAAGGTATCTTATATGCTATTCCATCTATTTTTAATTTCTCAACTAAAAATGTAAATCCGTATTTAATCAATACTTGCATTATTTCTTTATATCTTTTGAAGTTCTTATAATTGATTTTAATCAATATTTTTCCACCTCAACTTTAAGAATATGAAAAGGGCAATATATTATATATTGCCCTTTTCTTTTAAAAGTACCCATACAGGACTTGCTATAAATATAGATGAGTAAGTTCCTGTAAGTATACCTACTATAAGTGGTAGTGTAAAGTCCTTTATTGATTCAACTCCTAATACATATAAAGCTACTATAGCTATTAATGTAGTTAAAGAAGTATTTATAGATCTTGATACAGTTTGTTTTATACTGTTGTTAGCTATATTAGCGTAATCTTTCTTATTTGTAATTTTTATATTTTCTCTTATTCTGTCAAATACAACTATAGTGTCATTTATCGAGTAACCTACAACAGTAAGTATCGCAGCGACAAATGGGCTATTTATAGGAATTCTGAATATAGAGTAAATAGAAAGTACTACTAATACATCATGGACTAATGCTACTATAGCTGATATTCCATATGAAAGTTCAAATCTAATACTTATATATATAAGCATACCTATAGTTGCAATAAGTATAGAAATCAACGCCTTATTTCTTATTTCTCTACCTATAGCTGGTCCGAATTGCTCTGAGCGAAGCAAATCTTCATCAGTCAAATTATATTTTTCCTTAAACTTGTCAAATATCTTAGTTCTGCCTTCATTATCTAAGTCATTAGTAGTTCTTATTTGAACTACATGTCTATTTTCTCCTATATGAGTTATGGTAGCACTACTGTCTATCTCATCTGTTATTGATCTAATTTCACTTGACTCTACATATTTCTTTACATTTATTTCCATAAGTGTTCCGCCTGTAAAGTCTATACCGTAGTTTAGATTTCTTGTAAAGGCTAGTATAGCACCTAATAATATTATTGCACAAGATATACTAAACCATAACTTTTTTCTTTGCACTATGTTCATTTTTTCTCCCCCTATGCTCCAAACAGTTTTTTGTTTCTTGTTATGTTAGCATCGGCTATTGTTTTCAGAAGCATTTTTGTTATAACTATAGCTGTAAACATAGATGCTATTATACCTATCATTAAAGTAACAGCAAATCCTTTTATAGGTCCTGTACCAAAATAGTATAGAACTATACCAGCTATGAAAGTTGTAATATTTGAATCTACTATTGTAGATAATGCTTTAGAGAAACCTGATTCAATAGATGCTCTTATTGATTTTCCATTTCTGATTTCTTCTTTTATTCTTTCAAATATTATTACATTAGCATCAACAGCCATACCTACTGACAGTATTAATGCTGCTATTCCAGGTAATGTAAGTGTAGCATTCATAGCTACGAATGAGAATAATATTATAAGCATATAAGCAACTAAGCCTATGCCCGCAACAAGACCTGGAATTTTATAGTATATCATCATAAAAATAAGAACTAATGTTATTCCTATTTTTGCACCATCTATGCTTCTTTTAAGTGCATTTTCTCCAAGTGTTGCAGTAACTGTAGAAGTTTGAACTTCATCAAAATCAACAGGCAATGCACCTGCTCTTATAAGGTTGGCAAGTTGTGCAGCACTCTCAACAGTAAAATCTCCCGTTATTTGTGCCTGCCCATCTGGTATCTCACTAGTGACTCTAGGGCTTGAAATTATTTCATCATCTAGTACTATAAGTATTGGTGCATTTGTCTTTGAAAGCTCTTTAGTAGCTTCTCTAAACTTCTTAGCTCCTTCAGAATCAAACTCAAGAGATATAACAGGTTTGTTTGTAGATCTATCAAATACAACTTCTGATTTTCTTACTTGTCCACCAGTAAGCACTACAGTTCCATCTTGTTCCATAAATTTAAGCTGAGCTGTTTTTCCTACCATTTCTATAGCTTCTCTAGCATTTTTTACTCCTGGAAGCTCAATTCTTATTCTTTTTTCTCCTTCTTTTACTATAACTGGTTCTGTTAATCCCATACTATCTATACGTCTTCTAAATACTTCTATAGTCTGATCTATAATTTTTTCAAGTTCGCTTCCTTTAGCATCTGTATTCGCTTCATAAACTACGAATACTCCTCCCTTTAAATCTAGACCTTGTCTTATACTATCTTTAACTGGAGGTATATTAAAGTTTCCTAACTTTAATCCATTTAATGCGACCAAAGAAGAAAATCCAATTAAAGCTATAACTATTATAAGAGTAATCAATTTCTTAGTTTTCATGAGTTTCCCCCCCATTTATTTATGTTTTTCAGCGTATTCAACATAGTCAACTGCTGATTTTTCTAGAGATTTTTTTTCTTCATCCGTTAGCTCTCTCACTACTTTTGCAGGATTTCCATACGCTAACACTCCAGATGGAATAACTTTTCCTGGGGGTACAAGACTTCCTGCACCTATAAGAGTATAATCTCCAACTTTAGCACCATCTAAAACTATAGCTCCCATTCCTATTAAGCTATAATTTCCTATTTTACATGCGTGTATTATAGCATTATGCCCTATTGTAACATAATCTCCTATTTCAGTATTGTTATCTGTACTAACGTGAATTACTGTTCCATCTTGAACATTAGTATTCTGTCCTATTATTATTTCATTTGCATCGCCTCTAAGTACACAGCTGTACCATATATTAGTATTTTCTCCCATACTAACATTTCCTATTACATCTGCACTTTGAGCAACAAAACAACTAGATGGAATATTTGGTTTAAACCCTTGATATTCTTTAATCATTTTTATCCCCCTCTAACATAATTTTCGCTTGTATCATTAGCGCACATTCTATGCGTTTTTTCTGCATCTCACATCCTAGGTCATAAGGCTTTTTAAGATCATTATTAAAGTTATACGCATTTGCATGACATCCACCTGAGCAGTAGAATTTAGCCCAGCAGTTTCTACATTCATCTTTACTATATACATGCAAATCTTTAAATTTCTCTATCTTGCTGTGGTTCATTTTTGAATTTTCATCTAATAAATTTCCTAATTTAAATTCTTCATTTCCAACAAATTGATGACATGGATATATATCACCTTCTGGTGTTATAGCAAGATATTCTGCACCTGCACCGCATCCAACTAATCTTTTAATAACACAAGGCCCTTGATTTAAATCTATAATAAAGTGAAAGAAAGTAAATTTGTCTCCATTTATCTTTCTGTTTGCATATTCTAGTGCTAACTTTTCATATTCTTCAAATACTCTTGGAAGATCTTCTCTTCTTAATGCATATGGATTGTCCTCAGTATCTACAACTGGCTCGACAGAATTAAGCTCAAACCCTAAATCCGCAAAATGAAGTACATCGTTAGAAAAGTCTATATTATCTCTAGTAAAAGTACCTCTCACGTAATAATACTTATCTTTTCTTCCATTTATAAGTTTTTGGAATTTAGGAACTATCAGATCGTAACTTCCCTTATCATTTAATGTAGGTCTCATTGTGTCGTTTATTTCTTTTCTTCCATCTAAACTCAAAACAACATTATGCATATGTTTATTTATGTATTCTATTTTCTCGTCATCTAATAAAACCCCATTTGTTGTGAGCGTAAATCTAAAATTTTTACCCTTTTCCTTTCCTAGTTTTTGTCCATAAGATACAAGATCTTTAACAACATCCCAGTTCATAAGTGGCTCGCCACCAAAGAAGTCTACCTCTAGGTTTCTTCTTTTTCCAGAGTTTTCTACAAGAAAATCTAGAGCTTTTTTTCCCATATCATAACTCATTAAGCTCTTTGTACCATTAAAATCTCCTTGTGATGCAAAGCAATACTTACATTTTAAGTTGCAATCATGTGCTACATGAAGACATAAAGCCTTAATAACAGGCTCTCTATTTACAAAGTTAGGATCATACTCATAGTCATCTTCTGAATACAGTACTCCTTCTTTTTCTAAACTTTTTACTTCTTCATAAGCTTCTTTGAGTTTTTTTTCTTCGTATGTATTTTTTAATGCATCGATTATTTCATTTTCGTTTTTTTCTTTGTAGTAATCTAGTATATGAAATACTTCATCATCTACTACATGAACTGCTCCACTATTTACGTCTAATACTATGTTGATGTCATGCAGTCTAAATTTATGTATCATAGCCATGTTTAAGCCTCCTGCTTTATATAATAAATCTATTTTATATTATCAGATTTAAAAATAATAGTCAAACGTAGAAAAACAGCATAGCCTAAAGGCTATGCTGTTAGTTATGTATTACTATCTTTCGCATTCTTGATTAGCTACTGTACAAGAAGTCTTGCAAGCAGATTGACAAGAAGTTTGACACTCTCCACATCCACCTTTTGATGCGCTCTCTTTTAAATTAGAACTTGTCAAAGTTTTTATGTGTTTTTTCATACAAATTACCTCCTGATTACCAATACTTCTTATTGATTATAACACAGTGATTAAATTTATGTCTATTTAATATTTACTCCTATTATTCCACCTATTCCACCAGATATAATATTTAGTATTGTTTTGTACACATTTATAGATTGAATACTAAAATTATCATCTATAAGATAATATAGCATTATTATAGATATAACATAAAACATTCCAGCTAAAAGCCCATATAATAGTCCCTTAGATGAGTTTTTATATGACATATAAATTCCTGCAAATGCTGATGCTACTGTAGTTATTATAGATGTAGCTAGTGGTATGGTAGACGATTGTAAATTAGTATAAGTCAAAAACAGGTTATAAATCAGCATAAGTCCCATTGTGACTAAATAAGCATATCCTAATGACTTAAATAAAGTACCAACTTTGTTCATTTAATGCCCCCCTATCTTTACAATTAAAAAAGCCTATTTTTAAAGTAGGCTTTTCTAAATTGTATTCCTGGGAAGATATTAAAATTACTTATTTTTTATTCTAGCTATACCCCATTTTTCTACACATATTTTAGTTTTATCGTTTCCAACTTCTATTGTAACATATTCTTCATCAATCTTTGATATTTTGCCTAGTAACCCGCCTATAGTTACAATTTCATCTCCTACTTTTAGACTGCTTCTCATTTCTTTAAGCTCTTTTTCTCTTTTTTGTTGAGGCCTTATAAGCAAGAAATAAAAAACAGCTACAAAAACCACTGACATAATAAGTCCATTATATTGTGGCATGGCTTATCCCCCTTTCCCTTTTACTTAATGTATACTTAAATTTCTCTATAAAAATTCCTTATTATATATTAAATTTCATATCCATATTTTTGGAAAAATTCTTTTTTGTAATCTAACAGTCTATCTTCCATTATAGCTTTTCTCACATTCTCCATAAGTTTTAGTAAGAAGTATAAGTTGTGATGAGTTATAAGTGTTGATCCTAATATTTCATTAGCTTTCACTAGATGCCTTATATAAGCTCTAGTATAGTTTTTACAAGTATAGCAGTCACACTCTGGATCTAGCGGTGTGAAGTCTTCAGCATATTTTGCATTTCTAACTACAACTTTGCCTTGACTTGTCATTGCTGTACCATTTCTAGCTATTCTAGTAGGAAGTACACAGTCAAACATATCTACACCTCTTATTACTCCTTCTAAAAGGTCATCTGGACTACCTACTCCCATAAGGTATCTTGGCTTATCCTTTGGAAGAAGTGGAGTTGTATAATCTAATACTTCGTACATTAGGTGTTTAGGCTCTCCAACACTTAATCCTCCTATTGCATATCCAGGAAAATCTATTTCCATTATTTCTCTTGCCGATTGTTCTCTTAGGTCTTTATACATCCCACCTTGAACTATTCCAAATAAAGCTTGTCTATCTGGGTTTTTGTGAGCATCCTTACATCTTTTTGCCCATCTTGTTGTTCTTTCTAATGAATTTTTTACGTAATCTCTATCAGCAGGATACGGAGCACATTCATCAAATACCATCATTATATCAGATCCCAATGAGTTTTGTATTTCTGTAGCTTTTTCAGGGCTTATAAAGTGCTTTGATCCATCAAGATGTGATCTAAATTCAACACCTTCCTCAGTAATTTTTCTAAGAGGTCCTAGACTAAATACTTGAAATCCTCCACTATCTGTTAGTATAGGTCTATCCCAGTTCATAAACTTATGAAGTCCGCCAGCTTTTTCTACAAGTTTATGTCCAGGTCTCATGTAAAGATGATACGTGTTGCTTAATATTATCTGTGAATTTATCTCTTTTAGCGCCTCTGGGGTCATAGCTTTAACAGTAGCTTGTGTTCCAACTGGCATAAATATAGGAGTTTCTATTACTCCATGTGGAGTATAAAGCTTTCCAAGTCTTGCTCCACTTTGTTTACAAGTTTTTATAAGTTCAAATTTTATTGCTGCCATTTTGTTCTCCTTCTTCTATTCTTTTTTATATTTACTTTATAAACATAGCATCTCCAAAACTAAAAAATCTATATCTTTCAGTAACAGCTATATTATATGCATTTAGTATATTTTCTTTTCCACACAACGCCGCTACTAACATTATAAGAGTCGATTCTGGCAAATGGAAATTAGTAATTAAAGAATCTACTATCTTAAATTCATGTCCAGGGTATATAAATATATCCGTCCACCCACTTTTTGGATGTAATACTCCATTTTCATCAGATGCTGATTCTAAAGTTCTGCAAGATGTGGTTCCAACAGCTATGACCTTCTTGCCATTAGCTTTAGCTTTATTTATCTTTTCAGCTTCCTCTTTCTCAATCATATAAAACTCTGAATGCATTTTATGTTCTAAAACATTTTCCACTTTTACAGGTCTGAATGTCCCTAAGCCTACATGAAGAGTAATAAATGCTATTTCAACTCCCTTTGCTTTTATTTTTTCTAGTATCTCGTTCGTAAAATGAAGCCCTGCAGTTGGAGCTGCAGCTGACCCTTGATGTTTTGAGTATACTGTTTGATACCTTTCTTTATCTTCTAAAGTTTCTGTTATATAAGGTGGTAAAGGCATATTTCCAAGTTCATCTAATATTTCTTCAAATATTCCATCATATTCGAATTTAACTATTCGTGCACCTTCTTCTCCAATGTCAACAACCTTTGCTTTTAATCTTCCATCACCAAAGGAAAACTCACTCCCTATTTTAGCTCTTTTTCCTGGTTTAACTAAAGTTTCCCAAGTATCAAGGTCAATTCTTTTTAAAAGTAAAAACTCCATTTTCGCCTTGGTGTCTAGCTTTTCACCTATTAATCTAGCAGGAAGTACTCTTGTATTATTTAACACAAGACAATCTCCCTCTGATAAATAATCTATAATATCTCTAAATACTTTATGTTCAATCTCTCCGCTTTCTTTATCTAGAACCATAAGCCTAGACTTATCTCTTTCTTCTAAAGGTTTTTGCGCTATTAATTCCTGTGGTAAATCAAAGTAAAAATCGCTTGTCTTCAAGTTCAAACTTCCTTTCTATGGTTTTATTATTTGTACCCCTGTATAATAATGTCTTAATATCTGTTCATAATTAAATCCTTCATCAGCCATTACCTTAGCACCCCATTGACTCATTCCAATTCCATGTCCCCATCCACTACCACTAAATCTATATCCAGTAACTATGGTATCAGGTTGTATTGTATCTGATCTTGAAGCGCCCCTTACATGTATTTGTGAGTTAGTATTTATCGTTCTTACTTTATTATCTCCTGATATTACACTTGCTCCTTTAATGTTAATTCTTCTCGTTGTTCCCAAGTTTCCTGCCCAAACTTGAACATTATCCATGCTTTGTGTTGTTTCTTTGTTAAGTGTGAACATAGTACTATTAAGACCTAAAACTGTTCTTATGAAGTCTTTAGATGCAGTGCTTTGTCCACTACTTCCTATGAACGTTACTGTCATAGGTCTCCCTAGAGAAGATAGCTGAGTTATTTGTATATCTTGAAGGCTTCCAACACTTCTTCCATGAGTAGCAAGTCTTGACTCAATATCACTCTTAGTTCTTATAACATCCCAACTATTGTTAGCTGAAGCTGATCTTAAAGAATAAGGGTCATTAACTCCTCTTAGATAAGGTAACGCAGCTGACCAAACATTTTCTGAATTTTCAGTTCTTCCACCACTATGCGAGTGGTAATATGCTTCTACTAAGCTTCCATTGTACACAATAACTTGTCCTCTTGTTTCATCTACTGCTCTATTACTATTTGAGTTCTCTGAGCTATGTCCCCCATACACTTGACAATGTTGTGTTGTGCAAAGATCAAATCCACGAGTTGAATGCTTATTTATATTTCTTATTGCATAATTTCTAGCAGCTATGGCTTGAGCTTTTAGTGCCTCAACATTCCAAGATGCAGGCATTTCCCTTGGAACAACTCCATATAAATATTCCTCTAATCTTACTCTATTTATAACAGTCATATCACTTCCAGTAAATCTTTTGAATATTATACTTCCCCTAAAACTTCTATCATTTACTATAATTGGGTTTCCAGATAAATTAGATATGCATATGTCTATACTTGAATCATATGCAAAAACTCTCTGCCCATTATTATTTACTATTTCTACAGATGTCGCACTTGGATTTACAAGTTCATAGTTATGTGATGGATGAGTTATTCTAAGTTCATCTATCCTTCTTTGTGCATCTTGAGAAGATATAAAGTTTCCTAGGTATACTTTAAACTGTCCATCAAAAAATACATACGAATTAAGGCCAGATGAGTTCAAAGCGTTTCTTAAGTTTATAGCATCTGTTATATTATTGAAGTTGTTTCCTATTTTCACATGATGAGGCCCTTCTAAATTAGAATTATTAGCAGGAGGATTGCTTGGATTATATTCTACATAATTTCCATTATTATTTATATAATACGCATTTTTCTTAACTCTCAAGTTCGTTTCGCCTGAAATATCTAGTAAAGTGGTTAATGTAGTACCATTCAACCTACTTATTCTAAATCCATGATTTGAACTTAAATTAACCAAAGACGTAGCTGTACTATCATAATGTAACCCTATTCTTATAAATTCTGGTATAGATATATTTGCAAAAGACGAAGAATTAATAGAAAATGTAAGCAAAAACATAATTATACCACTAACAAATCTTAATCTACTTTTAATCATTATATCTCCCCCTATTTAAATCAAAGTTTTTATAGTTTATTTATCATAACTTATATTAAAATGATCATACGCAAGTTTTGTTGCTATCCTTCCCCTAGGGCCCCTATTTATAAATCCTAATTGTATCAAATACGGCTCATAAACATCTTCTATTGTGTTTCTATCTTCTCCTGTTGCAGCTGATAGTGTGTCTAGTCCTACGGGTCCCCCTTGAAACTTTTCTATTATCGTAAGTATTAATTTTTTATCTACATAATCTAATCCTAAATTATCTATTTCAAGGAGTTTTAGTGCATCATCTGCTATATCAAGTGTTATAACTCCATCTCCTTTTACTTGAGCATAATCCCTTACCCTTTTTAAGAGTCTATTTGCAATCCTTGGAGTTCCTCTAGACCTTCTAGCTATCTCAAGTGCTCCTTTTTTATCTATACCAACTCCTAATATATCGGCAGATCTCATTACTATCTTAGAAAGTTCATCATTATTATAAAGGTCAAGCTTACATATAACTCCAAATCTATCTCTCAAAGGAGATGTAAGCATTCCAGCTCTTGTAGTTGCACCTATCAATGTAAATTTAGGTAGATCTAGCCTTATAGATCTTGCAGATGGCCCTTTACCTATTATAATATCAAGACAAAAATCTTCAAGTGCTGGATACAAAACTTCTTCTACACTTCTATTAATTCTGTGTATTTCATCTATAAACAAAACATCATTTTCGTTTAGATTTGTTAGTATTGCAGCTAAATCTCCTGCCCTTTCAATAGCAGGCCCTGATGTTATTCTTATATTTACTCCCATTTCACTTGCTATTATTGTAGATAAAGTCGTCTTTCCAAGTCCTGGAGGTCCATACAAAAGTACATGATCAAGCTGTTCATTTCTAGACTTAGCAGCTTCTATAAATATGTTTAATTTTTCTTTTACTTTCTCTTGTCCTAAATATTCATTCAATGACTTTGGCCTCAAACTAGTTTCTATATCTACATCTTCTCTTTTCATAGAAGACGTTATTATACGCTCTTCTTCGTTAAACATTTATAGCCTCCTTTCTACTTCATAAGATATCTTAATGATTTTTTTATCAATTCTTCTGTGCTATTACTATCTTTTTTTACTTTATCGGCAGCTTGGTTTGCTTCTTGAGGTGAATAACCAAGGGCAACTAATGCTGCCACAGCCTCATCTATTTCAACAACTTGATTTGAAAATAAAGTATTTTGGTACTCAACATTAGACTTATCTATCTTATCTTTTAGCTCAAGTACAATTCTCTCAGCAGTCTTTTTACCTACACCAGGTGCTTTAGAAATAGCATTTATATCACCAGATAGTATAAAACCTCCTAACTTTTTTGGCTCTGCAAATGATAGTATTCCTAATGCTACCTTTGGCCCGATTTTAGAAACAGAATTTAAAAGTTCAAACATAGATAATTCTTCTTTGGTTGTAAATCCACAAAGGCTCATATCGTCTTCTCTTACTATAAGTTTTGTATATATCTTAACCTCTTGTCCTTTTTTACTGTTGTATATAGTGCTGCTAGATGTATTTATCCTATATCCTATGCCAAAGCATTCTATTACTATATAATCTATACCTATTTCTTCTACTATTCCTTTTATATATTGATACATAATATCCTCCTAAACTCTAAATAAATCATCAAATTTCGAGCTATGACAATGAGATACAGCTACAGCTAAAGCATCAGCTACATCATCTGGCTTAGGTATTTCCTTTAAATTCAATATAGATTTTATCATATTTTGAACCTGATGTTTATCAGCTCTTCCATATCCCACTACTCCCTGCTTAACTTGAAGTGGAGTATATTCATATATTTTTGTATTATTGTGTGATGAAGCAAGTATACAAACTCCTCTTGCCTGTGCTACTGTTATAGCTGTTTTTACATTCTTATTAAAAAATAATTCCTCTATAGCAACAACATCTACATTGTATTTTTTTATGAGTATATCTAAACCTTTATATATTCTTTCTAATCTATCTGCAACGCTTGTATTAGCTTTAGTTATTATAGCACCATAATCTAATACTTTAAATTTATTTTGATTATATTCAATAATTCCATAACCTAATGTAGCAATACCTGGGTCTATTCCAAGAACGATCATAACTTCAACTCCCAAACAAATATTCTATATCATTATACCATATAAAATATAAATATCATCTTAAATACAACAAAAAAGGACTATTTCTAGTCCTTAACTTCCAAAGTCTTCAAGCATTTGATTAACCTCTTCAAGTGAATTAACTACTATTCCATTTTTTATCTTTTCTTGATCTACTTCTGGCAAATGACTTATAGGGTATTCTGTTTTTTCTACCATTTGCTTTATTCCTTCTTCATCATACTTGTATATAACTAATCTTCCTTCTTCTTCTCCTATTTCATAGTGATCCTTACAGTAACTATCTATTTCTCTGAACAGTACTATACTATTTGGATCAATTTCTATTAGGTTCCAAGCAGGATAATTAAACTTCACATGTCTTTTTAACTTATCCTCATCAAATCCCACAAGTTCATCTGGAATATTTTCAGTTTTTTCTACTATATCATTACACTTTTTGAATAATGTTTTAAAAGTCATTATAGAACCTTTCTTCAGTATGATACCCGGTTCTTCAGTATTTTCATTATTTTCAACATCTGCAACTATTGGTTTTATAACCTGTTTATCTTCTCTTTTTTCTAGAAATTTTCCTATGTAAAATCCACCCACAAGCACAACACATGCAAAAATCAGAATAGGTAACTTAAAAGATCTTCTTCTTTGGAACATAAAACAACCCTCCTTTGGTTGTTATTGTATCCATAAGAAAAATATTTATACAGAATTTACTAATAAATATAAAATCCCTTAGAAAAAATCTAAGGGATTAAGCTTATTCTAATCCTTCATTTAATTTTGTTAGTAATTCATCTAAATCTATTCCGTGAATAGATGCTGCCTGCTCTAAGCTTTCCATTTGAGCTGATGGGCATCCTAGGCATCCCATTCCATATCCCATTAGTATAGTTGCTCCCTTTGGATTGATTTTTAAAACATCTGAAATTAAAGTATCTTTAGTAATTTTCATAAAATTACCTCCCTATTTTATTTTTATTTTATGAACAGATTTACTTCCATTTCTTTCTACTGTGTACACATACCCTGGAGATATATTCTCTACAAATGTTTTTACCCAAACATCTCTTATTTCATACATATATTTTATATCTCCATGTGCAACCTTATAGTTCTCTTCATGAATACATCTATCTTGCTGCCACACTATTTCTGTATTATTTTGCTCTGTTATGGCATTTATTCTGTCACAAGGCATTCCTTCTAATATATAGTTATTTAATCTATCGAACACTTCATTTGGTGAATTTGCAATATTAACTTCTTTTGCACTCTCAAGTGATTGCTTCTTAACTTCATCCATAACTATTTTTTTACTTTCTTCACCATACTTTGAGTAAAGCTCTTTGAATAGATATGAACTTCTACTTTCAGTTATTCTTATTCTCTCTTGAAGCCAACCATGAATATTTGATAAGTCTATGATCTCTTCTAATGGTTTTTCACTTAAGAAGTCTCCATACTTTAACTTAGATTCATTAACAACTTCTACTATTCCTTCAAATCTTTCTTCGTGGGACTTTATTATACTTTTTTCTAATTCCTCACTTAATTTTATCTTATTAAATAACCAATAGTGAATCGGTGCTAGAAATAAACTCATATTATACCTCCTCTTAAGTTTTTATCCTAGCTATATAATACTTAAATATTATCTATCTTTCCGTAACAATTATCACTATTTTATAAGTTTATATTTGCTCTTTTTAAAACATCGCATTTAAATTTATCCACTCCTATTCTGTCTATAAAAAATCCTAATTTTTCTCCCATATCTGCATTTTCATTGTAATACTCTAGTATATTTTTTACTAAATCGAATGCTTCTTTTTCATTTAATTTCTGAGCTATTATATCAGATAACCTTTGATGAAAACCTGCTGACCCACCACATGTTACTATATACCCATCAGTATCTGCTATAACTCCTATATCTTTTGAGTATACACTTGTACAGGCGTTTCTACAGCCTGCAACACCTATTTTAGTTCTATTAGGAAGTGGCATTCCATGAAAATTTTTACTTATCTTCATTCCTATAGCTATACTATTACGCTTTGATCTTTTACAAAATTCTGCAGGACACATTTCAACATTTTTAACTGAATACTGATTTGTTACTGCAGGCTTCATGCCTAATTCATTCCATATACTCTCTAAATCCTCTTCCCTTAAATTTGTAATAAGTATTCTTTGACCTGATGTTATCTTTATTACTCCTTTATACTTTTGAGCAACATCTGCTATTTTCATTAGAGTCTTTGGAGTTGTAAATCCTCCAGGTATATGAGGGGTTATACCATATCTTCTTTTTCCATTTTTTATTTTCTGTAAGTTCCCAAAGTGAGCTCCCATTTTATTCACCTCTTTTGTATATAATACCCATATTTTAGCATAATAAAGTCGTAATTTCCGTGATTTATATTATGATTTAAAATAACTCTATAGATAGTATATCCATAGAGTTATAGATTTAAATTAATATGTGTAATATTTCATCCAAGGATTAGCCTTTGGTTTAATTGGCTTATCATACTTTTCATCTTTAAATAAGTTATTATAATATTTCAATCTATCATTTACTACTTTCCAATTTATATTATTAAAGAATTCATCTATATATTTCCTTCTATCTACTCCAAAATCTATCATATACGCATGTTCATATACATCCATTATTAGTAGTGGATACGAAAGCCATATTGATCCTACATCATGAGCGTCTGATCCAAATATATGAATATTTCTATCTATAGAATCTATAGCAAGAATTACCCATCCTCTTACGGATAGTCCAATATCCCTGAATCTTTTCTTAAAAAATTCGTAAAATCCATACCTTTCTTCTATAAGCTTTAGAATTTCACCATATGGCTTGTTTCTTTCTCCTCCTAAATTCTCGAAATACATCTCATGAAGCTTAGTTCCGTTTACAGCAAAACTTTCTCCTAATTTCAAACTTCTTATTTGGCTATAGGTTTGATTAGGATTTTCATAATCTAGATTTTTACTTAATTCACTCCATATCTCATTTACTTTATTTACATACCCTTCATAAAGGGTGTAGTGTTGAAGTAATTGTCTTTTGGAAATTCCTTTTATATCTTCAAAATTAAATTTCTTAGCCTCAACGTATTTTTTCATATTATCACCTCTCCAGTTTCATATTATGTATTAACAATCAAAATGTGATAATATAGGCATATTCTCTCCTTTTGCGACAGATATTTATTCAAAATTTATTTATTTTTCAAAAATATCATAAAATTTTCCAAAATGTATGGATTTATTTGAAATTTTTTAGTATAATTAAGACCTATCCTAGTTTTACATTAATATTTATATAATATATTTAGTATTTTTAATAAAAGGGGTTAGAGATATGGGGATTCAAGAAATAAGAAATGAAATTGATACACTAAAAGAAACATTAAACAAAATGGCTTCAAACGAAACTAATATAGGTAATAACTCCGAGTTAGTAACTCTAAGTCAAAAGCTAGATGTGCTTATAAATAAATATATATATTTAACTATGTCGTAAAAAGACCAATTGGTCTTTTTTTTATCCATCTTTTGTTATCTTAGAGTTAACAAAGTTTAGAAGTAGTCCAATCAAAACAACATTGAGTAAATTACCTATAAAAACTTCTAGTTGAACTATTAATTTAAGATGATAGCCAACAGGTATAATATCTCCATATCCAACTGTATAAAATGTCAGAGAACTAAAATATACAGATTCCCTAGTTCCATATACTTCTGTTTTGTCATTATTAGGTATTATTGAATTTGTGTAGTGAAGTGCCTGACCTTCTTCGTAAAGTGTTATATATTCGTATACTTTTCCAAACCCATATATTGTAACTACTACTACAGCTAAGTATAAAAATAATATTAAAAATATATTACCCTGATAAAATATTCTTTCTACTCTTTGAACTCTCCTAAAAAACCTACTCTTATATACTAGTTCTGGCTCTTTTTGTTTATATATCTTATATGAAATGATAAGTAAAGTAGAAAGCAACTTAAAGTAACAAACAAAAATTATTCCTAAATTATTAATTATATTTATCTTACTTTCTACTCCATCTATAAAAAAATTATTATTTCCTAACATAAGTAACATGACAAATGATAGTAGACCTAATACTACTATAGATAAACCTATAGAATCATGAAAATTAAATAGAAATAAATCTATTATCAACAGAATTATAAATAACTCAAATGTTATATCAGAGTATTTTATAAGAAAAGGTAGAAAATATATAGTAAACAAAAAAAATAATACAGGAACTAATCTAATTGCTACTTTGATTATTTTGTCTGAAATTTTAGTTTTTTGCATAAGTACTCATTCCTTTCAAGTTATAGCACTTAGCTTATGTATTTATGCTTATAATTTACAGTTTTTCATTTTACATTCATATTTAATCACACAACTGAAAAACAGCCAGTAAATGGCTGTCTACATCAACTTTGATATTCCAAGTAGTATCAAAATACCACCAGATATAAAACAAGTTTTAAAGTTTTTGTTGCAAGATTTTATCTTCTTTCCTAGATAAAGACCTGTAGTTACAGCAATTAAATTTAGTATAAATGCAAACAATATCACTTGTAGAGAATTTATTTTAGCTATAGCACTTCCAAATCCTACACCTAATGAGTCTAAAGAAAGAGCTATTCCTAGATAAATAGCTTCCTTAAAATCTATATCTCCAGATACATTCATATCTGCTTTTGTATGGTCAACTGCAATTGCTATTACAATTTCTAATCTAGATAATCTTATTTTTGTTATTTCTTTATCTCCACATTCTTCTTTCTTCTTTATTAAATCTTCAAAATATCCTTTTACTATAAAAAAACTACCTAACCCAAATAGCATTATAAAGCTTATAATAGAAGCTATATCATTGCTAAATAAATTTCCAACAAGTTCGCCTAATGATATAGATATATATAATATAACAACAGTAATTACATTTATTATTACAAGTGATAATTTTGGTATCTTTATATCTTTAATACCATAAGATAATCCAATCGCAAATGTATCTATACAAATTGCTAAAGCAATAAGGAATGATGTAATTATTTTAATCACCACCTTCAAAATGTAATTCTTCATAATTATATTATTTTTTTGTTTATATTATTGTTCCTATATTGCTTAGACAAAATGGATTATTTATGATAAATTAAAATATGTGTCAAATACTTTGTAAAGAGGTGAAAAAATATGAATTTTTTACAAGCTATAATACTTGGGATAATTCAGGGAGTAGCAGAGCCTATACCTGTATCATCTAGTGCCCAAACTATAATAGCATCTTTTCTTATGAAAATCGAAACTCCCGGTATACTATTTGAAGTATTTCTTAACTTTGCTTCATTCCTAGCTATCCTTTGGTTAACTAGAAATAGAGTATACAAAATTATAAAAGGTGCATTTTTATACATAGGTACAAAGAACAATCGATTCGTTGAAGATTTTAAGATGGCACTGTACGTAATAATAGGTACTATACCTGCTGTAATCTTTGGTTTTACTATGAAGGATATAATAGATGCTTATCTTGATAGAGTCTCTATTATAGGTGTTTTTCTAATAATAACAGGATGTTTATTATTTTTAGTTAGGAAACTTCGTGGAAGAAAAGACGAGACATCTATGACATGGAAAGATGCGCTTATAATAGGATTAGTTCAAGGTACTCTTTCTCTAATCCCTGGCATATCAAGATCTGGGTCAACTATTGTTGCAGCTTTACTTATAGGGCTTAAGAGAGAAACTGCATTTTACTACTCGTTCTTACTGTATCTCCCAATAGGTCTTGGAACTATGATTTTAGGATATAAGGATTTGATTGCTTCTCCTTTATTTACTCAAAATATACCTGAGTATATGGTTATGTTTGTTGTAACTTTCTTTGCTACTATAGTAGGATTTAATATATTTAAATCTGTTATGGAAAGAGGTAAGTTAATTTATTTTTCAATTTACTGCTGGATAGTTGGATCTATTCTCTTAATAATGTTCTAATATGAATAAAAGGGATTTTAAACTAAGCTTAGTTTAAAATCCCTTTTTAAAAGTTTATTTTATTACTTCTCATATTAACGTTTAATACAAGCCCTAAAGCTATCATATTCGAAAGCATGAACGTTCCTCCATAACTTACAAAAGGAAGTGGCTTTCCTGTAACAGGCATAAGTCCCATTGTCATTCCTATGTTTGCAAACACGTGAAATGCCAGCATACACGTTACTCCTATTACTAAATACGATCCGAAATCATCTTTTGTTTTGCGTGCAATATTAATACATTTCCAAAATAAGATTCCATATAAAAGTATCAATATACTCGAGCCTAAGAATCCTAATTCTTCTACTAACATCGAAAATATAAAGTCTGTATGTTTTTCAGGTAAAAATCCTGCTTTATTGTGAACTCCCTTAAATAGACCTCTACCAAAGAATTTGCCCGATCCTATAGCTAATTTTGACTGTATTATATGATATCCTTTACCAGTTGGATCTAATCCTGGATTTAAAAACACCATTATTCTATCCCTTTGGTAACTCTTAAGACTTATCCATGCAAAAGGAAGACTTGCTATACCAGTTGCAATTGCAATTAAAATATATTTGTAATTAACTCCTGCTATAAATAAAATTCCAAATGTAAATGTTACAAACGCCATAGCAGTACCTAGATCTGGCTGTCTTAAAATAAGTACTGTAGGAAGACCAGCAAATGCTAGTATTTTAGCAAGTACATAAGGGTTATTTATAGAATCTTTATTGTCAGCAACTATCTTTGCCAAGCTTATTATTATTCCTATTTTAACAAAGTCAGAAGGTTGAAAGCCAAAACCACCGATTCTAATCCATCTATTTGCTCCCCACTGCTCTTTTCCAGTACCAAATAGCAGTGTTGCAACTGCTAGTGCGTTACTTACCACATAAATTGGTATATAATACTTCCCTAATACATTGTAATCAAATAGAAGTATTATAGCTATTACCACCACTCCTATTAAAAGTGATGCTCCTTGAACCATAACATGCCTAAACGCTCCTTCATTTACAATTTGTCTTACTATTCCCTTACTCAAAATTTGTCTTAGCGTTTCTTCATCTGTAGTAGCACTAGCTATCATCATGAGTCCCATAATGCATATAGCTGCTACAACTGCTATAAGTCCAAAGTCTATTTTCTTTAAAATTTTGTTACTCATTGGCTCTCACCCCCTAACTTTAATATTCTAAATTATACTAAACTCCTAATAACCATCTTGCCATTGTAAAGTAAACAACAAGTGCTAATGCATCAACTATAGTTGTAATAAGTGGACCTGCCATAAGAGCAGGGTCTAACTTTAACTTTCTTGCTGCCATAGGTAGTACTCCACCTAGAAGCTTTGCTAAAACAACTGTAAAGTATAGTGTTACTGCAACTACTAAACCTATTTTCATATCTATTTTTTCAAAGTAATATATTCTTATTAAGTTGAAAAGAGATAATACAATACCTACTATAGATCCTATTTTAAGTTCTTTCCATATAACTTTAGTGAAATCTTTGAGTTTAATTTGTTCTAAAGCTAGTCCCCTTATCATAAGAGTTGATGATTGAGAGCCAGCATTTCCAGCAGTATCCATAAGCATAGGTATAAATGCAGCAAGAACTACTACAGACTCTAATACATCTTCAAAACTCCTAATTATACCTCCAGTAAATGTAGCAGATACCATAAGTATTAAAAGCCAAGTTATTCTATGTTTTGCTAATGTAAAGGTTTTAGTTTCTAGGTATGCTTCCTCTGATGGCTCCATACCTGCCATTTTTTGAAAGTCTTCTGTATTTTCTTGATCTATAACATCTATAATATCATCTATTGTTATTATACCTATTAATCTATTCTCTTTATCTACAACAGGTATAGCTATAAGGTCGTATTTTTTAAATAGATGTGCAACTCTTTCTTGATCATCATGAGTAGTTACATAGATTATATCTGTATTCATCATTTCTTCTACAGTCTTACTTTCATCTCCTGTAACTAGCTTTCTAAGAGATATTGTTCCTTGTAACTTTCTATTTGCATCTATAACATAACAAGTATATATAGTCTCCTTATCGAATCCTGTAGCTTTGATATGATTTAATGCCTCTTTTAGTGTCATCTCTTTTTTAAGTGACAAATACTCAATTGTCATCAAGCTTCCTGCACAGTTTTCAGGATAATTTAAAAATTGATTTATGAGTTTTCTTTCATCTTCTTTAGTATTTTTAAGTATCTTATTTACTACAGTTGCGGGCATTTCCTCTAAAAAATCTATCATGTCATCAAAATAAAGCTCATCCATTATGTGTTGTATTTCTTTATCTGTTATCGAACTTATAATCTCTTTTTGTTTCTCGTTATGTAAATATGCAAATACTTCAACAGCTAGATCTTTTGGTAAAAGTCTAAATACAATTAAGCTATCGCTAGCATCTAGCTCTGATATTAATTCTGCAATATCTACAGATTTCATTTTAAGTATTTCATTTCTTACCGATGAATATTTTTTTTCTTTTATTAAGTCAATTATCATATCCCTCATGGTGGTTCCTCCTTATAAGTCCCATAAAATGATTATGGATATATCTTAGTATTTTCTTATTAAGTTTTTCTATGCAGACCAAAGAATCAGGTTCCATAACCATCACCACCCTTTATAATAATTGTTGTAGAAAAAAAATACTCTTTACTTTCCGTAAAGAGAATGCAATCCATTTTCCCTTTTATATACTACTCTTCTAATCTTGAATTGTCAAGAACGAAAACAGCACCTTTAAAGGTGCTGTTTATTACATTTCCCAGTTATGATATATCTCCTGAACATCATCGTCATCTTCAAGCATATCTATAAGTCTATTCATAAACTTAATATCTTGCTCATCAGTTAGTTTAACAGTAGTTTGTGGAATCATTACAATATCTGCAGATACAAACTCATATCCTTGTGAAGATAAAGCATCTTTAACAATATTAAATTCCTCTGGAGAAGTTAGTATTTCAAACCCTTCTTCTTCACTTATGAAATCTTCAGCTCCAGATTCTAATGCTACTTCCATAAGTTCTTCTTCATTTATATCATCGCTTCCCTTTATTATTATTTGACCTTTTCTATCAAACATAAATCCTACGCACCCAGAGGTACCTAAATTTCCACCATTCTTGTCAAGATAGTATCTCATATTTCCACCTGTTCTGTTCCTATTGTCAGTAAGTGTTTCTATGATAACAGCAACTCCACTCGGTCCGTACCCTTCATATACAACAGTTTCATAGTTATCTCCATCTTGTCCGCCTGCACCTTTTTTAATTGCTCTATCTATATTATCATTTGGCATATTCATACTCTTAGCTTTATCTATAGCATTTTTAAGTGCAGCATTATACTCAGGGTCTGCCCCTCCCATTCTAGCAGCAACACTTATAAGTCTAGCGTACTTCGTAAATATCTTAGCTCTTTTAGCATCTTGTTTATTTTTTCTATTCTCTATATTTCCTATACGTCCCAAATTGTCCACTCCTTACGTTTATTCAAAATTCACTGTAATTTTATCATAAAAAAATATATTAGTAAATAAATCCTAAAACTCTGGTGGTTTAGGTGGCATATTTCTTTTATGCTCAGATCTTTTATGAAGACGCTCTATTATTTCTCTATCTTTCTTAGGTATATCCTTTCCTTCAAGTAAATCATCTATCATGTCGTAGGTTGTTCCCATTTCATTCTCATCAGTTTGTCCTTCCCAAAGCCCTGCTGAAGGTGGTCTGTCTATTACATCTTTAGGAACTCCTAATACTCTTGCCCACTTATAAACCTCTCTCTTAGTTATGTTTGCTATAGGTATTAAATCTACCCCACCATCTCCATACTTTGTAAAGTATCCAGTGTATACTTCTGCTTTATTATCAGTTCCTACTACTAAGTAATTTAGGTTATTAGCTACAGTATATAATGTGCTCATTCTTAGTCTAGCTCTTAAGTTTGCATCTGTTATCCTTTCGTTTTCCTCTTTATATAAATTTTTCTCCTTCATTTGATCTGTAACTTTATCAAATAAAGAGGTATGTACATCAGTAATTTCTAGATCTAAATAATCAATGCCGCAAGCCTTAACTACCTTTAGAGCATCTTCTCTATCTTTAGGACTACTTTTTATTGGAATTATAACCCCCATAGAGTTATTTGGAAATGCTTTTTTTATTAAGAAAGCAACAACTGCTGAATCTATTCCCCCTGAAATTCCAACAACCAATCCATTAGTACCAGATTCTTTAACTTTATCTTGAAGCCAACTAACAACTTTATCAATCTTTTGTTCTGTACTTAGCATATCTATTCTCCTTTCTTAACTTTAGTACAAATTTAATTATACCATAAATATAATTTTCCTTTTTGTCAAAAATATAAAGGGTGATAAATTATGAATATAAAAACTGTTCTAATAGGATTTGTTAGTGGATTTATAAATGGTATATTCGGAGCTGGTGGTGGAACACTTCTTGTTCCATGTATGACTAATATTTTAGAAATAGAAGAACACAAATCTCACGCAACTGCAATTAGCATAATTTTAGTTTTTACATTGATAAGCTCTTTTATTTATATAAAAAATGGTGTATTTGATCTTAAAATAACGTATAAAGTAGCTATAGGTAGTATATTTGGGGGTATAATTGGTGCTAAACTTTTAAATAAATGTTCAGCTGGGAAACTTAGATTGATATTTGGAATTTTTATGATAATAGCATCGATAAGGATGGTGTTTTAATGCTTATTTTGGTAGGAGTACTAGCTGGTATAATAGGTGGAATGGGTATAGGTGGAGGTACTCTTCTTATTCCTGCTTTAGTGTTTTTCTCATCGGTAGATCAAAAAATAGCTCAAAGTGTAAACTTGCTATCCTTTATACCTATGGCACTTGCCGCACTATTTTTTCATGCAAAAAGCAAGAATATAGAGTATAAAATAATTCTTCCTATAGCTACATCTGGAATATTAGGTGCATTGCTTGGCTCTACACTTTCTTCAAATCTAAACTCTGATTTATTAAGAAGAATATTTGGAGTTTTTCTATTTGTTATGGGTATATTTGAAATTAGAAAATCTACAAAAAGATAATAAACCGAGGTTATCCTCGGATTTATGTTTTTATTCTAGAATTATCTTTCCTTGATATTCAGATAAGTAAAATTCTTCCTTTTCTTCAATTTCTATTTTTCCATTGGTTATATCTATTAATTTTTCTTTCAAAGCTTCAACATCATCTACTTTAGAATATACAATCATTTTCACCATATCTTCGTATAATGTATCTTTTATTATGTAATGTGAATTTAAAATTTCATTTTGTATCTTTCCTAAAAGTGTATACTCTAATTTAAGTATTATATTTTTGAAGAGAATTCTGTTTATAATTTTTCCAGCTTCAAGTCCTATTTTAGCTCCTTTAGTATAAGCTCTAATAAGACCTCCTCCCCCTAGTTTTATTCCTCCAAAATATCTAGTAACAACTACTGCTACATTCCTCAAATCTTCTTTTTTTATTACTTCAAGGCTAGGTATTCCAGCTGTACCAGTTGGCTCACCATCATCACTGTATCTTTGAATTTCCATATTCATACCAACTGTATAAGCCCATACATTATGAGTTGCATCTTTATGTTTTTCTTTTATTTCATTTATGAATTTAACAGCATCTTCTTCACTTTCTACTGGCTTTGCATATCCTATAAACCTAGATTTCTCTATTATTATTTCGCTTTGTCCAAATTCTTTTATGGTTTTATATTCTTTTCTCATAACTTCCTCCTTTCTTAGAATATTACAACATATTACGGTTTATTTTTCAATTCTTAAAAAAATAAGGCCCCAGAAGGAGCCTTATTCATATTATTGATTCATATTGTCTAGTATATCATCTATTAAATCTAAACTACACTTTTTGTTAACGTAGTGAGAACATGATTCACAACTAGTAGAATTAGCTAAAGAAGAAGTGAATCCTTGTGATTGAGGTTCATATTGACTACATTCAGATGCTATAGCCTGAAGCTGACCTTTAGTTAGATTTTTCATTGTATTCTTACCTCCTTAAAGTTTTGCTTAAAAATATTTTTTACTAAAACTTTAAGGCCTATTCATTAAATGTTTGCTTGTTCTTTTCTAAAAGATTTATATTTTTGGAATGAAAGATTTATTATAGATTTATCCTGACTATATGTTACCATATCAAGTGCATCTTTTATTCTGTAAAATCCTCCATCTTTAAATCCTTCTTCTTTATTTATATTGCATTTATCACTATCGCTTTCCATTACATACCAAATTATTTCATTACATACTGGTTTTTGTCTACTTATAGAATAAAATTCATAACTTGTTTGACCTGCTGTAGATAAAATTCTAGCATCAACATCACATTCTATTTTCACTCTATCTAAAGCTACTTCTGTAGAAATCTTGTCATCTTTTATAACTCCCTTTGGAAGTACCCATTCATTTTTTTCATTCTTCATGATTAAAACTTTGTTACCATAAAAAACTATTCCTCCTGCACAGCTCCTAAAAATCATCCTAATCTCCCCCTCATTTTTTAATAATATTTAAATCCTACTTAACAGAGTTTTTACACGTAATATCAATCAAATTTGCATAAGCTTGTAGTTTGTATATATTTTTTATTTCAGAGGTTATACTATTAATATATTAATCTAGGAGGATTCTTATGAATATAATCTACCATTGTGTAGGAGGAACTCATTCTTCCGCAATAGCTTCTGCTATTCACCTAAAATTTTTGCCTGAGGATAGTGTTCCAACTAAAGATGAAATAATGAAGCTAGGATACTTTGATACCATGACTAAAAGTGATCAGGGTAAAATTATATATAGAGGCTCTGATGAATTTGGAAACAAAGTGTATACTTTATCTAGACAATTTAATAAAAATCTTGTTTTAAACACACTTAAAGACTCCTATACTTTAGGGGGAGGAAATTTAAATGATGTAATGCTTGTAGATACTATGACAACTGTGAATATACTTATGAAAATAGGTGGTTTTTCTTCTAGAAGACTGCATCTTGTATCTTTTGGAAGACCTATAGTACTAAAAGGTGCACAGTTATCTTACAATAATGCGATAAAACTAGTAAGAGATGTTAAGATGAAGTTTACATCTTAACATCTCTTTCTTTTATAGAATGTATAGCATCTAAAAATGCTCTTTTGACATATTCTTTTTCTTTTGGGTTTTTAATAAGATTTTCAAGTTTTCTAATGCTCTCTTTGTCTCCTATTTTTGAAAGTGATTTTGCTGCATACTGCCTTACTTGTGGCTTTATATCTAGAAGGCCTTTCTCTAAAAATCTTATACTTTCAACAGACTGTATTTTCCCCATAGCTGAGTATGCCATTCTTCTTACCCCGCCATGAGGGTGCTTAGAATTTAAATGAACAAGTTCTAATAATCTAATATCTTTAAGCTCACCGCACATCCAAACCAAAACCATAAGGTCTTCTGCGTTATCTTCCTTGATTATCCTTTTGTATAAATTTTTCTTTAATATTTCTGATTCTCCATTTGTTAAAGAATTTATGGCATTTATTCTACTTTCTTTGTCCATTTCTAGAAATTTAGTTATTATATCTTTTTCAATTTTAGGGATTTGCTTTATTTCCTGTTTTGCACATATCAAATGTCTATTTACTTCTTCAACAGAAATATTTCTTATCTTACTTATTTGAGATGTATTTTTCCCTTCTTTGTATAAAAGATAAGTTATTTGATAGTCCTTTAACTTTTCTATATTCTGCCAAACTACCTCCAAGAAAATTCCTCCTACTTAATTATATATTCACTATATCTTCCGTAGTCTGCTTCGTCTAGAGTAGTCTTTATATATATTCCTTCTTCCTTATATTCAAAATTGTCAATTATAGTTTTTTCCTTAAGTGTGTTAAATATATCTCCTCTTGAATAAGGTATAATCATTTCAACATCATAAAGATTTCCCATTATTTTTTCTTTTATTTTATCTAATAATACATCTAGGTTGTAGCCTGTTTTACAAGATATAAACACAACATCTTCATCTTTCCTAGCGTTAACTTCGTAGTCTAATTTGTCAGCTTTATTAAAAACTGTAATTATTTCTTTGTCTAAAGCTTTAAGCTCTCTTAAAACATTTAAAGTCGTATCCATTTGTATATCATAGTTTTTGTTAGATGCATCTACAACGTGAAGTATCAAATCTGCATATTTAACTTCCTCTAATGTAGCCTTGAAAGCTTCAACTAAATCGTGTGGAAGTTTACTTACAAATCCAACAGTATCTACAACCAAAAACTCTCTATTATTATCTAAAGTAGCTTTTCTTAAAGTTACATCTAATGTTGCGAATAACATATCTTTTGAAAAAACTTCTTTTTCTTTGTTATACTCTTTATGAGTCTTTATAAGCTCATTAGTAAGTGTTGATTTACCTGCATTTGTGTATCCTACTAAAGCAACTATAGGTATATCTGACTTTAATCTTTGCATCCTTTGAACTTCTCTATTTTTCTTTACTTCTTTCAATTCCCTTTTTATATCTGCAATTTTGTTTAGTATATGTCTTTTATCTATTTCTAGTTTCTGCTCTCCAGGACCTCTTGTTCCAATTCCTGCTCCCGTTCTTGACAATGCTTTTCCCAGTCCATAAAGCCTTGGAAGTCTATATTTTAGCTGTGCTAGTTCAACCTGAAGCTTTCCTTCCTTAGATAAAGCTCTTTGTGCAAATATATCTAGTATAAGAGCTGTTCTATCTACAATACTTACGCCAATAAGATCTTCTAAATTCTTCATTTGAGCACCTGAAAGTTCATCATTAAATATTACCAAATCAGCCTCTAGTGCTTCGCAATGCTCTTTTATTTCTTGAGCCTTTCCTTTTCCTACGTAATATGCTACATCTCTTGCATCTTTACTTTGAACAACTCTTCCAACAACCTCTGCTCCTGCTGCCTTTGCAAGTTCTTCAAGTTCATCCATAGAAGAATCTATATCTATATTATCTGTTCTTTTATTTATGGTTGTTATATCAAGACCAACAAGTAATGCTCTTTCTATTTTTTTCTCCATGCCAAACACTCCTTTTCATAAGTAATTATGTATAAAGTTATTATATCATTTAATCAAAAAATAAGACGCATTTTTAGCGTCTTATTTTAGATAAACATCTGTATACCCTTTATCTTTGAGCCACTTTGTGAAGTTTTTATAGGATTTGTTAAATTCTACATGAATCTCATTATTGTCTTTTAAATGCATATACATATAATGAGTATATCCTTCACTGTTTATAATTTTTTCAAATGTTTTGTAAATAATACATTTATTAATAAATAAATTTTTGGTTAAACTATATAAACAACAGTATTTTAGGGGTGATTAAATTGGATATTTCTCCCTTTTTACATCTTACTATAGAACTTAGCATAGGTTTTTTTGCACTACTTTTAATAACTAAGCTTATAGGGCAAAGACAGATACACCAGATAACTCCTTTTGATTTTATATCTGCTTTAGTATTAGGAGAACTTTTAGGGAATGCTATATATGATCCTGAAACTACCATATTTTTTATTTTGTACGCTCTTTTTTTATGGGGATTTTTGATGTATGTAATAGAAAAGATAACTCAAAAGTTTAGAAAAACTAGATCCTTTTTTGAAGGTGATCCATCTATTATAATCAGAAATGGTAAAATAGATTTTAATGAACTAAAGAAACAAAAGCTCGATATTAATGAACTTCAAAGCTTGTTAAGGTCTAAAGATGTATTCTCTATTAGAGAAGTTGAATATGCAATCTTAGAACCTAGTGGGTCTATAAGTGTACTTAAAAAGTCGAAATACTCAAATCCAACAAGTGAAGATTTAAATCTTTCTCAAAAGAAGGTTTGTCTTCCCGTTGCTTTAATCTTAGATGGTGAGATTTTGTTTGATAATCTAAAGTCATGTGGATTTGATGATAATTGGCTAGAAAAACAACTAAAGTCACATAAGATTGATAATGCAAGAGAAGTTTTGTTTGCAGAATGGAAGGAAGATGAAGGATTGTTTATATTAAAAGGCCCTATCAATCGATAGGGCCTGATTATTAGTTATTAGCTTCTTTCTTTTCGTTCAACTTATGTCCAGATATTTTGTTCATTATTATAGCTATAGCACCATCTCCAGTAACGTTACATGCTGTTCCGAAACTATCCTGTGCAAGATATAAAGCTATCATAAGTGAAGTTAATGTAGGGGTAAATCCTAACATAGTTTCAAGTAGTCCTAATGCTGCCATTACAGCACCACCAGGTACTCCAGGAGCGGCTACCATAGTTACTCCAAGCATTAGTATGAAAGGAAATACTGCTGTGAAAGAAATGCTCATTCCATTTAACATCATAACTGCCATAGCACAGCTTACTAATGTTATAGTACTTCCTGATAAGTGTATTGTAGCACATAAAGGTACAACAAAGTCAGCAACACCCTCATTTACACCATTATCTTTAGTCTTTTGAAGTGTAACAGGAATTGTAGCAGCTGAAGATTGAGTTCCTATTGCAGTAAAGTATGCAGGAATCATATTCTTAATTAATACAAATGGATTTGCACCTGTTAATGTACCAGCTATGAAGTATTGAGTAATTATAATTGCAATGTGAAGTAGTATTATTAATACGAATACTTTAAAGAATACAGACATTATAGTTGCAACTTGTCCAGCAAATGACATGTTAGCGAATATACCCATAATATGTAATGGAAGTAATGGTATTATAATATTTGATATTAATTTTTCTATTATACTTTGGAATTCATTCATGAATTTCTTTATAGTGTCTCCTTTGATAGTTGCAATACCTAGTCCTAATGTGAATGCAATTAAAAGAGCAGTCATAACTCCCATAATTGGCGGCATGTTAATAGTAAAGAATGCTTGTGCTAATCCTTCTTCTGGATTTGCAGCGTCAATAGCTAAGCTTCCAGCTTTTAAGAATGTTGGTAAAATAGCAGTGTTTGCAATAAATGCAACTGAACCAGAAACTATTGTAGATATATAAGCAATACCTGCAGTTATAGCTAATAGCTTTCCTGCTCCTGTTCCTAACTCCCCTATACCTGGAGTAACAAATCCTACTATTATAAGCGGGATAGCAAATCCTAAAAAGTTTCCGAAGATTCCATTGAATGTCGCGAAAACTCTAATAACTCCCTCTGGAGATATCATACCTAGTAGTATTCCAAGAGCGATAGCTATTAAAAGTCTCGGCAGTAATCCTAACTTTTTCACTATAATTCCCTCCTTAATATTTTTAATTAGAGCTCTAATTAGTTACAATTATAACACGGAAAATATTTTTATATAAGTTATTTTTTGAAAAATATTAGAATATATTACTATTTTTTGTTTTTTTATTAACAAGGTCATCAATTTTCTATACTATTGACATACGAAATATTAAAACATATACTTATCACATATATGAATATATGTTCATATATTAAATTAACAAGGGGGATATTTATGTATACTAAGAAAACATTTGAAACATGTGATTATGAATTTATACATGAGGATATCGTAGATAGTGTTAGAAAAGATATGCCATGCGATGAAGTTTTGTATGATTTAGCAGAGCTTTTTAAGGTTTTTGGTGATACAACCAGAGTAAAGATTCTGTACGCTTTATTTTCCGCTGAGATGTGTGTTTGTGATATAGCGTCACTTCTTGGTATGAGCCAATCTGCAATATCACATCAGCTTAGAGTACTAAAGCAGGCGCGACTTGTAAAATATAGAAAAGAAGGAAAAATAGTTTATTATTCTCTACATGATGATCATATAAAAAATATATTTGATTGTGGATTAGTTCATATTAATGAAAAATAAAGGGGTTGATTGTGTGAGTATATTAATAAAAGAATTTATTCTAGAAGGTTTAGATTGTGCTGGCTGTTCTTCTAAGATAGAGCTTGAGGTTAATAAAATTAATGGTGTTATTACTGCTTCTTTAAATTTCGTTACCAAAGTGCTAAAAGTACAGGTAAATCACGAAGATAATGTTGATTATATTACCCATGAAATAAAAACTATTGTTAAAAATATAGAACCTCATGTATTGGTTATAGAAAATAAACCTACTCATCAACCACCTAAAAATAACAATGAAAATAAATTGAATATGATTAAGTTATCAATAGGAACTGCTTTGTTTATACTTGCTATTTTATTTAGGTTCTCTACTAATATAAACTTCATGCTTTATTTTATAAGTTACATTCTAATCGGTGGAGATATTCTTGTTAAGGCAGCAAGAAATGTGTATAAAAAGCAGTTTCTTGACGAGAACTTTCTCATGAGTATAGCAACAATAGGAGCTTTCACGATTAAAGAGTTTCCTGAAGGAGTTGCTGTAATGCTGTTTTATAAAGTAGGAGAATTTTTTCAAAACCTAGCCGTAAACAAATCTAGAAAATCTATAAAAGATTTGATGGACATTAGACCTGACTATGCAAATCTCAAATTTGGTGATGAAATAAAAAAAGTTTATCCAGATCAAGTGAATATAGGTGATATAGTTATTGTAAAGCCTGGAGAAAAAATCCCTTTAGACGGAATTGTAATACATGGTAACTCTTTTGTAGATACTAGCGCTTTAACCGGTGAGTCTACTCCTAAAAGTATATCTATCGATGATGAAGTCTTAAGTGGATATATAAATAAAAGTGGACTTATATCTGTGAAGGTTTCAAAAGAATTTGGAGAATCTACAGTTTCTAAGATACTGAATTTAGTTGAAAATGCAAGTTCAAGAAAAGCACCTACTGAGCAATTTATAACAAAATTTTCTAGGTACTATACTCCAGTTGTTGTAATCCTAGCTTTATCACTAGCTTTATTACCGCCTTTATTTATAAGTAATGAAAGCTTTTCTACATGGATTTATAGAGCTTTAGTTTTCTTAGTAGTATCTTGTCCTTGTGCTTTGGTTGTATCAATACCTCTTGGTTTCTTTGGTGGTATCGGTGGAGCATCTTCAAATGGAATTTTGATAAAAGGCGGAAATTATTTAGAGGCACTAAACGAAATTGAGATAGCTGTGTTTGATAAAACAGGTACTTTAACAGAAGGTGTATTTGATGTTTCCTTTGTAAAATTAAAAGATAACCTTAATAAAGATGATATTTTAGACTATATTGCACTTGCTGAAAGTTATTCTAACCACCCTATAGCTACTTCTATCTTAAAATACTATGGCAAAGATATAGATAAATCTTTAGTTGATAACTTCGAAGAAATTCCAGGCTATGGAGTGAAAGCATCAATAAAAGGAAGTGAAGTTGTTGTTGGTAATGAAAATTTAATGAAGTTAAATAATATAAGTTACGATAGTGTAAATTCTATAGGTACAATAGTCCATGTATCAATAGATAGGAAGTATTGTGGATTTATTATTATTTCAGATAAGATAAAACATGACTCAAAGAAAGCAATAGAAGAACTAAAAAAACTTGGAGTTAAAAAAACTGTAATGCTTACTGGCGACAATAAATATGTTGCACAAAGTATTGGTAAGGATTTAGGTTTAGATTTGGTATATTCAAGCCTTCTTCCTCACGAGAAAGTAGAAAAACTCGAAAATCTATATAATGATTATCCTAAAGGAAAGATATTATTCGTAGGAGATGGGATTAATGATGCTCCTGTTCTTGCAAGAGCTGATGTTGGAGTTTCTATGGGATCATTAGGCTCTGATGCAGCAATTGAAGCTTCAGATGTTGTTATCATGACAGATAATCCTCTAAAAGTTGCTACTGCCATAAAAATTGCTAAGTTTACCCGAAAGATAGTTTGGCAAAATATTATATTTTCTCTTTCTGTAAAGGCTATGGTTCTTATCCTAGGTGCAGGTGGTATTGCTACAATGTGGGAAGCTGTATTTGCAGATGTAGGAGTTGCTTTAATTGCTGTTTTAAATGCTATGAGAGTTCTTAAAGCTAATAAGGTATGCAATTAAAGAGATCATGTTTTCATGATCTCTTTAATTTTATAATGTTTTCTTTTTGCTTTCTTGTCATTTTTTTTATTTGATATTCTCTTTTTAATGCTTCACTTTTTGTACTGAATGTTTCAAAGTACAGTAACTTAACAGGAAGTCTATATCTAGTGTATTTAGCACCTTTACCTTTATTATGAGTATCTATCCTTCTTTCTAAATTATTGGTATACCCTGTATAAAGAGTTTTATCATTACATTCAAGTATATAAACATAATTCATAAACATTATCTCCTCTATTCAAACCCATCTGGAAGTACATTTGTTAAATCTTGTCTAGGAACATTTACGTAGTTATGCGGAACCTTACCTACAACTATAGTTTCACATACTGGTATTTGAGTTACTACTTCTTTTGTAGATGATGTAAATGGTACTATAACTTTTACGTTGGCTTTTATAATGAGGTATATTCTGTGCCTTGTTTGATTTATTCCAGATGACTCGAACTCTGTTCCAAAATCTACATATACCATACCAACAGGAACCATGTCTACTTTTAATTTAGGTCCATACTGGGATAGTATTTGACTTTTAAGAGCGTTTCCAAGAGGTATATATGCAGATGCAGTTTTTATTTGTTTTAATTTTTTCTGTATCTCTGTTGCTACGTCAGACGCTATTTTATTCATTAGGATGGTATTTGCTTGAACCATAGTTATATTTCCTTCTGTATCTGTTTTTAGATTTATAAGTTCGTCATAATTAATTCTCTCTCTTAAAGTTTCCTTAACTGCATCATTTATAGATCTTGTGGCCATTTCTTGAGCTCTTGCTTCTGCTATGGCCTGAATAGTAGGCTTTATCTTACTATCTACATAGAAAAATGCATATACAAATAAAATAACTAATACTATTAACGTAAATAAAAAGAAAAATTTTCTATGATTCCTTCTTTTTCTGAATTTTAATCTTCTCAAGAAAATACCCCCCATTTTTATATTATGAGAGGTATTTAAAAATGTGATTATTTCACTTTTATTTTTGCAAATTTTCTTTTCCCAACTTGTATAACATCTTCTTCTGTTAGACTTACTTTTTCGTTTTCTATTTTTTCTCCGTTTAGTTTTATTCCACCTTGCTTGAATAATCTTCTAGCCTCACTAGTAGATGGACATAAGCCTATATGTACTACAAGCTTTGGTATGAAGAATAACCCATCTTCAAGTAAATCTTCTTCTACTTCAAACACATCAATATCATCTGGTATAGCTTTCTTTTGGAAAAGTGACTTGAAATGTTCTTCAGCTTCTATAGATTTTTCTTCACCGTGGTATAACTTAACTATTTCTCTTGCTAACTTCATTTTTAAATCTCTAGGATTAACTGCATCATTTTCCATATCAGTTTTCATCTTTTCTATTTCATCAGGATGTATATCTGTAACAAGCTCAAAATATCTTATTATTAATTCATCTGGAATAGACATAGTTTTTCCGTACATCTCTTTTGGATCTTCGTAAATTCCTATGTAGTTTCCTAAAGATTTACTCATTTTCTTTACACCATCTGTACCTTCAAGTATAGGCATTAAAAGTGCTACTTGAGATTCCTGACCATATTCTTTTTGCAGAGTTCTTCCCATTAATATGTTGAATTTTTGGTCAGTTCCTCCCATTTCTACATCAGAGTTTATAGCAACTGAATCATATCCTTGCATTAATGGATAGAAAAATTCATGTATAGATATAGGTTGATTATTTGAAAATCTTTTCTTAAAGTCATCTCTTTCAAGCATCCTAGCTACTGTATATTTAGATGCTAATTCTCCAACGTCCATAAATGACATTTTGCCAAGCCATTCTCCATTAAACCTTACTTCTGTTTTTTCCTTATCTAGTATCTTAAATATCTGGTCTTGGTAAGTTTGTGCATTTTTAAGTACATCTTCCCTAGATAATCTTTTTCTTGTTTCTGACTTACCTGTAGGATCTCCTATCATTCCTGTATAGTCACCTATTATTATAACTACTTTATGACCTAGATCTTGAAACGCTTTTAATTTTCTCAAAACAACAGTATGTCCTAAATGTATATCAGGAGCTGATGGATCAAGCCCTAACTTTATTCTTAGTGGCTTGTTTTCTTTTATTGATTTTTCTAGCTTTTTAACTAATTCTTCTTCTGAAATCAGTTCTGCTGTTCCCTTTTTTATTATTTTTAATTGTTCATTTACATCTATCACTAACAACACCTCTTTTTTTATGTAATAACCCTCCACTACTTATGGAGGGTTGACATTTCGTTAATTTTCGTATATTTTACCATATATATTTATTTTCTTCAAGAATAACACTTTGTATGCTATAATATTTAACTTATCATTTTAGAAATATTCTTCACAAAGATTATATGGTATAATATATTCAACAATAAGGAGGGATAAAATGAGTACTAGAAATCCTAAGAATGAAGATTCAAAAGATAAAGATAAAAGAAAAGACAAAAAGAAAGATAAAAATAATAAAAAGAAAATAAGTGTACTAAGAGTAGCTCTTATTGTATTTATTGTATTATCTATATCTACAATAGCCGTAGGAGCTGGTATAGTTGGAGGGGTTATAAGAACTACAAAACCTATAGACCCTAATAACCTAGACCAAATGCTAGATGATAGTTCCTTTATATATGATAAGGATGGGAATTTAGTTGATACTCTACATGGAAGTACATTTAGAACTATAGTAAGTCTAGATCAGATACCTAAAGACCTCCAGAATGCTTTTATTGCAATAGAAGATGAAAGGTTTTACAGACATAAAGGTATCGATATTAGAAGAATATTTGGTGCTGCTATACACAATCTTAGAACTGGTAGCAAGCATGGTGCAAGTACTATAACTCAACAACTTGCGAAGAATGTATATCTTTCTAACGAAAAAACTTACACTAGAAAAATACGAGATGCTTATTATGCGATACAGCTTGAAAGGACTTTAACAAAGGATCAAATTTTAGAAGCTTACCTTAATATAGCTGGACTTGGTAGAGGTGCTGTAGGAGTTCAAGCAGCTGCTCATACTTATTTCTCTAAAGATGTAAGTGAGCTTAATTTAGCCGAATCTGCTCTTATAGCTGGTATAACTAGATTCCCTTCTAGATATTCAGCTTACGTTACAGAGAGATTTGATGGAACTGAAGATTTTGATACTGTTCAGTTTGTAACTTATCCTAGAACTCCTAATACTGAACCTGCAACTGATGTTGAAAAAGAAGCATTCAAAAAGCTACTTTCTCACCGTAGAATAACTCCAGGTCAGTATGATGAACTTATTAAGGAAAATTTAGTAATTAGAAAGGCTGTTTTCAATCCTGTTTCTAAGTCTAGACAAGAAGTTGTTCTTATGAAAATGCTAGAACTTGGTTATATAACACAAGAAGAATATGATGAAGCCAAAAATCATGAAATTGAAATAAAAGTTGGAACAAAGAGAGATGAAGGCATTTCTTCATACTTTGTGGACACAGTTAAAGATGAAGTTATAGATGCACTAATCAGAAATGGATACAACGAAGATGAAGCTAGAGATGTATTATACAAAGGTGGACTTCGTATATACTCTACTATGGATAGAAATATCCAAAATATATTAGAACAAGAATATGATAATGATAGAAACTTCCCTGGAACATTTAGAGATGAAAATGGTAATATACAGCCACAGTCTGCCATGGTTATAATGGATCATAGTACAGGTGAAGTCAGAGGTTTAGTTGGTGGTAGAAAAATAACAGGAAGTAAGATATACAACAGAGCATCAAATCCAAGGCAACCTGGATCTGCTATTAAACCTTTATCTGTTTATCTACCAGCTTTAGATATGGGGTACTCTCCTGGTACTGCTGTAGATGAAACTCCTATGTTTAATGAAAAGGGTGAGCTTTGGCCAAGAAACTACAATAATAGATACAGGGGCTTTACTACAGTAAGAGAACTTGTTAGGGACTCTTCAAACGTTGGAGCCATAAAGTTATCTCAAATGTTGTCAACTAGCGATTCAAACTCTATAAATACAATGCTTGACTATTTGGAAAAACTGAAAATATCTACTATAAATAAAAGAAATGATTCTAACTTTGCTGCTTTAGCTTTAGGAGGAATGTATAGGGGTATAACTCCTCTTGATTTAACTGCTGCATATGGAGCAATAGCAAATCAAGGAACTTATATAAAACCTATATTCTTTACAAAAGTTGAAACTGCTAGTGGAGAAGTTATAATAGAAAATAAACAAATTAAGCACACTGTAACAACTCCTCAAGTTTCGTACCTTTTAACTGATATACTTACTGATGTTGTAAATAGAGGTACAGGTACAAGAGCTAAGCTTCCAAATATGCCTGTTGCTGGTAAGACAGGAACTACAAATAGTAACTATGATGCTTGGTTTGTTGGGTACACTCCTTACTATGTCGGTGCTACTTGGATAGGAAATGATATGAACAAAAGACTTAACGAAGGAAGTCCTATGGCTTCAAGACTTTGGAGCAAGGTAATGTCTAGAGTTCATGCTGAGTTAGAGAGAAGAAACTTTGAAAGACCAAGCGGTATTGTAGATGTAACTATATGTACAGTATCGGGGAAATTACCTTCTGATCTTTGTTCTCACGATGAAAGAAATGTGATAAGAAGAGAAATGTTTATAAGTGGAACTGAACCTAGAGATACTTGTGATGTTCACGTAGCTGTTCAAGTTGATAAAGAAAATAATCTACTTATAACAGAAAATACTCCAGAAGAAAATATAGTTACTAGAGTGTTTATAAGAAGGCTTATAGAAATCACTCGTGGACCTTATCCTGAAGATTACAAATATCAAGTTCCAACTAAATACAGCGAAAATAAAAAGACATCTATAATTGAGGATTTAATAGATAAATGGCTTCCAGGTAATAAAACACCTGATGAAGAAGTAGAAGTTCCTGATTCAAATCAGGATAAAAAAGATGATAAAAAAGAAGAAAAAAAAGAAGACAAAAAAGAGGATAAGGAAGATAAAAAAGAAGATAAAGTTATTGTAAATTAAAAATAGAGGGCAAATTTGCCCTCTATTTGTGTTTTTTGATTTCTGGTATTGGCTTTCTAAATAATACATTTGATAATGCTTTTATATCAAGTGGTATTAATGGCCATAAATAACTTTTATTATTGAACGACTTAGTTGTAAGCATTATGATCCCTGTTATTACTAGACCTGTTACAAAACCATATACTTTAAATAATCCCGTAAGAATCAATAAAAACAATCTAAATATTCTTATTGCCATTGAAAATTCTATGCTAGGAGTTGAGAACGTTCCTAATGCTACTATAGCCATATATAGTACTGTTTCTGGAACAAACCACCCTACCTTTATTGCAAACTCGCTTAAAATAAGACCTCCTACTATACCTAAAGATGTAGATAATGAGTTAGGAGTGTGAACTGACGCTACTCTAAGAAGATCTATTCCAAGCTCTAGTATTATAAACTGAATAAATAAAGGTATTACCCCTGTTTCTTTTGGCCCTAGAAATGATAGATTTGGCGGAAGCATATCTTTATTATAAACAAGCAAAAGCCACAGTGGAAGCAAAACAAAAGAGAATACCATACCTATAAACCTAACCCACCTTATATAAGTTCCAACAGTAGGATTTTGATAATAATCTTCTGCATGCTGAGTAAAATGAAATAATGTAGCCGGAAGCAGCATAACACTAGGAGATGTATCTACTATTATAGCTATATGTCCTTCTAGAAGATGTGCAGCTACAACATCTGGCCTTTCTGTAAATTTAACTTGAGGAAGTGGATTGTACCATTTTTTCTTAATCATAAGTTCTTCTAGTGTCTTTTCTGCCATTATCAAAGCTTCAACATCTATTTCTTTTAGTTTCTTATCTATATCGTCTACTAGTTTTTGATCTGCTAAATCTTTTATATATCCAACTACCACGTCTGTTTTAGATCTTTTTCCTACGCTTTTCATTTCAAATGTAAGATGTGGATCTCTTATTCTTCGCCTTATTAGTGCGGTATTAAATACTATCGTTTCAACAAGTCCATCTCTTGATCCTCTTGTCACTTTTTCTAAGTCTGGTTCATCTGGCCCTCTTACTGGATATTCTCTTGCATCTATTATTAAGCCTTCACTTTCTCCATCTAAAATTAGTGCTATAGCTCCAGATAAAACAGAGTTTTCTAGTGTTTCAAATTCATCGAATGTTTCTACCTCTATATATCCTATTTTCTTTGACATTATCTTTTTTATAAAGTTAATATTCCCTACACTTTCCATAGCCTGAAGAGTTTCAAGAATCCAAAGCATTATATCATCTTTAGCAAATCCATCTATGAATACCAAATAAGAATCTTTTTTTCCTATTTCTATTTCTCTGCCTATAACGTCAAAGCTATTATCTATAGGCAATCTACTTTTGAGTACATCTTTATTTTTTTGTATTTCTTTATATAATTTCATATATCCAACTCCTATGGTTTAGTTTTTGGAGTAAATATAACAGCCATTACATATCCAAAGAAAACAGCTGCTGCTATTCCTCCAGCAGTTGCAACTGTTCCTCCTGTAAATGCACCTAAAAAACCTTTTTCTGAAACTTCTTTTATTACTCCCTTTGCAAGTGCATATCCAAATCCCGGTAAAGGTACACTGGCACCTGCTCCTCCAAGTTTTATTATAGGTTCATATAATCCAAGTGCTGTAAGAATTACACCACTTGTAACAAATGTAACCATAATGTATGGAACTGGAATTTTAAAAAAGTCCATTAGTATTTGGCCTAGTAAGCATATAGTGCCACCAATTATGAAAGCCCATAAGTAGTCCATAATTTCCCTCCTAATCGTTTTGTATTATAACTGCGTGAGCAATAGATGGTATACTTTGTTTTTGGAGAGTACTAGTTGGAGATAAAAGTGCACCCGTAGAAACAAGCATTACTTTATTGAACTCTTTATTTATTAATTTATTGTATATGTATCCACAGAATGTAACAGCGGAGCATCCGCAACCACTACCACCTGAATGTGTATCTTGCTTTTTGCTATCAAATATCTCAACTCCACAATCTGTATATATTTTTGATATATCATATCCAGACTTCATTAAAAATTCTTTTGCTATATCCATTCCAAGTTTGCCTAAATCTCCAGTTGCTATAATGTCAAAACTATCTATATCATCATTAGTATCTTCAAAATATGTTCTTATTGTGTCAACAGCAGCTGGTGCCATAGCAGCTCCCATATTGTTAGGATCTTTTATTCCTTCATCTATAACTTTTCCTGTTGTAATTCTCCTTATCTTAGGTCCTTTTCCTTTTGAAGATATAACAGCACATCCAGATCCAGTTACCGTCCACTGTGCAGTCAAAGGTCTTTGAGAACCCATCTCCAGCGGAAATCTAAATTGCCTTTCTGCACTACAAAAGTGACTAGATGTTCCTGCTATAACCAAATCAGAAAATCCTCCATCTACTATCATGGAAGCTAAACTCAAGGATTCACTCATAGTTGAGCATGCACCATACAGGCCAAAGAAAGGCCTTTTTAGGTCTCTAACTGCAAAAGATGTAGACATTAACTGATTTAATAAGTCTCCTGCAAATATATAATCTACATTACTCATTACATACGAAGTTTTGTCTATGGCCATCTGCATAGCTTCTTTTACCATCTTGCTTTCTGCAAGCTCCCAGCTCTTTTCTCCACATAAGTCGTCCTCTAGTATTTTATCAAAATAACTACTTAGTGGCCCTTTTCCTTCCTTTGGTCCTACTATAGATGCAGTAGCTATTATAGTTGGGCTATTTTGAAGTTGAACTGTCTGATTTCCCAATCTTTTCTGCGCCATCTTAATCTCTCCTTTGTATAAATTACTTCCCTAGAAAATAGTATATAATCCCTACTACAACAGAGCTTCCTATTCCATAAACCAAAACAGGACCTGCTATTGTAAACATCTTTCCACCAACCCCTAAAACATAACCCTCTCTTTTAAACTCCATAGCAGGAGATACTATAGAATTTGAAAAACCTGTTATCGGTATTGCTGAACCTGCACCCCCATACTTCCCTATAACATCGTACACTCCAATTCCTGTTAGAAATGCTCCTAAAAGTATGAGGGTTATAGATGTAGCAGTTGATGCTCCCTCTTTATCTAATCCAAAACTTATATATGTATTTAATATAAATTGACCTAGCACGCATATAATCCCACCAATTACAAATGCAAGTATATAGTTTTTTAGGTAATTAGGTTTTGGACTTTTGTTGTCGACATACTTTTTGTAATCCATTCAAATCACTCCTAGTTCATATTTAATATCGTCCAGTTTAATATTGATCCAAAAGACTTACCAAGTATTAATGATAGTATTATATATTTTATATACCCATCTATCTTTAATCTTCTTTCTATTATAGGAATAACATCTACAGCTTCTGCTAGTGCTGATGCTAGCATACCTACAAATATTCCATAGGTTAGCCCTGAAAATATTAAGAAATATACTCCCAAGCCTAGTGAGTAATTCATAAGAGAAAACATACTTCCACAGAATGTAGCACTTATTAATATAATCTGATACAAACTTATATAGTGATATGTTCCTGTTATTTGACAAAGTCTTGGTATTATATCTAAAAGAGTTAAAAGTGCTACTACTCCAGATCCTACAACTACACCTTCTGAAAATCCAATTAACATCAGAAATCCTGTTCTCAAGTTATCACTCCTTATTCTTATTTGAAGTGTTGATTATGTAGCTTTCTATTTCACTTTTATAAGTTTCTACCTCAAGTTCTAGAGGGCTAGGCTCACTCTTTGAGTAATTTGGAATTATTTTATTGTAAAATACAGCTACACCAAGAGCTATTCCCAGTGAATAAGGTATTTGTAAAAAAGCTAGATTTCCGTTTTCTTTTCCCATTATAAGTCTATATAAAACCTTATGAGACTCCCCCATATTAACATCTGAGTGGAAATTTACAATAGCCATAGAAGCTCCTAGAAATAATACTATACATACCATTATCACTCTAATGATCAAAGTTTTATCTTTCTTGTCGTTTCTAAAGTTTATCATTATATCTTTATTATCCATCAAATTTATTTTTATATTATTATCACTATCTTTTATTTTATTTATTACTTTACCTAAAGGAATTATATGGTAATCTTCTCTTATCTCTTTGAATTCTTCTATCTTAATATTTTTAATATTTTCCTTTTCTTTTTCTGGATATATTTCAAATATATCCCCTAGATATAAAGTATTTATATCCTTAGGAAAGTGTAGGTTTTTCTTCGGAATAATATATATTTCCTTCATGATTTTAACCCCCTTTTTTTATATTATTATTTGCAAAAAAAAAGAAAATAAACCAATACTGGCTTATTTTCAGATATAATCATCAATATGAATTTATATTATATTCATCTCTTTTCCTACTTCTTCCATTATATTTACAACTTTATCTAATTGCTCATAACTGTGTCCTGCAGTTACCATGCATCTTACCCTTCCTGTTCCTTTTGGGACTGTTGGGAATACAATCGGGCTTACGAATACTCCTTTTTCAAACAATCTATTTGAAAATTCTTTTGCTTTAGACTCATCTCCTATTATTATAGGAGTTATAGGTGTTTCACTTTGACCTGTATTAAATCCAAGCTTCCCAAGTTTTCCTTTAAAGTATTTTGCATTATTCCAAAGCCTATCTGTATATTCAGTACTTTCCATTAACATATTTATAGCTTCTATACAAGCTCCTACTGCTGCTGGTGGAAGTGCAGTTGAAAATAAGAATGGTCTCCCTCTATTTATTAACCAGTCAATAGTAACTTTCTTACCAGCAACGTATCCACCAACAACGCCTATAGCCTTAGATAATGTTCCTATAGTAAAGTCTACTCTTCCGTGAAGGTCAAAATAATCTACTGTTCCTCTTCCGCTTTCACCTAATACCCCACTAGAATGAGCATCGTCTACATAAGTCATAGCTCCATATTTTTCAGCAAGCTCAACTATTTGTGGAAGCTTTGCTATATCTCCATCCATAGAGAATACTCCATCTGTTATTATAAGCATTCTATTATGCTTATTTTTATTTTCTTTTAGTATTCTCTCTAAATCTTCCATATCTGAATGCTTAAATGTTGTTTTTTTAGCTTTACTTAATCTTGCCCCATCTATTATACTTGCATGATTAAGTTCATCAGATATAATTAAATCTCCATCTTCTGTAACAGCTTGAATAGTTCCAGCATTACAATTAAATCCAGACTGAAAAACTAACACAGCTTCTTCTCTTTTAAACTTAGCTAGTAGTTCTTCAAGTTCATCATGAATTCTCATGTTTCCAACAATTGGCCTTACTGCTCCTGCTCCTGCTCCATATTTTTCTACAGCTTCAATTGCCGCCTTTTTTAACCTTGGATGATTAGAAAAACCAAGGTAGTTATTAGATGAAAGATTTATAACTTTTTTTCCATTTATTATGCATTCTGACTCATTAGGACCTTCTAGGGTAACTACTTCCTTATAAAGTCCACTCTCTTTTAATTGATTTATTTTTTCTTTTAAAAATTCCATATCATGAATACTTTTCATATGCCCCCCATTTATTTCAAGAATTCTTTTATTTTTGATAATACCTTCTTTTCTATTCTAGAAACTTGAACTTGTGATATTCCAAGTATTTTTCCTATTTCGCTTTGAGTTCTATCTTCAAAATACCTTAAAATTATTATTTGTCTTTCTCTTTTTTCAAGCTTACTTAAGGTTTCTTTTAGCAATATATTGTCTACTATTTTGCTATCACTTTCTTGTTTATCTTCACTTATCTTGTCTATAAGACAAATAGGAGATCCTCCCTCTTCATGTATAACATCATATAGATAATCAACACAAGAATTAGATTCTAGCGCCATAACTATATCTTCCTTAGAAATTCCTAAAGAATCCGAAATTTCTTGTATTGTAGGTTCTCTCCCTAACTTTTTTGATAATATCTCACCTTCAATTTTAACCTTTGTATTTATTTGCTTTAAAGATCTTGAAACTTTTATTATTCCATCATCTCTTAAATGTCTTTTTATTTCACCTAATATCATAGGTACTGCGTATGTAGAAAATTTCACATCGAATTGGTCATTAAATTTATATATAGCCTTTATAAGCCCTATACACCCTAACTGAAATAAATCTTCTCTTTCGTATCCTATATTCAAAAACTTATTTACAATACTTCTTACAAGTCCTAAATTGCTCTGTGTTAATATCTCCTTTGCCGCATTATCTCCATTTTGTGCTCTTTTAATTAGTTTGATAGTTTCTTCATGGCTAAGCAAAGCATTTTTTTCTTCCTTTTGGGCAGCCATAACCATAATTATTACCTCTAATCTTGTATTTTATGAGACCTTATTGTTTTTTTCATAGTTATTTTAGTACCTTCTCCCTGTTTAGAAGAAACATATACTTCGTCCATAAATGTCTCCATAACAGTAAATCCCATTCCTGATCTTTCAAGTTCAGGTTTTGATGTGTATAAAGGTTGTCTTGCTATTTCTATATCTTCTATCCCATTACCCTCATCCTCTATACATATTTGTATTGTATCTCCATCTATCTCACAAGATAAATACACCATTTTTTCTTCATTTTCGTCATACCCATGAATTATAGAGTTTGTAACAGCTTCAGATACTGCTGTCTTTATATCAGCAATTTCATCTATAGTAGGATTTAACTGAGATGCAAAAGAAGCGACTACAACTCTTGCAAAGGACTCATTTTCGGATTTAGCTGAAAATTGCATTTGTACAAAATTTTTCATATGTCTACCTCCTTATAAAGAGCTAATAGCTTCTTCACAAGTATTATAAATTTCTATTATTTTGTTCATTCCAGATAAATCAAATATTCTTCTTACTTGTGAGTTCAGATTTGTAACTGCTACTTTCCCACCAATCTTAGATACTATTCTATATCTTCCTATGACTACCCCAACTCCAGAAGAGTCCATGAAATTCATATTCTCAAAATTAAATATAACGTTCTTTATAGAATTCTGATTTATAGCTGCATCGATTTCTTCTCTTACCTCTTGTGCTATATGATGATCTAATTCCCCATGTAACTCAACTATCAAATTTCTTCCATTAATCGTATAGTTTCTATCCAATGTTATCACCCCTGCATTTTCTTGCTTATATTAAGTTTTCTATAAAGAGCAGTCATTTCCTTTGAGGAAAATTATCTAGTTTTGTAGAATACTAATAAAAATTACCCTATGTATCGACAAATTTTATAAATGAAACCTTTAGTATAATCTAACTTTTTTAGGTCTTAAATTACATTTTTATATACTCCTACTAAAATATATATGCATGGATGTACTTTTTTCTACCCTTAAACAAAACCTTAGGGTTATAACCCTAAGGTCAGTTTGTAGACAAAACAATCTGCCCGAAAGGGCAAATATTTTAACTTGCATGAGAAAATATCCTGTAATTTGGAAATATGTATTTTCCTAACAAAAAAAGATCGCAAAAAGAGCTGTCTTTTGGAGTTTTTCCACTTCCAATTTGCCAGCTTTTTTAAATTTAGACATGCGAAAGCAAGCAGGGTCTGCATTCGCACTTTATCTATTCCTCTAAGAGTTGTATAACGCAGTCCATGCTTTTCTTTTAAATCAGCAAACACTCTTTCAATCGTTTGTGATCTCAATGCATACACTCTTTTATTATAATTAGTATGCCTTAGGTGCTCTGCTTCTTCTAAATATTCTTCCCAAACATGTCTAGATACTACCTTTTTATTGTTTTTACTATCAGTACATTTGTGTAAAAACTCGCATTTTGAACAAACATTAGAATTTGATATATACTCTTTATAGC